>NZ_JAIOAB010000080.1 GCF_019890635.1 Streptomyces sennicomposti
GCGCACGAACCCGCGCACCGGAATCCCACCACCCGCACCCGCACCCTCGGGGGCGACGGTCGCGACCGCGGCCAGACGCTGCGCGCCCTGCGGGCCCGCCTCGGCGCCGGAGTCCGCACCGGCCCAGCTCGGCACCCGCTCACCCGCGGGAGTGAAAGTGTCCGACACGGCGGCCTCGGCGATAGGGGCCTGGGTCTGCGCCTCGGCGACGGCCGGAGCCGCGGCCGGGTCCACCGGGGCGGCTTCGCCCTCGGCGCCCTGCGCCAGCGCGCCCTTCGTGCGCAGCGGGACCTCCTTGATGAACAGCGTGATCAGGAAGGCGATCGCCGCCATGCCGCCCGCGATCATGAAGATGTCGGCGATGCCGTGCCCGTAGGCGCTCTCCATGACGGTGCGCAGCGGGGCGGGCAGCGCGTCCATGTCCGGGATGGTGCCGCTGCCGGAGCCGGAACCGCCGGCGAGCTGCGCGTACTTAGGGCCGAGGTCGGCCAGGCCGTCCTTGACGTAGTCGGTGATCCGGTTGGCCATCACGGCGCCCAGCGCGGAGACGCCGACCGCACCGCCGAGGGAGCGGAAGAAGGTGACCGTGGAGCTGGCCGAGCCGAGGTCGCTCGGCTCCACCTGGTTCTGCGTGCACAGCACCAGGTTCTGCATCATCATGCCGATGCCGAGACCCAGCAGGGCCATGAAGATGGCCATCTTCCAGTAGTCCGTGTCGTACCGGATGGTGCCGAGCAGGACGAGACCGGCCGTCACCAGGACGCCACCGCTGACCAGCCACGCCTTCCAGCGCCCGGTACGGGTGATGAACTGGCCGGAGACGGTGGAGGAGATGAACAGGCCACCGATCATCGGGATCGTCATGACGCCGGACATCGTCGGGGACTTGTCGCGGGCCAGCTGGAAGTACTGGCTGAAGAAGACGGTGCCGGTGAACATCGCGATGCCCACGAAGAGCGAGGCGAGCGACGCCAGCGTGATGGTGCGGTTGCGGAACAGCCGCAGCGGGATGATCGGCTCGGCGGCCTTCGACTCGACCAGCACGAACAGCGCGCCGAGGACGACGGAACCGGCGACCATCGCGGCGGTCTGCCACGACATCCAGTCGTACTTGTCACCGGCGAAGGTGACCCAGATCAGCAGCAGCGACACGGCCGCGGAGATCAGGAACGCGCCGAGCCAGTCGACCTTCACCTGACGCTTCACGACGGGCAGGTGCAGGGTCTTCTGCAGCACGATCAGGGCGATCACCGCGAACGGCACGCCGACGTAGAAGCACCAGCGCCAGCCGAGCCAGGAGGTGTCGGTGATGACGCCGCCGAGCAGCGGGCCGCCGACGGTGGCGACGGCGAACGTGGCGCCCAGGTAACCGGAGTAGCGGCCGCGCTCACGCGGGGAGATCATCGCGGCCATGACGATCTGCGCCAGCGCGGACAGACCGCCGACGCCGATGCCCTGGACCACGCGGCAGACGATCAGCATGCCGGGGTTCTGCGAGAGACCGGCCGCCATCGACGCCACGACGTAGATGACCAGGGCTATCTGGACGAGCGCCTTCTTGCTGTACAGGTCGGCGAGCTTGCCCCACAGGGGAGTGGCCGCGGTCATCGACAGCAGGGCCGCCGTGACCACCCAGGTGTAGGCGGACTGGCCGCCACCGAGGTCGCCGATGATCTTCGGCAGGGCGTTGGAGACGATCGTGGACGACAGGATCGCCACGAACATGCCGAGCAGCAGCCCGGAGAGCGCCTCCATGATCTGCCGGTGCGTCATCGGAGCGTCGCCCGGGGAGTCTCCCCCACGCTTGGCGTGAGCCCGCACACCGGCTGGTGTGGTCGTTGCCATGGGCTTCCTTTACTTACGTGCTTGCGGGTGTACGGGTGGTCTGTTGTGACTACGGGATCGGCGGCGCCGTGGCCGCGGGCGCGGATGCGGTCGCCGTGGTCGCGGGCTGCTCGGCCATGGGCGCGGGCAGCCGGACCGGGGTGGACCGGCAGTCGCCGAAGCTGTCGCGCAGCCGGCCCATCAGCCGGATGAGCTGGCCGACCTCGTCGTCGGTCCAGTCGCTCAGCCGCTCCGCGAACAGGTGCGTGGTGCGCCGGGACAGCTCGGCGAGCTGGTCGACCCCGGCGGGCGTCAGGCGCAGGATGCGCGAACGCTTGTCCGCCGGGTCCGGCAGCCGCTCGATCCAGCCGCGTGCGGCGATGTGCGCGACATGCCGGCTGGTCACCGACATGTCCACGGCGAGCAGCTCGGCGAGCTTGCTCATGCGCATGTCGCCGTGGCGGCCGATCAGGGTCAGCGCGGCGGCGGAGCCGGCCGGGCAGTCGGGCGGCAGGATCCGCCCCATGTCCCGTTTCACGGCGCCTACGGCACTGAGCTGACGCGCCAGTTCTTCGTACTGCGCCCGCTCGGCCATCACACCTCCCGTAATCGTTGCTTGGGGCAACCATACGATCGGTTGGTTGCTGCAGGCAAACAAACAGAGGTCTGCTGGCGCAAAAACTTGGCAAAGGCAAGTATTGCGGGTGTAAACCCGCAGGTGGAGAGAGGTGACGCGTGATCACGGGCACGGCGAAGGACGCGGACGCGCATCGCCAGCCCGTCCGGCGCTTGAGGACGAGGCCGTCCAGGCCGATACGGCACGTTGGAGGGCGCGGGCGCGTGTCCAGCCCGTCCGGCGTTTGAGGACGAGGCCGTTCAGGCCGAAGGCGGGGTCTGGGGGCGGCAGCCCCCAGGGACGTTCACCCCAACTGGGGTAGAAATCAAGCGAGGAAGAGCACACCCCCACTTGGGCAGCGGCCGGCGTCTTCGCTAGGGTCTCGGGCCATGGCTAACACCCAGGGCCCCCAGGGCAACTACGACCCCGCCGGCAGCACCCAGATGTTCCGCGCGTTCGTCGACGAGGCCGCCCCCCAGGGCCGGCAGCAGCCGCAGACCTCCTCCGGCCCGCGCATCGGCCTGATCGTCGGTGTCGTCGTCGCCGTGGTGATCGTCGCGGTCGTCGCGTGGCTGGCGCTCAAGTAGGAGGCGCGACCGGAGCCCCCTGACCCGGGCCTCCGTACAGACGTAAACCTCTGTACGGACGTATGGACGGACGACGGCCGCCGACGCGCCAGGAGAGCGCATCGGCGGCCATGAGTCGTGCCCGCCCGCGGTGGGCGCCGCGGGGTCTCAGTCGGAGATGAGCCCGTCCCGCAGCTGCGCCAGGGTCCGGGTGAGCAGCCGGGAGACGTGCATCTGCGAGATGCCGACCTCCTCGCCGATCTGCGACTGGGTCATGTTGGCGAAGAAGCGCAGCATGATGATCCGCCGCTCCCGGGGCGGCAGCTTGGCCAGCAGCGGCTTGAGCGACTCGCGGTACTCCACGCCCTCCAGCGCCGAGTCCTCGTAGCCGAGGCGGTCCGCGAGGGAGCCCTCGCCGCCGTCGTCCTCGGGGGCCGGGGAGTCGAGGGACGAGGCGGTGTACGCGTTGCCGACCGCGAGGCCGTCGACGACGTCCTCCTCGGACACGCCCAGCACGGCGGCGAGTTCGGCGACGGTGGGCGACCGGTCCAGCTTCTGCGACAGCTCGTCGCTGGCCTTGGTGAGCGCGAGCCGCAGCTCCTGCAGGCGCCGGGGCACCCGCACCGACCACGAGGTGTCGCGGAAGAAGCGCTTGATCTCGCCGACGACGGTCGGCATCGCGAAGGTCGGGAACTCCACGCCGCGTTCGCAGTCGAAGCGGTCGATCGCCTTGATCAGACCGATGGTGCCGACCTGGACGATGTCCTCCATCGGCTCGTTGCGCGAGCGGAAGCGGGCGGCCGCGTAGCGGACGAGGGGGAGGTTCAGCTCGATGAGGGTGTCCCGGACGTAGGCACGCTCGGGGCTGTCCTCCTCCAGCGCGGCGAGCCGCAGGAACAGGGAGCGGGACAGGGTGCGGGTGTCGATGGCCTCCGGAGCCTCCAGCACCGGGGCCGGGTCCGGCGCGGCCTCGAGAGCCGCCACGTCGTCGAGGGCGTCGATCGGCTCGAGCGCCGGGGAAGGGGCCTCGCTCTTGCTGAGCGTCAGCACCTCGGAG
This sequence comes from Streptomyces sennicomposti, assembly GCF_019890635.1. Taxonomy (GTDB): domain Bacteria; phylum Actinomycetota; class Actinomycetes; order Streptomycetales; family Streptomycetaceae; genus Streptomyces; species Streptomyces sennicomposti. The sequence goes on from NZ_JAIOAB010000080.1 coordinate 4,064, forward strand.
CTGCCCTGTTCTGCGGACATGCCACCCCCTCTGGGTCGCGGGACGGTCTCGGCCGGGCTCCTCGACGAGGAGAACCTCAGCCCTCACCTGAATACCGGAGCCGGAGCCACGGCAAACGCGCTTCCCGCAGAATGTCACATGTCGGCAACGCGCCGTAGTGACATGTCGACATCCGATTCACGAAACGGCCCTGGCAGAACGGGGTCTGACGATCAGTCGGACCGTGCTTGTCGGGATCTGTCCTGGTGAGCGAATCGCTCGTGAAGGTTACGCCTCGATCCTGTTTGCGGATCGCAGTCGCTGGAAGCTGCGTGCCAGGAGCCGGGACACGTGCATCTGGGAGACGCCCAGCTCCGCGCTGATCTGTGACTGCGTCAGATTGCTGTAGTAGCGCAGCAGGAGGATGCGCTGTTCGCGCTCGGGGAGCTGGACGAGGAGATGGCGGACGAGGTCGCGGTGCTCGACGCCGTCGAGGGCGGGGTCCTCGTAGCCGAGCCGGTCGAGCAGTCCGGGCAGCCCGTCGCCCTCCTGGGCCGCCTCCAGGGAGGTGGCGTGGTACGACCGCCCCGCCTCGATGCAGGAGAGCACCTCCTCCTCGGTGATGCGCAGCCGCTCGGCGATCTCGGCGGTGGTGGGGGAGCGGCCGAAGGCGGTCGTCAGGTCCTCGGTCGCGCTGTTGACCTGCACCCACAGCTCGTGCAGCCGGCGCGGCACGTGCACGGTGCGGACGTTGTCGCGGAAGTAGCGCTTGATCTCGCCGACGACGGTCGGCATCGCGAAGGTCGGGAACTGCACGCCCCGGTCGGGGTCGAAGCGGTCGATGGCGTTGATCAGCCCGATGGTGCCGACCTGGACGACGTCCTCCATCGGCTCGTTGCGGGAGCGGAAGCGGCCGGCCGCGTAGCGCACCAGCGGGAGGTTGGCCTCGATGAGCGCCCCGCGCACGCGGGCGTGCTCGGAGGTGCCCGGTTCCAGCTCCTTGAGCTGGGTGAAGAGCACCTGGGTGAGGGCCCGGGTGTCGGCGCCGCGCCGCTTCTCCGGCTTCTCCGGTTGCTCCAGCCTCTCGGGCTGCCCGGACTGTTCCGGCTTCTCCGTCTCTGCCGGCGCGGGGGCGGCGGTCGGGGCCGGGGCGGGCCCGGGGTGTGCGGCCTCGGCGGGAGCCTCTTCCTGGGGCGGCGCAGTACTGGCCGACACGGTCAACGCCACCTCTTCATCGATCAACTCATCCGTCAAAAGCGGTCATAGCATCACAAGACAGGCACAGAGTGTTCAAGCACCGCATATGCACGTGTTGAGGGAGGAAAAGGCGGGTAAGGCATGGCAAAGCCCCGCACCTCTTCAGGGCGCCCGGGGGCATCCTCTCCGGTGCGGGGCCGGCCGCGTGCTCGCGCGGCCGTACGACTCAGAAGTCGTAGTCCGCGATCACCCAGGTGGCGAACTCGCGCCACAGGGCCACCCCGGCCTGGTGCGCCGGGTGCTCCAGGTACCGCTTCAGCGCGTCGGCGTCCTCGACGGCCGAGTTGATCGCGAAGTCGTAGGCGATGGGGCGGTCGCTGGTGTTCCAGCCGCACTCCCAGAAGCGCAGCTCGTCGATCTGGCCGCCGAGTGCGCGGAAGGCCTCGGCGCCGGCCACGACGCGCGGGTCGTCGCGCTCGACGCCCTCGTTGAGCTTGAAGAGGACCAGATGGCGGATCATCACTTACCTCCGTTGGCGGCCCAGGTCATGAAGTCGCCGATGGCCCCGGCCGCGTCCGATATGCCCTGGAACCCTATCTGGACGTAGTCGGCGGCCTTCGCCGGGTCCGTGATGATCACATAGAGCGCGAAGACCACGAGTGCATAGACGACGATCTTCTTGGCGTTCACCGCCATCGCGGCCTCCCCCTGTCACTGGTTTGCCCTGTCCGGCGGTCGCGTCGTCGCCGGCTGCGAGCCGAGCGCTGTCGATGATCGCAGATGATCGCACAAAGGGCCTCGTCCGATCGGACGAGGCCCTTCAAGAGCGGTAGCGGAGGGATTTGAACCCTCGGTGACTTGCGCCACACTCGCTTTCGAGGCGAGCTCCTTCGGCCGCTCGGACACGCTACCGAGGGAGACCTTACAGCACGTGGGCCGTGCTCAGAAATCCAATTCCCCCGGCCGTCGCGGGGCGTCTTCGCCAGGGTGTCAGCGGGCGCGGAAGAACTCGGTGAGGAGCGCGGCGCAGTCCTCGGCGAGCACGCCCTCGATCACCTCGGGCCGGTGGTTGAGGCGACGGTCGCGTACGACGTCCCAGAGCGAGCCGGCGGCGCCCGCCTTCTCGTCGCGGGCGCCGTAGACCACCCGGTCGACGCGGGACAGGACGAGGGCGCCCGCGCACATCGTGCACGGCTCCAGCGTGACGACCAGCGTGCAGCCGGACAGCCGCCACTCGCCGACCCGTTCGGCGGCCCGCCGGATGGCCAGGACCTCGGCGTGGGCGGTCGGGTCGCCGGTGGCCTCGCGCTCGTTGTGGCCCGCGCCGAGCACGGCGCCGTCGGCGGAGAGGACGACGGCGCCGACGGGGACGTCACCGCCCTCGACCGCCCGCCGGGCCTCGGCGAGGGCGAGCCGCATGGCGTCCCGCCAGGGGTCCCGTACGGGGTCGGGTGCGGGGAGTGGGCTGGGTGAGGGCGAGGAGGGTGAGGGTGAGGGGGCTGAGGTGGGCGTGTTCGGAACGGTCGTTCCAGGATCGGCGAATCCGGGTCCCGGGCCGGGTCCGCCGGATTCGAGACCGGGGCCTGGGCCGGATTCGGGATCGGGCCCGGGATCGGGTCCGATTTCGAGACCGGGGCCGGGTCCGGGATCGATCCCGGGCGTGGCCGCCTTCCCCGGCTCGGACGCGGGCCGGGGTCCGGACGTCTCCGGTTGCTCCTTCGGGGTGTGCGGGGTGTGCGGGGTCAGCGGACGGTCTCCAGGACCTCCGAGGCGCCCAGGGACTCGGCGATCGTGTTCAGCGCGTCGTCCGCGTCCAGGGCGCGCAGCTCCTTCTCGGTGACGCCCAGGTCCTCGAGGATCTGGCCGTCGCCCAACGGACTGTGCGTGATGGTCTCGGACGAGCCGGTCTCCTCCTCCTCGTCGTCACCGGCGGACGCGGGCTCGCCGTCCTCCGTGCCGTCGAGGTCGAGGGCGTCCAGGTCGGGGACGTCGTCACCGGGCTCCCGGCCGAGCAGTTCGTCGGTGAGCAGGATCTCGCCGTACGAGCTGCGGGCCGCGGCCGCGGCGTCCGAGACGTAGATACGAGGGTCGTCCTCGCCGTCCACGCGTACGACGCCGAACCACGCGTCCTCCTGCTCGATGAGGACGAGCACGGTGTCGTCCTCGGGCGAGGCCTCCCGGGCCAGGTCTGCCAGGTCGGACAGCGTCTCCACATCGTCGAGCTCTGTGTCGCTCGCTTCCCACCCGTCTTCGGTGCGCGCGAGCAGTGCGGCGAAGTACACCGTGACTCTCCCACTGGTCATAGGCGTGCCGGTTGGGGGTCCCCCCGGCGGAGGTTCTGGGCGGGGAGAGCTGGCTCCGAGCCCCACCCACTCGGAATCGTGGCAGAAACAAGGCCTTCAGGGGACGTCTTCGGCACCCTGTGTCCGGCTGTTTTGCCGTACGCCGGTGAAGGACTCACCAGCGCACTCGTTGCCGCCACCTGCGGATCGTACGCGGCTTTGCCCGCCGGCCACGCACGGCCGCCGCGCAACGCCCGTGCGGACGTCGGCATTTCCCCGCGTGGCACCACCCGGCCGCCCGGCGCGCCGCCCACCCGGCCACCCCCGCACGTCCGCCCGGTCCGCCCGGAGGTCACAGGTCCGTCTGGCGTGGCGCGGGGGCCTCCGAGCGGGGTCCGCCGGCCCGAAGGCGGGGGCGTCGTCCGGCCTTCGGCCGTGGGCGGAGCCTGCGTGGCGCGGCGGGTGATCGGCGGTGTGGTCTGGGAGGGGGAGACGGGTGTGGTCTGGGAGGGGGAGAGAAGGGGGCCTGCCCGTGTCGCGTGGCGTGGCCCTTGGACGAGGCGCGTCCGCACGGCGTGGCGGGCGGCCGTCGGCGGTGCGTGCCTGTCCGAGGTGCCTGGCGTGGCCGGGTGCGGCCGGTGTCTGCCGGTGGGAGGCACGCAGCCGTGCGGCGTGGCGTGTGCTTCTGGGGGGCGGGGCGCGTTCATGCAGGCGCATTCCTGCGGGGCCGGGCGGCCGTGGCGCGTGGCCTCCGGGGGTGGGTGGTGCCTGTCCGAGAAGCCCGGCGGGGCCGGAAGCGGCAGGTGGCTGCCGTGGGAGGCGCGTCGCCGTGACGGCGTGGCGCGGCTCGGTCGGCCGGGGGCTACCAGCGGAAGGTGCGCATCCGCATCGCGTGCCGCAGCCGGGCGGCCTTGGCGCGGCGCGGCTGGACGCGGTCGCGCAGCTCGCGCGCCTCGGCGAGATCGCGCAGGAACTGGGCGCGCCGACGCCGACGCTGGGCGTCGCTCTCCTCACCGTCCAGGGCCTCGGGCGCCTGCACGGCACCGGGCACCCGCGTGCCGTCGGCCGCCTGCGTGCCGCCGACCGTCCGCGTTGCCTCGGCAGACGGCTCGGCGCCGAGGGGCTGCGAGGGGACGGAGTCGCCTGCCATCGCGGGGGCCCGCCCGGCCCCGGAGGCTTCCGGGGGCCCGGCGACCTGTGCGGCTCCTGCGGCTCGCAGTGACCCCGCCTCGGCCTTCCCGGCCCTGGAAACGTCAGCCGCCCTGGATCCCTGCCTGGTCCCAGGGGTCTCCCTCGCCCTGGTGGCCTCCGCCGTCCCGGCGGTCTCCGTCACTCCGGCGGACTCCCCCGCCCCGGCGGTCTTCGTGGCCTGTTCTGTGGGCCCGCCCTGCGCTGGCGCGGGGTTTCTCGGGGCGCGGCCCGTCGGCTGCGGGCGGTCCGTGGTCCGCGGACGCCCCGAGGTCCGTACGCGCCCCGATCCCGGTGCGCGCCCCGACGTCCGCGGGGGAGTCGCGGTCCGTGTGCGGGCCGCCGGGTCCGGTGTGTCCGCCGTCCCGGGCTGTGTGCCCGGCGACGGACGATTCTTGCGGGAGTGCCGGTCAGGCATTGGTTCATCACCCCAGTCCGTCCCTCCCGCCTTCCCTCGGACAGCGGGTTTGATGCCCCGGCGGCGCAGGACGGCCGGGCCCCGCGGCACGGACGGCACCGACACGGCGGTACGGACGGCACCGATTCAGCGGCCCGGGCCGGGAGGCGGCACGGGGGGCGGCTGGCACGCGGGCCGACACCGGCCCGGCCCCGGGCCGGCGGGCCCTGCGGCCCGGGACCAGGGGCGGCAGGGGCACTCAGCGCCCGGTTACTGTTGGCACATGCGTCTCCATGTCGTCGACCACCCCCTGGTCGCTCACAAGCTCACCACGCTGCGCGACCGCCGCACCGACTCCGCCACCTTCCGCCGGCTCGCCGACGAGCTGGTCACCCTGCTCGCCTACGAGGCGACGCGCGACGTGCGGACCGAGCAGGTCGACATCTCCACCCCGGTCGCGCAGACCACCGGCGTCAAGCTGTCCCACCCGCGCCCGCTGGTGGTGCCGATCCTGCGGGCCGGCCTCGGCATGCTGGACGGCATGGTGCGGCTGCTGCCGACCGCCGAGGTGGGCTTCCTGGGCATGATCCGCAACGAGGAGACGCTGCAGGCCTCGACGTACGCCACGCGGATGCCGGAGGACCTCTCCGGCCGTCAGGTCTACGTCCTGGACCCGATGCTCGCCACCGGCGGCACGCTGGTCGCGGCGATCCAGGAGCTGATCAAGCGCGGCGCCGACGACGTGACCGCCGTGGTGCTGCTGGCCGCCCCGGAGGGCGTCGAGGTCATGGAACGCGACCTGGCGGGCACCCCGGTCACGGTCGTGACGGCGTCGGTGGACGAACGCCTGAACGAGCACGGCTACATCATCCCGGGCCTCGGAGACGCGGGCGACCGCATGTACGGCTCGGCGGAGTAACCGGACCGCCCGGACCGGGCTCGGACCGCGCGGTCCGAGCCCCGCCGATCGGGGCGGCCACGAGCCGCCCCCTTCAGCACCCCTTCAGCACCCCTTCTTAGGAGCGACCGGCGCCGGCGCGGTCAGCGCCGCCAGCGCCTTGTCCGCCGCCGGCTTCTGCGCGAGCTGCTGGAACGCCGTGCCGATGATCAGATCGACGTCGGTCCCCTTACGGATGTCCGTACGCCGCTCCGCCCCCGGCAGCTGAGTCCCCAGCACGGGCAGCGAGGTGTTCAGGGCGGAGGCCGGTCCGACCAGGACCCCCGCGCCCTTGATCTTCTTGTCGTACTCCTTGGGCGCGTTGCCCACCTGCCCGATGCGGAAGCCGCGCTTCTTCAGCTCGTCCGCGGTCTGCTTGGCCAGTCCGCCGCGGGGCGTGGCGTTGAGGACGTTGACGGTGATCGCGCCCGGCTTGGGCAGCGCCGGCGCCGTACTCGCCCGGGCGGAGGCCGACTTGACCGCCGCGTCGGTCGCGCAGTGCGCCTTGCCGCCGGCCGCCGCGGCCTTCTCGCCGCCGGTGAAGACGTCGATGAGCTGCAGTGTGCCCCAGCCGATCACACCGAGCACGACGACGGAGGCGGCGGCCAGGAACGCGAGCCTGCCGTGTCGCCGGGGCCTGCGCATCCGCGGGTACTTGTTGCCCGTGATCCGGTACTTCCCGCCCATGCCGGGGGGAGTGAGCATGCTCATGGGCGCAGCGTAGTGCGCCCGGGCAGTGTTTCCTACTGGATGATCATCGGATACCGCCCAGCAGAACCCGAAAGGTCCAAGCGGTCGCCGGACCGCCCGTTCCGCGGCGGGCTCAGTCCAGTTCGAGGACGCGCGCGTGCAGCACCTGACGCTGTTGCAGCGCCGCCCGCACCGCGCGGTGGAGGCCGTCCTCCAGATACAGGTCGCCCTGCCACTTGACCACATGGGCGAAGAGGTCGCCGTAGAAGGTCGAGTCCTCCGCGAGCAGGGTCTCGAGGTCGAGCTGCTGCTTGGTGGTCACGAGCTGATCGAGGCGGACCGGGCGCGGCGCGACGTCCGCCCACTGCCGGGTGCTTTCCCGGCCGTGGTCGGGGTACGGCCGGCCGTTTCCGATGCGCTTGAAGATCACACGGAAAGCCTACCGGCCAAGAGCTTCCGGGCGCAGCCCAGGCGTCGTAGTGCGAGGCTGGAAATGCCACGGCAAACCCGGACGAACCGGGAACGGCAGCTGAACCGGAGGCTACGCCGAGGGATGCGGCGGAGTCCGACACGGGCTGAACAGGGGCTTGAGATGAACGACGGCGAGACCTCCCCCGAGACAACCGGAACCTCGCCCGAGACGCCCGCGACCGCCCCCGAGACGCCCGCGACCGCCGCCGAGACGCCCGCGACCGCCTCCAGGGCAACCGGAACTCCTCCCCGGGCGACCGAAGCCTCACCCCGGGCGACCGAAGCCTCTTCCCGGGCCACCGGAGCCTCCCGCGAGCCCCCCGGCCCCGCCGACACGCCGCCCCCGCCGCCGCAGGCCCCCGCCCCCTCCACCGCGCCCCCGCCGGAGGCGCCCGCGCCCCCGCCGGAGGCATCCGTAGCCCCGCCCGCACCGGAGACCCCCCTCCCACCCCCGGCCCAGCGGATCGCCGCCGGATACGCCCCCACCGGCCCCGCCCTCGACCTCGGCGCCCTCCTCTGGGACGGGCGGTGTCTGCCCGAGGCGCAGGTGCGCGTCCCGCTGGCGATGCTCAACCGGCACGGCCTGGTCGCGGGCGCCACCGGCACCGGCAAGACCAAGACGCTCCAGCTGATCGCCGAACAGCTCTCGGCGCAGGGCGTGCCCGTCTTCCTCGCCGATGTGAAGGGCGACCTGTCCGGCATCTCGGAGCCGGGCGCGGTGAACGACCGGATCCGCTCGCGGGCCGCCGAGGTCCGCCAGCACTGGACGCCGAACGGCTCCCCGGCCGAGTTCTACGCGCTCGGCGGGCAGGGCCACGGCGTACCGCTCCGGGCGACCGTCACCAGCTTCGGCCCCCTGCTGCTGTCCAAGGTCCTCGAACTCAACCAGACCCAGGAGCAGTCCCTCGCCCTGATCTTCCACTACGCCGACGCCAAGGGCCTGGAGCTGATCGACCTCAAGGACCTCAGGGCGGTCGTCGCCTTCCTCACCTCCGACGAGGGCAGGGGCGAACTGAGGGGCATCGGCGGTCTCTCGGCCGCCACGGCCGGGGTGATCCTGCGGTCCCTCACCGCCTTCGAGGCGCAGGGCATGGCGGACTTCTTCGGCGAACCGGAGTTCGACACGGGCGAGTTCCTGCGTACGACGGGCGACGGCCGCGGGGTCGTCTCCGTCCTCGAACTGCCCGCCGTCCAGGACCGGCCGCGGCTCTTCTCGACCTTCCTGATGTGGCTGCTCGCCGACCTCTTCCACGATCTGCCCGAGGTCGGCGACCTGGACCGGCCGAAGCTGGTGTTCTTCTTCGACGAGGCGCATCTGCTGTTCGACGACGCCTCGAAGGCGTTCCTGGAGTCGATCACGCAGACGGTGCGCCTGATCCGCTCCAAGGGCGTCGGCGTCTTCTTCGTCACCCAGACGCCCAAGGACGTGCCCGGCGACGTCCTCGGCCAGCTCGGCAACCGGATCCAGCACGCGCTGCGCGCCTTCACCCCCGACGACCAGAAGGCGCTGAAGGCGACGGTGCGGACGTTCCCGGACTCGGCGTACGACCTGGAGGAGGTGCTGACCGGGCTCGGCATCGGCGAGGCGGTGGTGACGGTGCTCGGAGAGACCGGCGCGCCGACGCCGGTCGCGGCGACCCGGCTGCGCGCACCCGAGTCGCTGATGGGCCCGGCGGACGAGGCGGCACTGGACCACGCGGTGCGCGGGTCCGCCCTCTACGAACGTTATGCACAGCCTGTGGACCGAGAGACGGCGTACGAGAAACTGACGGCCGGACAGGAGGAACGGGAACGGGAACGGGCGGCGGCGCGGGCAACGCGGACAGGGCAGACGCAGCCTCGGTCCGGAGCCGAGTCCGGGCCTGGGCCTGAGCCGTCCATGCTCGAACAAGTGGTCGCCAGCGGGGTCTTCCGGTCCCTGGCCCGCTCGGTCGGCACCCAGCTCGGCAGGGAGATCACCCGCTCCCTCTTCGGCACGGCCCGCAGAAGGCGCTGACGCCCCACCCGGCGGCGGACGTCCCCAGGACCGGCGCCCCCAGGACCGGCGTCCCCAGGACGAACACCCCCGGGCCTGTCAGGCCCGGCCCGTCACGCTCCGCCCCCGGAGGACTTCGCCGCCTTCGCCGCGGCCTTCATCTCCTGCTTGTGCGCCCGCACCTTGCTCAGGGACTCCGGCCCGGTGATGTCGGCGACGGACCGGAAGGACTCCGGCTCGCCGTACGCCCCCGCGGCCTCGCGCCACCCGTCCGGGCGCACTCCGAGCTGCTTGCCGAGCAGGGCGAGGAAGATCTGCGCCTTCTGCTTGCCGAAGCCGGGCAGTTCCTCCAGCCGGCGCAGCAGCTCCCGCCCGCTGTCCACGCCCCGCCACACGGCCTCGGGATCGCCGTCGTAGTGCTCGACGAGGTAGTGGCACAGCTGCTGGATGCGCTTGGCCATGGAGCCGGGGTAGCGGTGCACGGCCGGCTTGTCGGAGAGCAGCCGGCCGAAGGTCTCCGGCTCGAACGCCGCGATCTCATGGGCGTCCAGGTCCTCGGTGCCCATGCGCCGGGCGATCGTCGCCGGTCCCTTGAACGCCCACTCCATCGGGACCTGCTGGTCCAGCAGCATCCCGATCAGCGCGGCGAGCGGACTGCGGCCGAGCAGCGCGTCGGCCTCGGGGTCCTGGGCGAGGTGCAGGGTGACGTCCATGTCCCGATGATCGCCCGCCGGACGGCGGACCGCAGCCGGACCGGGAGAAGCGGGACGGGATGCGGGTGAAGTGGGACGGGGTGCGGGTGAAGCGGACGCGGCGTACGAGGCGGTGCGCGCCGGGGTCGTACGCCGGCTCGCGGCCCACCCGGCGTTCACCCCGCTCGCCGAACCGCCCGCCCACCCGGAGGTGTTCCTCCCTGGCTGGCCCTGGCTCCCCGCACCGCCAGCCTCGCCGCCCCCGCACCACGAATCCCGCCGCACGCGCGCCGCCGCCTCGCCGCCCCCCGCGCCACGAACCTCGTCGTACCCCCGCCGCCGATCTCGTCGTACCGCGCGGTGAGTGATCCGCCGTCCGGCCCCGTACGTATCCGCGAGCCGGCAAGTCCCCGGACGGAGAAGCGACGTGACCCGACGGCGGTGCGAAGGGTGCGAACAGCACGTGGGACAGGCGCGGGACGCCGGTGCGCGCCGGCGGCTCCCCCGCCTGGCGCTGCTCGGCGTGCTCGTGGCCCTGCTCCTCCTCGGCGGCGCGGGCGCCGCGTCGGCCCACGCCGGTCTGCGGTCCGCCGACCCCGCCGACGGGACGGTCCTCGCGTCGGCCCCCCGCGCCCTCACCCTGACCTTCACCGAGTCCGTCGGCCTGCTCGACGACTCCTTCCGGCTGTTCGCGCCCGACGGACGGCGGGTGCGCACGGGGGAGCCCCGGCACGCGCCCGGCCGTACCGACACGGCCCAGGTGGCCTTCCCCGCCGGGCTGGGGCAGGGCACCTTCACCGTGGCCTGGCGGGTGGTGTCGGCGGACAGCCACCCGGTCTCCGGCGCCTTCACCTTCTCGGTGGGCAGACCGTCCCCCGCCACGGCCGCCGTCGATACGGGCCCGGCCGAGGACCCGCTGACCGGCAGCCTCTACGACCTCGCCCGCTACGCCGCGTACGGCGCCGCCGCCCTGCTCGTCGGCACGGCGGCCTTCGTCCTGCTGTGCCGCCCGCCGGACCCCGGCCCGCTGCGCCGCCCGCTGGCGGCGGGCTGGTGGCTGCTGCTCGCCGCCACGCTCGCGTTGGTCGTCCTGCGGGCGCCCTACGAGTCGGGCGCCGGCCCGGCCGCCGCCTTCACCCCCTCGGCCCTGTCCCGCACCCTGGCGACCCGCCCGGGCGTGGTCCTGCTGATCCGCCTGGCCCTGCTCGCACCGACGGCCCTGTTCCTCGTACGACTGTGCCGACGCGGGCCGCAGCCGGACGCGCCGGGGGAGGGACGTACCGCCCCGCAGCGTGAGGGCCGTACCCCCGCCTCCTCCCGCGCCGCCCTCGCGACGGGCGCCGTACTCGCCCTGGCCCTCGCCCTGACCTGGGCGGCCTCCGACCACGCCTCGGCCGGCCTCCAGGTCCCCGCGGCGATGGCCTCCTCGGTGCTGCACCTGCTGGCGATGGCGGTGTGGCTGGGCGGCCTGACGGCACTCCTCACCACCCTGCAGCGCACCCCCCGGACGACGACCGCCGCCGACACGGACGGCTCGGCCGGCACCGCACCCGCCGCGCTCGTCGCACCGCTGGCGGCGACGGCAGCCCGCTTCTCCCGGCTCGCCTTCCTGGCCGTCACCGTCCTCGTGGCCACCGGGATCTACCAGTCCTGGCGCGGCCTCGGCTCCTGGCCCGCGCTCACCGGCACGGCGTACGGGCGGCTGCTGCTGGTCAAACTGTTCGCCGTGGTGCTGCTGCTCGCCGTGGCGGCCGGCTCGCGGCACTGGACGGCGCGGCTGGCGGCGGCGCGCACCGGCCTGCGCGCGCTGCGCCGCTCGGTGCTGGCGGAAGTCGCCGTGGGCGTAGCGGTGCTGATGGTGTCCACGGTGCTGAGCGGCACCCTGCCGGGCCGCGCCGCGACCGAGGCGGCCGAGGCCGCGCCCGTGGCGGCCGGGGTGCCGGGCGCCTCCGTCACGGAGATCCCGTTCGACACCGGCTCCCCCGGCGGCCGGGGCACGGTGCAGATCACGCTGGAGCCGGGCCGGGTGGGCCAGAACGCCGTGGAGGCCGTGGTGTTCGGCCCCGACGGCGGCCTGTCCACCGTCCCCGAACTCCGGCTGTCCCTGTCCCTGCCCGACCGCGACATCGGCCCGATCGACGCCCGGCTCGTCAACAGGGGCGGCTACTGGGGCACCGACTCCCTGAACCTGCCGTTCCCCGGCGCGTGGAGCGCGAAGGCGACGGTGCGGGTGTCGGACCTGGACCAGGGGAGCGGGTCGAGGACGGTACGGATCACGCGGTAGGGAACGGTCAGAAGGCGGTGGGGGACGGTCAGAAGAGGGTGAGGGAGGAAACGGTCAGAAGAGGGTGAGGGGGGAAGGGCCGGCGGAGGGGACGCCCCCGCCGTCGAGCAGTGCGCGCATCCGCTCGGCGGCCCGCACCGCCGCGTCGCCGCAGCAGTTGTTGAACAGCACGTGCACCCGTTCCACCCGCGCCGCGAGCGCCCGCACCCGCGGCACCCACTCCGCCAACTCCGTGTCCGTGTACTCGTGGCGGAAGCGGTCCTCCTTGCTCCCGGTCCCCCAGGCGGTGCTGCGTCCATGGAAGCGGACGACGGAGAGCCGGGGCGAGGTGACCGGCGTGACGGGCGGGACGGAGGCGGGCAGCGTCTGCGCCATGTCGACGGCGACGGCGGCGAAGCCGTGGCGGCGCAGCAGGGCGGCCGTCGCGCCTGCCTGTTCCTCGCGCCACCACGCGGGGTGGCGGAACTCCACGGACACCGGCCACTTGGCGGTCCGCCCGGCGCACTCGGCGAGGAACTCCTCGGACCGCGGGCCCGGCCGGAACCACGGCGGGAACTGGAACAGCACACTGCCCAGCCGCCCGGCGCGCCGCAACGGCCCGATGCCCTCGGCGAACCGTTCCCACACGGCGTCCAGCAGCGCCGGGTCCCGCGAGTCCCGCAGGTCCCGCGAGTCCCGCGAGTCCCGCGGGTCCCGCGGGTCCCGCGAGTCCCGCAAGTCCCGCAGGTCCCGCGAGTCCCGCGAGTCGCGCAGATCCCGTAGGCCCTGCGGGTCGCGCCGGTCCCCCGAGGCCCCGGCGCCCCCGCGCAGATCGGGCGGCAGGGCGGCGTCCCGGGTCGGATGGCCGGTGAGCAGGGAGAACGCCTTCACGTCGAAGACGAACCCGTCCGGCGTCCGCTCGGCCCACAGCCGGCTGTTCCGCTCGCCGGGGAGGGCGTAGTAGGTCGAGTCGACCTCGACGACCGGCAGCCGCCCGGCGTAGTGCCGCAGCCGCCCCTCCGGACTCCGGGAGCCGACCGGGTACCACCCGCTGCGCACCAGCATCGGGTCCGTCCACGAACACGCACCGACCAGGATCTCGCCCATGCCGCAGCGCTTACCCCGAACGGCGCAGCGGGCACGGCGCCCGGCGTGCCCCGGCACACCTCGGTACGACGGGCGGCGCACGAGGGGGCTCACGAGTGCCCCACGGCCGTCCGGACCGTAGATGCGATGGAAGGCAAATCCGCACGTTGGCCCACCCGAGGGGCCTGCGGACCGGCTCCGTTCCCTTTCCGTAACCTCCCCTATTCCGTTGCGTTATGTCGATGTCTGCGTCCATTTCGTCGGCTGGACGGATGAAACATCCGATCGCATATATAGGTCTAATCGGGGAATTCCTTCACCCGTTTGCCGCGCATCCGGGAAAGTCGGGTGGCGTTAGTTCGGATATGACTAAGGCAAACGGGGAAGGGTACTGGGGCGCGCTCGTGGGCCGCGAGCGGCAGGACCCGAGTGCCGGAGCGACCGAGCCGCTGGTGCGGGACTTCCTGGACGCGATGAGCGCCCTGGAGGCCGATCTCGCCCGCCGCTGGGTCGGCCCGGAGGCCCGGCGGCCCGCTGTCGCGCGTCCCGAATAGCCGGGCCGCGTCATGTATGACGAACGTATCGACGGACGTCCGGACGGATGGATGGACGGCCGTGCTGATGGTCGCATCGACGGTCGTGTGGACGGTCGTATGGATGGCCGCATCGACGGCCGTATCGACGGTCTCCCGGGTTATTCGACCGATTATCCTTACGCCTACTCGTACGCGAATCCGTATCTGAATCCCTACCTCGACGGACCGGGCGAGGAGTACGCCCCCGTCCCGGAATCAGCGGCGGAAACCGGAACCGTCACGGGAACGGGCCGGCACAGGGCACCGACCCAGTTCTTCTCCGGCCCCCTGATCCCGCCGGACTCGGCCTGGGACCCCGCCGAGGAACTGGCCTTCATGCTCCAGGACGCCATGGCGCGGCAGCAGTGGCCGGGCATGCCGGACCCCAGGGACGAGTTCCACCAGGTCCCGCAGAGCCGGCCGGCCGCGGAGAACATCCCGCCGGAGGCGCCCGAGGCGGAAGGACCCGCGGCCGAGGAGGCTCAGCAGACCCCGCAGACCCCGCAGACCCCGCAGACCCCGCAGACCCCGTCGGCGGTGCCGGCGGCACCGGCTGAACCGGCGTCACCGCCGCCGCAGTCCGCCACCCCGGCCGCCTCGCCCCTGGCGAACCTCCAGGCGATCACCGAGGAACTGCCCCCGCTGGCGCGAGGGTCCCGGGGCCACCGCAAGGTCCGCGAACGCAAGCGCCCGAACACGATCCGCACCGCCAGCCGCGTCCTCGCCGCGGCGGCCGCGGTCACGGCGTCCTCGGTGAGCTTCTTCGGCGGCATGGTCGCCTACGAGCCGCTGCGCGTCGTGGCGGTGGCCCGGATGCACGAGGGCATCGCGTCCTGGTGGCCGCTGCTGGTCTACGGCCCCTGGCTGGTGGCGTCGCTGTCCGTGCTGCGCGCCGCACTGCACCGGCGCCGGGCGGTGCACTCCTGGTGCGTGGTGCTGCTGTTCTCGTCCATCGCGACGCTGCTGTGCGTGATCCAGGCGCCCAGGACGATCGTGGACATGGCCGCGGCCACGCTCCCGGGCCTGGCCTCCCTGGCCTGCTTCCAGCAGCTGGTACGCCAGATCACCCTCACCCGCCCGCCCCGCCGCCGGGCCCCCCGCCACCGCGTACGCCGCACCCAGCCGGAGCCGAAGGCGCAGACGGCCCCGCAGACGGCGGCGCGCTCCTCGGCCAAGGCACAGTCCCCGACCCCGTCCCCAGCCCCGGCCGGCTGAGGACTGGGGCCGGGGCCTGCCCCGGTATGGCTGGATGCGGAATTGCAAAATTTCGCAATTAGGAAGATGCTATGACGGCTGTGCCCGCAGGTAGCCGCGGGCACAGCCGCACGCATCCGCCGTACGCGTCGGCCCCAGGCGGGGCTCGCAGGAAAGCCGAGGGGCCGTGTCCGTTCCGCTGTACCAGGCCAAGGCCGAGTTCTTCCGGATGCTGGGGCATCCCGTACGGATACGGGTCCTGGAACTGCTCCAGGACGGGCCGAAGCCCGTACGGGACCTGCTCGCCGCCATCGAGGTGGAGCCGCCCGGACTCTCCCAGCAGCTGGCCGTGCTGCGCCGCTCGGGAATCGTGACGGCCACCCGAGAGGGCTCGACCGTCGTCTACGCGCTGGCGGGCGGCGACGTCGCCGACCTGATGCGGGCCGCGCGGCGGATCCTGACCGAGATGCTGGCCGGGCGCAACGAGCTGCTGGCCGAGCTGCGGGAAGCGGAGACCGACGCGCGATGAGCGCGTCCTTCGGCCGGGTGCGGGCCCGGCTCCTGTCGCTGCTGCCCGGCCGCGCCGACCTCGCGGAGATCCGGCGCGACCCGCGCCGGGACCTGCTCGCCGGTCTCACCGTGGCGATCGTCGCACTGCCGCTCGCCCTCGGCTTCGGCGTCTCCTCCGGTCTGGGCGCCGAGGCGGGACTGGCGACCGCCGTGATCGCGGGCGCGGTCGCCGCGGTGTTCGGCGGGTCCAACCTGCAGGTGTCCGGCCCGACGGGGGCCATGACGGTGGTCCTGGTGCCGATCGTGGGGCAGTACGGGCCGGGCGGGGTGCTCACCGTCGGGCTCATGGCGGGCGTCATGCTCGTCGGCCTGGCGGCGCTGCGGGCCGGCAAGTACATGCAGTACGTGCCCGCGCCGGTCGTCGAGGGCTTCACCCTCGGCATCGCCTGCGTGATCGGCCTCCAGCAGATCCCGAACGCGCTCGGCGTGCCCAAGCCCGAGGGCGACCGGGTGCTGGTGGTGACCTGGCGGGCCGTGGAGGAGTTCGCGAAGGCCCCCAACTGGACGGCGGCCTCTCTCGCGGTCGCGGTGGCCGCGGTCATGCTGACCGGGGCGCGATGGCGGCCGACGGTGCCGTTCTCGATCGTCGCCGTCGTCGCGGCGACGGTGGTGGCGCAGCTGGCCCACCTGGACGCGGCGAAGCCGATCGGCGACCTGCCCTCGGGGCTGTCCCTGCCGTCGCTGTCCTTCCTGGACCCCGGCTCGCTCGGCACCCTGCTCGCCCCCGCCGTGGCGGTCGCCGCCCTGGCCGCCCTGGAGTCCCTGCTGTCCGCGTCGGTCGCCGACGGCATGACGGTCGGGCAGAAGCACGACCCGGACCGGGAGCTGTTCGGCCAGGGTCTCGCGAACATCGCCGCCCCGCTGTTCGGCGGGGTCCCGGCGACCGGCGCCATCGCCCGCACCGCCGTCAACGTGCGGACGGGCGCGAGCTCCCGGCTGGCCTCGCTCACCCACGCCGCCGTCCTCGCCGTGATCGTCTTCGCGGCGGCCCCGCTCGTCTCCAGGATCCCGCTGGCCGCCCTCGCCGGCGTCCTGCTGGCGACCGCGATCCGCATGGTCGAGGTCGGCTCGCTGAAGGCCATGGCGAAGGCCACCCGCTCCGACGCCCTCGTCCTCGTCCTGACCGCCGCGGCGACGCTGGCCCTGGACCTGGTGTACGCCGTGATCATCGGCCTCGTCGTCGCCGGCGCCCTCGCCCTGCGCGCCGTCGCCCGGCAGGCCCGCTTCGAGCAGATGCCGCTCGACCGGGGCGACCACAGCGCGGAGGAACACGCGCTGCTCGCCGAGCACATCGTCGCCTACCGGATCGACGGGCCCCTGTTCTTCGCCGCCGCCCACCGCTTCCTGCTGGAGCTGACGGAGGTCGCCGACGTCCGCGTGGTCATCCTGCGCATGTCGCGGGTGTCGACCATGGACGCCACCGGCGCCCTGGTCCTCAAGGACGTGGTGGAGAAGCTGGACCGGCGCGGCATCGCCGTCATGATCTCCGGGATACGCCCCGGCCAGCGCCAGGTCCTCGACTCGGTGGGCGCACTCGGCCCCCTCCGCCTGGCGGGCCGCGAGTACGCCACCACCCCCGAGGCGATCCAGGGCGCCCACGCCCACCTGGAACGAACCGGCGTCCTGACCACAGCCCCCACACGGCCCCCGACCGCGACGCCGACCCTGACACGGCCCCCGATGTCGGCCGCCGACGAGGAACCCGCCCGCTGAGCTGGCCGCTCCCGGCGTGGACCCCGTTCGAGGGCGGCCGGGAGGCACGGGGCGGGGCAGCCGGGTCGCGTGTACGGCAGTGAACGGTGGCTGCCGGAGGCGCGGTGGTCGAAGACCAGGACGACGAGCGGCTCAGAACGCACGCGGCCCAGGATCAGCCCCGCTGTGACGGCGTACGCCAGGTTCGTGAGGTACCGCGAACTTCGGCAGCCAGAGCGACGCTGTCCGGCACTTGCCTCTCTTGGGATGCCCAGGCCAGATCGATGTACATGAGTGCGGCGGCTGAGCTGCCGAGCTGAGTTCCGTGACCTTCGACTCCCCAGCGGGCGAGGTGACGTGCCCCCTCGTCCAGGCCGTCCTCGGGAGCGGTGGGAAAGATCTCGCGCAGGGCAGCGCGAGCGATCTCCACGGCGCTTCGTGTCTGCATCGTAAAGGCCCTCCTGAGGGGTCACGGTTGGTTGGCGCGTGCGGTGCACACAAGGCACTTGTCCTGGTAGCCGGTCATCCACATCACCGCGCGGGCGAAGCTCTCGGCGGATTCCAGGGCCTCGGTGCGGTCCAGTTGAGCGAGTTCGACTGTGCAGAGCACGTCCCGCACCAAGACCTCCCAGTGGTCCTGGGCCTTCTTCCAGTCTCCCCGGTGGGCCCGCCTCACATAGCGGTCCAGGAACTCTTGGTCCACCGCGCTCTTCAAGTGCAGTGACTCGAGGAAAGTGATCCGCCCCGGCAACTTGAGCCGGCGGCCGAGACCCCTCTGCTGAAAGAGGTGATTGGTGGCGATCTCCTTGACCCGCTGCATACGGGCAGCGATCACATGACCGGCCACCCCACCGATGAGGGCGGGCACCAGCAGCCAGCCGAGTACCGAGGCACCCCACGACGATCCGTGCACGGGCGGATCGATGAGCGTGAACGCCCTGTAGACGCCGCTCCAACCCTTTTCGGATCGGCTGGCACCGAACACCCAGACGAACCCGATCACCAGGACGATCGGTACACCCCAGTCGATGAACCACTGTGTGACACCCGACAACGCCTTGCGTGAGCGGAATGTACGCCGTACCCACACCGCCACGGACTGCCCACGCAGCGGTGGCAGGGAGGGCGGTAGAGGCGGCTGAGGTGGTGGTGGCAACGGAGGCCCTCCAAGGAGGCGACAGGGCTCGGTCACCGCAAGTGACGCTCTCATGCGGTCCCTGGTTGCGGCCTCCGAGCCCGGGGGTCGGCAGGCGGGCCGCTTGCCTCGCACCACATGAGGTCGTCTTCGATGACCAAGGCGCCCGCACGATGCGCGGCACACCGCGGCCACCGCGCTGCGACTGCTGGAGTTCCGGGTCGCGTCATTGACCAGATCATGGGTGGGGGGCACCTGGTGGGGCGGCACGGATGCACGCGCGTACCTGTACGTGACCGTTCCCACGCCCAGGAGGCGGCCCCGGAGATCGAACCAGCCGTCTGGGGAGCCCCGGAAAACCTCGGTGCGGACGAATGCCAGGACAACGAGGTCTGAGGACAACGCCGAAGGGCCCCCTGTTTCCAGGGGGCCCTTCGACATCGTGCCCGGTGAGGCACTGGCGGAGGATACGAGATTCGAACTCGTGAGGGGTTGCCCCCAACACGCTTTCCAAGCGTGCGCCCTAGGCCTCTAGGCGAATCCTCCGCCGGAAACATTACATGACCGAGAGGAGTGCTCGCGAACTCGTTCCGCACCGCCCGCATCAGGTAGGCTTCTCGCAGCCCCTCACGCGGCGCTATCTGACTGAACTCCCCCAGGGCCGGAAGGCAGCAAGGGTAGGTCGGCTCTGGCGGGTGCGTGGGGGGCCCTCGCGTTTCCGGGGGCGCCGGCGACCGCCGGGCCGCGGCGCCGGTTTCCGGGCGCGGGGCCACGGTGCCGGTTTCCCGCCCGCGCCCCTCGGCCGTACGTCTGCGCCCGTCGGCCGTACGTCCGCGCCCCTCAGTGGTACGTCCGCGCCCGTCGGCCGTACCGCCGTCCCTGCGTGACGGAGGCCTTATCGCTGGCCCGCCGGTTTGTCAGTGGTCGCCTATAACCTCGTATGCGTGTCGTCTCTCGCGCTGTACCGCCGCTACCGCCCCGAGTCCTTCGCCGAGGTCATCGGGCAGGAGCATGTCACCGACCCGTTGCAGCAGGCGCTGCGGAACAACCGGGTCAATCACGCGTACCTGTTCAGCGGCCCGCGCGGATGCGGCAAGACGACCAGCGCCCGCATCCTCGCCCGCTGCCTGAACTGCGAGGAAGGCCCCACGCCCACCCCCTGCGGCGCGTGCCAGTCCTGTCAGGACCTCGCGCGCAACGGCCCCGGCTCCATCGACGTCATCGAGATCGACGCCGCTTCGCACGGTGGCGTGGACGACGCCCGTGACCTGCGGGAGAAGGCCTTCTTC
Source organism: Streptomyces sennicomposti (assembly GCF_019890635.1). GTDB lineage: Bacteria > Actinomycetota > Actinomycetes > Streptomycetales > Streptomycetaceae > Streptomyces > Streptomyces sennicomposti. The sequence goes on from NZ_JAIOAB010000080.1 coordinate 23,676, forward strand.
GGGCCCGCCCGCAGCCGGTACAAGATCTACATCATCGACGAGGCCCACATGGTCACGTCGGCCGGTTTCAACGCGCTGCTCAAGGTCGTCGAGGAGCCCCCGGAGCACCTGAAGTTCATCTTCGCCACCACCGAGCCCGAGAAGGTCATCGGGACGATCCGGTCGCGCACCCACCACTACCCCTTCCGGCTCGTCCCGCCGGGCACCCTGCGGGAGTACCTCGGCGAGGTGTGCCAGAAGGAGGACATCCCGGTCGAGGAGGGCGTGCTCCCGCTGGTGGTGCGGGCCGGCGCCGGTTCCGTGCGTGACTCCATGTCCGTCATGGACCAGCTGCTCGCCGGCGCCGGTGCGGACGGTGTGACGTACGCCATGGCCACCTCGCTCCTCGGGTACACCGACGGCTCGCTGCTCGACTCCGTGGTCGAGGCCTTCTCCTCCGGGAACGGCTCGGCCGCCTTCGAGGTCGTCGACCGCGTCATCGAGGGGGGCAACGACCCCCGCCGCTTCGTCGCCGACCTGCTGGAGCGGCTGCGCGACCTGGTGATCCTCGCCGCCGTGCCCGACGCGGCCGAGAAGGGCCTCATCGACGCGCCCGCCGACGTGATCGAGCGTATGCAGGCCCAGGCGCGGTCCTTCGGCGCCGCCGAGCTGAGCCGCGCCGCCGACATCGTCAACGAGGGCCTGACCGAGATGCGCGGCGCGACCTCGCCCCGCCTCCAGCTCGAACTGATCTGCGCCCGCGTGCTGCTGCCCACCGCGTACGGCGACGAGCGGTCCGTGATGGCCCGCCTCGACCGCCTGGAGCGGGGCGTGAGCTTCAGCACGGGGGCGGGGGCGCCCGCGATGGGGTACGTGCCCGGGGCGGAGGCGCATGCCGGTGCCGGGATCGGCGGCGGCGGTGGTGCGTCCGTTCCGCCCGGTGGCGGTGCCGCGGCGGCCCGGGCGGCCGTACGGGGCGGTCCTGGTACGCCTGGGGCGGCCCCTGAGGGGCCCGTCGGCGGTCCGGGCGGTTCCGTCGGCGGTCCGGGTGGTCCGGCTGGCCCCGGGGCCTTCCCCGCCGCCCCGAGCGGGCCCGCGTCCGCGCCGCCGTCCGCGCCCACGTCCGTGCCCTCCGGTCCGGCTGCCGGTGACCACTTCCAGGAGACGCCCGCGGCCGCACAGGCCGCACCAGCCACACAAGCTCCCCCTGCCGCACCGGCGGCAGCGCCCGCACCGGCCCCGCAGGCCCCTCCGGCCGCCGCACCTGGCGCCTGGCCCGCCGCGGCCGCCGCAGGCGGTGGCCGGCGGCCCGGCGGCTGGCCCACGGCGGCGGCCCCGGGCCGGGGACCCGCCCCGGCGGCGCAGCCGGCCGCCGCGGCCCCACAGCCCGCACCCGCGCAGTCTGCCCCCGCGCAGTCCGCGTCGGCCGCTCCCGCGGCCTCCGCCGGCTTCGCCGCTCCCGCCCCGGCGGCCGGCGGGCTCGACCCGCGCACGTTGTGGCCCAACATCCTGGAGGCGGTGAAGAACCGCCGCCGCTTCACCTGGATCCTGCTCAGCCAGAACGCCCAGGTCGCGGGCTTCGACGGCACCACCCTCCAGATCGCCTTCGTCAACTCCGGCGCCCGCGACAACTTCGCCGGCAGCGGCAGCGAGGACGTGCTGCGGCAGGCGCTGGCGGAGCAGTTCAACGTCCAGTGGAAGATCGAGGCGATCGTCGACCCGACCGGAGGCGGCAGCTCCGCGCCCCCGCCCGCCGGTGGCTACGGGGGCGGTGGCTACGGCGGTGGCGGCTACGGCGGCGGCGCCCCCGCCCCCGCGCGCCCCGCGGGCACC
>NZ_JAIOAB010000081.1 GCF_019890635.1 Streptomyces sennicomposti
GGGCGGGGCGGGGGGGGGGGGGGGGGGGGGGGGGGGGGGGGGGGGGCCGGGGGGGGGGGGGGCCGGGGGGGCCCGGCTCACCCGGCCTGCCCGCCCTGCCCGCCCGGCTGCGGTGGGGAGTGGCGGGGTGCGGTGGGGGCGGGCTGAGTGGCAGGGCGGCTGCGGTGGGGCAGTGGCGGCGGCGGTGGTGACGGCCGCCGCCGCCATGCTTCCTCCGCCGCGCCCCCGGCGGCGGCACGGCTGGGGGCGCGGCGGGGTCCGCGCGGGAGCCCCGCCGGCGTACCGTCGGTGTGCCGCGGGCGGGCACCCGTGGGGGCCCCGCCGGGCGGGCACCTGTAGGGGGTCCCGCTGGACGTGCGCCCGTGGAGATGCCCCGCCGGTGTGCCGCCGGGCGGGCACCCGTAGGGGGTCCCGCTGGACGTGCGCCCGTGGAGATGCCCCGCCGGTGTGCCGCCGGGCGGGCGCCCGTAGGGGGTCCCGCTGGACGTGCACCCGTAGAGGTGCGCCACCGGCGCGCCGCCTGGGCGGGCACCCGTAGGGGGCTTCCCTTGCTTAAGTCAATCAATTGCGATTATGGTTGCCTGAGTCAAGTACCCCTGCCCTCGACGGAGTCGTCCCCATGTCCGACGCCCCTGCCCGGCCCACCGCGGCCGAGGCCACGCCCCGACCCCAGGCGATCGTGGCCGTGCTGGCCTTCGGCGGGATCGTGGTCTCGCTGATGCAGACCCTCGTCATCCCGATCGTCGCGGAGCTGCCCACGCTCCTGCACGCCGCCGCGTCGGACACCGCCTGGGTCGTCACCGCCACGCTGCTCGCCGCCGCCGTCGCCACCCCGGTCATGGGCCGCCTCGGCGACATGTACGGCAAGCGCCGCATGCTCCTGGTCAGCCTCGCCATGCTGGTGATCGGCTCGGCCACCGCCGCGCTCAGCGACTCCCTCGTGCCGATGATCGTCGGCCGCGCCCTCCAGGGCCTCGCCTCCGGCGTCATCCCCCTCGGCATCAGCATCATGCGCGACGAACTGCCCGCCGAGCGCCTGGGCTCGGCGACCGCGATGATGAGCGCCTCGCTCGGCGTCGGCGGCGCCCTCGGGCTGCCCGCCGCCGCGGTCATCGCCGACAACTTCGACTGGCACGTGCTGTTCTGGGCCTCCGCCGCCATGGGCGTCGTCGCCGCGGTGCTGGTGCTGGTCCTGGTACCGGAGTCGAAGGTGCGCTCGGGCGGCCGGTTCGACGCCGTGGGCGCGGCCGGCATGGCGGCGGGCCTGATGTGCCTGCTGCTGGCCATCTCCAAGGGCGCCGACTGGGGCTGGGGCAGCGCCACCACGCTCGGCCTGTTCGCCGCCGCGGTCGTGATCCTGCTCGCCTGGGGCTTGTTCGAACTGCGCGTCGAGGCGCCGCTGGTGGACCTGCGCACCACCGCCCGCCGTCAGGTCCTCGTCACCAACCTCGCCTCCATCGCGATCGGCTTCGCGATGTTCTCGATGTCCCTGGTCATCCCGCAGCTGCTCCAGCTGCCCACCCAGACCGGCTACGGCCTCGGCAAGTCCCTGCTCGTCTCCGGCCTCGTCATGGCTCCCTCCGGCCTGGTGATGATGGCCGTGGCGCCCGTCTCGGCGGCCGTTTCCCGCACCCGCGGCCCCAAGGTGACCCTGATGATCGGCGCGCTGATCGTCGCCGCCGGCTACGGCCTCAACATCGCCCTCATGGACCAGCTCTGGCACTTCGTGCTGGCGTCCTGCGTCATCGGCGCCGGCATCGGCTTCACCTACGGCGCGATGCCCACCCTGATCATGGGCGCGGTGCCCGCCTCCGAGACCGGCGCGGCCAACAGCCTCAACACCCTGATGCGCTCCATCGGCACCTCCACCGCCAGCGCCGTGGCCGGTGTGGTCCTCGCCCACATGACCACCGCGTTCGGCCCCTACGCGCTGCCCTCGGAGAACGGCTTCCGCACCGTCCTCGCCCTCGGCGCGGGCGCGGCCCTGCTCGGCTTCGTCGTCGCCTCGTTCATCCCGCGCCAGCGGACCGCCGCCCCGAGCGCCCCGCTCGCCGCCGCGGACGAGCAGGGGACGCCCACCGTGAAGGCGTAGGGGAGGGGGGGAGGGGAGGGGGAGAGGCGGGCCGGGCGCCTACATGTTCCCCAGCGGCTCGATGTCCACGCGCACCGGGTTGCCCCAGACCCGTACGACCTCGTAGTCGGTGAACTCGTGCACGAGCCGGTAGGCGATCGCGGCCCGCGGCGCCCGGCGCTGGGCGGCGAGGAACAGCTCCGCCTCCCGCCGGTCGCGGCGCGGGGTCCCGCACAGCTGCCACTCCCGCCCGTTCCACAGCTCCGGCAGCCAGCGCTGCTGGGGCTGCGGCCGGTCCTCGCGCACTCCGTAGCGGGACGGCGCGGGGGCGGCCTCGGCGGCCGGCCGGCCGTAGGAGCCGTGGCGGGCGGCGCGCCGCCGCGTCTCGCACAGCAGGCACAGGTCCGGGGCGCTGGTGTCCACCGGGCCGTTCGGGTGCTCGGGGCAGCGGGTGGCGGGGGCGGCCGACGTGACGCTCTCCTCCAGCAGGTCGAGAGCGCGCCGTAGATCCCCCTTCACCTCGTGCAGCCTGGCGTCGGGCGTGTCGGCGGACAGCGCCTCCCCGTGCTCGCCGAGGAGCCGGAGGGCGCGTCCGAGAGCGGTGAGCTGGGCATGGTTCATGGTCCCCCCAGCGTAGGCCCGCCGGACGCGGTGACGGGTGCGGCCGGGGGAGACCGGGGGTGAGTGGGAATTCCGGGCCACATCCGGCACGGGCCCGGCCGGCTTCCCGCCCGTACGTGGCCCGAATCTCCCACTCGTCCTCGGACGGCCCGCCGTCCGCCGTCCGATGCCCGCCGTCCGCCGTCCGCCGTCAGTCGTTCGCTCGGCCGAGGGCGGCCCGCAGGTGGCCGGACGACTCCTCCAGGAGGCGGCCGGCCGTGGGGGCGTCCACTCCGGCCAGCAGGATCAGGATCGCGTGCTTCACCTCGCCGTGCGCGGCCGTGAGCGCGCGCTCGATCTCCTCGTCCGGCGCGCCGGTCGCCAGGGCGACGATCCGGCGGGAGCGGGCGCGCAGTTTCTCGTTCGAGGCGCGCACGTCGACCATCAGGTTCCCGTACGTCTTGCCGAGGCGGATCATCGTCAGCGTCGAGATCATGTTCAGGACCAGCTTCTGCGCCGTGCCGGCCTTCAGCCGGGTCGAGCCGGTCAGCAGCTCCGGGCCGACCACGACCTCGATCCCGTGCTCGGCGGCGGCGGCCAGCGCGCTGCCCTCGTTGCAGGCGAGGCCGACGGTCAGCGCGCCCAGGCGGCGGGCGTGCTCGACCGCGCCGACGGCGTAGGGGGTGCGGCCCGAGGCGGAGACGCCGACCACCGTGTCGTCCGGGGTGAGCTTCAGCGCGTCCAGCGCCTCGACCGCCAGCTCCCGCGAGTCCTCGGCGCCCTCCACCGAGGTCACCATCGCCTGCGGGCCGCCCGCGATCAGGCCGACGACCTGCGCGGGGTCGGTGTTGAAGGTCGGCGGGCACTCGGAGGCGTCCAGCACGCCGAGCCGCCCGGCGGTGCCCGCGCCCGCGTAGATCAGCCGGCCGCCGCGCGCCATCCGCTCGGTCACCGCGTCGATCGCGGCGGCGATCTGCGGGAGCCGTTCGGCCACCGCGCGCGGCACGGTGGTGTCCTCGGCGTTCATCAGCCGGGCGATCTCCAGGGTGGGCAGCCGGTCGATCTCGGCCAGCTCGGGCCGGAACGCCTCGGTCGTCAGCGTCTCCAGCTCGGTACGCAGCTCTCGGTAGTGGGGCGTGGAGGTCATGAGGGACGGCTCTCTTCGTGCGCGGGCGATGCGGTACGGATCGCGATGCGGGTGCGGGTGCGGGTGCGGGGTGGGAAAGGGTGCGGGTGCGGGTGCGGGGGTGGAGATGGGTGCGGGTCGTGGGTGCGGGCGCGGGTCGCGGGTACGGGGGCGCGGGTACGGGGTCGGCGTCGGCGTGTACGGGGGTCGGGTGCGGGCGGGTGTGGGTGCTGGTACGGGAGCCGCCGGTACCGGTACCGGTACCAGCGCCCGGCGTCCCAGCGCCCCGGTACGACTGACTGTGCTCGCCCCGGACAGCGCTTGCCGTCCGGGCGGGCGTCCGGGCGGCGACCAGGCGGCGTCCGGACGTAGTCCCGCCGGCCCGGCCGCGCCCCGGGCCGCCCCGACGACCCGAGCCACCCGGCCGGAGGCGGCCCCCGGCCGGAGACTCCGGCTCCGGGGCGACGGCTCAGGGGCACCGGCTCCCGGCCGGACCGGCTCCCGGAGCCCCCGACCGTCGGGCGCCCCAGGACCCGCCCCCCGGGCGACCCGCCCGCGCCCCCGCGCCGCCGCGCCTACGCGCGCCGGTCGGCGCCGCGTGGGCTGTGGCGGTGGGCCAGTGCCTCGTACGACGCGGCCAGGGCCGGTGCCGCCGTCTCGTAGGTCCGTTGCGCCACGCCCACGAACAGGCAGTCCACCACCAGGAGTTGACTGGTGCGGGAGGACATGGCCGCCGGGCGCAGCTCGCTCTCGCGGGCCGTGGAGGTGGTCAGCACGTGGTCGGCGTACTGGGTGACGGGCGCGTCGGGGCGGCCGGTGATCGCGACGGTGGTCGCGCCCCGGTCGAAGGCGACCCGCAGCGGTTCGATCACATCACCGGTCGAGCCCGAGTGGGTGATCGCGATCGCCACGTCGCCCGCGCGCAGCTGCACCGCGTTGGTGACGGCGAGGTGCGGGTCGCTGTGCGCGTGCGCTATCAGCCCTATCCGCAGCAGTTTCTGCGTGAGGTCCTGGGCGACGAGCCCGGAGGCGCCGATGCCGTAGACGTCGGTGCGGCGGGCGGCGGCGAGCGCGGCGACGGCCGCGCCGAGCTGGACGGTGTCGAGCCCGGCGGCGGTGTCGGCGAGGGTCTGCTGCTCGTCGTAGGCGAGTTTGGCGACGACGTCGGCGATGGGGTCGTCCACCGCGATGTCGGTCGTTATGGCGGGCGCGCGCCCCGACTGCTGCTGCGCGGCCAGGCCCGCGAGGGCCAGGCGCAGATCGCGGTAGCCCGGATAGCCGAGCAGACGGGCGGTGCGCACGACGGTCGCCTCGCTGGTGCCGGTCAGCTCGGCGAGGCCGGTGACGGTCAGGGCGGCGCAGCCGGCCGGGTCGCCCGCCACGGCCTCGGCGACGCGCTGCATGGAACGGGTCATGGAGGGCGCGAGCGTGCGCACCTTGGCCGCGAGGGCGGCGGGCGCGGGCGGCGCGGTGCCCGGAGCGCCCCTGGTGCCCGAGCCTGCGAAAATTTCCTTCACGTCGTGGGTCACACCATGAAAGCTATTTTCCGGGCGGAGGTGTGGTCAAGAGGTGCGCACAATGGAGGCATGGCAGACCCCATCAGCCCGCTGGAGCAGGCCCTGCACGCCGCGCGCGCCCTCGTGCTCGCCGACCTGGTCGCGGGCGAGGTCGCGAAGGCGGACGTCGTCTCGCTCGTGGAGGACTCCGTCGCCCAGCGCCGCTGGTGGGTGGAGCAGTGGCCGGACGGCGCGCGGTACGTGGCCGGACTGATCGCGCAGGACGTGCAGGACGCGCTCCTGGAGCGGTACGGCCGCTGGCCGTTGTGCCCGGTGTGCGGCTACGGCGACCCGCACGCGCTGGACGTCGAGCCGGAACTCGGCCCCGATCCGCACTGGGTGTGCGGACAGGCGGGCGTGAAGGTGGCCCCGGTGGGCGCCCTGGCCCGCGCCCTGGGCGGGACGACGTCCTCGTGACGATCACCCGTGCGGCGGTCCTCATGACGGTCGCCCACGCGGCGGCTCTCGTGACGACCGCCCGTACCGCGGAGGCCGCCGCCGTCGCCCGTACGGCCCCGGCGGCGCCGTGACCGTCTACGTCGACCCGGCGAACTGGCCGGGGCACGGCCGGCTGTGGTCGCACCTCGTCAGCGACGTCTCCTACGCCGAACTGCACCTGTTCGCCGCCGGACTGGGGCTGCCCCGGCGCGCCTTCGACCGCGACCACTACGACTTGCCCGCGCACCGCTACCCGGACGCGGTGGCCGCAGGCGCGGTCGAGGTCAGCAGCCGCGAGGTGGTGCGCCTGCTGCACGCGGCCGGCCTGCGCCGCCGCAAACGCCGCGACGGACGGCCGTAACCCCCGCGCCCGGCACCGCAGCCGCACCCCCAAGGCCCCAGCCCCAGCCCCGGACGCAACCGCAGCCGCAGCCCTACGGCCCCAGCCCCGGACGCAGTCCCAGCCCCGGACGCAGCCGCAGCCCTACGGCCGCAGCTCGTAAGCGAACAGGTCGTCCACGTCGGGCACCTGGACGAAGCCCGCGCGGGCGAGGACCCGCTGCGAGGGGACGTTGTCCCGCTCGACCGTGGCGAGCAGGGCGCGTACGTGGTCGCGGGCCAGCGCCCACGCCGACAGGGCGCGCACCGCCTCGGTGGCGTAGCCCCGGCCGCGGGCCGACTCGGCGAGGTCGTAGCCGATCTCGGCGCGGCCGTCCTCGTCGGGGGCGCCGTGGAAGCCGATCGCGCCGACCGCGCGTCCGTCCTCGCGGCGCACCAGCGCGAACATGCCCCACTCGGGCCGGTGCACGCCGTCGAGGTACGCCTTGGTGATCATCCCGGCGGCCTCGCGCGTGCCCGTGAAGGGGCCGCCCTCGACCCACCGGAGGCCGCCGTCGCCGCCGGCGGAGAGGTCCAGGGCGGCGGCCGGGGTGACGCCCTCCAGGGTGAGGCGTTCGGCGGGGACGACGAGGGTGTTGCTCCAGCGCCACTCGGCGACCGGCGCGCGGCCGGGCAACTCGCCGCGGCCGGTGGCCCACAGGAGGGTGGGCCAGGCGGTCTCGCCCGGCCGGACGTGCGGGAAGATGCGGGTGAGGACGCCCTCGCACAGATCGGCGGGCGGCTCGTAGGCCAGGCCCAGGCCGGTGGCGATGTCGTGCGTGTGCAGCAGCACCTCGGCGATGCCCATCGTCGCGAAGCCCTCGGGGCCGGCGCTGCGGAAGGGGTACGGGTGGAAGGCCCGTACGCCCGGCGGGGTGGTGCGGACGGCGGCGGCGAGCAGCGCGCCGGTCGTCTCGATCACGTCCAGCACGTCGGCGTTGCCGGCGCCCTCGTCGAGGGTGATCTCGAAGGGGACGTAGGCGTGCTGCGCGCGGCCGGCCAACTGCCCGGCGTAGGCGATGAGATCGCTCGCGATGTGCTCGGCGGTGTGCCGGCAGCTCCACTCCAGCCGGCCGGCCCGTACGCCGTCCCAGTCCCGGTCCGTCGCCGTCCGCAGCACCGTCACCGCGTCCGCGACGGCCCGCTCCACCTGTTCCCCGCCCCATGCGCTCATAGGGCGCAGGGTAGGCGGCGGGCGGACGTCACTGCGACAGCATTTCCAGTTCGGAGGCGAGGTTGTAGCGGGCGGTGGCCTCCCAGTGGCGTTCGCCGTAGGGGGTGCGGAACAGGCGGGGCAGGGCGAGGAGTTGGCGCAGCACGTCGGAGCGGCCGGTGCGGAAGAGGTCGTTCGGGACGAAGTGGTACTCCTCGCGGACGCCGGCGGCGTAGGCGGCGTACGCGGACGGGGGCGCGGCGAGGATCGCGAGGTCGGCGTCGCTGAGGACCCGGCCGTCGCGGTCGTCGCCGGCCGGGTCGTGGGTGACGGTGAGGCGGACCAGGCGGGCCACCTCGGCGGTCTTGTCCGCCGCCACCCCGGCCTCGGGCAGGGCGCGTTCGGCGAGGCGGGCGGAGCGCTCCTCGTTCTCCGACCGGTCGGGCAGGTAGACGGCGTCGTGGAACCAGGCGGCCAGCCGCACCACGTCGGGGTCGGCGGCGTACTCCGCCAGCACGTCGACGTGGTCGAGGACGGCGGTGAGGTGGGTGAGCGTGTGGTAGTGCCGCTGCGGTTCCTGCCAGCGGCGCAGCAGGTCGTCGGCGTAGGGCGCGGGGTCGGGGCCGCCGCCGGGGCCGCGGGCGCTGTCGAGGGCGCGTGCGAAACGGGCCCGGAGGGTGTCGAGATCCGCGTGATCGGCCATGTGCCCCATTCTCCCGTCGTACCCGCCCGTTCGGGGAGCCGAGCGCCTAGCGTGGGGGGATGACTTCTGTTGACGTGCGCGAGACGAGGGACCCCGAACTGCCCGGGCGGCTGCTGACCGTGGAGCGGGACGCGCTGGTGCCGTTGCTGCGGGAGCGGCCGGAGGCGGACTTCGCGCTGCCGGTCGCCGCGTGTCCGGGGTGGACGGTGCGGGACGTGCTGGCGCACTGTTCCGCGGCGCTGATCCGGGTGGTCGAGGGGCGGTTCGAGCGGGGCGTGTTCTCGCCCGAGTCCAACGACCGGGACATCGCCGAGCGGGCCGACTGGCCGCACGCGCGGGTGGTGGACGAGCTGGAGCGCGGGATGAGCGAGGCCGGCCCGGTGATCGCGGCGGGCGACGGCGTGCTGGACATGGTCGCGCTCGGCGAGTGGGTGCACGCGGGCGATGTGCGCGAGACCTTCGGCGAGCCGGGCGCGTACGCCGGCCCGGGGCTGGCGTACGCGCTGCCGCTGCTGGCCCGGATCACCCGGGAGAAGGGGCGTCTTCCGGTGCACGCCGATCTGGACGACCTGGACGAGCCGCTGCGGCTCGGCGACGTGAGCGGCGAGCGGACCCCGGCCCGCTACATCGGCGACGCCGCCACCCTCGTCCGGCTGTACTCGGGGCGCCCGCTGCCGGCGGACGGGTACGAGCTGGCGGGCGCCGAGACGGGGGAGCTGAACATCTTCGGCTGAACCTCTCGGCCGACATGTTCGGCCGGCATGTGGCCGAACCTCTCGGCCAGAGGTTCGGCCGGGACCGGTTCCCCCCGTGGGGACCTCCTCGGCGTACCCTGATATTGGACTAGACCTGTCAGCCCCAGGGGAAACCGAGGAAAGGGGTCCCATGAGCATGCGTGCAGTCCTGGAGGTGATCGCCCTCGACGTCGAGGACGCGGTCGCCGCCCAGGCCGGAGGCGCGGACCGCCTCGAGCTGGTCACCGACATGGCGGCCGACGGGCTGACCCCGTCGGCCGGGACCGTGGCCGGGATCCGCGCCGCCGTCGACATCCCGCTGCGCGTGATGGTGCGGCTCGCGGACGGCTTCGCCGCGGGCGGCGCCGGGGGCGTGGACAGGCTGGCCGGGGTCGTCGGCGAACTGCGCGAGGCGGGGGCCGAGGAGTTCGTCCTCGGATTCCTCGACGCGGACGGCGCGGCGGACCTCGCGGCCGTGGAACGGGTGGTGGACGCGCTCGACGGCTGCCGGTGGACCTTCCACCGGGCCATCGACCGGGCCGCCGACCGCGACGCCCTGCGCAAGCAGCTGGACGGCCTGCCGGGCCTGGACACCTACCTCACGGCGGGCGCGGCCGGCGGCGTCGACGAGGGCCTGCCCACGCTGCTCGCCGAGGCGGCGCGCAGCGGGGAGCCCGGCTACGAGCCGCAGATCATGGTCGGCGGCGGGCTGCGCCTGGACCATGTGGCGGCGCTGCGCGCGGCCGGCATCGACGCCTTCCACATCGGCGGCGCGGCCCGCCCCACCGGCTGGACCGGCCCGGTCTCCACGGCCTCGGTCGCCCAGTGGCGCGCGGTCCTGAACGGCGAGACGGCCCACACCCTGGCCGTCTAAGGGCGCCCCGCACGCGGGAGAACGGCCGGGGCCACGCGCCCCGGCCCGGCGCGCCCCGAGGGGGTTTCCCTCGCGCGCCCCGGCCCGGCGCGCCCCGATACGGCTTCCCTCAGGCCAGCTGAGGCGGCAGCGGGGCCGTGTGGGTGATGATCAGGCCCGAGACCGCTCGGGTCAGGGAGACGTAGAGGCGGCGCAGGCCGGTGCGTTCGTCGGGTTCGCCGTCGACCACGGCCTGCGGCTCGTCCAGGACCACGTAGTCGTACTCCAGGCCCTTGGCGAGCGAGGCCGGGACCAGGGTGAGGCGGGTCTCGGCCGTCGTCTCCTCGCCGGGCGCCAGATACGGCAGCCCCGCCGCCGTCAGCGCCCCGGCGAGCGCGGGCACGCGGGCGTCGGCGGCGATCAGGCCGGTCGAGCCCTCGTTGCGCAGCAGTTCCTCGCACGCCGCCACCACGTCCGCGTCGCCCCCGCCCGCCCGGACCTCGAAGAAGCCCGGGTTCTCGCGGACCGAGGCGACCGGGGTCAGGTTGGGGGCGATGTGCGGCAGCAGCCGGGAGGCGTAGGCGATCACGTCCGTGGGGACGCGGAAACCCGCCGTCAGCTCCTCGATGACCCCCTCGGACTTGCCCAGGTGCGCCAGCGCCTCCTCCCAGGTCCGGGTCGCCCACGGGGTGGTGCCCTGCGCGAGGTCGCCCAGCACGGTCGCCGAACCGGTGGTGCAGCGCCGCCCGACCGCCCGGTACTGCATGGGGGAGAGGTCCTGCGCCTCGTCCAGCACCACGTGCCCGAGCGAGTGCGTGCGCTCCACCAGGTCGGCGGCCTCGTCGATCAGCACCGCGTCCGCCGCCGACCACCTGGCCGACTTCACCGACCGTACCGGCTTGGCCCACAGGATCGTCCCGCGCTCGTCCTCGGTGAGGACGCCCTCGGCGTGCGCGGCGAGGAAGTCCGCGTCGGTCAGCAGCCGCAGCACCAGCTTGGCCGGGTCGACCGGCGGCCAGATCGCCTTGACGGCCGCCTTTACCGCCGTGTTGCGGGCGACCGCGTCCTGCACCCGGTCGTCCGGGGCCTCCCCGGCCCGCTCCATCTGCACCAGCACGGCGTGCGCGATGCGCTGCGGCAGGGCCTCGCGGGCCGCGCCGTAGCGGATGCCGCGGTCCAGCAGCTCCCGGACGATGTCCTCCAGTTCGTAGGCCGGCACTCGCCAGCGGCGCGAGCCGCGCACCACCACGACCGGTTCGGTGGGCAGCGTCACGTGCGCGTACACCGCCCGCCGCAGCACCTCGGCCATCCGCGCGTCGCCCTTGACGACGGCCGCCGCCGCGTCGTCGGTCCCGCGCACCTCCACGCGCGCCACCAGGTCGTCCACGGTCGCCTGCTGCACGGTCAGCTCGCCGAGCGCGGGCAGCACCTGCTCGATGTAGTGCAGGAAGGACTTGTTCGGCCCGATGACGAGGGTGCCCGTACGGGCCAGGCGCTCGCGGTGCGCGTACAGCAGATAGGCGACGCGGTGCAGGCCGACGGCGGTCTTCCCGGTGCCGGGGCCGCCCTGCACGCAGACGGTGCCGGACAGTCCGGAGCGGACGATCTCGTCCTGCTCGGGCTGGATGGTCGCCACGATGTCGCGCATCGGGCCCACGCGCGGGCGCTCGATCTCCTGCTGGAGCAGCTTGCTGGTGGCGGCGGCCTCGGCCGGGTCGGACAGGTGCTCGTCCTCGTAGGCGGTCAGCTCGCCGCCGGTGTAGCCGAAGCGGCGGCGGAGCCCGACGTCCATCGGGTCCTTCTTGGACGCGCGGTAGAACGGCTGCGAGACCGGTGCGCGCCAGTCGATGACCATGGGGTCGCCGTCCGCGTCGTGCACGTGCCGCCGCCCGATGTAGAAGCGCTCGCCGTCCGCGCCCTCGGCCCGGTCCGCGCCCGGGCTGTGCAGGTAGTCGAGGCGGCCGAAGAACAGCGGGGTGTCGCTGAGGTCGGCCAGCGCCTTGATCCGGTCGTCGATCTGGCGGGCCAGGACCTCGGCGTTGACCCAGTTCGCGGTGACGTCGCGGATGTCGAGGGACTCGACGTCCTCGCGCATGGCCCGCAGCGCGGCCCGGGAGGCGGCGAGGTGCGACCGCTCGCGGACCAGCGGATTGTCGTCGACCGGTCCGGCGGCGGCCGGGGCGGGGGCGGGCGGCTCGGCGGCGGCCGGGGCGGGCGACGCGTCGGCGGGCGTGGACAAGGAAGTGCCTCCGGGTACCTACGGGACTGACGGCGGGGCCGGGTGCGGCTGTGCCGTACGGCTGCGGGATCTGCCGCCCGGTTTCCGTCCGGACGGCGGCGCTCCGTGAGGGAGGCGGGCAAGAGCGGAGATTCTAGGTCGCCGGGGTCCGTGGAGGCCAACCGTTTTTACGACGCCCCGCACACGCCCGCCCCGCGCCCCGGCCGATCACGCCCCGCCCCCCGGCCGACCGCGGCGCGCCCCCGGCAAGGCTCCCCGCCCGGCCGCCCCCTAGGGGTCGTCACCCACCCGGCTCAAGGGGTGCCGTCCCTCCAGAGGGGTACGCGGACGGCGATGAGGTCGGCTCCGCGGGGGACGCCCGCCTCACCGTCCCCGGACCACCATTGAGTCATGAGCGCAGCAACCATGAGCGCAGCAACCCTCCACCCGGCACCCCCTGCCCGCCCGGCCGGCGCCACGGCCGTCCAGGGCAGTCACCGGCACCGCCTCGGCGACGCCCTGCGCGCCGTGAAGGTGTTCGCGGGCGCCGCGTTCGACGTGATCATCCTCGGCGAGTACGGCGAGGAAGCGGGCGTACGGCACAAATGACCGACTAGGGTCGCCCCGTGACGAAACGGACGGTGGCCCTCCGGTCGCATCCCGCGACGCCCTACGTCCTCCTGGCCGTCTCCTTCCTCGCCCTCGGGACCCTGTTCGCGGTCCTCAGGGTGCCGATGCCCGACGCGGTGGTCTACCGCGCCGAGGGCGCGTCCGTCCTGCACGGCCGCGACCTGTACGGCTTCACCGTCACCGAGGGCCGGCTCCCGGCGACGTACCCGCCGTTCGCGGCGCTGCTGTTCGTGCCGGCCGCGCTGCTGCCCGTCCCGGCGGCGAAGCTGGCGTTCTGCGCGGCCAACGCGCTGCTGCTGGCCTGGCTGGTCCGGCTCTCCCTCCGCCTCGCGGGCCGGGCGGCGGACCTCCCCCTCGTCTGCGCGGCCACGGCGCTCGCGCTCTGGCTCGAACCGGTCTTCCAGACCTTCGGCTACGGCCAGATCAACCTCGCCCTGGCCTGCCTGGTCCTGTGGGACCTCACCCGGCCGCCGGGCGCGCGCGGCCGGGGCGCGGCCATCGGCATCGCGACCGGCATCAAGCTCACCCCGGGGCTCTTCCTGATCTATCTGCTGCTGCGCGGGCGCGGCAGGGAGGCGGCGACGGCGACGGCCGCGTTCGCCGGGACCGTCGCCCTGGGCGCCCTGGTCCTGCCCGCGGCCAGCGTCGCGTACTGGACCCGCCTCTTCTTCCGCACCGACCGGGTGGGCAAGACGTGGATCATCGACGACCAGTCCCTCCAGGGCCTGGTCGCCCGCGTCCTGCACGACCCGTCGCCGGGCCCGGCCTGGCTGCTGCCCGCGCTCGCGGTGGCGGTGACGGGCCTGTGGCTGGCGGGCCGAGCCCCGCACGACCGGTGGGGCGTCCTGCTGACCGCCCTCACCGCCCTGCTCGTCTCCCCGATCAGCTGGTCCCACCACTGGGTGTGGTGCGTCCCGCTGATCGTCGTGCTCCTGGCGGAGGGCCGCCGCGCCTGGGCCGCCGCGGCGCTGGTCTGCTTCGCCGCCCGCACGATGTGGCTGGTCCCCCGGGCCGGCGACCGCGACCTCCACCTCGCCTGGTGGCAACAGCCCCTGGCCTCCCCCTACCCCTTGTTCGCCCTGGCCCTGCTGGCGGGGGCGGCGTGGGAGCGGCGGGGGCGGCGGGCGGAGCAGGCCCCGGTCAGGCTTCCCCTGCCAGCAGCTCGTCCGCGTCCATGATCCGGTAGGCGTAGCCCTGTTCGGCCAGGAAGCGCTGGCGGTGGGCGGCGAAGTCCTGGTCGATGGTGTCGCGGGCGACCACCGAGTAGAAGTGCGCCTGGTGGCCGTCGGCCTTGGGGCGCAGCACGCGGCCGAGGCGCTGGGCCTCCTCCTGGCGGGAGCCGAAGGTGCCCGAGACCTGGACGGCGACGGTGGCCTCCGGCAGGTCGATGGAGAAGTTGGCGACCTTGGAGACCACGAGGACGTTGATCTCGCCCTCCCGGAAGGCGTCGAACAGCTTCTCGCGCTGGGCGTTGGACGTCTCGCCCTTGATGACCGGGGCGTTCAGGTGTTCGCCGAGTTCGTCGAGCTGGTCGATGTACTGGCCGATGACGAGGATCTGCTGCCCGGCGAAGCGGCGCACGATCGCCTCGGTGACCTTCCGCTTGGTCGCGGTGGTCGCGCAGAAGCGGTACTTCTCCTCGGTCTCGGCGGTGGCGTAGGCCAGGCGCTCGGCGTCGGTGAGGTTGACCCGGACCTCGACGCAGTCGGCGGGCGCGATGTAGCCCTGCGCCTCGATCTCCTTCCACGGCGCGTCGAACCGCTTCGGCCCGATCAGCGAGAACACGTCGGACTCGCGGCCGTCCTCGCGCACCAGCGTCGCGGTCAGGCCGAGCCGGCGGCGGGCCTGGAGGTCGGCGGTGAACTTGAAGACCGGCGCGGGCAGCAGGTGCACCTCGTCGTAGACGATCAGGCCCCAGTCGCGGGAGTCGAACAGCTCCAGGTGCGGGTAGACGCCTTTGCGGCGGGTGGTGAGCACCTGGTAGGTGGCGATGGTGACCGGGCGGATCTCCTTCTTCGTGCCGCTGTACTCGCCGATCTCGTCCTCGGTCAGCGAGGTCCGCTTCACCAGCTCGTGCTTCCACTGCCGGGCGGAGACGGTGTTCGTCACCAGGATCAGGGTGGTGGACTTCGCCTGCGCCATCGAGCCCGCGCCGACCAGCGTCTTGCCCGCGCCGCAGGGCAGGACGACGACGCCGCTGCCGCCGTGCCAGAAGTTCTCCACGGCCTGCTTCTGGTAGGGCCTCAGCTTCCAGCCGTCCTCGCGCAGGTCGATCGGGTGCGCCTCGCCGTCCACGTAACCGGCCAGGTCCTCGGCCGGCCAGCCGAGCTTGAGCAGCGTCTGCTTGATCTGCCCGCGCTCGGAGGGGTGCACGGCCACGGTGTCCGGGTCGATGCGCGCGCCGACCAGCGGGGCGACCCGCTTGGACTTCAGCACCTCCTCCAGCACCGGCCGGTCGGTGGTGGTGAGCACCAGACCGTGCGCGGGGTGCTTGGAGAGGGTGAGGCGGCCGTAGCGGTCCATCGTCTCGGCGATGTCCACCAGCAGCGCGTGCGGCACCGGGTAGCGGCTGTACTGGACCAGCGCGTCCACGACCTGCTCGGCGTCGTGCCCGGCGGCCCGCGCGTTCCACAGCCCGAGCGGCGTCACCCGGTAGGTGTGGATGTGCTCGGGCGCCCGCTCCAGCTCGGCGAACGGCGCGATGGCGCGACGGCAGTCGTCGGCCTGCTCGTGGTCGACTTCGAGCAGGAGGGTTTTGTCTGACTGGACGATGAGCGGACCATTCACGCGCGGCACCCTTTCCGTTCGGCCGCACCACACGGCCAATCGTCCAGTGTGCCCTACCGGCGCCCGCTCACGACGGGTCCGCGGCGGCTTCCTCCGCGAGCTCCGCCACACCCGTGATCCGGTGCAGCGGGTAGGTGCGGACCTCGTCGGCGGTGTGGTCGTACGCCGTCACGAAGCCGCCCTCGACGCGGATCGGGGCGATGACGCGCTGGCTGGCGGCGCCGTCGGCGTTGACGTAGCCGATCCACAGGGTCTCGCCGGTGAGGACGGCGGCCTGCACGGTGGCCAGCGTCTCGGCCGCGCTGGTGCGGGGCGGCTCGCCGTCGGCCGCCGGGTCCGCGGCGGCCGGTCTGCGCGGGGCGGTGGCGGCCAGGTCGCCCGCCCGGATCGCGCGGATCGCCGCCGACAGCAGGGGGGTGTCCGGGGCGGGCGGGCCGTCCGGGACCGGCTCCGGCGCGGTGCGCGGCGGGGTGCGGTGGGAGTCGGCGCGGGCGATCACGACATCGCCGGCGGCGGACTCGGCGGCCGGCGCGTACCCCATCGCGCGCAGCCCCTCCAGCAGCGTGCCCGGATCGGCCTGCGCGGCCAGCACGGTCGGCGCGAGGCGGCGCAGCCCGAGGCCGGCGGACCGCTTGTCGGCGAGGATCTCGTTGAGCAGCGCGTCGTCGTCGCAGCGCACGTACGCCGACGCCGCGCCCACCCGCAGGTGCCCGTGCTTGCGGGCCACGTCGTCGATCAGGTACGCCAGCGGCTGCGGCACCGGCGTACGGGAGTGCTCGGTGAGGAAGGCGTGCAGGTCGGCGGCGCTGCGGCCGGCGTCCAGGGCACGGCGTACGGAGGCCGGGGTGAAGCGGTAGACGGTCGCGCCGCCCTTGGACTCGACGTTCGCGAGGACGCCCAGCATGTCCGCCAGCGGGCGGCGCAGCGGGCCGGGCGCCACCGCCGTCAGATCCGCCTGGAGCAGCACATGGTCCAGCGGCTCGGGCAGCAGCGGGGCGAGCAGCCGGGCGGCGGCGGCCGTGGCGGTGGCCTGCTCGGCGGGGGAGAGGGGAGCGGGGGCGGGGGTCGGGTCGTGTGGGGGCGCGGTGGGGGGCGGGGGTGCGGGTACGGGCGCGGGGTCGTGCAGGGGTTCGGCGGTGGGGGGGTGGGGGGGGTGGGGGTGGTGCTTGTGGACGGGGAGCTTGTCGCCCGGACCGGGGGCCGTCAGGCCGTCGGGACCGGGGCGGCCCGCGTCCGCGCCGGAAGCCGCGCCCGCGTCCGTACCCGCGCCCGTGCCCGGGGCGGCCGGTCCGGCCGCACTCGCCCCCGCACTCGCTCCCGCCCCCAGCAGCGCCCGCCCGTGCGCGGACAGCGCGCCGCGGCCGGTGACGCCGAGGAGTTCCGCCTCGGACAGCGTCCAGCGGGCCAGCCGGGTGCGCAGATCGTGGTCGCCCGTCCGCTGCGGTCCGCGCAGGGGCCTCTCCCAGCGCAGCCGGGCCAGCACCGACTCGGCGTCCGGCGCGGCGCCCTCGGGCAGAGCGGCGAGCAGGGCCAGCACCCGGTGGCGTACCTCCGGGGCGGCCGAGCGGTCCAGGCCCGGGCCGAGCGCGGACAGCGTGCGGTCCTTGGCGTCCCGGTCGCCGACCACCCCCGGCGTACGGGTGGCCGTGAGCCAGGCCTGCGCCAGCCGCGCCCAGCGGTCGGCCGGGGGCAGCTCCAGCCACTCGTCGTACGCCGGGGTCGCCGCGTACCGCTCGTCCACCTCGCCGTCGGAGGCCAGCAGCCCGGCCGCGTACGCCAGCTCCACCCAGAACGCGGCCACCGGCTCGGGCACGTCCAGGGCGACGGCGGTGCGCTTGAGGTCGCGGACGCTGAGGCCGCCCGCGCGCAGCACGTTCGGGCCGCCCTCGTCCCAGTCCTTCAGCAGTTCCTCGACGGTGGCGAGCGCGGTGTACGCCTGCCCGGCCGCCGTCGCGTCCACCACCCGCGCGGTGTGCGTGGCGCTCGCCGTGACGGCGGGCGGCACCGGCTCGGGCGCGCGGTGCGCGCGGCCGGCCCGCAGGTGGAGGGCGACCTCGCGGGGCAGGACGACGGTGCCGGGCGCGGTGGGCAGCAGCAGTCCCCGGTCGAGCAGCAGCCGCAGCCGGGGCGCGGGATCGGCGGTGACCTGGCCGTACGGCGGTCCCCACACGAGGCGGTCGAGCACCTCCAGGGAGCCGGCCGGCACGTCGGCGAGGAGCGCGGACATCCGCTCGCGGTCGGTGAACAGGGCGGTGAGGGAGGCGACGGCGGAGACCGAGTCGTGGGTGGAGGGCAGTCCGACGGCGGCCACGATCTCCTGGATGCGGCCCGGCGACATGCCCGCGGTGGCCTCCTGCACGGTCGGGCCGAGCCCGGTCGGCGAGGGGTGCTGCGGGGACGGCGCGAGCAGTTCGCGGGCGGTGCGCACCAGGCGCAGCCGGTCGTCCGCGCCCCAGACCAGGGCCCGTTCGCGCAGGGCGCCCAGCGCGCGGGGCAGCGCGGCGGCGACCTCCGGGTCGCCGTCGTCCCCGGCCATCAGGCCGAGCAGTTCGCCGTACGACGCCGGGTCGCCGGCCACCGCCAGCGCCTCCGCGGTCTGCAGCGCGAACCGGTCCAGCCGCTCCAGCGCGCGCACCACCGAGGCCCGGGTGCCGGCCCGGGTCGCGAGCTGGGTGAGGTCGGTCGGGACGGGGGTGATGAGGTCGGGGCGGGCGCGCAGCAGTGCCGCCAGCGAGGCGTCGTCGCGCTGACGCAGCGCCTCCGCCAGCGATCGAGGAGCCGCCGCCGCTTTCTCATCACCGCTCATCCGGCCCACGGTAGCGGGTGGGACGGCCCTCGGGACACGTCCGCGACGGGCCCGGACCCGCGCGCGGAGCCGTGGATTCCGCCGAGCGGCCCGCGCTCCGCCTCCGGCGCGGGGGGCGCGAACGCGCCCTCCCGCCACCCGCCCTCCGCCTCCGGCGCCACGGGCACCCGCCCGCACTCCCACCCCCCGCCACGGGGCGGCCCCGCCTCCCCGCCGCGCGGCGGCGCGTGCGGCGGTCGCGTCCGGTGGCCGCACGGACGCGCGGCGGGGGCGGGGCGGTGGCGTGCGCGGTGCCGGTTCCGGGGGTGGCGGCGCGGGGCGCTTCGGGGGGTGGGCCGTACGCGGTAACGTCGTGCGACGGGGTCATCGGCCAGCCGCCCCGGAGGGGTTCGTGGGGATCGAGAGCGACCAGGTCGTCTACGAGTATCTGAGCCGCGTCGGGGACGTGGCGCAGCAACAGCAACTGCCCTCGGCCACCCGTATGCGCCTCGTCTCCGAGCTGCGCAACGAGATCGACCGGCGCCGGGCGAAGGCGGCCGTGGACAGTCCCGCGGCCGTGCGCCGCATCATCGACCGGCTGGGCAGCCCCGACGAGATCGTCGCGGCGGCGGGCGGCTCCGGTGCGGGTTCCGCCGGTCCGCCGGGGACGCGGGTCCCGGCCCCGGCCGTACCCGTGCAGCGGGAGCCGAAGGCCCCGGCGGCGAAGCCGAAGGACGCGGCGGAGTCTTCGGACGGGCCCGGGGAGCGCCCCGCGCGCACCCGGGGGCTGCGCCGGATCGTGCCCCGGCCGCGCCCCGAGCGGCCCGAGGCGGAGCCGGCGGCCCCGCCGCCGTCCGCCGGCGGCAGCCTCCCCCCGCATCTGGCGACCGCCGACCAGCTCGGCAGCGCGGCGGACTGGTGGCGTACGGACGGCGGCAGCCCGTTCGGGATCGGCGACGACGTGCCCGGTTTCGTCGGCGGCGTGGAGATCGCCGACCTCCTCAAGGCCCCGCCGCCCAAGCAGCCCCCGAAGCCGGCGGAACCGGCGCCCGCCGCCGGGGCCCCGGCGGCGGAGGCCGAGCCGGCGCCGGCCCCCGCCCGCAGACGCTTCGGCCTGCTGCCGCCCCGCCGCGCGGCCGAGGCGAAGGCGGCGCGCGCCAGGTGGAGCAACCCGCTGCTCCTGCTCGCCGCCCTGCTGCTTGTCGCGGGCGCGGTGCTCGGCAACTGGTTCGCGCTGCTCCTCGGCTGGGTCATCGCCTACGGTTCGCGGCGGCTGACCCCGGCGGAGACCAAGTGGGCGGTCATGGGCATGCCCGGCCTGGCCCTCGCGGCGGGTTTCGCCTGGCTGTGGGGCCGCGACAAGGGCCGCTGGGGCGACCCCATCGCCCAGGGCCACATGAACGAGGCCATCACCCAGACCTGGCCCTGGACGATCCGCACGGCAGCCGTCCTCTCGGCCCTGTTCCTCCTCTGGCGCTCCCAACGCCACCGATGACGACCGGGGCGCCCCGCCCCGGCGGAAACGCCCGCCCGGCCGAAACGCCCGCCCGGCTACGCGCTCGCCCCGGCCGAAACGCCCGCCCCGGCCGAAACGCCCGCTCCGGCCGAAACGCCCGCCCGGCCGCCCGCTCACGCGGCCGGGCGTGGGGTGATCGCCGGGCGGCGTGTGCACGCCCCTCGGTCGAGGTGGGGCGCCTGTGTACGCGGACTGGGCGGCCGTCCGCGCACGCGGCCACCGGCATCGGCATGCGGTGGCCACCCGGCGTCGGCATGCGGTGGCCACCCGGCGTCGGCATGCGGTGGCCCCGGTTCGAGGTGGCCGCGCCTCGTACGGGCCGGGCGGATGTCCGGCCGGTCCCCTCGGCACAATGGCGCATATGACTTCTCGTGCGCTGACCGTCGGGTTCGATCTCGACATGACCCTCATCGACTCGCGCCCCGGCATCCGCGCCTGCTATCTGGCGCTGGCCGAGCGGACCGGGACGTACATCGACGCCGATCTGGCGGTCACCCGGCTGGGGCCGCCGCTCCACGAGGAGCTGGTCAACTGGTTCCCGGCCGAGCGCGTCGAGGCCGTCGCCGACCTGTACCGCGCGATGTACCCGGAGTACGCCGTCGCCGCCACCCCCGCCCTCACCGGCGCCCGAGAGGCCGTCGAGGCGGTGCGGCGGGCCGGCGGACGGTCGCTCGTCGTGACCGCCAAGTACGAGCCGAACGCCCGCCTCCACCTGGAGCACCTGGGCATCGCCCCGGACGCCGTCGTCGGCGGACTGTGGGCCGAGCAGAAGGCCGAGGCGCTGCGCGCGCACGGCGCACAGGTGTACGTCGGCGACCACGTGGGCGACGTACGCGGCGCCCGCGCGGCCGGCGCCCTCTCCGTCGCGGTGGCCACCGGCCCCTGCGACGAGAAGGAACTCCGCGCGGCCGGCGCCGATGTGGTCCTCTCGGATCTGACCGAGTTCCCGAATTGGTTTTCGGACTACGGTCAGGCCTTTTCGGCCGAAAAAGCGGGGACGGACTCGGACCGCCCCGCTTCCCGCCCCTCCGCGTCCTACCCCGCTTCGCCCCGCGCCTGACGCCGCCCGGCGGCGATCGACCGCAGTACTCCGGCCCCGGCGATGAGGAAGCCGACGGCCATCAGCATGCTCAGCCCGAACATGTAGGTGGGAAAAGGCTTCGCCCCGAGGAACAGCGGCGCCACCGTGACCATGGTGGCCACCGTGCCGAGGAAGAACACGATGGCGCCGGCACGGATCAGCCCGTCGCCCGGCGCGGCGGAATTCGTTTGGGTTTTGTCACGCACCGGACCAGGGTAGTTCCCAGCGCGAGGGAACGACCGGGCGACGTCTTGTCAGCCGCCCCAAGACCATTAGCCTGGGTACCGGCGGGTCCGGGCGCGACCCGCCCGCGTGCTATCCAGAGCCGTTTTCAGAAGCAGTTTCCCGACGAGTACGAGGACGAGGACAGACGTGCCTACCGGCAAGGTCAAGTGGTTCAACAGCGAGAAGGGCTTCGGCTTCCTCTCCCGCGACGACGGCGGCGACGTCTTCGTCCATTCCTCGGTCCTGCCCGCCGGAGTGGACGCGCTCAAGCCGGGCCAGCGAGTGGAGTTCGGCGTGGTCGCCGGACAGCGCGGCGACCAGGCCCTGTCGGTCACCCTGCTGGAGCCGACCCCGTCGGTGGCGGCGGCCCAGCGCAAGAAGCCGGACGAGCTGCTGCCCATCGTGCAGGATCTGACCACGCTGCTGGACGACGTCGGCCAGACCCTCAACCGCGGCCGCTACCCCGACAAGGCCTACAGCAAGAAGGTCGCCACGCTGCTGCGCGCGGTCGCCGACCAGCTGGACGTATAGCCGCGGTACCGGAAGCTGGAGCCCGGCCGCCGCGGCGGACCGGGTGGCCGTGCGGCGCCGCCCCACGCCGGGGAAGGCGCCGCACCGCCGTGTCAGGGAAGCCGCCTCCCCCCCATCACCGTGTCAGGGGAGCCGCCTCCCCCATCAGGAGAAGACGCCGCTCCCGCGTCAGGGAGGGCGAGCGTGTCAGGGGAGGGCGAGCGCGTCAGGGAGGGCGAGCGCGTCAGGGGAAGGCGAGCGCGTCCGGGGCGAGGGCCGGTACGAGTCCTTCGGCCGCCGCCCGCGTGAGCAGCCCGCGGATCGCCGCGTAGCCGTCCTCGCCGAGGTCGGCGGTGAACTCGTTGACGTACAGCCCGATGTGCTGGTCGGCGACGGCCGGGTCCATCTCCTGCGCGTGGGCCATGACGTAGGGCCGGGACGCCTCGGGGTCGGCCCACGCGGCGCGCACCGACGCCCGGACCGCCTCCGCGAGCCGTTGAAGCGCCGCGCTCCCCAGCGACCGCCGGGCGATGATCGCGCCGAGCGGGATCGGCAGCCCGGTGGTGGCCTCCCAGTGCTCGCCCATGTCGGCGAGCTTGTGCAGCCCGTAGTCCTGGTAGGTGAAGCGGGCCTCGTGGATCACCAGACCGGCGTCCACCTTGCCGTCCCGCACGGCCGGCATGATCTCGTGGAACGGCATCACCACGATCTCCCCGACCCCGCCCGGCACGGTGTCCGCGGCCCACAGCCGGAACAGCAGGTACGCCGTCGACGTCTCGCTCGGCACCGCGACCGTACGGCCCGTCAGGTCGGCGTCCGCCTCCCTGGTCAGCACCAGCGGCCCGCAGCCGCGCCCCAGCGCGCCGCCGCACGGCAGCAGCGCGTAGTCGCCGAGGACGTAGGGCAGCACCGCGTACGACACCTTCAGCACGTCGAACTCGCCGCGCTCGGCCATGCCGTTGGTGATGTCGATGTCGGCGAAGGTGACGTCGAGCGCGGGCGCGTCCGGCACGCGGCCGTGGGCGAGGGCGTCGAAGACGAACGTGTCGTTCGGGCAGGGCGAGTAGGCGATCCGCAGCGGGTCGGGCAGGCCGTGCCCGGCGGACGTCTCAGGGTGTGACTGGCTGATGGGATGCGACTGGCTCATGCGGGTTCCAACTCTCCAGTACGGGGGCGAGCTTCCCGAACCCCTCGGTGAGGGCGACGAGGGCGTCGCCGATGCGCCAGGCGGCGCGGTCGCGCGGCCCGACCGGGTTGGAGACCGCGCGCAGCTCCAGCACGGGGACGCGGTGCGCGGCGGCGGCCTCGGCGACGCCGAAGCCCTCCATCGCCTCGGTGAGGGCGCGGGGGTGGCGCTCGCGCAGGGCGGCGGCGCGGGCGGCGGTGCCGGTCACGGTGGACACGGTCAGCGCGGCGCCGATCGCCGCGCCGGTCGCGGCGGCGGTAGCCCGTACGAGTGATTCGGGGGGACGGTGGGCGGCGGTGCCGAAGCCGAGTTCGGTCACCGTCAGGAACCCGTCGCCGGTCTCGGCGCCGAGGTCGGCGGCGGTGATCTCGTCGGCGACGACGAGCGAGCCGACCGGCGCGCCGGGCGCGAAACCGCCCGCGATGCCGGCCGACACGACGAGGTCGTACGGCGTGCCGCCGAGCGCGGCCGCGGTGAGCGCGGCGGCGGTGGAGGCGGCGGCGAGGGCGGGGCCGACGCCGGCGGCGATCAGATCGCAGCCGGCGACGCGGTGCAGGGTCGTGCCGGGCAGCGGCAGCTCGCGCACCGGGCCGTCGAACGCCTGTGCCACCGCGTCCCGTTCGACGGGGACCGCGGTGGCGACGAGCACGCGCGCGGAAGGTCCCGCGGACGACGCGGCAGCCGCCGCGGACACGGCAGGCCCTGCGGACACGGCAGGTCCCGCGGACGCGGAGTGCGCCGCGGGCCCGGACGGCACGGGGGACGTGGTCAGGAGTCCTTCTGCAGCTTGAAGGTCCACACGCCCTTCGTGGTCTTGTCGCCCTCCTTGATGGAGACCGTCGTGGAGTCGCCGGTGGCTCCGTACTGGGCGTTGAAGAAGACGCTGCCCGGGATGGTGCGGTACGTCTTCGTGCTGGAGTCGGTGAGCTGCTGGCCGTTCATCAGGATCGTCCAGCCCTCGTCGGCGATCTTGGGATCGACGCCGAAGCGGACGGTGTCGTCGGGGTCGACCTTGATCGTCTCGGTGTCCGAGGTGTCCTTGAGGCACTTGGTCAGGTCGGCGGCCGCCAGGTCCTTGCCGTCCTTGTAGCAGATGGCTTCCGAGTGCACCGAGTTGTCGCCTGCGGTGATCGTGGCCATCGGCGTCGGCTTGTCGCAGGCCGTCAGGACGAGCAGTCCGGCGGAAACGGCGCCGGCGGCGGCGACGGCGCGGCGGCGTCGCACGGCGGATTGCAGCGAGGTCATGGCCGAAGGCTATCGGGCACGTCCAGCCCCCCGCCCACGCGGGGGTGCGGCGTGCCGCGCGAGGGGGCGACGGCATCCCGATGGCCGAGGCCGCCGACGCCCGCGATCAGGCCGCGGAGCGGTCCCGGCACGGCGGGCCGGGGTGGCGGGA
Source organism: Streptomyces sennicomposti (assembly GCF_019890635.1). Classification (GTDB taxonomy): domain Bacteria; phylum Actinomycetota; class Actinomycetes; order Streptomycetales; family Streptomycetaceae; genus Streptomyces; species Streptomyces sennicomposti. The sequence continues at coordinate 23,947 of NZ_JAIOAB010000081.1, forward strand.
GGAGGCCAGCAGACCGCGTACGGTGCTCAGCCAGCCCGTGGCGACGATCGCCGCGCCGACCGCCATGCCCAGCACTCCGTTCAGCGGCAGCACGATGCCGATCGCGCCGCCGAGCACCCAGGCCATCTGGAGCAGCGTCTCCGAGCGGGCGAACGCCGATGTGCGCACCCCCTCCGGCACGTCCCGCTGGATCAGCGCGTCCAGGGACAGCTTGGCCAGCGCCTGCCCGAACCCGGCGACCGCCGCCAGGCACGTCACCAGCACCGTGCCGAACAGGGCCGCCGCCGCGACCGCCGCGCCCAGCGCGATCGCGACGACCGTCACGACGATGATCTCCGGAGCGCGCGAGCGCAGCCACGCCCCGACCGCGGTGCCCAGCGCGTTGCCCGCGCCGGCCGCGACGCCCACCATCCCGAGCGAGACGGCCGCGCTCTGCCCGGCCAGCGGGTGCTCCCGCAGCAGGAAAGCGAGGAAGAAGATCAGAAACCCGGACAGACAGCGCAGCGCGGCGTTCGCGGCCAGGGCATGGGTGACGGCCGGGCCGACGGTACGCAGCCCGGGCCGCTTGGCCGGGACGGCGGGCGCCTCGCGCGGCTCGGTCGGTGCCTCGTGCGGCTCGGTCGGTGCGTCGATCCGCTCGTGCGCCGTCCCGGGGTGCCTGGGCGCGGCCCAGGGTCGCCCGGGTGCCGCTCCGGGCCGC
>NZ_JAIOAB010000082.1 GCF_019890635.1 Streptomyces sennicomposti
GGGTGGCCAGGCGGTCTCGCAGTGGGGCCGCGCGGCGGCGGGCGTCGCGGACCGTGAGGGGGAGCGGGGTCCAGTCGGCCAGGCGGCCCAGGGCCACCACCGGGGGGTACACCGGCGACACGGCCATGATGTCCGCCGGGGCGCCCAGCATCGGGGCCGCGCCCGGGGCGGGGAGCAGGACGACCTGGTCGGCGTACTGGACGACGCGTTCCAGGCGGTGCTCGGCCATCAGGACGGTCGTCCCGAGGTCGTGCACCAGCCGCTGGAGGACGGCGAGGACCTCCTCGGCGGCGGCCGGGTCCAGTGCCGAGGTCGGCTCGTCCAGGACCAGGACCTTCGGATGCGGGGTGAGTACGGAGCCGATCGCGACCCGCTGCTGCTGGCCGCCCGAGAGCGTGGCGATGGGCCGGTCCCGCAGCGCGGCCAGGCCCAGCAGGTCCAGCGTCTCCTCCACGCGCCGCCGCATCACCTCCGGGGCGAGGCCCAACGACTCCATGCCGTAGGCGAGTTCGTCCTCGACGGTGTCGGTGACGAAGTGCGACAGCGGGTCCTGCCCGACCGTGCCCACCACGTCCGCCAGTTCGCGCGGCTTGTGCGTGCGGGTGTCCCGGCCGGCCACCGTGACCCGGCCGCGCAGGGTGCCGCCGGTGAAGTGCGGCACGAGTCCGCTGACCGCGCCGAGGATCGTGGACTTGCCGACGCCCGACGGGCCGACCAGCAACACGAGTTCGCCCTCGGGCACCTCGAAATCCACTCCGGCGACGGTGGGTTCGGCCGCGCCGTCGTAGGTCACGGAGACATCCTCGAAGCGGATCACGACGGCTCCTTGGGTGGGGTGGTGCCGGATGACCCGGGTCCGGGTGAGGTGGGTCCGGGGGCGGCGAAGGCGGGGGCCAGACCGAGGAGCACGGCCGCGGCGGGCCACAGCGGCAGCGCGGGCGCGACCAGCGGCACGACGCCCGGGTGCAGGGCGTCCGGGTCGCGCGCGGCGGCCAGGGTGAGCAGCGCGGCGACCGCCACCCCGGAGGCGGCGACCAGACAGGAACGGAGGTTCCAGGCGTCGGGGCGGTAGCGGGTGCGCGGCGAGCGGCGGCCGCCGAGCTGGAGCCCGGCGAGGGCGGCGGCGAGACCGGCGAGGAGGACGGGCAGCCCGTAGCTCCCGCCCTCCGCGGTGAGCAGCCCGTACGTCCCCGCGCACACCCCGAGCAGCCCGCCGAGGGTGAGGACGGCGGTGGTACGGCGTACGGCGGGGGCGACCTCGGCGGTCCGGCCGTAGCCGCGGGCGTCCATCGCGGCGGCGAGCGCGACCGAGCGCTCCAGCGCGCCCTCCAGCACGGGCAGCCCCACGTGCAGCAGCCCGCGCAGACCGCGGTCGGGACGGCCGCGCAGGCGGCGCGCGGCGCGCAGCCGGCGGCCGTCGGCGACCAGGTGCGGGGCGAAGGTGAGGGCGACGACCACGGCGACGCCCATCTCGTACAGCGCGCCGGGCAGCGACTTCAGCAGCCGGGCGGGCGCGGCGAGCGCGTTGGCCGCGCCGACGCACACCAGCAGCGTGGCCAGCTTCAGCCCGTCGTACAGGGCGAACAGCAGCGCCTCCGCCGTCACCCGGCCGCCCAGCCGGATGCCCTGCGCCCAGTGCGGCAGCGGCGCCTCGGGCAGGGTGACGAGGACGTGCGCGCCGGGGATGGGGGAGCCGAGGACGACCGCGAAGAACAGGCGGATGACGAGCACGGCCAGCCCGAGCCGGACGAAGGCGGCGTAGGAGCGGGCCGAGGGGGTGTTCGCCCGGCACGTCACCACGACGTACGCGGACACCGCGAGCAGCAGTCCCAGCAGCAGCGGATTGCTGGTCCGGGTGGCGCCCACCCCGAGCGCCAGCGCCCACACCCACCACGCCCCGGCGTGCACACGGGGCGCGCGGCGCACGCCGGAGGCGAAGGGAGCGGTGCGCACCCGTGCGGCGACGAGCGTGCCCCCGCCCGCGCCCCCGCCGTCCGGCGTCCTACGCATTCCGGCGCCGCCGGGCCTGCCACACGGCCGCACCGGCGAGCACGACGACGACCGCGCCGCCCGCGACGAGCCCGACCGACGGACCGCCGTCCTTCTTCTCGGACGTACCGGTCCCGGCGCCCGGGGACTCCGCGCCCGCGTCCGACCCCTTGCCCGAGACCTCGCCCGCTCCCTTGCCCGAGACCTGCTCGCCGCAGCCCTTCGCCGGGTAGCCGGCGATGGCGCACAGCAGGGCGTTGGCGTCGTAGCGCAGGGGCTTGGCGACCGCCGCCAGGGCCTCCGCCGTCGTCGCGTCGGACGGCACCCGCGCGCAGGCGGTGCGCGCGGCGGGCGGGGTCTCGCCGGCCGGTGCGTCGGCCTTCGTGCCGAAGTCCAGGACGAGCGCCACCCGCTTCTGGCCGTGGCGGGCCGGCGTGCTCCCGCAGATCGCGGCGAAGTCCGCCGTACCGCGCGGCTGCGCCGCGTTCTGGGAGTCCTCGCTCACCGCGAACCGCATCCCCCGCACCTCGCCGTCGCCCGGACGCGCCGTCGAGGGGCCCTCGGTGGCGTACGTCCACCGGCCGCCGTCACGGTCCCAGAAGGACCAGTAGCGGTAGCCCACGGCCTGCGCCGTGCCCGCGCCCGCCGTCACCAGCAGCAGCGCGGCGGCCACGAACAGGGCGGGCAGGACGGACAGGGCGGGCAGAGCAGACCGGACGGACCGGACGGACCGGACGGACCGGGCGGACGGCGTGCGCGGGCGGCCGGTCACGGCTGCTGCACCCGCTTGCCGCCGCGCCTGCTCAGCATGAACCCGACGGCGATCACGACGACGAGGAGGATGCCCCCGGTCCACCACACCGCCGCGTGGCCGCCGCCGTCGCTCTTCGCCGGCTTCCCGGCGTTGTCGCCCGCCGTGGGCGCGTCGGTGGCCTCGGGCGCGGGGCCGGTGGCGTTGAGTGCCTTGACCAGGTCGAGACCGCCGAAGTCGCGCGGGTCGGCGCCGGTGGCGTGGGCGGCGAAGACGAGCTGGGCGTAGGCGGCCGGGCCGCTCTGCTTCGCCCACGCCTCGGCGTGCTTCTCCAGCCACTCCAGCGGCTTCTTCGCCTGCGCGGCCCCGCCCTGCGCGGCGAGCGCGACGACCGTGTCGGCGGTGTTGCCGTAGTCGGGCTGGGCGGTGGCGCCGGGCAGTACGGAGGTCAGGTAGCCGTCCTTGGCGACCTCGTGCGCGAGGTAGGCGGCGCCGTTCGCGGCGGCCTGCGCGGCGGTCGGCTTCCCGTCGCCGACGCACTTCGCCGTAGCGGCGTCCCCGCCCGCCCCGCCGTCCTTGCCCGCCCCGCCGTCCTTGCCCGCGCCCGTGGCCGCCAGGCCCTGGCCGAGGGCGGCGACGACGCCGGCCGCGGTCGCGTCCGCGTTGGCGACGAGCTTGCCCTTCTTGTCCGGCTGGTAGGCGAAGGCGCCCGCGCCGTCGCCCGAGCACGGCAGGGCGAGGCCGAGCAGCGCGTCGTAGGGGGACTTGCCGTCCTTCACGACGGCGGCGGGCTTCTCGCCGACGGCGGCGAGCGCGCCCACGACGACCGCGGTGGAGTTGGTGTCGCTGGGACCGCCGGCCGTGTAGCCCCAGCCGCCGTCCTTGTTCTGCACGGACTTCAGCCAGGCGACCGCCTTCCCGGTGGCGGCGTCGTGGCCGCCGAGCGCGGCGAGGGCCTGCACGGCGGCGGCCGTGCTGTTGGTGTCCACCATGACCTTGGCGTCACAGGCGCGGGCCGGGTCGGCGCGGAAGGCCGCGTACGAGCCGTCGGCGCACTGCTGCCCGGTCAGCCAGTCCACGGCCCGCGCGGCGGGCCGCACCCCGGCGGTGTGCTGCGCGAGCAGGGCGAGGGACTGGCGCCACACGCCGTCGTACTTGGGGTCGGTGCTGCCGTAGAGCCCGTCCGGCAGGGCGGCCTTCCCGGTGGGGGAGGGCGACGCGGCGAAGGCGGGGGACCCCGGTATGCCGATCACGGCGACGGCGGCCAGGGCCGCGGCGCAGCGGCGGATGTTCATGATCGGCGGATGCCTCTCCCTGTGGGGAGCCGGACAGCACGGGGCATCCCCGCGGCTCGGCTCCGTATACCTCGACGGTGCTGTGCGGCGGCGGGCGCCGGCGCACGTGAGCCGGTCACGTCGTACGGGGCGGTCCGGCTCGCCGCCTGAAGGGCGGCTCACGGTTGCGGGTCAGCGCCGGATTCGCACCGGCTTCCCCTCGTACGGCTGTGATGACGACGGCGCTACTTTACCGGCCCGTAAACCGGCGGTCGGGGGCCGGGCGGGGGCCGGGGGCCGGGGGTGCGGGGGTCGAGTGGCGGATTCGGGCCAAACTCCGGGCCGGGGGGTGGGGTTGGGGTGCGGGTTCGTGGCCCGGATCTGCCATTCATTCCTTTCATTCCTTCCGGCTGAGGGGTTGCGTACCGGTTCGTGGGGGTTCATGCTGGAAAGTGCCTACGGGGCGAGTGAGGGAGTTCGACCGGAGTAGCCGACTTGGGCGCGACGCTTACGCATCCGCCGGGGCCGACGTCGACGGTCGGGCTGAGAGGCCGGAAAGCCGCAAGGACTGGGCCGGACGGCGACCCCCAGAACCTGATCCGGGCAATACCGGCGAAGGGAACCCGTCTCGTAGGTCTTCAGCACGCCCGGGCCGCGCCGCCCGGGCTTCGTGCTGTCCGGGCTTCGTGCGGTCCGGGCGCCGCGCCGTCCGGGCCGGGGACCCGGCGCCCGGCCCCGGACTTCGCGCGCCCGAGCCGTGCCCCCGGCCTCGGGCGCCCGCGCACCCCCGCTACCCCTCCCCCCGCCGGTCCGGTTCCGTCAGGTCGATCAGGTGGCATGCCGTTGCCACGTCCGTCTCCACCTGTTCCGCGGACGCGCGGCCGGCGAGCCAGGTGATCAGGGCCGAGTGCCAGGTGTGCTCGATGACGCGGATCGCGGAGAGCTGCTCGTCGGTGGGGTCGTCGCGGCCCATCGCCTCCAGGATGATCGCCGTCGTCTGGTGCAGCACCCGCTCCACCTCCGCCGAGACGCCGCTGTCCGCGAAGGTCAGGGCGCGCACCATCGCGTCCGCGAGCCGGGGCTCGCGCTGGAGGGCGCGGAAGGCGCGGATCAGGGTCTCCGTCACCCGCTCGGCGGCGCTCGCCCCGGCCGGCGGCTTGGCGCGCAGCGTGCCCCGCATCCGCACCAGCTGGTCGTGCATGGTGGCGACCAGCAGGTGCACCTTGGACGGGAAGTACCGGTAGAGCGTGCCGAGGGCGACCTGCGAGGACTCGGCCACCTCGCGCATCTGCACCGCGTCGAAGCCGCCCCGGCAGGCCAGCTGCGCGCTCGCGTGCAGGATGCGGCGCCGGCGGGCCTCCTGCCGCTCGGTCAGGGGCGGCGGGGGAGGGGGCGTGGGACGGGTCTGCGCAGGCATGGCTCCCGCTTCGTGACAGTCGGTGAGGGCGTGCGACCAGACAGCATGCCAGGGTGTCGGCCGTGGCGTGAATCACCCGTTCCACCGCCTTGCGGCGAGGCTACCTGCCGGTAGATTCGAAGCTTCCTGGACGATCAAGTCTGAAACTTGTTCTAGATCGACGACCCGGCGTAATCTCGCGGGACAGCGCAGTCAGAAGGGGGCCCAGAGTGTCCGCTGAGGCCAGTCAGGCGGGGTCCCCGACGGGCCTCGCAGCCGACGGCGAGCGACCGCTCAGGATCGCGCTCCTCACCTACAAGGGCAACCCGTTCTGCGGCGGCCAGGGCGTCTACGTCCGCCACCTCTCCCGCGAACTGGCCCGCCTCGGGCACCGGGTGGAGGTGATCGGCTCCCAGCCCTACCCCGTGCTCGACGACCTCGACGGCCCCGCCGCCGGCCGGCTGAGCCTCACCGAGCTGCCGAGCCTCGACCTCTACCGCCAGCCGGACCCCTTCCGCACCCCGAAGCGCGACGAGTACCGCGACTGGATCGACGCGCTGGAGGTCGCCACCATGTGGACCGGCGGCTTCCCCGAGCCGCTGACCTTCTCGCTGCGCGCCCGCCGCCATCTGCGCGAGCGCCGCGGCGAGTTCGACGTCGTCCACGACAACCAGACCCTCGGCTACGGCCTCCTCGGCGACGTCGGCGCGCCCCTGGTCACCACCATCCACCATCCCATCACCGTGGACCGGCAGCTGGAGCTGGAGGCGGCGAAGACCCGGCAGCGCCAGTGGTCGGTGCGCCGCTGGTACGCCTTCACCCGCATGCAGAAGCGGGTCGCGCGCCGGCTGCCGTCCGTGCTCACCGTCTCCGGCACCTCCCGCCAGGAGATCGTCGAGCACCTCGGGGTGCGCCCGGACCGCATCCACGTCGTCCACATCGGCGCCGACACCGACCTGTTCTCGCCCGACCCGTCGGTGGCACGGGTGCCCGGCCGGATCGTCACCACCTCCAGCGCCGACGTGCCGCTCAAGGGCCTGGTCTTCCTGGTCGAGGCGCTGGCCAAGGTGCGCGCCGAACACCCGGCCGCGCACCTCGTCGTCGTCGGCAAGCGGCCCGAGGGCGGCCCCGTCGCCCGGGCGATCGAGCGGTACGGCCTGGAGGGCGCCGTCGAGTTCGTCAAGGGCATCTCCGACGCCGAGCTGGTCGACCTGGTCCGCTCCGCCGAGGCGGCCTGCGTGCCGTCGCTGTACGAGGGCTTCTCGCTGCCGGCCGCCGAGGCGATGGCCACCGGCACGCCGCTGGTCGCCACCACCGGCGGCGCCATCCCGGAGGTCGCCGGACGCGACGGCGAGACCTGCCTCGCGGTGCCGCCGGGCGAGTCCGGCGCGCTGGCCGCCGCGCTGACCCGGCTGCTCGGCGACCCCGAGCTGCGGACGCGCCTGGGCGCGGCCGGCCGTGAGCGGGTCCTCGCGCACTTCACCTGGGCGCGGGCCGCCGAGGGCACCGTCGCCCGCTACCGGGAGGCCATCGCCGCCCCGGCCGCCCCCCTCCGCCCCGTACCCCCGACCACCGGCCGCCCCGCGGCGGCCGTGACGACCACAGGCGACCACTCCGAGCACACCGAAAGCAGGGCCACGTGCTGACCGTCGACTTCTCCCGGTTCCCGCTCGCCCCGGGCGACCGCGTCCTGGACCTCGGCTGCGGCGCCGGCCGGCACGCGTTCGAGTGCTACCGGCGCGGCGCGCAGGTCGTGGCGCTGGACCAGAACGGCGAGGAGATCCGCGAGGTCGCCAAGTGGTTCGCCGCGATGAAGGAGGCCGGGGAGGCGCCCGCCGGGGCCACCGCCACCGCCATGGAGGGCGACGCCCTCGCGCTGCCCTTCCCCGACGAGTCCTTCGACGTCGTCATCATCTCCGAGGTGATGGAGCACATCCCCGACGACAAGGGCGTCCTCGCCGAGATGGTGCGCGTCCTCAAGCCGGGCGGCCGCATCGCGATCACCGTCCCGCGCTACGGCCCCGAGAAGGTCTGCTGGACCCTCTCCGACGCCTACCACGAGGTCGAGGGCGGCCACATCCGCATCTACCGGGCCGACGAACTCCTCGCCAAGATCCGCGAGGCCGGCCTGAAGCCGTACGGCACGCACCACGCGCACGCGCTGCACTCGCCGTACTGGTGGCTCAAGTGCGCCTTCGGCGTCGACAACGACAAGGCGCTGCCGGTGCGCGCGTACCACAAGCTGCTGGTCTGGGACATCATGAAGAAGCCGCTGGCCACGCGGGTCGCCGAGCAGGCGCTCAACCCGCTGATCGGCAAGAGCTTCGTGGCCTACGCGACCAAGCCCCACCTGCCCCGGGCGGCCGCCCAGTGACCACGCCCCGGACAGAACACCTCGTCCTGCCCGGGGTCCTCACCGCGGAGCAGGCCGCCGCCACCGTGCGCGGCATCCTCGCCGTCCAGCGGGAGGACGGGGCGATCCCGTGGTTCCGCGGCCACCACCTCGACCCGTGGGACCACGTCGAGGCCGCGATGGCCCTGGACGCCGCCGGCGAGCACGAGGCCGCCGGGCGGGCGTACGCCTGGCTGGCCCGGCACCAGCTGCCGGACGGCTCCTGGTACGCCGCCTACACCGACGGCGCGCACGACGACGTCGCCGACCGCGGCCGGGAGACGAACTTCGTCGCCTACGTCGCCGTGGGCGTCTGGCACCACTACCTCGCCACCGGCGACGACACCTTCCTGGACCGCATGTGGCCGGTGGTGTACGCGGCGGTGGAGTTCGTGCTGCGCCTGCAGCAGCCCGGCGGACAGATCGGCTGGAAGCGCGAGGACGACGGCGCCGCCACCGCGGACGCCCTGCTCACCGGCTCCTCCTCCGTCCACCACGCGCTGTGCTGCGCGCTCGCCATCGCCGAACAGCGCGAAGAGCCCCAGCCGGACTGGGAGTTGGCGGTCGGCGCGCTGCGGCACGCGATCCGCCGGCACCCCGAGCGGTTCCTCGACAAGGACCGCTACTCCATGGACTGGTACTACCCGGTCCTCGGCGGGGCGCTGACCGGCGCGGAGGCCAAGGAGCGCATCGACGCCGGCTGGGACCGCTTCGTGGTGCCCGGCCTCGGGGTGCGCTGCGTGGTGCCCAACCCGTGGGTGACCGGCGGCGAGTCGGCCGAACTCGCCCTGACCCTGTGGGCGGTGGGCGAGTCCGACCGCGCGCTCGACGTGCTCAAGTCCATCCAGCACCTGCGCGACCCGGAGACCGGCCTGTACTGGACGGGCTACGTCTTCGCCGACGACGCGATATGGCCGCGCGAGCTGACCACGTGGACGGCCGGTTCGCTGCTGCTCGCGGTGGCCGCGCTCGGCGGGCACGAGCCCACCTGCACGGTCTTCGCGGGCGACCGGCTGCCGCGCGGCCTGGACCCGGACTGCTGCGACGGGGACGCCCTGCGGCGGTGAGCCGCGGGCCGTCCGCGCCGCCCGGCCGGCGGCCGTGGGTCACCGGTCGGGCGGTCAGTGGCGGTGCATGCGGTTGGCGAGGGCGTGGCCGACGAACAGGTAGACCACGGCGGCCAGGCCGTAGCCCGCGACCACCCGCGCCCACGCGCGGTCGAAGGTGAACAGGTCGCGCGACCAGCCGGCGAGCCAGTTCGCCGCGCTGTGGATCCACTGGACCAGGTCGTTGGCCCGGTTGGCGTCCAGCAGATACATCAGTATCCACAGACCGAGGATGGCGGCCATCACGTCCGCTACCACCGCGATGACCGTACCGGCGGAGTTGGAACCCGTGCGATATCGAGGGGACATGCTCTGCGACTGCCCCGCGAGCCCGGTTGAAACCTGTACCGCGTACGGGCGGTGACGCCCGCGGCACATGCGGTGTCCTGTTTCGGGTGAGATGACCCGGTTCACACGGACCGACGGAGAACCCGAAGCGACTCGATTCGGAGGACACCGTGCCCGTCGTACCGATACGGCGCCTCGCCGTGGCGCTCACCCTGTGCTGCGCCCTGCTCGCCGGCTCCGCCGCGTGGGCCACGAACCAGAGCGGGGGGCAGCGCACCGACCCCGCGGCCGCGGTGGCGGCCGCGACCCCCAGTCCGACCACGTCGGCGGAGCGGCAGAAGTTCGCCAAGACCCGCTTCGTGGCCAACGCGGGCCTCGCGGCCGGGGCGACCTACCAGTGGATCTGGAAACCGTACAAGGAGGGCAAGTTCAAGAAGGGCGCGCACGGCCGCAAGGTGACGCTCGTCAAGGCCGGCCTGGCCGGCGCGTTCGCGTACAACCGGCTCAAGGCGGCGGTGCGCAACGCGCAGGGCGACCCGACGCTCTCCAAGGCGCTCGCCCCGCTCAACAGCGCCATCGCCGGGCTCAAGGACCTTCCCGCCAAGCTCCGCAAGGGCGACGGCTCGGCCGCCCAGAGCTTCAACGACACCCTCAACAAGGTGAAGGAAGCGGGCAAGGACGCCGGGGCGCCGGTCAAGAACAAGGTGCCGTCCACCAGCGACCTCAGGCAGGGCGCCAACGCCAACCCCTGAGGCCACGGCCCGCCGACCGCACGGCGACGGCCCCCCGCCCGAAGGGCGAGGGGCCGCAGGGCCGTTGAGCCGGAGGGCCGTTGGGCCGGGGGCTGTAGAGCCGGGAGGCCGTAGAGCCGGGAGGGGCAGGCCTGATCAGGCGCCGCGCTGGATGTCCGAGGCGTCCTGGAGAACACCGCGGCGGCCGTCCTGCATCTCGGTGAGCAGGCCCTGGCCGCGCTGCTCCACCGCCAGGTACCAGACGCCCGGCGACAGTTCGGCGATCGGGGTGGGCGCGCCGTCCTCACCGAACAGCGGACGCGGCGCGGGCACCGCGTACCAGAACGGCGAGAAGGGCGCCGCGGACTGCGGGGCCGCCGCGTCCGTCGGCTGCGGCGTCTGCTGGGCGCCGTAGGGCTGGCCCGGCTGCGGGGCGCCGTACGGCTGCTGCTGGGCGCCCGGGTAGCCGTAACCGCCGGGCGGCTGCGCGCCGTAGGGCTGCGGGGCGACGGGGCGCGGGGCCGGGACCAGGGCGGCCTGGAGGGCGGGGACCAGCGGGGTGGCGACGGCGGCGGCGGCCAGGACGAGCGCCCCGATGAAGCCGAGGATCAGGCCCGCGCCGGCGTCGATGCCGTCCGGGACGTCCACCAGCGACCAGAAGAAGATCCACGCCGAGAGGACCGTGAAGCCCACGCCGATCGTGCCGAGGTCCAGACCGGCCACCTTGCGCGGCTGCGGCAGGCAGCGGTTGAGGACGATCAGGGCGGCGCCGATGACGGCCCCCATGTAGATGCCGAGGCCGGTCCCGAGGGACTCCCACGCGTTCTGGCTGCTGGAGTAGCCGGACATGGAGTAGGAGTAGTAGTCCAGGAACGACGCGATGAACAGCAACACCGCTGCTCCGATCACCACGCCGTCGCCCCGAGTGAGGGAGCGGATATTCACGTCAGGTCCTTCGTAGGTCGTCTCGTCGTCGGTAGAGGCGTCGCTGTCACCATGTCGCCGACAGGCCTGGTGCGAAGCGTGGGGGTGGCCCCTCATCGTAGGAACGACACTATCGCCCGTACGGCGGGGCTGTCCGCAGAGATCGACGCCGCGGTCACGACTCGCGCAGGAAACTCACGATTCCCTCAGAGATCCCCTCCGCCGCCTTCTGCCGCCAGTCGCCGCTGGTGAGGCGGGCCGCGTCGGTGCTGTCGCGCATGTTGCCGCACTCGATGAAGACCTTGGGAACCGTTGACAGATTGAGACCACCCAGATCCTCGCGCGTGACGAGACCGGTGCCGCCGCCGAGGTAGTTGGAGGGCGGTTCGTCGGTGACGCGGACGAAGTCGCCCGCGATCATCGTGCCGAGCTTCTTCGACGCGGCGGCGATCGGGCGGGTGTCGGCGGAACCGGAGTGCACGGCCGCCGGGAGGATCACGTGGAAGCCGCGGTTGCCGGGCGCCGAGCCGTCGGCGTGGATGGAGATCGCGGCGTCCGCGTGCGCCTCGTTGCCGATCCGGGCGCGCTCGTCCACGCACGGGCCCCAGGCCGGCGAGCCGTTGTCGTGCGTCAACTTCACCGTCGCGCCCTGCTGTTCGAGCAGGGTGCGCAGCCGGTGCGCCACGTCCAGGGTGAACCGGGCCTCGGTGTAACCGGCGTTGGTGGACGTGCCGGTGGTGTCGCACTCCTTGCGGTTGGTGCCGATGTCCACCTGGCGGTTGATCTCGGCGGTGTGCTGGAAGTTGCCCGGGTTGTGGCCCGGGTCGATGACGACGACCTTGCCCTTGAGCGGCCCGGAGGCGGCGGGGCCGCCCGAGCCCGCGCCCGCGCCCTTGCCGTCGTCGCCCGCCGACGCGGAGGGGACCGCGGACCGGGACGAGTGCGGCGACTTCCCCGCGCCGGACGCGGACGGCGATCCGCTCGACGCGGACGCCGCGGCCGTCCCGCCCGAGGGCGAGTCCGAGGACGCCGTCGCCTCGTACACCAGCCAGCCCAGCAGCGCGCCGGACACCAGCGCGACACCGGCGACGGCCGGCCAGCGGCGCGGGCGGCCGGAACGGCCGGAACGGCCGGAGTGCTCGTGCTCGGGCTGCGGGGGATCGAAGTCGGGGCCTGTGTACGACACGACAGCGACTCTAACGGCGGGCCGCGGCGGACGCCGCGCTTCCCGGCGCGGGCGTCCCGGGTCGAGGGGCGGAGGCCCGGCCTCCGGGTGCGGGCGTCTGGCCTTCGGGGGCGGGTGCGCGGTCTTCGGGTGCGGGCGTCTGGCCTTCGGGGGCGGGTGCGCGGTCTTCGGGTGCGGGCGTCTCGCCTTCGGGGGCGGACGCCCGGTCGTCGGGGGCGGGTGTTCCGCCGGCCGGGGCGGTGGGGGGCGTGCGGCGCAGGACGCGCAGCGAGCCCGTGACCGCGATCTCGGTGAACTCGCCGGACTCCAGGGCCCGCAGGTACACGCGGTACGGGGCCTGCCCGGTGAACTCGTCCTCGGGGTCGGGGAACACGTCGTGGATGACCAGCAGGCCGCCCGGCGCCACGTGCGGGGCCCAGCCGGCGTAGTCCGCGCCGGCGTGCTCGTCGGTGTGGCCGCCGTCGACGAAGACCAGGGCGAGCGGGGTGTTCCACAGCGCGGCGATCTGCGGCGAGCGGCCGACGAGCGCCACCACGTGCTCCTCCAGGCCCGCCTTGTGCAGCGTGCGCCGGAAGGCGGGCAGCGTGTCCATCAGGCCGATCTCCGGGTCCACCGTCTGCGGGTCGTGGTACTCCCAGCCGGGCTGCTGCTCCTCGCTGCCGCGGTGGTGGTCGACGGTGAGCGCGGTGACGCCGGCCCGCCGGGCGGCGTCGGCGAGCAGGATCGTGGACCGCCCGCAGTACGTGCCGACCTCCAGCAGCGGCAGCCCGAGCCGCCCGGCCTCGACGGCCGCCGCGTACAGGGCCAGCCCCTCGTCCACGGGCATGAAGCCCTTCGCGGCCTCGAACGCGGCGAGGATCTCGGGCTGGGGCGCCGCGGTCATGCGGGGGTCCTTCCGGTCGTACGTCCAATCCGGCCGCCCATGCTGCCGCACCCCCCGCCGGACGTGCGACGGGGGGTGCGGTGGTGTGCGTCTCAGCGGGCTCGAAGCCCGCTCGTGCGGGTCGCCCGCTTACGCGGTGCGCCCGCTTACGCGGTGCGCGGGACCAGCGGTGCCGGGCCCGCGCGGCTCGCGGCCGTGTGCCGCCCGCCCGCTTACGCGGTGCGTTCGGTCACGCGGTGCGCCCGCTCACGCGGTGACGGTTTCGCCCGGCAGGGACAGGTCCAGGTCGACCGGGCGGTCGTCGCCGGTGTGGGTGGCGGACGAGGCGAGCGGGCCGTGCCCGGCGGCGCGGGCGGCCAGGACGTACGGGCCCCGGGCCGGGACCACGAGGACGTAGGAGCCGTCCTCGCCGGACAGGGTCGCGCCGGCCTGGCGGCCGCGGTGGTCGATCAGGGTGACCTTGGCGCGGGCGACCGGGGCGCCGTGGGCGTCCAGGACCCGGCCGCGGAAGCCCCGCAGCACCTCCTCGGCGCGGGCCAGGTTGGCGTCCTCCTCGCTGCTGGCGCGCAGCTGCGGGACGGTCGAGCGGTTCGGCTTCGGCAGGCACAGCGCCAGCACCAGACCGGCGGCGACGGCGGCCGTGGCGATCAGGAAGGAGACGCGGAAGCCGTGCATGGTCGGGATCGCCACGCCGTTCACGTGGTCGGCGGTGTTGGCGAGCACCATGCCGATGACGGCGCTGGACACCGAGGTGCCGATGGACCGCATCAGGGTGTTGAGGCCGTTGGCCGCGCCGGTCTCGGAGGCCGGGACCGCGCCGACGATCAGCGCGGGCAGCGAGGAGTAGGCCAGGCCGATGCCGGCGCCGAGCATCAGGGAGGTGACCACGGTCTGCCAGGCCGCGTTCATCAGGCCGAGGCCGCCGCCGTAGCCGATCGCGATGATCAGCAGGCCGATGATCAGGGTGACCTTGGGGCCGTAGCGGGCGGACAGCCGGGCGTAGACCGGCGCGGTGAACATCATGGTCAGGCCGAGCGGGGCCACGCACAGGCCCGCGACGACCATCGACCGGCCGAGGCCGTAGCCGGTGGCGGTGGGCAGCTGGAGCAGCTGGGGCAGGACCAGGGAGACGACGTAGAAGGCGACGCCGACCATGATCGAGGCGAGGTTGGTGAGCAGCACCTCGCGGCGGGCGGTGGTGCGCAGGTCCACCAGCGGGGCGGCGACGCGCAGTTCCAGCAGGCCCCACAGCAGCAGCACGGCGGCCGCGGCGGCGAACAGGCCGAGCGTGGTGGCCGACGACCAGCCCCAGTCGCTGCCCTTGGTGATCGGCAGCAGGAACAGCACCAGGCCGGCCGACAGGCCGAGCGCGCCGAGCAGGTCGAAGGAGCCCTCGGCGCGCATCGGGGACTCGGGGACGGTCAGCAGGGTGAGGACGATGGACAGGACGCCGAGGCCGGCGGCGCCGTAGAAGAGGGCGTGCCAGTTCGTGTGCTGGGCGACCAGGGCCGCGGCGGGCAGCGCGAGTCCGCCGCCGACGCCGATCGAGGAGCTCATCAGGGCCATCGAGGAGCCGAGCTTCTCGCGCGGCAGCATGTCGCGCATCAGACCGATGCCGAGGGGTATCGCGCCCATGGCGAAGCCCTGGAGCGTGCGGCCCGCGATCATCGGCAGCAGCGCGCTGGTGAACGCGCTGACGAGGGCGCCCACCACCATGACGGCGAGGCTGAGGATCAGCATGCGGCGCTTGCCGTACAGGTCGCCGAGGCGGCCCATGATCGGCGTGGCCACGGCGCCCGAGAGGAGGGTGGAGGTCAGGACCCAGGTGGCGTTGCTGGGAGAGGTGTCCAGGAGCTGCGGCAGGTCCTTGATGACCGGCACGAGCAGGGTCTGCATCACCGCGACAACGATGCCCGCGAACGCGAGCACCGGGACGACGGCCCCGCTCGCGCTCCGCGAGGGCCGGTTGGTCGTCGTGAGCGTCATTGAGGGTGGCCTCCAGGCCGTTGTCGAAGAGTCGTTCGGGAAGTGGGTCGCTGATCGTCCGGGTCGTCGCTGATCGTCCGGGACCAGTGCCGGGTGAAACCTCGTACGCCTGGGCGACTATTCCGATGCTTTGGCGTACTAACGAATTCTTGACCGTTCCGAGAGGAAGTGACAGGGCGTCAGGGGGCGGGCTGAGGCGAGCGGAGGCGGGCCGGCGACGGACGGGCACGGCGCGGGCGCGGGGCGCGCGCCGGGGTGGAGTCCAACGTTCCGCGATCAGGCGGAACTTCGCGCTCCGTAACCCGTCCGCCGTTCACCGGATTTATCGGTGCATGACATCTAGTGGTGGGCCGGGCCGGTTCCTAGACTGCCGCTGCTCACCGGCCGCACCCGGCCGGCAGCGCACCACCGAGACGCGCCGCCCGACCGGCGACGCCCCACGAGGGAGGTTCCGACCATGGTCAAGCACTACCTCAAGTACGCCCTGAGCACCCTGTCCGCCGCGATGTTCGCGCACATGGCCTGATCCCGCGGGCCCGTCACGGGCGGCCGGCCAGGACGGCGGCCGCCCGCGACGGACCGACTCCGCCCGCCCCAGCGGCACGGGCGGACGGCGCCCGCGCCGACGTGCGCGGGCGGACGCGCCCGTACCGGTGGGTGCGGGTGGAAGGCGCCCGTACCGGTGGGGCGGGCGGACGGTGCCCGTACCGGTGGGTGCGGGTGGACGGCGCCCGTACCGGTGGGTGCGGGCGGACGCGCGACGGCCGTTCCGGAGTCCCCGGGCGGCCTTCCGGCCAGGCACCAGGAGGGCCCCCCTTTGTTCGGCACCGCCCTGAGTCAGCTGCGCTACGGCATGTCCATCCTGCTCAACCGCCGCATCCGCCCCCAGGACCTGGAGCGGATCGCCCGCGATCTGGTCGCCACGCTCGGGGAGTTCGGCGCGCCCGGCGCCGACTCGGCGCTGCTGCCGGGACAGGCCGCCGGGATCGACCCCGAGGTGCGGCGCACCGTCACCCGGCGCAGCCTGCGCGCCACCGCGCGCACCGCCGCCCGGCACACCGCCTACTACCGACGCCTCTTCGGCGACCTCGGCCTGGACCCCGACGCGCTCGACCCCGACGACGGCACCTGGGCGCGGGTGCCCGTCACCCCGAAGCACGCCCTGCGCGGCCTGCCCGGCGCCTTCGTCTCCACCGCCGCCCGCCCCGCCCTGATGGCGCTCACCACCGGAACCAGCGGCACCCCCACCGCGGTCTGGTACTCCCGCGCCGAACTCGACACCACCCTCGCCCTCAGCACCATCTCCGCCGTCCTCGGCATGGGCCTGCGCCCCCACCACACCCTCGCCTACGCCGGCTGCTCGCGGGCCACCCTGCCGCTGCTCAACGCCGAGGAGTCGACCACCCGCGTGGGCGCCTCCTTCGTCCAGTTCGGCACGCTGGAGCCCGCGCTCGCCCTGGACCGGCTGGCCGCGCCGCTCGGCCTGCCCGGCAAGGCGCCGCAGATCACCCACCTCAGCACCGCCGCCTCCTACCTCGCCGCCCTCGTGCACCGCGCCGAACACGACGGCTGGCGGCCCGCCGACTTCGGCCTGGAGAGCATCGGCGTGGGCGGCGAAGTCCTCTCCCGCCCGCTGCGCGAACGCGCCGAGGCGGTCTTCGGGGCGCGCGTCGCCACCTCGTACCTGATGACCGAGACCCTCCCCTCCGGCGGCACCCCCTGCGCGCAGGGGCATCTGCACCACACCACCGAGTTCGGCCACCTGGAGGTGCTCGACCCGCGCACCTGGGAGCCGACCCCGCCCGGCGGCACCGGAGTCGTCGTGCACACCCCCTACGTCCCCTACCGCGAGTGCACCCTGCTGCTGCGCTACGCCACCGGCGACCTGGTCCGCCTGCCCGCCGCCGCACCGGACTGCGAACTGGCCCACCTGCCCGCCACCAGCGAGATCCTGGGCCGCTGGAGCGGCCCGCTCAGCGCCGCCGTGACCACCCGCGACCTGCTCGACCTCGTCGAGGCCGAACCCGAGGTGCCGCTGCCGGCCCGCTACGCGCTCACCGAACGGCCCGACGGCGGCGCGGAGTTGCACCTGCTGGTGCGCGCACTGCCCGCCCGTGCGCTGCGCGCCCGGCTGGAGGAACGGATCGCCGCGGCGGGCCTGCCGCTGACCGGCCTCGTCCTGTACGACGACCGCACGGCGCTGCCGCCCACCGCCCCGCTCCGAGCCGACCTACGCGAACACACCTTCGAGACAGCCCCGAGCCCGCCGGGGGCGGGGACGGTGGGGGCGGTGGGGGCGACGGGGAGTGGGGCTGGGGACGGGGACGGGGCTGGGGTGTCGGTGGCGCTGGCGGGGACCGCGCTGGGCGTGCGGGCGCCTGCGGCGGCCGGGGGCGCGCCGACGGCGACCGGGACGGCGCCTGCCCCGGCGGGGGCCGGGCTCGCCCCGGCGGGGACGGTGCCCGCCTCGGCCGGGACGGCGCCTGCTTCGGCGGGGACCGGGACTGCCTCGGCGGGGGGCGTGCCTGCCCCGGCCGGGACCGCGACGCCGCCGGTCAGGACCGTGCCGACCCCGGCAGCGACCGGGCCCGCCTCGGCTGGGGCTGCGCCGACCTCGGCTGGGACCGCGCCGATGTCGGCTGGGGCCGCGCCGACCTCGGCCGGGACCGCGCCAACCCCCGCCGGGACCGTGCCTGCTCCGGCCAGGACCGCGCCGGCCCCCGCCGGGGCCATGGCCTCGTCGGACGGGGCCGCCGCGGTCGTCTCCGTCGACGACGAAGGGAGCCGGTCGTGAACGGCATTGCCCTGGTGGCGTTGAGCTGCTGCGTGGCCCTGATCATGGTGGCGGCCGGCGCCTACCTCGCCCGGATCGACATGCCCCGGCCGCCCGTCGGCCTCTACACTCCGGCCGACGTGGCCGTTCTGTGCGCGGGCGTCGTCCTCGCCCCGCTGCTGTACGCCCGGCTGCCCGGCGTCTGGGTGGCCGCGCTGTTCGGCCTGGTGCTGTGCACGGCCGTCCAGTTCACCCTGGCCCCGCTGTGCGGCGGCCGATGGGCCTGGCTCCTCGCGCTCGCGGCGACCGGCGCGACGGCGGGCGCGTCCTTCGGCGACCTGAGTGTCGCGGTGCGCGCCGGGACCGGCGTCCTGCTGGCCGTCGCCGTGGTGGGCGTGGCCAACCTCTGGGCGCAGAGCGGCATGCGCTCGGGCCAGGTGGCCGCCCTGGCCGCCGTACTGACCTGCTACGACCTGATCGCCACCACCCTCACCCACGTCACCGCGGACTTCTTCGACCAGGTGCGGGGCCGGCCGTTCGCCCCGCTGCTCGCCCTCACCGGCGGCACGCGGCCGGTCGGGGTGGGCCTCGGGGACCTGCTGCTGCTCGTGCTGTTCCCGCTGGTCGCGGCGAAGGCGTACGGCCGGACGGCGGCGCTGCTCGCCGGGGTCGTCGGAGTCGCCGTCACCAGCGCGATCAGCGCCCTGTTCGCCCTGGACGCGCTGACGGCGGGCTTCCCGCTGCTCACCCTGCTCGGGCCGCTGATCGTGGCGCAGCACCTGGTGTGGTCGCGGCGGACGGGCGGCGAGCGGAGCACCGCCGAGTGGCGGGCCGGTGCGCCGCGTCCGGCGCCGCGCGGGCGCGACCGGGAACCGGACCCGGCGTTGATCGCCGCGCTCGGCCTCACCGCGCCCGCCGACCTGCCCGAGGGCGCCTGGGTCGCCGTCGCCGACGGGGGCCGGATCGTCGGCACGGGCGCCTCCGCCGGACTGGCCCGCCGGAACGCCCGGGAACGCGGCGAACCGACGGCGGTGGTCGCGGTACGTCAGGTGTGAGCCGCCGCCCGCCGCAGCGCAACTCGACTCAGGCACGGCGGGGTGGGGTGGGGTGGGGCTTTGGTTCGGGTCGGGCGAGGTCCGGGCGGGGCTTCGGGTCGGGCGCGGTCCCGGCGGGCTTCGGGGCGCGGCGGGCGCGGTCCGGTCTGGGTTTCGGTTTCGGGCGGGTGCGGTCCGGTCTGGGCTTCGGGTGCGGGCGGGCGCCGGCCGGTCGGGGTTTCGGTTCCGGCGGCGGAGTCCGGTCAGGGCGTCCGCTCGGCTCAGGTACGGCCGGCTCAGGTACGGCCGCTCAGGTACGGCCAGGCCGGGACTTCGGTTCGGCTCGGGCGCGGACCCGTGGACCTCGGCGGCCGGTCACAGCCACCCGCGCTGGCGGGCCTCCCGCAGGGCCTCCGTGCGGTTGCGGGTGCCGGTCTTGCCGATCGCGGCGGAGAGGTAGTTGCGGACGGTGGACTCCGACAGATGGAGCCGGGAGGCGATGTCGGCGACCGTCGCGCCGTCGGCCGAGGCGTTCAGCACATCGCACTCGCGGGCGGTGAGCGGGCTCGGACCCGCGCTCAGGGCCGCCGCAGCGAGCGCCGGATCGACCACCGTCTCCCCGGCCAGCACCCTGCGGATCGCCGACGCCAGCTCCTCCACCGGACCGTCCTTGACCAGGAACCCGGCCGCGCCCGCCTCCATCGCCCGGCGCAGATAACCGGGCCGGCCGAACGTGGTCAGGATGAGCACCCGGCACCCCGGCGCCCGCTTCCGCAGCTCGGCGGCGGCGTCCAGGCCGGTCATCCCCGGCAGCTCGATGTCCAGCAGCGCCACGTCCGGCCGGTGCGCCAGCACGGCGTCCACGATCGCGTCGCCCCGCGACACCTGCGCGACGACCTCCAGGTCGTCCTCCATGCCGAGCAGCAGCGCGAGCGCGCCCCGCATCATGCCCTGGTCCTCGGCGAGGAGGACGCGGACGGGCTCGGCGGGCCGGTGTTCTCGGGACGTCTCGTTCACGGGCCAAGGGTAGTGAAGGCGCGGGGCGTTGAGGGGCGCGGCGGGGTGCGGAACGGGCGCCTGCGGACGACGGTGGCCCCGGGGGAGCCGGCGGTCAGCTCTCCCGGGGCGGGGGAGCGAGGGCCGCGGCGGCGGGGAGCGCCGTAGCCGCCGCGCCCGGGCCGGAGGCCGTCGCGGCCAGGGCCGCCGCCGTCAGTTCCTCCGGGTCCCTCGGGAGTTCGGCCGTCACCGTGAAGCCGCCCCGGGCGGACGGACCGGCGGTCAGCGAGCCGCCCGCGGTGGCGAGGCGTTCGGTCAGGCCCTTCAGGCCGGTGCCGCCGACGCCCGGCGTCGCCGCCACGGCCGACGCGCCGCGTCCGTCGTCGGACACCGTCAGCCGGACCCGCTCGGCCGCACCGGCCACGGTGATCTCGCAGCGGGCCGCGCCGCTGTGCCGTACCGCGTTGGTCACCGCCTCGCGCACCACCCAGCCGAGCAGCGCCTCGGTCTGCGGAGTCAGCGGCGGACCGGAGCGGCGCACCACCGGCTCGATGCCGGCGGCGGTCAGCGCCGAGCGGGCCCGGTCCAGCTCCGTGCTCAGGCTGCCCTCGCGGTACCCGGTGACCGCCTCGCGGATCTCGGTGAGCGCCTGCCGCCCCACCGACTCGATGTCGGTGATCTGCGACAGCGCCGCGTCCATGCTCCGCGGCGCCAGCCGCCGGGCCGCCTCCGACTTCACCACGATCACCGACAGCGTGTGCCCGAGCAGATCGTGCAGGTCGCGGGAGAAACGCAGCCGCTCCTCCTCCACCGCCCGCCGGGCCAGCTCCTCACGGGCGGCGCGCAGCTCCCGTACGGCCTCGCTCAGGCTCAGGATCGCGGCGGTCACCATGGTGGACAGGAAGGTGGCGTAGGCGATGTTGATGCCGTTCCAGCCCTCGCGGTACGCCGACACCGCACCGGCGAGCGCGGTCAGCGCCAGCCCGGCCTGCCCCAGCCAGGTGCGGCCGCGCACGATCGCGCCGGTCGCGAGCCCCAGCAGCGGGAAGAACAGCAGCCAGTTGCCGCCGTAGCCGAGGGCGAGGGCGGTGGTGAGCACGCCCATCACCACCAGCGCCACCCGCGTGGAGCGGGCCTCGCGCCGCTCCTTGTCGAAGGCGCGGAAGACGACGTAGACGTACAGCGAGTTGAAGGCGAGCAGGCCCACGGCGCCGATCCACGGGTTCGGCGTCTCGCCCTTGAGGACGTTGGACAGGGAGCCGAGCCCCATCAGCAGCCAGGGCAGCAGGGTGAAGCCGGTGGGCGGCGGGCCGGGGTTCTCCGGCATGCGCCCGTCCTTGCGGGCCGCCCGCTGCTCGTCCTTGAAGCGGCGCATGTCCTCCTTCCAGGCCGCCCGGGCCAGCTGGAGGTGCCGCATCCGGCAGCGCAGTCCCTGCCACCATGACATGTCCGTGTCCTTCATGTTCCCCCGATCGGATGGTCCCGCGGTCGTACGTCCCGGCGGCCGGTGCTCCTCCGCTCAGGTGCTCCCGCGATCAGATGTTCCCCGCGTTGCGGCGGTACGACAGGACAGCGTACGAACCGAACGCCAGCAGCCACGCCGTCAGCACGATCACCGCCCCCGCCGCCGGCGCGTGCCCGTCGGCGACCGCCACCCCGAGCTGCGCGACCCGGTTGGTGGGCGTGTACGCCGACACCGAGCGCAGCCAGTGCGGGAACAGCGAGACCGGGAACCACAGACCGCCCAGCACCGCGAGGCCCAGATTGCAGACCATGTTCGCCACGCCCGTGGTCTGCGCGGTCAGCCCGTAGCCGTTGCCGAGGCCCAGCAGGGTGAACGGGACCGAGGCCAGCCACAGCAGCAGCGCCGTCGCCGCCCACTGCCACGCCGCCAGCCGTACGCCGTTGACCAGGCCGCCCGCCAGCAGCACCGCGCAGATCGCCGGCAGCACGGTCACCGCACCGGTCAGCGCCCGCCCGACGACCACCTGGCGCGAGGTCATCGGAGTCGCCCGCAGTTGCCGCAGCCAGCCCAGCGAACGGTCCTCGGCGACCCCGCCGCCGGTGTTGAGCGCCGAGCCGACCGCCCCGTAGGCGGCCATGCCGACCATGGACGCGGTCCGCCAGCTCCCGTCGTCGGCGTCGCCGATGTTCGTGAACAGCAGATACATCAGCACCGGCATCGCGATGCCGCCGATCACGAACCCGGTGTCGCGCAGGGTGCGGCGCACCTCCAGGTGCAGGTAGTCCCACATCAGACCGTCTCCCCCTCGTATGCCGTTCCGTGTTCCGCTCCGCCGCTGGTCAGCGCCAGGAAGGCGTCGTCCAGCGAGGGCGGGGCCACCTCCAGGCCGCGTATCGCGCCCAGCTCGGCCAGCGCGATCACGGTGGCGTCCGAGTCGTCGGTGCGCAGCCGCGCCCGGTCGCCGCGCACCTCCACCGAGCGCACGCCCGGCAGCCGTTCCAGCCCCTCCGTGCCGCGCCCGGCCAGGTCGAAGGCGACCAGCGCGCCGCCCGCCGAGTGCCGCAGCCGCTCGCCCGTGCCGTCCGCGACGATCCGGCCCCGGTCCAGCACGACGATCCGGTCGGCGTGGTCGTCGGCCTCCTCCAGGTAGTGCGTGGAGAACAGCACCGTGCGGCCACCGCGCGCGTACGCCCGCATCGACTCCCAGAACGCGCGCCGCGCCTCCACGTCCAGCGCCGCCGTCGGCTCGTCCAGCACCAGCAGCGACGGATTGCCGGCGAGCGCCACCGCGAACCGCACCCGCTGCGTCTGGCCGCCCGAGAGCCGGTCCACGCGCCGCCCCGCCAGCTCGGTGATCCCGGCCAGCTCCAGCACCTCGGCGAGCGGCAGCGGGTCCGGGTAGCGGCCGGCCACGAAACCGACCAGCTCGCGCACCGTCACCCGGGTCACCGCCCGCGCCTCCTGGAGCATCGCCCCGACCAGCCCGGCGCGCACCGCCCGCTCGGGCGGGCCGCCGAACAGCTCCACCGCACCCGCGTCGGGCGCGGTCAGCCCGAGCAGCAGCGAGATCGCGGTGGACTTGCCGGCCCCGTTGCGGCCCAGCAACGCGACCGTCTCGCCCCGCCCGATCTCCAGATCCATCCCGGCCACGGCGCGGACGGCGCCGTAGCTCTTGACCGCTCCCCTGAAGGAGACGGCCCGCGCGGCCGGGCCTGCGCTCGCGGTCCGGTCTTCGGGCGCGGGCCGGTCTTCGGGCATGGGCCGGTTTCCGCCTGGGGTCGGGTTTCCGCCCGTGGGTCGGTCTCCGCCCGTGGTCCGGTCTGTCGTCCCGCCCGCCGTCGTGCCTGCGACGCTGTCTGCTGTCATGTCTACGACGCTACGGAGTCGCGCCGGGCATGGGCAGATGCTGTTGTACGGACTCGGGCGGGACAAATGTCCTGGCGCACGGGGCCGGGGAGACCGGGAGGACCAGGAGAGGCATGCCGATCGACGAAGCCGCGGCCCGTACGGCCGCACCCCGCACCCGCGAGATCTCCTGGACGCCCGGGGACGTGC
The DNA here is from genome assembly GCF_019890635.1 of Streptomyces sennicomposti. Classification (GTDB taxonomy): domain Bacteria; phylum Actinomycetota; class Actinomycetes; order Streptomycetales; family Streptomycetaceae; genus Streptomyces; species Streptomyces sennicomposti. Next base: position 23,230 of record NZ_JAIOAB010000082.1, read on the forward strand.
AGCTCTACCACCTCGGCATCGGCGCGGGCGTCCCGGCGATCGACCCCCGCGAACTGCGCTACACCCTGGAGAGCGCCCTGCACGTCCTGCCGAGCTTCGCGACCGTAGCGGGCGGCGGCGAGCCGGGCGTGATCCGTGTCCTGTCGACGCCGGGCGTCGACGTGGACCTCGCCCGCGTCCTGCACGGCGGCCAGACCCTCACCGTGCACCGGCCCCTGCCCGTACGGGGCACGGCCACCGTGACCGACCGCGTCACCGGCGTGTACGACAAGGGCGAGGCGGCCCTCCTCGTGCTCACCACCGAGGCCGCCGACGCCGACGGCCCGCTGTGGAGCGAGGAGGCGCGGGTCTTCGTCCGCGGGGCGGGCGGCTGGGGCGGCGAGCGCGGTCCCTCGGTCCGGTCCGCGCCGCCCTCCGGCCCGCCGGACCGCACGGTGGAGCGGCCGGTGCGCGAGGACCAGGCCCTGCTGTACCGCCTCACCGGCGACCTCAACCCGCTGCACGCCGACCCCGGCTTCGCCCGCGCCGCCGGCTTCGACCGGCCCGTCCTGCACGGCCTGTGCACCTACGGCATCACGCTCAAGGCGGTCGTGGACACGCTGCTGGAGGGCGAGGTGAGCCGGGTGCGGTCCTACGGCGCGCGGTTCGCCTCGGTGGTGTACCCGGGCGAGACGCTGCGGGTACGGATGTGGCGGGGCGGGGGCGCGGGGACGAGCGCGGACGTTGGTCGTGCGGGTGCGGGTGCGGGTGCGGGTGCGGGTGCGGTTCGGGTGGCGGTGAGCGCCGTGGAGCGCGGTGACGCGCCGGTGCTGGCCGACGTGGTGGTCGAGCACGACTGAACGGCCGCTCCGGTGAGCGGCTGTTCCCGGTCGCGCCCTCTCGGGTGCGGGAACGCCGAACGGCCTCGCCCTCCGGGTGGAGGGCGAGGCCGTTCGGCGTGCGCAGTGCCGTCAGGCGGCCACTTCGGTCCGCTCCTCGGCCGGCTTGCGGTGCCGGCCGCTGGGGGCCGTCTCGCCGTCCTGGGAGGAAACCGGTCCGCGATGCTTGCCGTGTCCCTGGGCTTCCTGGGCGCCGGCGGTCAGCGGCTGGGTCGTACTGGCGTCGCTCATCGAAGAACTCACCCCGTCAACATGATCTTTCGTACAGCCGGGTGAGTTTAACCGGCACACCTCGGGGCGAATCCAGACGGCCACGCCAACCGGCACGACTTCGTTACGTTGCGGCCATACGTCCCGTCATGTGACCGGTCATCCGCCCTGTACGGGCGGCCTGTTGAAGGGTGACGGGGCGTGGGGCGGGCGGTTCGGGACCCTCCGCTTCCGGTAGTTCGGGTGTGTCCGGGGCGCCGGGGGAGGGGGCGTACTCCGAGGGCGCGGGGG
>NZ_JAIOAB010000083.1 GCF_019890635.1 Streptomyces sennicomposti
AGGGTGCGGCGCGGGGCCGCGGCCTCGCCGGACTCCACCGTGCCGGCGGTGGTCTCGTCGACGGCCGGCGCGGCGGCCGTGTCGGCGCTCTTCGCCACCACGGTCTCGGCGCTCGCCTCGGCCTCGGCGGCCTTCGGCGCACCGGTCGGCGCGGAGGCCCGGCGGCGGGTGCGGCGCGGCGGCGCGGGCTCGGCGACCGCGGCCTGCTCCGTCTCCTGCGTGTCCTCCGCGAGTTCGGCGGAGTCGGCGGGCGGTATGGCCGGCGCGGTCAGCTCCGCCGACGTCTCGGCGGCGGCGCCGGCCGGCGGGCCCGCCGGCCGGGACGCGGCACGCCGACGCCGGCGCGGCGGCAGGGTGTCGCTGGGGGTGTTCAGTTCTTCGGAACCCTTGGTGGGCTCGGTCGGTTCGAGCATGCGGGCGTATCTCCCGTCAGGGCTCCCGGGCGCCGCGCCTGGTCCGGCGTACGACCGTGTCCGGTCGGACGCCGTTGACGTCCGCGGCCGCGCGGTGCGCGATGGCCGCCGTCCGGGGCGCGGGCGCCACACGGGAGCTGTCTGTAGTCCTGTCTCGCCGGTTCCGTACGCCTTGTCGCATACGGCCTGGCGAAAGTCTTCTGGTCGGTGCGCTGCCCGACCCAGGTGGCTCCCGAGTACGAGGGCGGCGCTTCGACGTCCGTCCCTACGGAACCTTCCCTACGCAGACGCCTTCGCGGCGGCGGCGCCGGCGGCCCCTGATACTGCGGCCGGGGCGGCCGGGTCTGCCTCGCGGTCGGGCGCGAGCGGGTCGGTCACCGTGCCGGTCTCTTCATCGAGCAGCCCCTGCGCCAGCCTGGTCACCGCTACGGGGACCGGCGGCGCCAGGTCGGCCACGGCGCGGAGACCGGACAGGACGTCGTCGGGTCGTACGGCAGGCGTCACGTGCCGAACAACCAGCCGCAGTATCGCACAGGGCTGGTCGGTCGGCCTATCAGCAGCCGTATCAGGCGTTTCCGCGCTCGCCAGGCTCACGACCGCCGGACGGGCGTCGAAGGTGCGCATGCCGTTCTTGGTCAGGCGCTGCACCTCGACGCTCGCGGCGCCGTTGAAGGCGGTGACCGCGCGCTCCGCCTCGGCCGGGTCCACGCCGTCCAGCCGCAGCTCCCACACGGAAGCGGTCAGCCGGTCGGCGAGACCCGGGGTGCGGGCCTCGACCGCCTCGACGATGTCGAGCCCGGCGGGCAGCGACTCGTCGAGGAGGACGCGCAGCCGCTCCGGGTCGCGGGGCGCGGTGAGCGCGATTTCCAGGTACTCCGCCTCACTGCCCGTGCCGGTGGGTGCGGCATTGGCGTAGGAGACCTTCGGGTGCGGGGTGAAGCCCGCCGAGTACGCCATCGGCACCTCGGCGCGGCGCAGCGCACGCTCGAAGGCGCGCTGGAAGTCACGGTGGCTGGTGAACCGGAGGCGGCCGCGCTTGGTGTAACGCAGTCGGATGCGCTGCACCGCGGGTGCGGGCGGCGGGCCTTCGGGCTGTCGCTTGCCCAGTGGAACTTCTCCTTGTGTACGGCGGACGGACCGCGGCGCCGGCCCCGCGTGGGCGGGGAGCGCTCAGGTACGGCGCGCGGTCACCCCCGCGGCTGCGGGGACGCCTCGCGCCCGGTCCTGCTCTCCAGGGTACGCGTCCCGGCCGTGACGGGTTCCTTGCGGGCCGTCGGCCCGGGATCGCCCAGCAGCGCCCGGCGGATGTCGGCCCTGGTCTGCCGAGCGGTCCTGCGGGCCGCGTCCAGCATCTCGCGGGCGGTGCGTCCCGCGGCGCGCACCGCGCGGCCCGCCGGGCGCAGTACGGCGTCGCGGACGAGGTGCCCGGCCGGGGTCAGCAGCGTGCGGTACGTCCAGCGCGCGGGCGTCACGAGCGTCCACCGCAGCAGGGCCGCCAGCAGCCGCCCGAGGGCGCGCGAGACACGGCCGGCCACCCGCCAGGCGTGCCCGAGCGCGTCGGCGGCCTCCCGCCCGAGGACGGCGAGGACACGGCCGACGGGGACCAGCACCCACCGCCACAGGGCGAGCGCGGGCAGCACGAACAGCACCCGGCACGTCCAGTACAGGACCGTGCCGGCCCCGGTGACCAGCAGCCCCAGCAGCCACCACAGCCCCCGCGCGCACCGGGCGAGCGCCCGCCCCACCGGCGCGAGGACCCACCGGTACAGCCACAGCGCCGGTACGACGACGAGCCACCGCACCAGCCGGGCGGCCCCCGCGTAGGTCGCCGCCCCGAGTGCGGCGAGGATCAGGGCCAGCCCCCTGAGCAGCCACGCGCACGCGTGCCCGACGGGCGTCAGCACGCGCGCGTACACCCACTCCAGCGCCGCTCCGATCCCCCGCGCGCCCCAGGCGAGCGCGCGCCCGAGCGGCGTCAGCACCCACCGGTACGCCCAGAGGAGCGGCACGACGACGAGGACGCGCCCGAGCCGGGCGAGCGCGCGGCCCGCCGGGACGACGACGTACCGCCACAGCCGCACCCACGGCCACACGAACAGCGCCCGCCCCACCGGCCGCAGCACATGGTCGCGCAGGAGCCGCCCCCCGGCGACGAGCACGTCCCACAGGATGCGCACGGGCACGACGAGCACCAGCACGACGATCCGCACCGGCAACCGCACGGCCACGACCAGGCACCCCTCAGGCTCCCGCCACTCCGGCCCGCCGGCTCCCCGCTTCTCCAGCTCCATGACAGGAAGGACGCGGACGGCCGCTGCGCGGATCCCCGCCGTGGCGGGGAAGCGTCAGCGGCCGTGCCGTCGTTCGATCGGACCTGATCCGGCGTCAGTGGGCGTGGCTCGGGGCCGGGGTGGTGTTCTTGACCGTCAGGGGGAGGAGTTTCTTGCCCGTGGGGCCGATCTGGATGCTGGTGTCCATCGCCGGGCAGACGCCGCAGTCGAAGCACGGGGTCCAGCGGCAGTCCTCGACCTCGGTCTCGTCCAGGGCGTCCTGCCAGTCCTCCCAGAGCCAGTCCTTGTCCAGGCCGGAGTCCAGGTGGTCCCAGGGCAGGACCTCCTCGTAGGAGCGCTCGCGGGTGGTGTACCAGTCCACGTCGACGCCGAAGGGGGCCAGCGCCTTGTCCGCGCAGGCCATCCAGCGGTCGTAGGAGAAGTGCTCGCGCCAGCCGTCGAAGCGGCCGCCGTCGTCGTAGACCGCGCGGATGACGGCGCCGATGCGGCGGTCGCCGCGGGAGAGCAGGCCCTCGACGATGCCGGGCTTGCCGTCGTGGTAGCGGAAGCCGATGGAGCGGCCGTACTTCTTGTCGCCGCGGATCTTGTCCCGCAGCTTCTGCAGACGCGCGTCGGTCTCCTCGGCGGAGAGCTGGGGCGCCCACTGGAAGGGGGTGTGCGGCTTGGGGACGAAACCGCCGATGGAGACCGTGCAGCGGATGTCGTTGGAGCCGGAGACCTCGCGGCCCTTGGCGATGACGCGGGTGGCCATGTCGGCGATCTGCAGCACGTCGTCGTCGGTCTCGGTGGGCAGGCCGCACATGAAGTACAGCTTCACCTGCCGCCAGCCGTTGCCGTAGGCGGTGGCGACGGTGCGGATCAGGTCCTCCTCGGAGACCATCTTGTTGATGACCTTGCGCATCCGCTCGGAGCCGCCCTCGGGGGCGAAGGTCAGACCGGAGCGGCGGCCGTTGCGGGTCAGCTCGTTGGCCAGGTCCACGTTGAAGGCGTCCACGCGGGTGGACGGCAGGGACAGGCCGATCTTGTCCTCTTCGTAGCGGTCGGCGAGGCCCTTGGCGATGTCGCCGATCTCGCTGTGGTCGGCGGAGGACAGCGACAGCAGGCCGACCTCCTCGAAGCCGGTCGCCTTCAGCCCGGCCTCGACCATCTCGCCGATGCCGGTGATGGAGCGCTCGCGCACCGGGCGGGTGATCATGCCGGCCTGGCAGAAGCGGCAGCCGCGGGTGCAGCCGCGGAAGATCTCCACCGACATCCGCTCGTGGACCGTCTCGGCCAGCGGGACCAGCGGCTGCTTGGGGTAGGGCCACTCGTCCAGGTCCATCACCGTGTGCTTGGAGACGCGCCACGGCACGCCCGAGCGGTTGGGGACCACCCGGGCGATCCGGCCGTCGGGCAGGTACTCGACGTCGTAGAAGCCGGGGATGTACACGCCGCCGGTCTTGGCCAGCCGCAGGAGGACCTCCTCGCGGCCGCCGGGGCGGCCCTCGGCCTTCCACTCGCGGATGATCCGGGTCATGTCGAGGACGGCCTGCTCGCCGTCGCCGATGACGGCCGCGTCGATGAAGTCGGCGATCGGCTCGGGGTTGAAGGCCGCGTGGCCGCCGGCGAGGACGATCGGGTCGTCGATCGTGCGGTCCTTGGACTCCAGCGGGATGCCGGCCAGGTCCAGGGCGGTGAGCATGTTGGTGTAGCCCAGCTCCGTGGAGAAGGACAGGCCGAACACGTCGAACGCCTTGACCGGGCGGTGGCTGTCCACCGTGAACTGCGGGACGCCGTGCTCCCGCATCAGCGCCTCCAGGTCGGGCCACACGCTGTAGGTGCGCTCGGCCAGGACGCCGTCCTGCTCGTTGAGCACCTCATAGAGGATCATGACGCCCTGGTTGGGCAGGCCGACCTCGTACGCGTCCGGGTACATGAGCGCCCAGCGGACGTCACAGCTGTCCCACGGCTTGACGGTGGAGTTCAGTTCACCGCCCACGTACTGGATCGGCTTCTGCACATGCGGCAGCAGGGCCTCGAGCTGTGGGAAGACCGACTCGACAGACATCGCGGGGATTACCTTCGTGAGCTGACTGGGATGCCCCCGGCCGGAGGCTGGGGGGGTGGGTGACCATCAAGCGTAACCCGGACGGACGCCCGGGCCGTACGGACGGAGGCGCCGGGCGCACGGCCCGGGCTCCCGACCGGGCGACCGACCGGGGGCCCGGGGCCGCCCCCGGCGTACGGACCGGCGTACGGACCTGCGGCTACGCCGACATGGGCCGCTGGACCCGGATGGACTGGAGCAGGCCGACCGCCACCCAGACCACGAACATCGACGAGCCGCCGTAGGAGACGAACGGCAGGGGCAGACCGGTGACCGGCATGATGCCGAGGGTCATGCCGATGTTCTCGAAGGCCTGGAAGGCGAACCAGGCGACGATCGAGGCGGCCACCACCGTGCCGTACAGCTCGCTGGTCTCGCGGGCGATCCGGCAGGCGCGCCACAGGATGACACCGAGCAGCACGATGATCAGGCCCGCGCCGACGAAGCCCAGCTCCTCCCCCGCGACCGTGAAGACGAAGTCGGTCTGCTGTTCGGGGACGAACTGGCCGGTGGTCTGCGAGCCGTGGAAGAGGCCCGCGCCGGTCAGACCGCCCGAACCGATGGCGATGCGGGCCTGGTTGGTGTTGTAGCCGACGCCGGACGGGTCGAGGCTGGGGTTGGCGAAGGCCGCGAACCGGTTGATCTGGTACTCGTCCAGGATGTGCAGCTGCCAGATCGCGACGCAGCCGACCACGCCCGCGCCGAGCAGTCCGAAGACCCAGCGGTTGGAGGCGCCCGAGGCCAGCAGCGCGCCCAGGATGATGGTGACCAGGACGAGGACCGTGCCGAGGTCGGGCATGAGCAGCACGATCAGGATGGGCACCGCGGACAGCCCGAGGGCCTGGAGCACCGTGCGGTGGTCGGGGTGCGGTTTGTCCCCGGCGTCGACGCGGGCGGACAGTATCATCGCCATCCCCAGGATGATCGTGATCTTCACGAATTCCGAGGGCTGGATGGAGAAACCGCCGCCGAGCACGATCCAGTTGCGGCTGCCGTTGATGGTGGCGCCGAGCGGGGTGAGCACCAGCAGGATGCCGAGGACCGAGGCGCCGTAGAGGACGGGCACGGCGTTGCGCAGGGCGCGGTGGCCGAGCCAGACGGTGCCGATCATCAGGGCGAGCCCGATGCCGGTGTTCATCAGGTTGCGGATCAGGAAGTAGTACGGGTCGCCCTGGTTGATCTCGGTGCGGTTGCGGGTGGCCGAGAAGATCAGGGCGGAGCCGATCCCGGACAGCGCGAGCGCCGACAGGAGCATCGGCCAGTCGAGCCGGCGGGTGACCGAGTCGCGGGCGAAGAGCCGGGTCCAGCCGGCCCGGTCGGGGCCGTACCCGGAGACGGAGAAGCTGTTGGCGCCGGTCATGCGGTCGTCCTCCGGCTCCCCCGGCGGCGCTGGCGCCGGCGCGTGTCCCGGTTGCCCGTCGGGGGCGTGTTGGTGGTGGCCGCCGTGCCCTGGTCGTCGTCGGGGGCGGTGGTGCCGCCCTGCTCGGCGACCTGCTTGGCGATGGCCTCCTGGTCCTTGGCCGGGTCGCCGGAGATCTTCGGGGCGGCGATGGTGCCGTCGGCCTGGATCTTCGGCAGGCTCTTCTGCGGGGTGGGCAGCAGGGCCCTCTTGTTGTCGATGGAGCCGTTGGCCTGGACGCCGTACAGGGCGCTGTAGATGTTGCGCACGGCCTCACCGGAGGCGCCCGAGCCCGTACCGGCCTGGGAGATGGTCATGATGACCGAGTAGTCCTTGCTGTAGGTGGCCAGCCAGGAGGTGGTCTGCTTGCCGTAGACCTCGGCGGTGCCGGTCTTGGCGTGCAGCGGGATCTTGTCCTGCGGCCAGCCGGCGAACTTCCAGGCCGCCGTACCGCGGGTGGCCACGCCGGCCAGGGCCTGGTCCATCATGTCGCGGGTGGCCTTGGTGATGGGCAGCTTGCCGCGCACCTTGGGCTTGATCTCGGTGACCTGCTTGCCGTCGGCGCTGACGACCGCCTTGCCGATCGTGGGCGTGTACATGGTGCCGCCGTTGGAGATGGCGCCGTAGATCACGGCCTCCTGGATCGGCGTGACGAGCGTGTCGCCCTGGCCGATGGAGTAGTTGATCGCGTCGCCCTCACGCATCTTGTTGCCCTCGAGGCAGTTCTCGTAGGCGATCTTCTCGACGTAACTGCCGTTCTTCTTGCCGGTCCTGCACCAGGCGTCCTTGTTGGCCTCCCAGTAGCGCTGCTTCCACGCGCGGTCCGGGACGCGGCCGGTGACCTCGTTGGGCAGGTCGAGGCCGGTCTCCTGGCCGAGGCCGAACTGGTGGGCGGCCTTGAAGAAGTAGTCCTTGGGCTGGCCCTTCTTCGGGTTGATGCCGCCGTCCTTCTTCCACTCGTTGTCCGCGAGGCCGTAGAAGACGGTGTCGCAGGAGACCTCCAGGGCGCGGCCGAGGGAGATGGGGCCGAAGTTCTCGCCCTCGAAGTTCTTGAAGACCTGGCCGCCCACGGAGTACGAGCTGGTGCAGGGGTAGTTGCCGTTGAAGTCGTAGCCGGCCTCGACGGCGGCGGCCGTGGAGACGACCTTGAAGGTCGAACCGGGCGCGGACTGACCCTGTATGGCGCGGTTCAGCAGCGGATAGTCGGAGTTCTTGCCGGTCAGGGCCGCGTAGTCCTTGGCGGAGATGCCGCCGACCCAGACGTTCGGGTCGTAGGTCGGGGCGGACGCCATGGCGACGACCCGGCCGGTCTTGGCCTCCATGACGACGACGGCGCCGGAGTCCGCCTTGTAGTTGGTGCCGGTGATCTTGTCGTACTGCTGGCGGGCGGCCTTCATGGCCTTGTCCAGCTCGTACTCCGCGACCCGCTGGACCCGGGCGTCGATGCTGGTGACCAGGTTCGAACCGGGCTCGGCGGCGTCCGACTTGGCCTTGCCGATGACCCGGCCGAGGTTGTCCACCTCGTAGCGGGTGACGCCGGCCTTCCCGCGCAGCTGCGCGTCGTACTGCCGCTCCAGGCCCGAGCGGCCGACCATGTCGGAGCGCAGATACGGCGAGGAGGTGTCCTTGGCCTTCTGGATCTCCTCGTCGGTGACCGGCGAGAGGTAGCCGAGCACCTGGGCGGTGTTGGACTTGCCCGGCGCGGCGTAGCGGCGGACGGCCTCGGGCTCGGCGGTGATGCCGGGGAAGTCCTCGGCCCGCTCCCGGATCTGCAGGGCCTGCTTGGCGGTGGCCTCGTCGGTGATCGGGATGGGCTGGTACGGCGAGCCGTTCCAGCAGGGCTGGGGGGTCTTCGCGTCGCACAGCCGGACCTTCTGCATGACCTCCTGCGGGTCCATGCCGAGGACGCCGGCCAGCTTGGTGAGGACCGCCTTGCCGTCGTCCTTCTGCTTGAGCAGGTCGGTGCGGGAGGCGGAGACGACCAGCCGCGTCTCGTTGTCCGCGAGCGGCACGCCGCGCGCGTCCAGGATCGAGCCGCGCACGGCGGGCTGGACGACCTGCTGGACGTGGTTGCCGGACGCCTCCTTCTGGTACTGGGCGCCCTCGCGGATCTGGAGGTACCACAGCCGGCCGCCGAGCGTGCCGAGCAGGGAGAGGACGAGGATCTGGATGACGACGAGCCGGGTCTGGACCCGTGGGGTCCGGCCGGTCTCGGGGATGTTGGTCACTGGTGCTGCCTCCCCCTCTCAGTGTGCGGACGTGTGCGCGCGTACGAATGGTGAACGTGCGGCCGAGACGCGCGCGTTCCGCCGGAACTTCCCCGTTCGGGTGAACTGGAGCGGGCTCACAGCCGCTTGACCCCCTTGATGCGGCCGACGCGGGTGGTGCGCGCGCGGGCCTTGGTCTTCAGGCCGCCGAGCGCGCCGCGCTGGCCGCCGATGCGCAGCCCGGTGCCGGCGGACAGCCACCCGGAGGAGATGTCGGTCTTCTGCTTGGCGGCCGAGCCGGTCTCGGCGAGCGGATCGTTGTCGGCGCGCCGCGCCAGCGCCATGATCCCGGGCACCACGAACGGGGCGAGCAGCAGGTCGTAGACGGCGGCGCTGACGAGCAGCCCGGGCAGGCCGACATGGCGGGCGGCGGTGTCGCCGACGAGGGCGCCCACGCCCGCGTAGAGCAGGGTGGAGCCGATCGCGGCGGCGACCACCACGGCCATCGGGCCGGCGGCCGATCTCACCTGGCCGGTCTCGGGCTTGATGAGCCCGGCGAAGTAGCCGATGACGCACAGCACGAGGGCGTAGCGCCCGGCGGCGTGGTCGGCCGGCGGGGCGATGTCGGCGAGCAGTCCGGCGCCGAAGCCGACCAGGGCGCCGCCGATGTGGCCGTAGACCATGGCGAGGCCGAGGACGGTGAGCAGCAGCAGGTCGGGGACCGCGCCGGGCAGGTGCAGCCGGGCCAGGACGCTGACCTGGATGACCAGGGCGAGGACGACCAGCACGGTGGAGAGCAGAATCCGGTTGAGGCGCATGGGGACTTCTCGCTCCTACTGCAGCTGGTCGTCGTCGGTGGACTGCTCGTCGCCCCCGCCACGGGCGTCCTCGTCCCGGCCGCGGGCGCCGGTCTCGGCGCCGCCGGTCGGGCTGGGGGTGACCGTCACGGTCACCGTGGGCGTGGGGGTCGGCTTGGGCTTGGGCGGCAGGACCGTGTCGCGCGGGTCCTTCTTGGGCGCCTGGACGACGACGCCGACGACGTCGAGCTTGGTGAAGCCGACGTAGGGCGTGACGTAGACGGTGCGGGTCAGGTCGCCGCCGGAGGGGTCGACGCGGGAGACGACGCCGACCGGGACGCCGGGCACGAACGGCTTGTCGGACTGCGAGCCGAAGGTGACGAACCGGTCGCCCTTCTTCACCTCCGCCTTGCCGTTGAGGAGCTGGACGCGCATCGGGCGGTCGCCCTGCCCGGCGGCGAAGCCGAGTTCGTCGCTGCCCTCCATCCGGGCGCCGACGGTGAAGTCGGGGTCGTTGGCGAGCAGCACGGTGGCGGAGTCGGGGCCGACGGTGGTGACCCGGCCGACCAGCCCGTCGGCGTTCAGGACGGTCATGTCGCGCTGGATGCCGTCGTCGGAGCCGACGTCGATGGTGACGGTCCAGGAGAAGCCCTGCGCGGCTCCTATGGCGATGACCTGGGCGCCCTTGATGCCGTACTGGCCCTCGCCGGCCAGCTTCAGCATCTTGTCCAGCTGGTTCAGGCGGCTGCGGTTGCGGGCGTCGCTGCCGAGCCTGGCCTTGAGGGCGGCGTTCTCCTTCTCCAGCGCGGCGAGCCGGTCGTGGCGCTCGCCGGAGTCGCGGACGGCGGAGACCGCGTTGCCGACCGGGTTCACCGCGCCCGACACACCGTTCTCGATCGGGCCGAAGACGGTGGCGGCGGCTCGCCGGGCACCGTCCACCGGGGAGTTCTCGCCGCCCCGGATGTCCACTGTGATCAGCGCGAACGCGACGGCGATCAGCAGCACCAGGAGCAGCCGGCTCTCTTTCGTGTCCCTCACGTGCGGCGGCCGTGCCCTTCCTCGTCGGAATCGGGTGGCCCCCGGTGCGCGAAATGGCGGAGCGCACACCCAAGGGGCCCAATTGTGGGAGCTTATGCCTCTATATCAACGATCCGCCGTACGAGAGAAGATCATCTCGTACGGCGGAATCGAAAAGTTGCGTCATCGGCGCGGCTGGGCGTCCAGGACCTGCTGGAGCGCCTCGAACTCCTCGACGCACTTGCCGGAGCCGAGCGCCACGCTGTCCAGCGGGTCCTCGGCGATGTGGATCGGCATGCCGGTCTCCCGGCGCAGCCGCTCGTCCAGACCGCGCAGCAGGGCGCCGCCGCCGGTCAGGACGATGCCGCGGTCCATGATGTCGCCGGACAGCTCCGGCGGGCACTTGTCGAGGGTCGTCTTGACCGCGTCGACGATCGCGTTGACCGGTTCCTCGATCGCCTTGCGGACCTCGGCGGCCGAGATGACCACGGTCTTCGGCAGGCCGGAGACCAGGTCGCGGCCGCGGATCTCGGTGTGTTCGTCGGCCTCGAGTTCGTACGCGGAGCCGATCGTGATCTTGATCTGCTCGGCCGTCCGCTCACCCAGCAGAAGGCTGTACTCCTTCTTGACGTGCTGGATGATCGCGTTGTCCAGCTCGTCGCCGGCCACCCGGATGGACTGGGCCGTGACGATACCGCCGAGCGAGATGACCGCGACCTCCGTGGTGCCGCCGCCGATGTCCACCACCATGTTGCCCGTGGCCTCGTGGACCGGCAGGCCGGAGCCGATGGCCGCGGCCATGGGCTCCTCGATGATGTGCACCTGGCGCGCGCCGGCCTGCGAGGAGGCCTCGATGACGGCGCGGCGCTCGACGCCGGTGATGCCGGAGGGCACGCAGACCACGACCCGCGGCCGAGCCAGATACCGCCGCTTGTGGATCTTCAGGATGAAGTAGCGGAGCATCCGCTCGGTGATCTCGAAGTCCGCGATGACGCCGTCCTTGAGCGGACGCACGGCCACGATGTTGCCCGGGGTGCGCCCGATCATCTTCTTCGCCTCGGCGCCGACCGCGAGGATGCCACCGGTGTTCGTGTTGATCGCGACGACGGACGGTTCGTTGAGTACGATCCCGCGACCCCTGACGTACACCAGCGTGTTGGCGGTCCCGAGGTCGACAGCCATGTCACGGCCGATGAACGACATTGAGTTCCCCATCAGGATTCGTCTGGCCTTCCCTGGGAGCTTTTGAGGGCGTTTCAGGTACGGCGAGGTGGGTGCTGTGACGTGAAGGCTTCCATCGTAGACGCGCCTGCACGAACACTGCGCGAGGGTCTTCGCCATTGTCAGCAGATGGCGTACCGCCTCGCTTGTGGAGACGGTCCATCGGGGGCACGCGTTCCCCCTTTCGGCATCGGGTATGCCGAAAGGGCGGCCGGTTTCGCACGACCGCCCAGGTCAGACAGCCCAATGAGCTGACGATACGTCAGAAAGAACGGTCACGGCCCTCGTGGGCCGCGGCTCAGGCCCGGCCGGGGAAGAAGAGCTTCACCTCGCGCTCGGCGGACTCCTCGGAGTCGGAGGCGTGGATCAGGTTCTCCCGGACGATCACCCCGAAGTCGCCCCGGATGGAGCCCGGCGCGGCGGCGATCGGGTCGGTGGGACCGGCGAGCGCGCGCACGCCCTCGATCACCCGCTCGCCCTCCACGATCAGCGCGACCACCGGACCGGAGGACATGAACTTAACCAGCGGCTCGTAGAAAGCCTTGCCCTTGTGCTCGCCGTAGTGCTGCTCCAGCGTGTCCTGGTCCAGGGTCCGCAGTTCCAGCGCGGTGATCTGCCAGCCGGCCTTGCGCTCGATACGGCTGATGATCTCGCCGGTCAGGCCACGACGGACGGCGTCGGGCTTGAGGAGGACGAGGGTGCGCTGGGTCACGAGGGACTCCTTAACTGCGGTACACGTGTGCGGTGGGACGAGATTACAGGGCCGCTGTCACGCAGGGTCAGGGGAGGAGGGCCCCGGCTGCGCCGCCTGCGCCGCGAACCGCGCCCTGGCCGCGTCGATCTTCCGCCCGAAGTGCACCGACGCCCACCACAGCGCGGCGAACACCACGCCGAGGAACCACATCACCGGCACCACGAAGCCCGAGGCGATCAGCGCGATCTGCAGCGCCCAGCCGAGGACGACGCCCCCGGGCCGGGTCACCACGCCGCACAGCAGCACGCACAGCACCATCGCGATGCCGCTGACCGTCCAGACCGTCCCCATGGACAGGTCCGGGTCCTTCATCGCGACCAGCGCGGCGAACCCGATGACGAAGAACTCGCCGAGCAGGGTCGAGGAACAGAGCGTACGCACGTGGGTCAGCCCCTTCCCAGGAGCAGTCGGGCCTCACCGACGGTGATGACGGAACCGGTGACGAGGACGCCGCCGCCGGCGAACTCGCCCTCCTCCTCGGCCAGCGTGATCGCGGCCTCCAGGGCGTCCGGCAGCCGCGGCTCCACCTGGACGCGGTCCTCGCCGAACACCTCGACCGCGATCGCGGCCAGCTCGTCGGCGTCCATCGCGCGGTGGCTGGAGTTCTGGGTGACCACGATCTCCGCGAAGATCGGCTCGAACGCCTCCAGCAGCCCGCGCACGTTCTTGTCGGCGCTGGCGCCGACCACGCCGATCAGCCGGCTGAAGTCGAACGCCTCCCGCACGGCCTCGGCCGTCACCTGCGCGCCGGCCGGGTTGTGCGCCGCGTCCAGCACGACGGTCGGCGAGCGCCGCACGACCTCCATCCGGCCCGGCGAGGACACCGACGCGAACGCCTTGCGCACGGTCTCGCCGTCCAGCTGCTCCGCGCGCTGCGCGCCCACGCCGAAGAACGCCTCCACGGCGGCCAGCGCCACGGCGGCGTTGTGCGCCTGGTGGGCGCCGTGCAGCGGCAGATACACCTCGGGGTACTCGCCGCCGAGCCCGCGCAAGGTCAGCAGCTGGCCGCCGACGGCCACCTGGCGGGCCACGACGCCGAACTCCAGGCCCTCGCGGGCCACGGTGGCGTTGGCCTCCACGGCCTTCTTCAGCAGCACCTGGGCGGCGTCCACCGGCTGCTGCGCCATGATCACGGTGGCGTCCCGCTTGATGATCCCGGCCTTCTCCCCGGCGATCTCGCCGGTGGTGGAGCCGAGCCGGTCGGTGTGGTCGAGCCCGATGGGGGTGACCACGGCGACATCGGCGTCGATCACGTTGGTGGCGTCCCAGCTGCCGCCCATGCCGACCTCGACCACGGCGACGTCCACCGGCGCGTCGGCGAAGGCGGCGTACGCCATGCCGGTGAGCACCTCGAAGAAGGACAGCCGGTACTCCTGGGCGGCGTCGACCATCTCCACGTACGGCTTGACGTCCTGGTACGTCTCGATGAACCGCTCGGCGGAGATCGGCGCGCCGTCCAGACTGATCCGCTCGGTGATCGACTGCACGTGCGGGGAGGTGTAGCGGCCGGTGCGCAGTTCGAAGGCGCCGAGCAGCGCCTCGATCATGCGGGCGGTGGAGGTCTTGCCGTTGGTCCCGGTGATGTGGACGGACGGGTACGAGCGCTGCGGCTCGCCCAGGACGTCCATCAGGGCCGCGATCCGGGCGACCGAGGGCTCCAGCTTGGTCTCACCCCAGCGGGTGCCGAGTTCCGCCTCGACCTCGCGCAGCGCCCGGTCGACCTCGGGGTCCTCCGGCCGGCCCGGCACGTCCGCCTGCGGCGGGCCGCCCTGGGTGCGCAGGGTGCGGCTGCCGGCCTCGATCACGGCGAGGTCGGGGTCGCGGGTGGTCTCGGCCTCGATGATCTCCTCGAAGGAGTCGAGGGGGTCGGGCCGGTCGTTCCGGCCGTTTTCGTGCGGAAGGTCGCTCACGGGGTTCAGTCTACGGAGGCGGTGAGCGGGGCGCGGCGGCGGTGCGGGGACGCGCCCCGCAGGGGCGCGGGGAACCGCGCGACCGGCCACGACGCACCCGCGGCCGAACGCGCTCCCCGGCCGCACCGGGGCGACCGTGAGGCCCCGGAGTCTCGCCGGCTCCGGGGCCTCACGCGGCGTACGGGCGGCTACGCCTGGGGCAGCCGGTCCAGCTGCGCGGAGATCCGCGCGATGTCCTCCTCGGCCTTGGCGAGCCGCGTGCGGATCTTCTCGACCACATGGTCGGGCGCCTTCGCCAGGAACGCCTCGTTGCCGAGCTTGCCGTTCGCCTGCGCCTTCTCCTTCTCCGCGGCGGCCAGGTCCTTGGCGAGCCGCTTGCGCTCCGCCGCCACGTCGATCGTGCCGGACAGGTCGAGGGCGACCTCCGCGCCGGCGACCGGCAGGGTGGCCGTCGCGGTGAAGGACTCGCCCTCCGGCTGGAGCCGCAGCAGCTGCCGGATGGCGGCCTCGTGCACCGCCAGCGGCGTGCCGTCCAGGGTGAGCCGGGCCGGGACGCGCTGGCCCGGCTGGAGGCCCTGGTCGGCGCGGAAGCGGCGCACCTCGGTGATGACGGACTGGAGGGTCTCGATCTCCCGCTCGGCGTCCGCGTCGCGGAAGCCGCTGTCGGCGGGCCACTCGGCGATGACGACCGACTCGCCGCCCGTGAGGGTGGTCCACAGCGTCTCGGTGACGAACGGGACGACCGGGTGCAGCAGCCGCAGCGTGACGTCCAGGACCTCGCCGAGGACGCGCTGGGAGACCTCGGCGGCCTCGCCGCCCGCCTGGAACGTGGTCTTGGACAGCTCCACGTACCAGTCGAAGACCTCGTCCCACGCGAAGTGGAACAGCGTGTCCGACAGCTTGGCGAACTGGAAGTCGTCGTAGTACGCGTCGACTTCGGCGACGACGGAGTTGAGGCGGGACAGGATCCAGCGGTCCGTCGCGGACATCGCCGACGGCTCGGGCAGCGGGCCGTCCACCGTCGCGCCGTTCATCAGGGCGAAGCGGGTGGCGTTCCAGATCTTGTTGGCGAAGTTGCGCGAGCCCTGGACCCAGTCCTCGCCGATCGGGACGTCCACGCCCGGGTTGGCGCCGCGCGCCAGGGTGAAGCGGAGCGCGTCGGAGCCGTACTTGTCCATCCAGTCCAGCGGGTTGACCGCGTTGCCGAAGGACTTCGACATCTTCTTGCCGAACTGGTCGCGGACCATGCCGTGCAGGGCGATGGTGTGGAACGGCGGGGTGCCGTCCATCGCGTACAGGCCGAACATCATCATCCGGGCGACCCAGAAGAAGAGGATGTCGTAGCCGGTGACCAGGACGGAGTTCGGGTAGAACTTCGCGAGCGACTCGGTCCGCTCGGGCCAGCCGAGCGTGGAGAACGGCCACAGGCCGGAGGAGAACCAGGTGTCCAGGACGTCGGTGTCCTGGTGCCAGCCCTCGCCGGTCGGGGCCTCGTCGTCGGGTCCGACGCAGACGACCTCGCCGTTCGGGCCGTACCAGACGGGGATGCGGTGGCCCCACCACAGCTGGCGTGAGATGCACCAGTCGTGGAGGTTGTCGACCCAGTCGAAGTACCGCTTCTCCATCTCCTGCGGATGGATCGTGACCTTGCCCTCGCGGACCGCGTCGCCGGCCGCCTTGGCGAGCGGGCCGACCTTGACCCACCACTGCATGGAAAGGCGCGGCTCGATGGTGGTCTTGCAGCGCGAGCAGTGGCCGACGGAGTGGACGTAGGGGCGCTTCTCGGCGACGATCCGGCCCTCGGCGCGCAGGGCGGCGACGATGGCGGAGCGGGCCTCCAGCCGGTCCAGGCCCTGGAAGGGGCCGTGGGCGGTGATGACGGCGTGCTCGTCCATCACGGTGAGGGACGGCAGGTCGTGGCGCTGGCCGATCTCGAAGTCGTTCGGGTCGTGGGCCGGGGTGACCTTGACGGCGCCCGTGCCGAACTCGGGGTCGACGTGCTCGTCGGCGACGACCGGGATGGAGCGGTCGGTCAGCGGCAGCTTGATGAGCTTGCCGACCAGGTGCTGGTAGCGCTCGTCGTCGGGGTGGACGGCGACGGCCGTGTCGCCGAGCATCGTCTCGGCACGGGTGGTGGCGACGACGATGGTGTCGTCCCCCTCGCCGTACTTCATCGAGACCAGCTCGCCGTCGTCGTCCTGGTACTCGACCTCGATGTCGGAGATCGCGGTCAGGCAGCGCGGGCACCAGTTGATGATGCGCTCGGCGCGGTAGATCAGCTCGTCGTCGTAGAGGCGCTTGAAGATGGTCTGGACGGCCTGCGAGAGGCCCTCGTCCATGGTGAAGCGCTCACGGGACCAGGCGACGCCGTCGCCGAGGCGGCGCATCTGGCCGCTGATCTGGCCGCCGGACTCGGACTTCCACTGCCAGACGCGGTCCACGAAGGCCTCGCGGCCCAGGTCGTGGCGGGACTTGCCCTCCTTGGCCAGCTCGCGCTCCACGACGTTCTGCGTGGCGATGCCGGCGTGGTCCATGCCGGGCTGCCACAGCGTCTCGTAGCCCTGCATGCGCTTGCGGCGGGTGAGGGCGTCGATGAGCGTGTGCTCGAAGGCGTGGCCCAGGTGGAGGGAGCCCGTGACGTTCGGCGGCGGGATGACGATCGTGTACGGCGGCTTGTCGCTCTTCGCGTCCGCCTCGAAGTAGCCCCGCTCTACCCAGCGCTCGTACAGCGGCCCCTCTACATCGGCCGGCGCGTACTGGGTCGGCAGTTCGGTGTCGGGCGCTGGTGGCTGCTGCTGAGCGTTCTCGGTCACGCGCTCAGTTTAGAGGCGTCACGGCGCTGTCCCGAACCGCATTTGTTGTGTAACGGTGCGCACCCCGATGCCGTGGGCACGGCGGCTCTGCGCCAGGATGTCAGGTACGCATAAGCATCTGGAGGGGAACCCAGTAATGAGCTACAACCAGCCGGGCCCGTACGGCGGGCAGCCCCAGCAGCCCGGACCGTACGGTCAGCCGGGCCCCTACGGCCAGCAGCCGCCGCAGGCGCCGCCCGCGCAGCCCGGTTACGGCTACCCCCAGCAGGCCCCTCCCGCCCAGCCGGGCTACGGCTACCCGCAGCAGCCCCCGCAGGGCGTCCCGCCGCAGCCGGGCCCCTACGGCCAGCAGCAGCCGCCGTACGGCCAGCCGCCCCAGTACGGCCAGCAGCCGCCCTACGGCGCGGTGCCGCAGCCCCCGGCCCCGTCCGGCGGCAAGAAGAAGACGGGCCTGATCATCGGCGCGGTGGCGGTCGTCGCGGCGATCGCGGTCGGCGCGTACTTCGCGATCGGCGGCGGTGGCGGCGGCGGCTCGGTGGCCGACGACGGCCCGCACAAGCTGGTGACGCCGGCGACGGTGATCGACGGGACGTACAAGAAGTCGGAGAAGTCCGAGGACGCCCCGGACAGCATGTCCGACGACGACCTCGCGGACTTCGAGAAGTGGGGCATCAAGGACCCCAAGCAGGTCAGCGCGGCCTACACCACCGGGACCGGTCTGACGGCCAAGTCCCTCTCCTTCAGCGGCGTCTACGGCACCATCGACGACCCGGAGAAGGTCGTCGACGCGATGTTCGCCAAGACCAAGGAGAGCGCCGAGAAGGACTCCTCCGGCGACGGCAAGCTGGTCGGCAGCCCGCAGGAGTTCAAGCCGGACGGGCTCGACGGCGGTGTCCTGAAGTGCCAGGAGACGGAGACCAAGGAGAGCGGCACGACCCTGCACCTGCCGTTCTGCATCTGGGGCGACCACAGCACCGTCGCCTTCGTCATCTCCTACGACCTGGCCGGGATGGCCACCGGCAAGGGCGGCTCCACGCAGGACGCGGCGAGCCTCGCCGCCAAGCTCCGCACGGACGTCCGCGTCAAGATCTGACGCCCGCGGACACACGAAGGGGCCCCGGTCGGTGCGACCGGGGCCCCTTCGCCGTGTGCGGGCGGCTTCCGCCGTGCGCGGAAGCCATGCGCGGAAGCCGTGCGCCGGTGGCGGCTACGCCGTCTTCTGCTCCCCCGGGCCCCGGCCGCGGGCGTCGCGGGGGATCAGGGTGGGGTTGACGTTGGAGTGGACGACGTCGGCGGTGACGACGACGCGGGCCACGTCCTTGCGGGACGGCACCTCGTACATCACCGACATCAGCACCTCCTCCATGATGGCGCGCAGACCGCGCGCGCCGGTCTGGCGGAGGATGGCCTGGTCGGCGATGGCCTCCAGGGCCTCGCGCTCGAAATCCAGCTCCACGCCGTCGAGTTCGAACAGGCGCTGGTACTGCTTCACCAAGGCGTTGCGCGGCTCGACCAGGATCTTCAGCAGGGCCTCGCGGTCGAGGTTGTGGACGCTGGTGATCACGGGGAGGCGGCCGATGAACTCGGGGATCATGCCGAACTTGACCAGGTCCTCGGGCATGACGTCCTCGAACTGGTCCTTGGCCTCCAGCTCCCGCTTGGAGCGGATCGTCGCGCCGAAACCGATGCCCTTGGCGCCGGCGCGGCCCTCGATGATCTTCTCCAGACCGGAGAAGGCGCCGCCCACGATGAACAGGACGTTCGTCGTGTCGATCTGGATGAACTCCTGGTGCGGGTGCTTGCGCCCGCCCTGCGGCGGCACCGAGGCCGTGGTGCCCTCCAGGATCTTCAGGAGGGCCTGCTGCACGCCCTCGCCGGAGACGTCGCGGGTGATCGACGGGTTCTCGCTCTTGCGGGCGACCTTGTCGATCTCGTCGATGTAGATGATCCCGGTCTCGGCCTTCTTGACGTCGTAGTCGGCGGCCTGGATCAGCTTCAGCAGGATGTTCTCGACGTCCTCGCCCACGTAACCGGCCTCGGTCAGCGCGGTGGCGTCGGCGATGGCGAACGGGACGTTCAGCATCCGGGCCAGGGTCTGGGCCAGCAGGGTCTTGCCGGAGCCCGTGGGGCCGAGCAGCAGGATGTTGGACTTGGCCAGCTCGATGGCGTCCTCACGGCCCTGGCCGCCGCCGTTCTCGCCAGCCTGGACGCGCTTGTAGTGGTTGTAGACCGCCACGGAGAGGGACTTCTTGGCCGCCTCCTGGCCCACCACGTAGCCGTCCAGGAACTCGTAGATCTCGCGGGGCTTGGGCAGTTCCTCCCAGCGCACCTCGCTGGTCTCCGCGAGTTCTTCCTCGATGATCTCGTTGCAGAGGTCGATGCACTCGTCGCAGATGTACACACCGGGCCCTGCGATGAGCTTCTTGACCTGCTTCTGGCTCTTGCCGCAGAACGAGCACTTGAGCAGATCGCCGCCGTCACCGATGCGTGCCACGGTGTGCTTCCCCTTCGCCTGGGAGACGCCTGGACGTATGCGGTCCAGCGGCTCCTGGTGCTGCCTTATGTCGACGGTACCTTGCCCGGCCCCCCGTTCGGGTCCCCCTTGGCACGGTTCAC
The DNA here is from genome assembly GCF_019890635.1 of Streptomyces sennicomposti. Taxonomy (GTDB): domain Bacteria; phylum Actinomycetota; class Actinomycetes; order Streptomycetales; family Streptomycetaceae; genus Streptomyces; species Streptomyces sennicomposti. The sequence continues at coordinate 19,525 of NZ_JAIOAB010000083.1, forward strand.
TTCGACGTGACCGTGTCCAAGGGGGCCGGGCGGCCCGGCGTCCGCGTCAGCGGACGGCGGCGTTGTTCATCTTGCGGGTCGAGATGATCTGGTCGATCAGCCCGTACTCCAGGGCCTCCTCGGCCGTGAGGATCTTGTCGCGCTCGATGTCCTCGCGGATCTTCTCGACCGGGGTGGTGGAGTGCTTGGCCAGCATCTCCTCCAGCTGCGAGCGCATCCGGAGGATCTCGTTGGCGGCGATCTCCAGGTCGGAGACCTGGCCGCGGCCGGTCTCGCTGTAGGGCTGGTGGATCAGCACGCGCGCGTTGGGCAGCGCCATGCGCTTGCCCGGCGTGCCGGCCGCGAGCAGGATCGCGGCGGCGGAGGCCGCCTGGCCCATGCACACCGTCTGGATGTCGGGCTTCACGAACTGCATCGTGTCGTAGATGGCCGTCAGCGCCGTGAAGGAACCGCCGGGGCTGTTGATGTAGACCGAGATGTCCCGGTCGGGGTCCATCGACTCCAGGCACAGCAGCTGCGCCATGACGTCGTTGGCGGAGGCGTCGTCGATCTGGACGCCGAGGAAGATCACGCGCTCCTCGAAGAGCTTCGCGTACGGGTCGTACTCGCGCACGCCCTGGGAGGTGCGCTCGACGAAGCGCGGGATCACGTAGCGGGACTCGGCCGTGGGGCCGGTGTACTCGGCTCGCGCACCGTCGTAGAGGCCGCTGCCGGGGAAGTCGTTCACGATGTCTCCTGGAAAAGGGCTGGGCGGTCGGCTGAGGGGCTGGCTGGGCTGCGGGGCCGCTGGGGCGGCCGTGGCGGTCCGTCGGGGTCCGCGAGACGGCCGGGGCCTCCGCGAGCGCCGCTCAGGGGCGCTGGGGCCCGCTGGGAGCGGCTCAGGCCCCGGTGCCGCCGCCGCCCGGCATACCGGTGGCCGAGGTGATGACGTCGTCGATGAGGCCGTACTCCTTGGCCTCGTAGGCGTCGAACCAGCGGTCGCGGTCCGAGTCGCGGGTGATCTGCTCGAAGGTCTGGCCGGTGTGCTGGGCGGTCAGCTCGGCCATCCGCTTCTTGGTGTGCAGCAGGCGCTCGGCGTGGATCTTGATGTCCGAGGCCGAACCGGCGAGGCCGGCGGACGGCTGGTGGATCAGGATCTCGGCGTTCGGCAGGGCGAAGCGCTTGCCCGGGGTGCCCGCGCTGAGCAGGAACTGGCCCATCGAGGCGGCGAGGCCCATGGCGATGGTCACCACGTCGTTCTTGATGTACTGCATGGTGTCGTAGATCGCCATGCCGGCCGTGATCGAGCCGCCGGGGCTGTTGATGTACAGGTAGATGTCCTTGTCCGGGTCGGCGGCAAGGAGCAGCAGCTGTGCGGTGATCTTGTTCGCGATGTCGTCGTCGACCGGCTGGCCGAGGAAGATGATCCGCTCGTTGAGCAGCCGGTTGTAGACCTGGTCGCCGAGGCCGCCACCGATGGAAGGCTCGCCGGCGGCGGAGGGCATCAGATTCGTCACGTATCCACCTGCTCGTCTTACGACGGCGCCGGGCCGTCTCACGTGTACTGCCGGGGCGTGGGGCCGTCCGGCGGTGTCCGGGGACTCCCCTGCCCTCGTATTCATGGACCCTAACGCGCGGGTCCCTTCGGGGAATCCCGCTGAGGGGGGTGTTCGCCGGGGGCGTAGCGCGGGGGCCGCGGCGGCGCGGCGGCCGGGTACGCCGATGGGCCCCGGGAAGCGCTCCCCAGGGCCCATCGTACGTACGTCTCGGGCGACGCGGCGGGCGGATCAGGCCTCGGCCTTCTCCTCGCCCTCGCCCTCGGTCCCGGCGGCGTCGGCGGTCGCGGCCTCGGCGGCCTCGTCCTCCTCGTCCTCCAGGTCGACGATCTCGCCGTTGGTGTCCTTCACGGTCGCGGCCTCGACCACGACGGCCAGGGCCTTGCCGCGGGCGACCTCGCCGACGAGCAGCGGAACCTGGTTCTGCTGGACGACGGCCTGCGCGAACTGGTCGGGGGACATGCCGGAGGAGGCGGCGCGGCGCATGAGGTGCTCGGTCAGCTCCTCCTGGTTGACGCCGAGCTTCTCCTTGTTGACCAGCTCGTCCAGGACGAACTGGGTCTTGATGCCCTTGACCGCGGCCTCGCGGGTCTCGGTGTCGAACTCCTCGGCGGTCTTGCCCTGGATCTCCAGGTACTTGTCGAGGGTGAGACCCATCTGGCCGAGCTGGTGGTGCTCGAGGTTGTGCTTGCGGGTGTTGATCTCGTCCTCGAGCAGCTTCTCGGGGACGGGCACCTCGACCAGCTCCAGCAGCTTCTCCAGGACGCGCTCCTGGGCCTGCGTGGCCTGGTCGTACTGCTTCATGTTCTCCAGGCGCTTGCGGCTGTCCGCCCTCAGCTCCTCGAGGGTGTCGAACTCGGAGGCGAGCTGCGCGAAGTCGTCGTCCAGCTCCGGCAGTTCGCGGGCGGCGACCTGGGTGACCTTGACGGTGACCTCGGCCTCCTTGCCGGCCGCCGAGCCGCCCTTCAGCTCGGAGGTGAAGGTGGCCTCGCCACCGGCCTCCAGGCCCTTCACGGCGTCGTCGATGCCGTCCAGCAGCTCACCGGAGCCGATGGTGTAGGAGACGCCGTTGGCGATGCCGTCCTCCAGCACCTCGCCGTCGACCTTGGCCTCCAGGTCGATGGTGACGACGTCGCCGTCCTCGGCGGCGCGCTCGACGGGGGTGGTGGAGGCGAAGCGCTCGCGCAGCTGCTCGACCGCCTTCTCCACGTCCTCGTCGGTCACCTCGACGGCGTCGACCTCGACCTCGATGCCGGAGTAGTCCGGGATCTCGATGGTCGGGCGGACGTCCACCTCGGCGGTGAAGTTCAGCGTCTCGCCGTCCTTAAGCTCGGTGATGTCGACCTCGGGCTGGCCCAGCGGGTTCAGCTCCGCCTCGTTGACCGCCTCGGTGTAGAACTTCGGGAGCGCGTCGTTGACGGCCTCCTCCAGCACCGCACCGCGGCCGAAGCGCTGGTCGATGACCCGGGCCGGGATCTTGCCCTTGCGGAAGCCCTTCACCGTGACCTGCTGGTTGATCTTCTTGTACGCCGCGTCGAGGCTGTCCTTGAGCTCCTCGAAGGGCACCTCGACAGTGAGCCGAACCCGAGTCGGGTTCAGGGTCTCCACGGCGCTCTTCACGGTTCGGTCTCCTTGTGGCTGACTTCTTGGGTTCTGCCGGAGCCAGACAGGTCCGGCAAATCTGCCGCCCGGAGGAGTTCGCAGGTCCTAGAACCTAGGACCGGACACACGGGCGCGCAGCTTGCATAGTAACCGGAGCCGCTCGGCGCCCCAAAAGGCGATCACGCGAGATGGGCCGACCGGCGGCCGGCTGATGGTCGGGGTGGCGGGATTTGAACCCACGGCCTTCCGCTCCCAAAGCGGACGCGCTACCAAGCTGCGCCACACCCCGTCTGGTGCGACACGTAGGGTACATGCCCGCAGCCAGTGCGACCGCCTCATTTCCTGGAGCGTCCCGGTGCGCGGGACGGCACACCGGGCGCACCGCATGTCCCCGCGCGCGCCCGCGCGGCGCGGACGCGGGCGGGCGGCGGGGGCGCCCGGGTGGCGTGAACCCACCGCCGGACGCGCGGGGGCGCGGGCGCCGGGGGGCGGAGGCCGGCCGGCCCACGCCGGGCGCGGCGGCTGCGCCGCAGGGG
>NZ_JAIOAB010000084.1 GCF_019890635.1 Streptomyces sennicomposti
GGACGGCGGCGCGGGCGGCCGGGGCCGTCAGGCGTGCTGAGTGTCCGCCGCGATGATCTCGCGGCACTTCTTGACGTCCTCGGCCATCGTCTCCAGCAGGGCGTCCAGCGAGTCGAACTTGGCCTGGCCGCGGACGAAGGCCAGGAAGTCGACGGCGACGTGCAGGCCGTACAGGTCGAGGCCGACGCGGTCGATCGCGTACGCCTCCACCGTGCGCTCGGTGCCGTCGAACTGCGGGTTCGTGCCGACGGAGATCGCCGCCGGCATCGCCTCGCCCTGCGCGTGCAGATAGCCGGCGTAGACGCCGTCGGCGGGGATCGCGGTGTGCGGGAGGGTCTCGACGTTGGCGGTCGGGAAACCCAGCTCACGGCCGCGCTGCGCGCCGCGCACGACGACGCCCTCGACGCGGTGCGGGCGGCCCAGGATCTCGCGGGCGCCGCCGACGTCGCCCTCGGCGACCAGCCGCCGGGTCAGGGTCGAGGAGAACGGCTCGCCGCCACCCGCCGACCCCGTGACGTACAGGTCCACGATCTCGACCTCGAAGTCGTGCAGCTTGCCCTGCTCGGCGAGGAAGTCGACGTTCCCGGCGGCCTTGTGGCCGAAGCGGAAGTTCGGGCCCTCGACGACCGCCTTGGCGTGCAGCCGGTCGACCAGCACCTTGACGACGAAGTCGGCCGGGGACAGCCGGGAGAACTCGGTGGTGAACGGCAGCACCAGCACCGCGTCCACGCCCAGGTCCGCCATCAGCTCGGCGCGGCGGTGGTGCGGGGCCAGCAGCGGCGGGTGGCTGCCGGGGCGGACGACCTCGCTGGGGTGCGGGTCGAAGGTGACGACCACGGCGGGGACGCCCAGCTCGCGGGCGCGGTTCACGGCGTGCTCGATGATGAGCTGGTGGCCGCGGTGGACCCCGTCGTAGGAGCCGATGGTGACGACGCTGCGCCCCCAGTCCTGGGGGATGTCCTCCAAGCCACGCCAGCGCTGCACTGTGACCGCTCCTCGTCGAACCCGTGTCCGTGATGCCTTGGTTGCCTTGCTGTTCTGTCCGCGGCGCTGCTCGTCCGCGTGTCTAAGGGTGCCATGCCCGGTGTCCCCCGCCCGCATCGGCATGGGGGCTGTGACGGGGCGCACGTCGCGGGGCGCACGTCGCGGGGCGGACGTCGCGGGGCGTGCGGTGCCCCGGGGGCGGCGCGACCCTGCGGGCGGCCCGGCCCGGCCCGGGGCGGCTCCGGCCCGGAGCGGCTCCGGCCCGGGGCGGCTCCGGCCCGGAGCGGCTCCGGCCCGGAGCGGCTCCGGCCCGGGGCGGCTCCGGCCCGGGCGGGCCGTGGGCACGGCGTCGGTCAGGCGAGGGCGGGGGCTCCCGCGAGGTCGAGCAGCGTGCGGCGGGCGCTGGGGCCCACCACGGCGGCCCAGTCCTGCGGGGCGTCGGCCAGCCAGGCGGCGACGCGCGCGGCGAACCCGGGCACGTGCCGGCCCAGCTCCGCGAGGCCCCGGTCGAAGGCGGCCGCGCCCTCCGGGGTGCGGACGAGCAGCAGGCCGATGCGCCGGACGAGGTCGCCGAGGTCCTCCTCGGCGCTGCGGGCGGCGGCGTGCAGCACCGCGTCGAGGACGGCCGGTTCCGTCTCGTGGGCCAGCAGGGCGTCGAGGAGTTCCCGGCGGGGCGCCTGGCGGTCCGGGGCCCCGGGCGTGGCGAGGACACCGCCCAGGGCGGCTCTCAGCGGTGTGGGGCCCGCTTCCAGCAGGCCCGTGACCAGCGTGAACAGCGTCGGCCGCACGGCCGGGCCGCTCTGGAGCCGCCGGTCTACGTACGCCGCCACCTGCCCGGCGGTCTCCGGCCGGCGCGCCACCGCCGCGCCGATCAGGGCGGCCACGCGCGGGGCGAGCGCGGCCGGGGCCGCGTCGGCCAGGGCGCGCAGCGCCTCCGTGGCGCCCGGCCCGTACCGCAGCCGCTCGCCGAAGGCGGCGAGGACCGCCTCGGGGTGGGTGGCCAGGGCGGGGGCCAGCGCGTCCGGCGGCAGGTTGGGGTCGCCGGCGGCGAAGTGCCGCAGCGCCTGCGGCAGATGGCGGGCGCGGGTGCGCGGGTCGGCCACGAGGAGGGCGAGCGCGCCGCCGTGCAGGGCGGCGTCGGCCGGTCGGGCGAGCAGGGTCAGGGCGGCGTCGCGCAGCGCCTCCAGGTCGGCGTCGGCGCGGACGTGCGGAACGGTGCGCAGGGCGTGCGCCAGCGCCGCGGCGCGCCGGTCGGGGCGGTCGTCGCGCGCCCACCGGGCGACGGCCCGGCACAGCACGGCAGGCTCCTCCTCGGCGAGCGCGGCGAGCAGTTCGTCGGCCCGCTCGTGCCCGGATTCGACCAGGGTCTCGGTGAGGTCGTCCGGGGCGCGGTGGCGGTGGGTGTGCAGCAGTGCCTGCGCGGCCGTGGCCACGGTGGCGTGCGGCGCGGCGGGCAGCGGGCGCTCGTCGCCGAACCAGCGGACGAGGTGCGGTTGCACGGCCACCGGGTCGGCGGCCAGCAGCCGGGCGGCGGCGTCGAGGTAGCGGGGCGGGCGGGGCGTACGGTGCGCGGGGGCGGCCGGGGCCGCGGGTCCGGGCGGCTGGGCCGGGGCCGCGTCCTGCGGGGCGCGCGGCCTCCGGGGGCCGTGCGGGTCGTGCCGGTCGTGCGGGCCGGACGCCCCCTGCGAGTCGTGTCGACGGGGCGTCTCCTGCGGGGTGTACGGGTCCGGTGCTCCGTGCGAGTCCGGCGTCCCGTGCGGCCCGTACGGTTCCGGCGTCCCGTGCGGGCCGGGAGATCCGGGGGCTTCCGGCGAGCCGTGCTCCGGTCCGGTGCGGTGCGGCGGGGCCGTCCGCCCGGCGGCGCTCTCGTGGGCGGACGGCGAGCAGTCCGAACGCGCGGAGTCCGGACGCGCTGTGCCGGTGGGCACCGGGTCGGTGGGTACGGAGTCCGGGCCTGCGAAGCCCGGCTGCGCGGCACCCGAGTACGCCGGACGGGAGCACACGGCATCCGCCAGCGCGGAACCGGAGCCCACCGCATCGGAGCGCCCGGCACCCGAGCGCGCCGCACCCCCGCTTCCGGCGCCCGAGCCCACCGCGTCCGAGGAGCCCGGTCCCCGGGGGGCCGGGTCGGCGAGGAGGAGGCGGCGGAGGAGGTCGCAGTGGTCGGCGGGCGGCAGGTGCAGCGCGGTCCAGAAGCCGGGGCCGAAACCGTCCGGCACGGGCAGGTCGCACTGCTGCCAGGCCACGATCCGCTCGGCGAGCAGCCGCAGCACTCCGGCGTAGGGCCGCGCGTCCGGCAGCCGCAGCAGTACGCCGGTGAGCAGCCGGGAGGGCCACCAGGCGCCCGGATCGGCGTCCAGCGCGCACACCAGTTCCTCCAGCCGGACGGAGAGCCGGCGAGGGCCGTGCTGGCGGGCCAGGAGCAGCAGGGCCTGGACGACGGGGCCGATGCGGTGGTGCGGCACGGGCGGCAGCGGGCGCGTCTCGCCGGGGATGTGCCGCCGGTGGACCAGGACGCGCAGGGCCTCGTCCAGGTCGAGGTGGGCGCCCTGGATCCAGTCGGCCAGCTCCTCGTGGGCGAAGCGGTAGCCGTCGCCGGCGGGGACGAGCAGGCCCTCGGTGAGGACGGCGGACGCCCAGCCGGTGCCGCCGCCGAGCCGGGCGGGCGCGGGTCCCCACGGGAACACCTCCCCGAACGTCGCCCGGTCCAGTTCGCCGCCGGGGCCGAGGCTGCGGCGGGCGGCCTCGTGCACCTGCCCGGCGACCCGGGCGGCGAGCCGTCGTACGGCCGTGCCGCGCAGGTCGTTCTCCGCGGCGAGGCGGACCGCGATGCGCAGGCACATCAGGTCGAGGTGGGCGGCGAGGACGTCGGCGCGCTCCAGCGGGGGGTGGCCGGAGAGGCCGGGGAGGGCCGCGCGCACCTCGGCGAGGAGTCGGAGGGTGAGCGGATGCGCGGCGTCGGCGGCGACCAGGGCGTCGTCCGGGACGCCGTAGCGCAGGCGGGCCGCGCGGGCCTCGTCCGCGGTGAGGTCGCCCAGGCGCAGGCAGGGGGGCAGCGCGGCGGGTGCGGCCCGGACGTCGTCCGGCGGGGCGGGGGCGTGCAGCAGGTCGGCCGGGAAGCGGGCTCCGGCGCTCTCCCAGTACTCCTCGCGGCACGCCACCACCAGGCGCGCGCCGGTCCCCGTCAGCCATCGCGCGGTGCCGTCGGTCCACTCGGCGATCCGGTGGTCCAGGGCGGCGGGCATCTCCTCGGGGCCGTCGAGCAGGAGCAGCAGCGGGCGGCCGTGGGCGTGCGCGAGGCGGGCGACGCGCTCCGGCGTGAGATCGGTCAGCTCGGTGGGGAACGGGGCGCGGGCGGCGGCGACGATCCGGGCCGCGCGGTCCAGCGCCCGGCCCGCCGCGTCCGCCACGCCGCTGTCGGCGCCGTCCAGGTCGGCGCCGCGCAGCCACAGGGTGGGCGTGGGGGCGTCGCCCCGGGCGCGGCGGCCGGTGAGCGCGGCGAGTTCCGTCGTACGGCCGCTGCCGGGCGCCCCGACGAGTCCGAGCACCCCCGCCGGACCCGCACCGCCGCCGAAGGCGTCCAACTGTCCTGCCGCACCGGGCCGTTCGACGCGCACCGCGAAGCGGCCGGTGTGGGGGAAGGCGGGCGTTTCCGGGGCGGGTCCGGTGCCGGTGCCGGACCCGGTGCCGGTGGGCCGCAGGAGTCGCGTATCGCGCGTCGCCGGGGTGTGCGGTCCGCGGGGGTCGGGGACCGTGGCGCCCGGACCGAGGGCGAGGGACCGCGCCGTCCTCGCGGCGGGCGCTCGGGAAGCCGGGGTCGGGGGCCGGAGCGCCGGGTGCGCGTACGGCCCGGAGAACAGGGAGTGGGCCGTGGGCGCCGTGGGGCCGTGCTGCGGCAGGGCGCCCTGGGGGCCGTCCTGGGCCACGGAGGTGGCCGTGAGTTCCAGGACGGCCGCGAGGTTGAGGTCGGGGCCGTAGGCGGGGACGGTGGCCGCGTTGCGGGCGAGCAGGTCGGCGAGCGGCCCTTCGGTCAGGACGGTCCCGGCCGCCCGCGCGGGGCCGAGCGCCGGTGCGCGCAGCGGTACGGCGAACCGGGCGTCGCGGTCGCCGGAGCGCAGCGCCGTGCCGAGGACGGCGACCACGGTGCCGGTCGCGGCGTCCAGCACCGGTCCCCCGGCCGCTGCGCCGCCGCGGCGCAGCGCGTCCCGGCCCGCCGTGCCGATCGCGAGTTCCAGCGCGCCGTCCAGGAGGTGGCGGCCTTCCGTGGCGGTGTAGGTGACCGAGGCCGCGCCGAGCACCCGGGCCTCGCGCCAGCCGCCGGCCGCGATCCGCACGTACGCGCCGGTGCCGATCGCGTCCCGCGCGCCGATGGGCAGCGGTTCCACGCCGAGGCCCTCGGTCCTGACGAGGGCGAGGTCCAGTCCGGGCAGCGCGGTGACCGCGTCGGCGCCCACCACGCAGGAGCGGCCGCCCGCGCCCGGGGCGTGCAGCACCAGGCGGGCGAGGCCGTCGACGGCCTCGTGACTGGTGAGGACCGTGCCGTGGTGGTCGGCGGCGAAGCCGGTGCCGCGGGGGCGGCCGGCGAGGTCGCGGATGCACACCAGGGAGCCGTCCAGGGCGCGGTCCAGGGCCTCGGCGGCGGTCGGCTCGCCGGCCGCGCCGTCGCCGCCGGAGCGGGGGGAGAGCGCGGCCGTGGGCCGCGTGTCCGGTGCCGCCATGGTCGTACCTCCCGCCGTGTCCCGTACCTCTTCTTTGTCCTGCTTCGACGGTAGGCGCGGAATGATCAGCGGGAAAGATCGCGCGGCGAACGCGCCCCCTCGCACTCCCCCGGTTCACTCCGAGCGCCTGCACGGTCGGGTGAAGAACAGGACGCGGCTGGACAACCTGGTGGTGGGGGAACCGAGGGGGAACGTGGAGCGGCGGCCGAGAGAGGTCTCCCGGCCGCCGCTCCACGGGCAGGCGGACGCGCCCGGAACCGTGCGTCCCGGGCGTGCGGCCCCGGCGTCAGGCGAAGACGGCCAGGCTCTTGGCCTTGCCGCGCTGCTCCTCGACGAGGGCCAGGAGGCGGCCCTCGGGGGTGAAGACGGCGACGGGGCCGCGGCCCGCGTACTCGTCGGGCATCTCCAGGCGGACGCCGTTGGTGAGCAGCTTGGCGCGGCGCGCGTCGACGTCCCAGCGCGGGAACGCCGCGGCGGCGGCCTCGGCGACCGGCATCACGGTCAGCTCCTGCTGGAGCTGGTCCAGCGTCCTGGCCGCGTCCAGCTTGTACGGGCCGACGCGGGTGCGGCGCAGCGCCGTGAGGTGACCGCCGACGCCGAGTTCGGCGCCCAGGTCGCGGGCGAGGGCGCGGATGTAGGTGCCCGAGGAGCACACCACCGAGACGACGAGGTCGAGCACGGGGGTGCCGTCGTCGGCGACGGCGTCCCTGAGGTCGTACACCCGGAAGGAGGAGACGGTCACCGGGCGGGCCGGGATCTCGAACTCCTCGCCCTCGCGGGCGCGCTTGTAGGAGCGCACGCCGTTGATCTTGATGGCGCTGACCTTGGACGGCACCTGCATGATGTCGCCGGTCAGCTTGGCCACGGCCGTGTCGATGGCCTCGCGGGTGATCTCGGAGGCGTCGGTGGAGGAGGTGATCTCCCCCTCGGCGTCGTCGGTCAGGGTGTTCTGGCCGAGGCGGACGGTGCCGACGTACTCCTTCTCGGTCAGCGCGAGGTGGCCGAGGAGCTTGGTGGCCCGCTCCACGCCGAGGACGAGGACGCCCGTCGCCATGGGGTCGAGGGTGCCGGCGTGGCCGACGCGGCGGGTCTTGGCGATGCCGCGCATCTTGGCCACGACGTCGTGCGAAGTGAAGCCCGACGGCTTGTCGACGATGACGAGGCCGTCGGGCGGGGTGGGCTTGCTGGTCATTCGGTGGTGTCGTCCGTCTCGTCGGCCCCGTCTTCCGCACCGGGCTTCCGGTACGGGTCCGCCCCGCCGGCGTACGCGGCGCCCGCGGACGCCTCGCGCACCTTGGCGTCGGACTGGCGCGCCTTGTCGAGGAGGTCCTCGATGGTGCGGGCGGTGTCCGGGAGGGCGTCGGCGACGAAGGTGAGGGTGGGGGTGAACTTCACTCCGGCCGCGCGGCCGACCTCGGAGCGGAGGATGCCCTTGGCGCTCTCCAGTCCGGCCGCCGCGGCCTGGCGCTCCTCGTCGTCGCCGTAGACCGTGTAGAAGACGGTCGCCTCCCGCAGGTCACCCGTGACCCGGGTGTCCGTGATGGTGACGTGCGAGCCGAGCCGCGGGTCCTTGATCCCGCGCTGCAGCTTCTGGGCCACCACCTCTCGGATGAGGTCCGCCAGCCTTTTCGCCCGCGCGTTGTCGGCCACTGGTCCGTCTCCCGTTCTTTCTTCTTCTACGTTCTGTCGTGTGGTGCGGTGGGGTACGGCGCGGTGGGCGCCGTACGGCCCCGTGGGGGCCTAGCCGTCGTCCTCGCCGTGGAAACGGCGTCGTACGGACAGCAGCTCCACCTCGGGGCGGGCGGCGACGAGCCGTTCGCACCGGTCCAGCACGTCGGTCAGGTGCGTCGCGTCGCCGGAGACCGCGGCGAGGCCGATGACGGCCCGCCGGTGGAGGTTCGTGTGGTCCACCTCGGCCGCGCTCACCGCGTACTTGCGCTGGAGCTCGGCGACGATCGGGCGGACGACGGAGCGCTTCTCCTTCAGCGAGTGGACGTCGCCGAGGAGCAGGTCGAAGGACAGAGTCCCCACATACATGTGTGTGCCGGGTTGCCCGCCGGTGCGGGGTCGATGGTCCTGCCCTCGGTGCGGGCAGGGACATCAAGAACGGTACCGCGATCCTGCGGATGCCTCGACGGGGTTTCCCCGCGGGGGCTGTGCGGGGTACGCCCTCGCCCGCCCACCTGCCCGACCCGGTGGGGAACAGGTTCCCGCCCCGGGGCTCCGCCCCGGGCCGCAGCCCCGCCAGGGCCGCTGTGAAGCCGTGCCCGGGACCCCGCTCCGTCCTCGCCGAGACCGGTGAGGACGGGGCGCGGCCTCGGCCACGGCAGGACGCCCGCCGGCCGGTCGGCGGCCCCGGGCCTGACCGGAGCCGGCCCCCGCGAGGGGCCGGGCCGGGGGCTCGGGGTGTTCCGCCGCTCGGGGCGAGCGTGCGCCGCCCGGGGGCGCGAGCCCCCTACACGGCCGCACCGGCCGGCGGGAACCAGTCCCGTCGGCCGGTGCCGAGGTGCCGTGGGGTGTTACGCCCGCGGCTTCTCGCGCATCTCGTACGTCGCGATGACGTCGTCGACCTTGATGTCGTTGAAGTTTCCGAGGTTGATACCGCCCTCGAAGCCTTCGCGGATCTCGGTGACGTCGTCCTTGAAGCGACGCAGACCCTCGATGTTGAGGTTCTCCGCGATGACCTTGCCGTCGCGGATGAGGCGCGCCTTGGTGTTGCGCTTGACCTCGCCGGAGCGGATGAGGACACCCGCGATGTTGCCGAGCTTGGAGGAGCGGAAGACCTCGCGGATCTCCGCCGTGCCCAGCTCGACCTCTTCGTACTCCGGCTTGAGCATGCCCTTGAGGGCCGCCTCGATCTCCTCGATCGCCTGGTAGATGACCGAGTAGTACCGGACGTCCACGCCCTCGCGCTCGGCCATCTGCTGCGCACGGCCGGCCGCGCGCACGTTGAAGCCGATCACGATGGCGTCGGAGCCCATCGCCAGGTCGATGTCGGACTCCGTGACCGCACCGACGCCGCGGTGCAGGACGCGGATGTCGACCTCTTCGCCGACGTCCAGCTGGAGCAGGGAGGACTCCAGGGCCTCGACGGAACCAGAAGCGTCGCCCTTGATGATCAGGTTCAGCTGCTGGACCTCGCCGGCCTTGAGCACCTTGTCCAGGTCCTCCAGCGACACGCGGCGCGTGCGCTTGGCGAACGCGGCGTTGCGCTCGCGGGCGGCGCGCTTCTCCGCGATCTGGCGGGCCGTACGGTCCTCCTCGACCACGATGAAGTTGTCGCCCGCGCCCGGGACGTTGGTCAGGCCGAGGACCTGGACCGGCGTCGAGGGACCGGCCTCGGCGACGTTGTTGCCGTTGTCGTCGAGCATGGCGCGCACGCGGCCGTAGGCGTCGCCCACCACCATCGTGTCGCCGACCCGCAGGGTGCCTCGCTGGACGAGGACCGTCGCCACGGCGCCGCGGCCGCGGTCGAGACGGGACTCGATCGAGATGCCCTGCGCGTCCTGGTTCGGGTTGGCCCGCAGGTCGAGCGAGGCGTCGGCCGTGAGGATCACGGCCTCCAGCAGCGAGTCGATGTGCAGACCCTGCTTGGCGGAGATGTCGACGAACATGGTGTCGCCGCCGTACTCCTCGGCCACCAGGCCGTACTCGGTCAGCTGACCGCGCACCTTGGTCGGGTCGGCGCCCTCGACGTCGATCTTGTTGACCGCGACCACGATCGGCACGTCGGCCGCCTTGGCGTGGTTCAGCGCCTCGACCGTCTGCGGCATGACGCCGTCGTTGGCCGCGACGACCAGGATCGCGATGTCGGTCGACTTCGCACCGCGGGCACGCATGGCGGTGAACGCCTCGTGACCCGGGGTGTCGATGAAGGTGATCCGACGGTCCTCGTCGTTGACCTCGGTCGTGACCTGGTAGGCACCGATGTGCTGGGTGATGCCGCCGGCCTCGCCCGCGATGACGTTCGTCTTGCGGATGGCGTCGAGGAGTCGGGTCTTGCCGTGGTCGACGTGACCCATGACGGTGACGACCGGCGGGCGGACCACCAGGTCCTCCTCGCCGCCCTCGTCCTCGCCGAACTCCAGGTCGAAGGACTCGAGCAGCTCGCGGTCCTCCTCCTCCGGGCTGACGATCTGAACCGTGTAGTTCATCTCGTCCGCGAGGAGCTGGAGCGTCTCGTCGGAGACGGACTGCGTGGCCGTGACCATCTCGCCGAGGTTCATCATGACCGCGACGAGGGAGGCCGGGTTCGCGTTGATCTTCTCCGCGAAGTCCGTGAGCGACGCGCCGCGGGAGAGACGGATCGCCTCGCCGTTGCCGCGCGGCAGCATCACGCCGCCGACGCTCGGGGCCTGCATGGCCTCGTACTCCTGACGGCGCTGCCGCTTCGACTTGCGACCGCGACGCGCCGGACCGCCGGGACGGCCGAAGGCGCCCTGCGTGCCACCACGGCCGCCGGGGCCGCCGGGACGGCCGCCGAAGCCGGGACGGCCACCGCCGCCGCCGAAGCCGCCGCCGGGAGCACCGCCGCCGGGACGACCGGCGAAACCGCCGCCGCCGCCGGGACGACCGCCGCCACCGCCGCCGCCGGGACGGCCGGCGAAGCCGCCGCCACCGGGACGACCGGCGCCGCCGGGACGACCCGCACCGCCCGGACCGCGGCCGCCGGGGCCGGGACGCGGGCCGGCAGCGGGACGCTGCGGCATCATGCCGGGGTTCGGACGCGGGCCGCCGGGACGGGGACCGCCCGGACCGGCCTGCGGACGCGGCATCGAGCCCGGAGTCGGGCGCGGACCGCCGGGACCGGCCTGGGGACGCGGACCGCCGCCCTGGGCGCCGGGCGCCTGCGGACGGGGACCGGCGCCGGGAGCGCCGGGACCACCGGGACGCTGGCCCTGCGGCCGGGGCGCCTGCGGGCGCGCCATGCCGGTGGAGCCACCGGAGGTGAAGGGGTTGTTGCCCGGACGCGGACCGGCCGGACGACCGCCCGGACGGGGCGCCTGGCCACCGGGGCGCGCAGCGCCCTGGCCCGGACGGCCCTGACCCTGACCGGCGCCGGGACGGGCGCCGCCGGGCTTGGGGGCGCCGGGACGTGCGCCGGCCGGACGCGGACCCTGCGCGGCGGCCGGGGAGGGCGCCGGAGCCGACGGCGGAGCGGTGAACTCCGGCGTGGTGGGCGCGGCCGGGGCCGGACGCGGGGCGGGCTTGGGACCCGGCACCGGACGCGGGCCGGAAGCGGCCGGCGCGGGAGCCGAGGGGGCCGACGGAGCCGCCGGCGGCTGGGCCGCGGCGGGCTTGGGTGCGGCCGGCGGCTTCGGGGCAGCCGGACGGGCCGCCTGCGCCGGGGAGGGCGCGGCGGGCCTGGGGGCGGCCTTCTTCGGGGCGCCCGGCTTGGCGGACCGGCCGCCGCCGTTGCCCTGCTGGAAGGCGTCTGTCAACTTGCGTACTACGGGCGCCTCGATCGTCGAGGATGCCGATCGGACGAATTCACCGAGTTCCTGGAGCTTGGCCATGACGACCTTGCTCTCCACACCGAACTCCTTGGCGAGTTCGTATACCCGGACCTTAGCCACTTCGCTCCTTTGAGGTCCGGGTTGCGGCCGGACCGTCGCTAGTTCATGGGCGTACTCATCGCGTACTCATCGAGTGCTCATCGCAATCTCGACCTGCTTTCGACTCGCGAGGTACCAGGCCGCACGGGGTCTTCCGTACGACTCGTCTTCCTACCGTGTTGCCTGCTCGGCAACTGTTGTCCGCTCGACGTGTCGGCGCAACGCCTTTGTGTCGAGCGCTCCCGGGGCGCGCAGCGCCCGCGTGAACGCCCGGCGACGCACCGCCTGGTCGAGACAGACCAGGGCGGGGTGTACGTACGCACCCCGGCCGGGCAGCGTACCGCGAGGATCGGGGACGCACTCGTCCTCGATCGCCACGATCCGCAGCAGATCCGTCTTGGCCGCTCGTTCCCGGCACCCCACACAGGTGCGCTCAGGGCACACTCGGTCCCGTGTCCGGCCAGACACCGCTAAGTCTACCTCCCCGAACGCACCTCACCCCTTTGGGGCAGGATTCGAACACGTGGCGCGCCCAAACCTGTCGTGATCTGAGCGCCTTTCGGCCAGGATCTATTCCCCGGCCTGCTCGGTGTCCGGGCGGATGTCGATGCGCCACCCGGTGAGCCGGGCCGCGAGGCGGGCGTTCTGGCCCTCCTTGCCGATGGCCAGCGACAGCTGGTAGTCCGGCACGGTGACGCGGGCGGAGCGGGCCGCCAGGTCCACGACCTCGACCTTGTGGACGCGGGCCGGGGACAGGGCGTTCGCCACCATCTCGGCCGGGTCGTCCGACCAGTCGACGATGTCGATCTTCTCGCCGTTCAGCTCGCCCATGACGTTGCGCACCCGGCCGCCCATGGGGCCGATGCAGGCGCCCTTGGCGTTCAGGCCCGAACGGGTGGACCGTACGGCGATCTTGGTGCGGTGGCCGGCCTCGCGGGCGAT
Organism: Streptomyces sennicomposti; assembly: GCF_019890635.1. Classification (GTDB taxonomy): domain Bacteria; phylum Actinomycetota; class Actinomycetes; order Streptomycetales; family Streptomycetaceae; genus Streptomyces; species Streptomyces sennicomposti. The sequence goes on from NZ_JAIOAB010000084.1 coordinate 12,200, forward strand.
CGCGGCGATCTCGACGGAACCGTCGGCGATCTCCGGGACCTCCAGCGCGAACAGCTTCTTCACCAGGTTCGGGTGGGTGCGCGAAAGGGTGACGGACGGACCGCGCACGCCCTTGGCCACCCGGACGACGTACGACCTCAGGCGCATGCCGTGCGGGTACGTCTCGCCCGGGACCTGCTCCTGCACCGGCAGGATGGCCTCCAGCTTGCCGATGTCCACGAGCACGTTCTTCGGGTCGCGGCCCTGCTGCACCACACCGGTGACGATGTCGCCCTCGCGGCCGGCGTACTCGCCGAGCGTCGCGTCGTCCTCGGCGTCGCGCAGCCGCTGCAGGATGACCTGCTTGGCGGTGGTGGCGGCGATACGGCCGAAGCCGGACGGGGTGTCGTCGAACTCGCGGGGGGCCTGGCCCTCCTCGAGGTCCTCCGGGTCCTCCTTCGCCCACACGGTCACATGCCCGGTCTCCCGGTTCAGCTCCACGCGCGCGTGGCGGCGGCTTCCCTCGGTGCGGTGGTAGGCGATGAGGAGGGCCGACTCGATCGCCTCGACCAGCAGGTCGAAGGAGATCTCCTTCTCCCGCACCAAGCCCCGCAGGGCGCTCATGTCGATGTCCACGGCTACGCCTCCTCCTCTTTCTTCATGTCCTTGTCGTCCTTGCGGTTGAACTCGACCTGCACGCGCGCCCGGACGACGTCCGGGAAGGCGACTCTGCGGGTCGTGGCCTTGCGGCCCTTCACTCCGGGCACCTCGAGGTCGAGTCCCTCGTCGTCGACCCGGAGGATCCTGGCCACCAGTTCGCCGCCCTCGGCCAGCTGGAACTTCGCCAGCCGGCCCGTGGCGCGCACGTAGTGCCGGTGTTCGGTGAGAAGGCGCTCGGCGCCGGGGGTGCCGACCTCGAGGGTGTACTCCCCCTCGCCCATCGCGTCGCTCTCGTCGAGCTTCGCCGAGAGCGCGCGGCTCACATCGGCGATCTGGTCGAGGTCGGCCCCGGTGTCGGAGTCGACCACGACGCGCAGCACCCGCTTGCGGCCGACGGAGTCCACGGCGATCTCTTCGAGATCCAGGCCCTGGGAGGCGACGAGCGGTTCCAGCAGTTCCCGCAGCCTCTCGCTCTGGGTGGTGCTCATCCGGGTGACTCCTCGGCCGCGTGTGCTGTTGTGGGATGGTCGCGTGTCCGGTCAAAGGGTATCCGGTTCCCGGGGGTGTTGCCGTCCACCTGGCCTGGGACGGTGCCGCTGGGGCGCGTGCGCGGGGTGCGCGGGTACGGTGATCACGGGCGGGGCCGCCCCTCCCGTTTTCCGTTCGCACGCACCCGAGGACGACTGCCGTGCCGTTGCCGCCATCCCCGCGCGCCCTGCCTTGGGGTCCGCGCCGAAGGAGCCTGCTCGCCTCGGCGGCCGGGGCCGCCCTGCTCGCGGGCTGCTCCGCCGGACCCGACGACCCCGCCGCCGCGGACCGCGGCCCGTCGCCCGCCGAGCGCGCCCGCGCGCGTGCGGCGCGGGACAGCGCGGGGCTGGCGCGGCGCTACGACGCGGTGATCGCCGCGCATCCGGCGCTGGCGCCGCGGCTGGGTCCGCTGCGGGCGGAGGTGCTGCGGCACGCGGCCGCCTTCGGCGGCGGCGCGGCGGCGTCGCCCTCGGCCTCGGCTTCGGCTTCGGCTTCGGCTTCGGGGACGCCTACGGCCACGGGGTCCCCGGCGGCGCCGGCGGGGCCCACGGCGACGGACGGGACGGTGACGACGAGCGGCGCGGTGGCGACCGGCGGGGCCACGGCTTCCGGCGGGGCCGGGTCGCCGGGGGCCGGCAAGCCGTCCGGCGGGGCGACCGGCGGGCCTTCGGACGCCGCCTCCCCCGCCGTCCCCGTGAAGCCGGCGGACGCGCTCGCCTCGCTCGCCGCCGCCGAGCGGTCGCTCGCCGACGCGCGGGCGGCCGCGCTGCTCGACGTCCCGGGCGAACTGGCCCGGCTGCTGGCCTCCGTGGCGGCGGCCGGGGCGGCGCACGCGTATCTGCTGACGGAAGGTGACAGGTGAGCCAGGCGGTGGACGCGGCGGACGCGGGAAAGCTGACGGCCGCGCAGGCGGCGCTCGCGGCCGAGCACGCGGCGGTGTACGGCTACGGCGTGGTCGGCGGGCGGATCGGCCGGGAACGGCGCGCGGAGGCCCGGACGGCGTACGACGCCCACCGGGCGCGGCGGGACGCGCTGACGCGCCGGGTACGGGACCTCGGCGGCCGGCCGGTGGCAGCGGCGGCGGCCTACGCGCTGCCGTTCGCGGTGCCGGACGCGGCCGCGGCGGTGCGGTTCGCCGCGGTGCTGGAGGACCGGGTGGCCGGGGTCTACTCCGACCTGGTGCGGGCCAGTTCGGGCGCGTCGCGGCGGGACGCCGCCGGGGCGCTGCGCGAGGCCGCGGTCCGGGCGGTGCGCTGGCGCGGGGAGAGCGTAGCCTTCCCTGGTCTCGCCGAACGGGCCGACGCCGCCCCGGGCTCGGCGACCCCGACGCCGTGACGCGGACGGCCCCGGCGCCCCGCGGGCGGGCCGGGGCCCGGCGCACGGAGGCGGTACGGACCCGGCAGGCGCCGCCCCGGCACGACGGCCGGCGCGACCGGACGGAGGGGCGCCACCGGTGCCGCCGGACGTAGCGGCGCCACCGGCACGGCCGGCACCACCGACAGGGAACGCGTCGCGGCGCGTTCAGGAAGGAACGACTCGCGCATGGCTTTCGAACCCCCGAAGCGGCTGGTGCGGGCGCTCGGCGAGACGTCGCCCGAGGGCGACGACTGGCTGGAGCGGCTGCCCGAGCTGGCCCGGCGGGCCGTCGCGGAGCGCGGGTTGACGGTCGAGCGGGTGCAGGTGCCCGGCGGGCGCAGCAGCCTGGTGGTGCTGGTGCGGACGGCGGACGGCACGCCGGCCGTGCTGAAGCTGGCGCCGCCGCGGGCCCGGCCGGCCGCGGAGCTGGCCGCGCTGGCGCACTGGGGCGGGCTCGGCGCCGTACGGCTGCTGGAGGGCCGTGCGGCGGACGAGGGCGTCCTGTTGCTGGAGCGGTTGCATCCGGATGTGTCGGTGCGGTCGCTGCCTGAGGCGCGGGCGCTGCTGGAGGCGGCGGACACGCTGCGGCGGCTGTGGGTCGCGCCGCCCGAGGACGCCGGCGGGCTGTTCGAGACGGTGGCCGAGCGGACGGGCCGGCAGGCCGGGGCCATGCGGGCGGGTACGCCGCCGGAGGCCGAGGCGGAGGCGCTGGTGGCGGCGGCCCTCGCGGCCCGGGAGGAGTTGCTGGCCGCGCCGCCGGAACGGCTGCTGCTGCACGGGACGTTCCGGCAGAGCAAGGTGCTGGCGGGCGACCGGGTTCCGTGGCTGGCGGTGGGGCCCGATCCGGTGGTCGGCGAGAGCGCGTTCGACCTGGCCCGGCTGGTGCGGGACCGGGTGGAGGACCTGATCGCCTCGCCGTCCGGCCCGGCGATCACCCGCCGCCGTATCAAGCGGCTGGCGGAGTCGCTGGAGGTGGACCGGGACCGGCTGCGCGGCTGGACCCTGTTCCGCGCGGTGGAGTCCGGCGTACGGGCCCGCCGGGTGGGCCGCCCGAAGGACGCGGAACTCCTCCTGGAATTCGCCACCTGGCTCTGACTCCCGGCGACGGCACTCCGTTCCGGCCGACGGCGAGGATGCCGGGCCGACCGCTCCCGCCACCGCCCCCCGGGCGGGAGTGGCGTGGGCCCCGGACAGCATCGCCTCCGAACCGGCGCCGTCCGCCCGACCATGCGGCCTGAACCGCATCGGCTCCGAACTAGGTCGGCCTCGAACCGGCGTCGGCCCCACCGCAGCGGCTCGGAACCACGCCGACCCCGAACCGCGTCGGCCCCGAAGCGGCGTCGGCTCCGCACGCACCCGGGACCGCGTCGGCCCCGGACCACGCCAGCCCGGAACCGCATCGGGCCCGAACCCATCGGCTCCGCCCCGGCCCCGAACCACCCCCGGCCCCGCCTCCCGTCCGAGGGACGGGGGCGGGGCCGGGGGGTGGTCCGGTGGGAAGGGGCCCGTCAGGCCGTGAGGCGGGTGAGGGCTTCCTCGACGGTCAGTTCCTCGCGCTCGCCCGTGCGGCGGTTCTTCAGCTCCAGGACGCCCTCGCCCGCGCGGCGGCCGGCGACCAGGATCTGCGGGACGCCGATGAGTTCGGCGTCGGTGAACTTCACGCCCGGGGAGACGCCGGCGCGGTCGTCGACGAGAACGCGGACGCCGGCCGCGGCGAGCTTCTGCGACACGTCGAGGGCCACCTCGGTCTGCAGCGCCTTGCCCGCGGCGACCACGTGCACATCGGCCGGGGCGACCTCGGCGGGCCAGACCAGGCCGTGCTCGTCGGCGTGCTGCTCGGCGAGGGCGGCCACCGCGCGGGAGACGCCGATGCCGTAGGAGCCCATGGTGACGCGGACCGGCTTGCCGTTCTGGCCGAGGACGTCGAGCTTGAGGGCGTCGGTGTACTTGCGGCCGAGTTGGAAGATGTGGCCGATCTCGATGGCGCGGTCCAGCTTGAGGCCGGCGCCGCACTTCGGGCAGGGGTCGCCGTCCTGGACCACGACGACGTCGACGTACTCGTCCACCTCGAAGTCGCGGCCGGCGACCACGTTCTTCGCGTGCGTGTGCTCCTTGTTGGCGCCGGTGATCCAGGCGGTGCCGGGGGCGATCCGCGGGTCGGCGATGTACTTCACCTTCTCGCCCAGGCCCTGCGGGCCGACGTAGCCGCGCACCAGGTCGGGGCGGCCGGTGAAGTCCTCGGCGGTGACCAGTTCGACGGCGGCGGGGGCGAAGTGCGCCTCGACCTTGTCCAGGTCCACCTCGCGGTCGCCGGGCACGCCCACGGCGACGATCTCGCCGTCCACCTTGACCAGCAGGTTCTTCAGGGTGGCGGAGGCCGGGACGCCGAGGGAGGCGGCCAGGGTCTCGATGGTGGGAGTGTCCGGGGTGGGGATCTCCTCCAGCGCCGGCACGCCGGAGCCGTCCACGGGCTTCAGCTCGTAGGTGATCGCCTCGGTGTTGGCGGCGAAGTCGCAGTTCGGGCAGTCGGCGAAGGTGTCCTCGCCGGCCTCGGCCGGGGCGAGGAACTCCTCGGACTTGGAGCCGCCCATCGCGCCGGCGGTGGCCGCGCAGATGCGGTAGTCCAGGCCAAGGCGCTCGAAGATCCGCTGGTAGGCCTGGCGGTGCAGGGCGTAGGACTCGGCGAGGCCCTCGTCGGCGGTGTCGAAGGAGTAGGAGTCCTTCATCAGGAACTCCCGGCCGCGCAGGATGCCCGCGCGCGGGCGGGCCTCGTCGCGGTACTTGCTCTGGATCTGGTAGAGGATGACCGGCAGGTCCTTGTAGGAGGACGCCTGGTCCTTCACCAGCAGGGTGAAGATCTCCTCGTGGGTGGGACCGAGGAGGTAGTCGCCGCCCTTGCGGTCCTTCAGGCGGAACAGCTCGCCGCCGTACTCGTCCCAGCGGCCGGTCGCCTCGTACGGCTCCTTGGGCAGCAGCGCGGGGAGCAGCACCTCCTGGGCGCCGATGGCGTCCATCTCCTCGCGCACGATCCGCTCGACGTTCGCGAGGACCCTCTTGCCGAGCGGCAGCCAGCTCCAGACGCCCGCGGCGGTGCGGCGGACGTAACCGGCGCGGACCAGCAGCTTGTGGCTGAGGACCTCGGCGTCTGCCGGGTCGTCGCGCAGCGTCTTCGCCATCAACTGGGACATGCGCTGGACCGGTGCGTTCGCCATGGTTCTCGTACTCCTGCCGGGTATGTGTGATGGCTAGGAGGTTAGCCGGGCGACGTGGGCCGGTGGTAATCGGTCAGCGGCGGCGCAGCGGCAGCGGGGCGCCCATGACGGCGTACGGCTTGGGGGCGCTGGGGAAGACGACCTGGCGGGCGAGGTCGACGTAGCCGAGGGAGTGGTAGAGGCCGCGGGCCGGGCTGTCGGTGTCGATGGCGGAGAGGATCGAGCGGGTCTCGGCGGCGGTGTCGGTGATGGCGGTGATGAGGGCGCGGCCGACGCCGCGGTTCTGGTGGCGGGGGTGGACGTGCAGTTCGGTGATGACGAAGGAGCCGTCGAGCCAGTCGTCGTGGCCGCGGGCGCGCAGGTACGGCTCGACGACGGTGGACCACCAGTGGGCGCGGTCGTTGGGCATGCCGTAGACGAAGCCGGCGAGCCGGCCGTCGGGGGTGGTGGCGCCGAGGGCGCGGGCGCCGGGGCTGGCCATGTGCCGCAGGACGATCTGGCGGCGTACGGCGACCTCCTCGGCGCCGAGTCCGAAGGCGACGGCCTGTACGGCGAGCGCCTCGTCCACGCGGGCCGACAGGTCGAGGGGGCCGATCACGATGTCGTCCGCGATCGCGTCGGGGCGGCGGCCGGAGCCGTGACCGGGAATGTGCGCCATGCGGGGAGACTACCCGGCCCGCGCCGTCGCAAGAGCGGGACGGCGAACGGGCCGTCGGCGCGGAGGCGTCCGCTCGCGGACCGGAGGCGGGCGGGGCGCCGTGCGGGCGCGGGGTGGCGGGGACGCGGCGAGGCGGCGGGGACCGCGACGGGGCGACGGGGCTGCGCGGACCGCGGCGGGACGGCGGGGCTGCGGGAGGCCGCGGGGTGGCGGGGACCGCGGCGGGACGGCGGGAGGCGGCGGCGCTGGCGGGCCGGGCGGCGCACCGGAGTCCGGGCGGCGCGCCCGGCGTGATCCGGGCGGGAAGCCCTAGAAGAGCACGCTCGTGAAGGCGCCCGTCTCGCGGAAGCCCACCCGGCGGTAGGTGCGGCGGGCCGGGGTGTTGAAGTCGTTGACGTAGAGGCTGACGACGGGGGCCACGTCGGCCAGCGCGTACCGCAGGACCGCGGCCATGCCGGGGGCGGCGAGGCCCCGGCCGCGGTACTCGGGGGCGACCCAGACGCCCTGGATCTGGCAGACCCGGTCGGTGGCCGCTCCGATCTCGGCCTTGAACATGACCTTGCCGTGCTCGTCGAGGCGGGCGAAGGAGCGGCCGGAGCCGACGAGTTCGGCGACCCGGGCCTGGTAGAGCAGGCCGCCGTCGCCGGCGAGCGGGGAGACGCCGACCTCCTCGGTGAACATCGCCACGCACGCCGGCATGATCGTCTCCATCTCGTCCTTGCGGACGCGGCGGACGTAGGGGTCGGGCGCGATGTCGGCGGGCATGCGGTCGGCGACCATCAGCGGCTGGCGGGCGCGGACCTCGCGGGCCGGGCCCCAGCTGGGTTCGAGCAGCCGCCACAGCTGGGTGGTGGGTCCGGCGGGGCCGACGATGGAGGAGCAGCGGCGGCCGGCCCGGCGGGCGCGGTCCGCGAAGGCGCGTACGGCGCGCGGGGTGGCGCATATGGGAACGAGGTTGGCGCCCGCGTAGCACAGCGAGGTGAGCGTGCCGTCCTCGTACCAGCCCCACATCTCGCCGCCGAGCCGCCACGGGTCGAGCCCGGCGATCCGCACGCGGGACGTCACGAAGGCGTTCACGACCGGCTCGCGGTCGAGGACGGCGAGCGCGGCGTCCAGGTCGCTCGGTTCGAGCACCCGTGAGGTGGTCTGGGTCAACACGTACGGGGCCTCACGCTGGGGGTTTCGCTGATCTCCGCACTGTACCCGCCGAATCCGGGCCGCGCCGACCCCTGGGAGCGATGCCCGAAGGGGCGGCGAAAGGCGCGGCCGGGCGGTCCGGCGACACACTCCGCCCGAACGGCGACGGGTTGCTCAAAACGGTAAGAATGATACAAGGAGCTACAAACAAGACGTCCTCGGGAGAGCGGTGATCGCGGTGGCAGCACACCGGAGGACCGTCCCGGACGAGGAGGGGGGCCGGTCATGAGCGGGGCGGGCGCGGCGGAGGCGGCCCTGGACCCGGACTTCCCGCTCCAGGTCCTGCGCGATCTGGGCACCGGCGTCTTCACCCTGGACACCGAGGGGCGGATCACCTACGTCAACCCGTGGGCGCAGCGGCTGCTGGGCCGCACCCTGGACGGGATGCTCGGCCGGGACGCGCACGACCTGCTGCACCGCCGCCCCGACGGCTCCCCGGTGCCGCGCGAGCAGTGCACGATGCGGACCCCGCTGCTCGGCGGTCAGAAGGCCGAGGAGGGCAGCGAGGAGTACTTCCTGCGCGCGGACGGCACGACCGTGCCGATCATCTGGTCCACCACCCCGCTGCGGCTGGCGGGCCGGGTGGCCGGGCTGGTGGTCGTCTTCAGCGACTTCAGCCTGCACCGCGCGGCCGAGGAGCGGATGACCGCGCACACCGCCGCCCTGGAGGCGCTGACCGCCCGGCTGAACCTGCTGGCGGACGTCTCGGCGGTGCTGATGACCGCCCTGGACTCGCACGGCCGGATGCGGCGGCTGCTGCGGGTGCTGGTGCCGGAGCTGGGCGACTGGGCCGCCGTCGCCCTGTACTCGGAGCGCAGCGGGGCGCTGGAGCACGTCGCCGTGCGCTGCCCCGCCCGTCCGCGCCGGGCCAAGCGGCTCCAGGGTCCCCTGCCGCCGCTGCCGGCCGGCGCCCGCGACGCGGTGTCGCGGGTGCTGAGCGCCGACGAACCCGTGCTGCTGACCGCCGAGGCGCTGCGGGCCCCGGGCGCCCCGCTCGCGGCGACCCACGGGAAGCTGTTCGAACGGCTCGACGGCCACTCGGCGGTGGTCGTGCCGCTGACCGCGCGCCGCAACCACTACGGGATGCTCACCGTCGGCCGCACCGGCGACTCCCCCGCGCCCACCGACGCCGAGGTCAGGCTGCTCGCCGACATCGGCCGCCGGCTGGCTCTGGTGCTGGACAACTCCCGGCTCTACCAGGAGCAGCGCCATGTCTCCGAGACCATGCAGCGCCAGCTGCTGGCCCCGCTGCCGCAGGTGGACCATCTGCGGATGGCCGCGCGTTATCTGCCGGCGCAGAGCGCCATGGAGATCGGCGGCGACTGGTACGACGCGTTCCTGCTCGCCGACGGAGTGATGGCCCTGGTGATCGGGGACGTGGTCGGCCACGATCTGAAGGCCGCCGCGCACATGGCGGAGGTCCGCAACATGCTGCGCGCCCTGGCCTGGGACCAGCAGCATCCGCCGAGCCTGATCGTGTGCCGGCTGGACGAGGCGGTGACGAACACCAGCGACGCGCCGATGGCCACCCTGGTCTTCGCCCGGATCGAGGGCCCGGAGGGCGGGCCGTGGCGGGTGAACTGGGTCAACGCCGGGCATCCGCCGCCGCTGCTGATCACCCGGGAGGGAGACGCGCGGTTCCTGACGGGCGGGCACGGTCCGCTGATCGGGATGAGCGCGACCCTGCACCTGGGGCTGAGCTGGCCGGACGCGTACGAGGATCTGCCGCCCGAGTCGACGCTACTGCTGTACACCGACGGGCTGGTGGAGAGCCGGGGCCGGCCGATCGACCTCGGGCTGGCCAAGCTGCGTCACCACGCCTCGGTGCTGGTGCGGCGGCCGGCCGGCGCGACCGTGGACGAGTTCTGCGACGAGCTGCTGCGGCGTATCGCGCCGAGCGGCGACGATGTGGCGCTGCTGGCGCTGCGGCTGCCGCCGGCGGGTGCGGGCGCGCCGGGCGACGTGAGTCCGCCGCCGCCCCCGCAGTCGCCGTACAGCCCGGCCGCGCCGGACCGGTCCGCCCCCGGCTCGCTCCAGGAGGACGCCCCCGTGCGGGACCCGACGCGGGAACTGCGCGGGCAGTCCCCGGGGGATCTGCACGAGGAGGAGTGAGGGCGGCTACGTCCGTGGTAGGTCCGGGCCCTGGCGCGGGCGGGTCCGTCCGCGGCACGTCCGGACCTTGTGCGGGCGGCTCCGCCTGCGGTACGTCGGGGCTCCGGTGCGGCCGGGCCGAGGGCCTACGGGGGTTCAGCCGGCGACCGAGATCTCCGGCTCGCCGGAGGCGACGCCCTCGGCCTCCATCTGCTCGGCCAGCTTCATGGCCTCCTCGATCAGGGTCTCCACGATCTTCGACTCCGGCACGGTCTTGACGACCTCGCCCTTCACGAAGATCTGCCCCTTGCCGTTGCCCGACGCCACACCCAGGTCCGCCTCACGCGCCTCACCCGGACCGTTGACGACACACCCCATCACGGCGACCCTCAGCGGCACCTCCATGCCCGTCAGACCCGCCGTGACCTCCTCCGCCAGCTTGTACACATCCACCTGCGCCCGCCCGCACGACGGACACGACACGATCTCCAGACCCCGCTGCCGCAGATTCAGCGACTCCAGGATCTGGATACCGACCTTGACCTCCTCCGCCGGCGGCGCCGACAACGACACCCGGATCGTGTCCCCGATCCCCTGCGACAGCAGAGCACCGAACGCCACCGCCGACTTGATCGTCCCCTGGAACGCCGGACCCGCCTCCGTCACCCCCAGGTGCAGC
>NZ_JAIOAB010000085.1 GCF_019890635.1 Streptomyces sennicomposti
AAGAGAGAGAACCGATGCCCGCCGGCATCCCCGAGCCCCAGCCGCCCCCGGAGGGCCGGCACCGCCCCGACGACCGGTACCCGGCGGAGGACGTCCCCGACCTCCCCCGGGTCACCCTCTGGCGGCTGCGCCGCAACCCCCTGCGCCGCCGCACCGACCTGGTCCAGGCGTGGCTGGCCCTGGGCCTGTTCCTGACGGCACTGGCGGCGGCGCCCACGGCGATGTTCCTGGTGGGCGACGCGGCCTACGGCCACTACCGGGAGACCGCCGACGCGCAGGCCCGCACCCGCCGGCCGACGACGGCCGTCCTGCTGCACCCCGCCCCGCGCCACCCCGAGCCGGGCTCCCCGGAGGCGAAACGGACCCGCTACCCGGTCGAGGTCCGCTTCACCGGTCCCGACGGCCGGCCGCGCACCGCGCGGACGGACGTCACGCCCGGCCTGCCCGCGGGCACGGCGATCGACATCTGGTCGGACCCGCACGGCCGCCTCACCGCCCCGCCGCTGACCACGGACGAGATCCGCAGCCGCACGATGGGCTGGGCGATCCTCGCCTTCCTCACACCCCCGGCCCTGGCGGCCGCGCTCTACGCCACCACGTCCTTGACCCTCCACCACCGCAACCTCAGGGCGTGGGACCGAGCGTGGAGGGGGACGTCCGGCACCGGCGTCCAGCGATGAAGGGACGAGGAGGTGAGGGGGTGAGGGGGGAGGGGCCGACGCCGGGCACCCTGCCCGGCGCGATCCTGGAACGGTCGTTCCCGATGCTCCCCGGGACAGGTGCCGTCAGTGGGCCGCCAGCAGGGCGGGGAGGTCGCGCATGTCGTGGAAGACCGTGGTGGCCGGGCCCGCCAGGTGTTCCGGCGGGGTGAGGCCGCCGGCGTAGCCGAAGGCGTGCATGCCGGCCGCTCGGGCCGCCTCGACGCCCGGGCGGCTGTCCTCGACCACCACGCAGGCGTCGGGGGCCACACCCATCCGTTCGGCCGCGTAGAGGAACAGGTCCGGGGCGGGCTTGCCCCGGGCGACCTCCGTGGAGCTGTGGATACGGCCCGCGAAACGCTCGTAAAGGCCCGTGCGGCCCAGGGTGTGCCGCATCTTCTCGTGGCTGCCGCTGGAGGCGACGCAGGTGGCGACGGCGAGGGCGTCCAGGGCCTCGGGCAGGCCCTCCACCGGGGTCAGGTCGAGGTCCACGGCCTCGCGGTGCAGCCGCTCGAACCGCTCGGACCACAGCGCCGCCGTCCTCTCGCCGAGCCGGGCGGCCACCTGCTCGCGGATGGCCGCGTGCGAGCGGCCGATGAAGCGGTCCACGACCTCCGCCTCCGTGAGCGGCCAGCCCAGCTCCGCGCCGAGGGCGACCTGGACGCGCGCGGCGATGCGTTCGCTGTCCACGAGCACACCGTCGCAGTCGAATATGACGAGTTCGATCTTCGGCTTGGTCATCGCGGCAGCATAGGGCCCGCCCGGTCCGTCCACTGAGGGTCCGCGCAAGGGGACGCGGCCGAGGGTCCGCGCGAGGGGACGCGGCGCGGCGTCAGGCGCGCGGGCGTACCGCGCAGGCCGCCGTCGAGCCGGGCAGGCGGTGGCGGTTGTCCGCGATCAGGCGGTACGCCGCGCGGGCCGCCCAGCGCAGGGGCGGCAGGGTGAGCAGCGCGCCCGGGACGGACCAGGGTGCGCCCGCGCTCAGCAGCGCCTTCGCCACGGCCTGCGCACCGCCGTACACCTGTCCCGTCGGGGTCACCCACAGGGCCTCGTGCTCGGCCCGCTCCTGGGTGACGCCGTACGCGTCCAGGTCCAGGGACTGCCACGGGAGCGCGTCGCAGCGCGGGCGGACACGGCGCTGGGCGAAGGCCACCGAGGTCGTGCAGAAGCCGCAGTCGCCGTCGTAGATGAGGACCGGTCGGGTACGCATGTCCCCATCCTCCCGCACCCGGGGAACACGCCCCGGACCTCCGGTGCGCCGACGCCCCGCCTCCGCTTCCTCGGTCGTTCACCGGCATCGAGACGCCCGTCGACACTGCCGGAAACCGGCAATGCGCGGCCTCCCGCCCGCCGGGCATCATGTCGCCCGGGGAGCACCACGGACGGTCTCCGGTGCCGGACCCCGGCAGATGCCGGGTGCGCCGGCCGGAGGCCGCGCGGGGGAGAGGGGGACGAAGCCGAAGCCACGAAGCCACGGCCCGGCAGGCCGTGGACCGTGGGACGTCGAGCACCACGGACGACCGCACCGGACCGGCGCCCGGATCACGGACCGGGCCCGTGCCGAGGGCCGGAACCGACCGCAGCCCGACCGCAGCCCGACCGGATCATCGGCCGGGCCGGAGGCCGGATCAGGAACCGGACCGCCACCCCGGTCGTGTACGCCGACGAGCACCCCAGACCGAGGACCGGCGCCGCCCGCGCCGTCGCCCATCTCAGCCTCTGTACCGCAAGGACGTATGCCATGTATGTCTTCGGCGCGCTCGCCGCAGCCTGTCTGATACTGGTTCTCCTGCTGCTGTTCCTCTTCTCCCGGCTCTACCGCAAGGTCGATCAGGGCAGGGCCCTGATCGTGTCCAAGACGCGCCGGGTCGACGTGTCCTTCACCGGACAGGTCGTGCTGCCGGTGCTGCACAAGGCCGAGGTCATGGACATCTCGGTGAAGGCGATCGAGATCACCCGCTCCGGGCGCGACGGGCTCATCTGCCGGGACAACATCCGCGCCGACATCCGCATCTCGTTCTTCGTCAAGGTCAACAAGACCGCCGAGGACGTCATCAAGGTCGCCCAGGCCGTCGGCACCGCCCGCGCCAGCGACCAGGCCACCCTCCAGGCGCTGTTCCACGCGAAGTTCTCCGAGGCGCTGAAGACCGTCGGCAAGCAGATGGACTTCACCGACCTCTACACCAAGCGCGAGGAACTCCGCTACCAGATCATCGAGTTGATCGGCGTCGACCTCAACGGCTACCACCTGGAGGACGCGGCGATCGACTACCTGGAGCAGACGCCGCTCACCCAGCTCGACCCGGCCAACGTCCTCGACGCCCAGGGCATCCGCAAGATCACCGAGCTGACGGCGATCGAGCACGTGCGCACCAACGAGGCCCAGCGCACCGAGGAGAAGGAAATCACCCGGCAGAACGTCGACGCGCGCGAGGCCATCCTGGAGCTGGAGCGCCGGCAGGCGGACGCCGAGATCAAGCAGAAGCGGGAGATCGAGACCTCCCGCGCCCGCGAGGAGGCCGAGACCGCCCGCGTGGTGGAGGAGGAGCGGCTGCGCGCGCAGAGCGCCTTCCTGCGCACCGAGGAGCAGCTCGGCGTGCAGCGCGAGAACCAGGCCCGCGAGGTCGCCGTGGCCGCCAAGAACCGCGAGCGGGTCATCGCGGTGGAGAACGAGCGCATCGAGAAGGACCGGATGCTGGAGGTCATCGCCCGCGAGCGGGAGACCCAGCTGACGAAGATCTCCGCCGACAAGGAGGTCGAGGCGGAGAAGCGGGAGATCGCCGAGGTCGTGCGCGAGCGCGTCGCGGTGGACCGCACGGTCGCCGAGCAGGAGGAGTCCATCAAGAAGCTCCGCGCCGTGGAGCAGGCCGAGCGCGACCGGCAGGCGATCATCATCGCCGCCGAGGCCGAGGCGCAGGAGAAGCTGGTCAAGGACATCAAGGCCGCGGAGGCCGCCGAGCAGTCCGCCCGGCACCGCGCCGCCGAGGAACTCACCCTGGCCGAGGCCCGGTTGAAGACAGCCGACCTCGACGCCCGGGCCAAGCTGCGGCTCGCCGAGGGCGTGCAGGCCGAGTCCGCCGCCGAGGGCCTGGCGGCCGTCCAGGTCCGCGACGCCGAGGCCGTGGTCATCGAGAAGACCGGCCGTGCCGAGGCCGAGGCCGCCCAGGCCCGGATGCTGGCGGAGGCCGAGGGCACCGAGGCGCGGCTGCGCGCGGAGGCCGAGGGCGCCCAGGCCAAGGCGATCGCCGAGGCCACCGCGATCGGCGAGAAGCTGAAGGCGGAGGCGGCCGGCCTGACCGAGAAGGCGGCGGCGATGGCCGCCCTGGACGAGGCCTCGCGCGGCCACGAGGAGTACCGCCTCAGGCTCCAGGCCGAGAAGGAGATCCGCCTGGCCGGGCTGGACGTGCAGCGGCAGGTCGCCGAGGCGCAGGCCACCGTCCTGGCGACGGGCCTGGAGAACGCCGACATCGACATCGTCGGCGGCGAGTCGGTCTTCTTCGACCGGCTGGTGTCCGCGATCTCCTTCGGCAAGGGCGTGGACGGCTTCGTGGAGCACTCCGGCACCGCCCAGGCGCTGGCCAAGCCGTATCTGGACGGTTCGGCGCACCTGGCCGACGACCTCGGCCGCATCCTCGGCTCGGTCTCCACGGCCGACGTGCAGAACCTGACGGTGTCCGCGCTGCTGATGAAGCTGATGCAGAACGGCGGCGGCAACGCCGGTCAGTTCCAGCAACTGCTGGACCGCGCGGGCGAACTCGGCCTCGCCGACACCCCGTTGACGTCGCTCACCGCCGTCAACGGCGCCGCCCGGGTCTGACGGAAGCCCGAACGGCCTGCGGGTCTGACGGAAGCCCGAACGGCCTGCGAGCCCGAACGGCCTGCGGGCCTGACGGCCTGACGGGCTGTCGGCCTACGGGCCCGACGGAAGCCCGACGGCCTGCGGGCCCGACGGCCGTCCGACGGCCGGGGTCCGGGTCCGGTGCGGCTGCCGCCACGGGGGGCGGCAGCCGCACCCGGCCACCCGGACCCCGGTCCTCCCCACCTCCTCCCGAAGGGACGCACGATCCATGGCCACCGCCCTTCAGACGGGTCCGTACGACGCCGTGGACAGCGGCACGTACGAGGTGCTGCGCGACCGGCTCACCGCCCAGGCCGCCGAACTCGCCCGCGCCGCCGAGGTGTTGAACACCCGTCGCGCGGCGGAGTTCGGCGCGGTCCGGCTCGACCTCACCGGCGCCGGCCGGCTGCGCACCGAGCACGCGTCCGTCCCGCGGGACGTCGTCGCCGTCGGCGGGCGGCTGCTGTTCGGGTTCAACGGCGTGCACGCCGGCGCCCGCCCGGACGTCCGGGTCGGCGACGTCCTCGCCCTCTACGACCGCGACCAGAACCGGCTGCCCGAGGACGCCGTTCCGGGCCTGCTCGACGACCCCGCCTTCGTCCGGGAGTTCGCGGCCCTGCACCGCTACTACCGGCAGGCCAGGCTGCTGCGCCTGCAACTGCGCGAGGACCGGCTGCTGGCCGTCTTCCGCACCGGCGAGAAGGCCGACGACATCCGCGCGCTGCGCTGGGACCTGACCGCCGACGGCCGCGCCGTCTTCCTCGACGCGCGCGGCGACCGCGACCACGTCCTGCCGCCCGCCCACGACTTCGCCTGGACCGCGACCACCCGCGAGGACCACCGCCTCGGCCGCCACCCGCACGTCTCCATCCAGGGCGAGATCCACGTCTCCACCGTCGGCGGGACGCTCACCGTCAAGACGGAGGACGACACCGAGACCGGCGAGGGCGTCCACAGCGAACCGGTGGACGAGCCGCTCCAGGCGCTCGCCGACGCCGACATCGCGCACGCCCGCGTCGGCGCGCTGATCCTGCTCCGCGTCCGCCCCTACAAGGAGGACGCCGACCGCTACCTCGTCTTCAACACCCTCACCCGCACCGTCGTCCGCCTCGACGGCATCGGCCAGGGCTGCCGCCGTCTGCCCGAGGACCAGGGCATCGTCTTCGCCGGCGGCTACTGCCTGGCGACGGGGGCGTACAAGACGTACGAACTCGACACCACCGGGCTGGAGTTCGAGCGGGAGGTGCGCTCGCCCTACGGCGAGGACGTGCTCTACGCCTTCCACGGGCGCGCCGAGGGCCGCGGGCTGCTGCTGTCGTACAACACCATCCGCGAGGAGATCGCCACCCCGCTGGTCTGCCACGGGTGGGCGCTGTTCGAGGACGGGGCGCTGCTCGCGCTGCGCGCGGACCCCGCCGGGGCCGCCGCCGAACCGGCCCGCGTGCACCCGCTCCAGCTGTGGACCTCGCCCTACGTCTCCGACACGCACGCCGCCGCCACCGCCGGCACCGGACCGCTGGCCCGCGTGGGCAACGCCGACCTGGTGCGCGGCATCTCCGACTGCCTGTCCATCAGCCGCGCCGTCGCCGAGACCACGCCGACCGTGGAGGTGTACGAGGCGCTGGCCGCCGCCTGCGTCCGCACTGCCGACACCCACCACTGGCTCGGCGACCCGGAGCTGGGCGGCCTGCGCGCCCCGCTGGAGGCCGTACGCGGCACCGCCGAGCAGGTGCTGGCCGAGTTCCGCACCGTGCGGACGCTCACCCGGCAGGCCGCCGACGCCCTGGAGGAGGCCGCCGGACGGCTCGCCGCGGTGGTGCGCCGGCTGCGCGGCGAGGCCCCGCGCGGCGCCGCCGCCTGGGTCGGCGGACTCACCGAACTACGAGCGGCTCAGGGCCACTTGATGACCCTGAAGGAGATGCGGTACGCCGACACGGCCCGCATCGACGACCTCGCCGCGCAGGCCGGGACCGACCTCGCCGCCTTCGGCAAGCGCGCCGTCGCCCACCTCTCCCGCGAGGACGCCTTCGCCGAGCACCACACCGAGGTCGAGCAGCTCGTCGCCGACGCCGAGGCGATCGAGTCCGTCGCCGCCGCCGCACCCGTCGCCGCCCGCCTGGACGAACTGGCCGGCGCGCTGCGCACCGTCACCGAGGTCGTCGCCGGGCTCGACATCGGCGACGCCACCGTCCGCACCTCCGTGCTGGAGCGGATCGCCGAGGTGCTCGGCGGCGTCAACCGCGCCCGCGCCCTGCTCGGCGCCCGCCGCCGGGAGCTGGCCGACCGGGAGGGGCGGGCCGAGTTCGCCGCCGAGTTCGCGCTGCTCGGGCAGGCCGTCACCGGCGCCCTCGCCGTCGCCGACAGCCCCGAGGCGTGCGACGAACAGCTCTCCGGCGCGCTGGTGCGGCTGGAGAACCTGGAGTCCCGGTTCGCCGAGTTCGACGACTTCCTCGGCGAACTGGCCGCCAAGCGCACCGAGGTCTACGACGCCTTCTCCGCCCGCAAGCAGACCCTGCTGGACGCCCGCGCCCGCCGCGCCGAACAGCTCACGGCCGCCGCCGCGCGCATCCTCGAGACCGTCGCCCGGCGTGCGGCCACGCTCGCCGACGCCGACGCGGTCAGCACCTACTTCGCCTCCGACCCGATGGTCGCCAAGGTCCGCCGCACCGCCGAGGAACTGCGCGAACTCGGCGACCCGGTACGGGCGGAGGAGCTGGACGGCCGGCTGAAGGCCGCCCGCCAGGAGGCCGCCCGCGCCCTGCGCGACCGCACCGACCTGTACGCAGACGGCGGCCGCACCATCCGCCTGGGCGCCCACCGCTTCGCCGTCACCACCCAGCCCCTCGACCTCACCCTCGTCCCGGACGGCGACGGCCTCGCCTTCGCGCTCACCGGCACCGACTACCGCGCCCCGGTCACCGACCCGTCGTTCACGGCGGCGGGCGCGCTGTGGGAGCGGACCCTGCCCTCGGAGTCCCCCGAGGTCTACCGCGCCGAGCACCTGGCCGCCCGCCTGCTGCGGGAGGTCGGGCCGGAGGCCCTGGCGGCGGCGGACGACCTTCCGGACCTGGTCCGCCGGGCCGCGCGGGAGGCGTACGACGAGGGCTACGAACGGGGCGTCCACGACCACGACGCGACCGTCGTCCTGACCGCGCTGCTGCCGCTGTACGAACGGGCGGGCACGGAACGCCACGAACCGGCGGCCCGCGCCGCGGCCCACCTCTTCTGGTCCCACGGCACCACCCCGCAGACCCGCACGGCCTGGACCCGCCGGGCCACGTCCCTGTCCCGCGCCCGCGCCGCCTTCGGCCCGGGCACGACCAGCGCGATCGCCGCCCTGGAGGCGGAGCTGGCGGCGGCGATCGGGGAGTGGACGGCACGAGCCGGACTGCTCCCGGCGGCGCCGGGGGGTGCCTGGGCGGCGCCGGGGGGTTCCTCGGCGGCGGTCGAGGCGGTTCCGGCGTCCGGCGTCGCGTACTCGGCGGCGGCCGGGGGCTCGTCGGCGTCCGGAGTTTCCTCCGCTTCCGGGGCTTCCTCCGCTTCCGGCGGCGCGCTTCCGGCTGCGGGCGCCTCCTCGCCGCCCGGCGGCACGCGTCCGACGGCGGCCGGGCTGTCCCCGGCGAGCGGTGGCACGGCCCCGGGGGCCACCGGCGCGACCCCGGGCGTCACTGGCACGGCCGCGGGAGCCACCGCCACGGCTGCGGGGGCTGCCGGCGCGGCCCCGCAGCTCGGCGGCTCTGCCGCGACGGCCGGGACCTCCCCGGCGTCCGGCGGCGCGCCGGCCATCGGCTCCGCCGCCGGCGACCTCGCCGCCGCTGCCGCCGCGTACCTCTTCGAGGAGCTGACCTCCGGGCCCGACGGGTTCGTCGTCAGCGCCGCCGCCCGGACGCTGCTCGACAAGTTCCGCCGTACGGTGGGCGGTTCGGCCTACGACGAGGATCTCGCCGCGCTGGACGACCTCGCCGCGCGCCACCAGCTGACCGCCGCCTGGCTCACGGCGTACGCGGACGCCACCGGCACCCCCCTCACGCCCGGCGACCTGGCCGAGGCGGTCGCCGTCGAGCTGTGCCCCGACCTGCCCCGGCACGACTCCGACCTCACCCCGGTCACCGTCGCCGAGGGCCTGCTCGGCGCGCACCCGCGCATCACCGGCCGCGCCCTCCCGCTGCGGATCGACGAGTTCCTCGCCCGCACCCGCCGGTTCGCCGAGCACGAGGCGCCCGCCTTCCGCGCCCACCTCCAGCGGCGCACCGCCCTGGTCGCCGCCGAGCGGGCCCGGCTGCGCCTGGACGAGCACCGGCCGCGCTCCATGGCGTCGTTCGTGCGCAACCGCCTCGTCGACGAGGTCTACCTGCCGCTCGTCGGCGACAGCCTGGCCCGCCAGATCGGCACCGCCGGCGCGACCAAGCGCACCGACACCGGCGGCCTGCTGCTGCTCCTGTCCCCGCCCGGCTACGGCAAGACGACCCTGATGGAGTACGTCGCCGACCGCCTCGGCCTGATGATGGTGCGGGTCAGCGGCCCGGCCCTCGGGCACGCGGTCACCTCGCTCGACCCGGCCGAGGCCCCGAACGCCACCGCCCGCCAGGAGATCGAGAAGATCAACTTCGCGCTGGCGGCCGGCAACAACACCCTGCTCCACCTGGACGACATCCAGCACACCTCGCCGGAACTCCTCCAAAAGTTCATCCCGCTGTGCGACGCCACCCGCCGCGTCGACGGCGTCCACGACGGCGCGCCGCGCACCTACGACCTGCGCGGCAAGCGCTTCGCGGTGTGCATGACCGGCAACCCGTACACCGAGTCCGGCGAGCGTTTCCGCGTCCCCGACATGCTGGCCAACCGCGCCGACGTGTGGAACCTCGGCGACGTCCTCACCGGCAAGGAGGACGCGTTCGCGCTCAGCTTCCTGGAGAACGCGCTCACCTCGAACCCGGTCCTCGCGCCGCTGGCCGGCCGCGACCGGGCGGACCTGGAGCTGCTGGTCCGGCTGGCCGAGGGCGACCCGGCGGCCCGCGCCGACCGCCTCACCCACCCCTACGCCCCCGCCGAGCTGGGGCAGATCACCGCCGTGCTGCGCCATCTGCTGACCGCACGGGAGACGGTCCTCGCGGTCAACGCCGCCTACATCGCCTCCGCCGCCCAGGCGGAGGAGACCCGCAGCGAGCCGCCGTTCCGCCTCCAGGGCTCGTACCGCACCATGAACCGGATCGCCCAGCGGGTCCGGCCCATCATGAACGCCGCCGAACTGGCCGCCGTACTGGACGACCACTTCACCGCCGAGGCCCAGACCCTCACCACCGGCGCCGAGGCCAACCTGCTGAAACTCGCCGAACTGCGCGGCACGCTCATGCCCGGGCAGGCCGAGCGGTGGGCCGCGCTGAAGTCCGCCCACGCCCGCGCCCAGGCCCTCGGCGGCCCCGCCGAGGACCCGCTCACCCGCGCCACCAACGCCCTCGCGCTGCTGGCCGACCGCATGTCCGCCATCGAGGCGGCGATCACCGCCGCGACCGGCGGTACCGGCGCGAACGGGACCGCCGGCCCGCGGACGCCACGGCACGCGGCCGGCGGGGAGGGGCGGTGACGGCCGTGACGGCGCTGACCGCAGCGGTGATCGGGCTGACGCCCTTCCTGGTGCCGCTGGCCTCCGCGACGCTGGTCGTGTCGGCCGGCACCTGGGTCATGGTCCGCCGGGACCGCCGGCTCAGATCCCGCACGCTGCGGGGCCGTCCGCCGTACGGCAACGACTGAGGCGGCGGCCCGCCCGGTCGGCGCTCGACCGGCCGCGCTGTGTGGGGCCGTGATGCGTACGGCCGCGCTGTGTGGGGCCGTGATGCGTATGGCCGCGCTGTGTGGGGCCGCGATGCGTATGGCCGGATGCGTGCAGCCGTGATGTGCCCGGCCGGATGCATGCAGCCGGGATGCGCCCGGCTGTGATGCGTCCGGCCTGCCGCCGCTCCGGCGCGTGCCTGTCCTACCGCCACTCCGGGGCGCGCCCGGTGGGCTGTGCGCCGGGCTGTGCGGCGGGTCGTCCGGTGGGGTGCTCCACGGGGCGTCCGTAGCCCTGCCCGGCCGTGTGCTGCGCGGGATGCCCGGCCGGGTCGCCGGCGGCCTGGTGCGGGAAGCGCCCGGGGGCGGCGTACCCGGCCCTCGGGGGCACGGGGTGACCGGGGGCGGCGTACCCGGCCGCCGGGTCCGCGGTGCGCCCGGTGGCGTCGCCGGACGTCGGGGCCGGGATGCGGCCGAGCTGCATCGTGCGGTCCGTGTCCTGCTCGGCGGCGTGTCCCGCGGCGTGCCGGGAGGGCGGCGCGGCGGTGAGCAGCGGGCGCAGCGCCCCGTCCCGCAGCCGCTGCACCAGCGGCTGGCAGAACCGGCGGGCGGCCAGCACCACGAGCAGCGACACCACGGTGCCGACCAGGGCGCCGACGCCCACGTCGTGCGGGTAGTGCGCGCCGACGTACACCCGTGAGGCGCCCATCGCGACGGCGGCGAGCAGCGCGACCTGGCCCAGTCGCCGGTTGATCAGGAACAGCGCCGCCACGAAGGCGAAGGCGACGGTCGTGTGGTTGCTGGGGAAGGCGTAGTCGTCCACCGGCGGGCACGCCTCGATGAGGAAGTCGTGGGGCAGGGCCCGGCAGGGGCGCGGCTCCTGGAAGACGTCTTTGATCGCGGTGTTGGCGACATACGCGATGATCACGGCGAACGGCGTGGCCAGCACCGCGGTCATCACCGCGTTCCCCTCCCGCCGCGCCCGCCACCAGGCGGCGAGCAGCATCACCGCGAACACCCCCATGCCGACGGAGGAGTACGCCGCCGCCGTCCCGTTCAGCCAGTGCGTGTGACGGGCGAAGTCGGTGACGTCGGTGTAGAGGCCGCCGTCGATGGACGCGCCGTCGAGCGCAAGCGCGGGCGGGGAGGAAGTCGTCATCAGGTGGATCTCCGGGGCCGGGTGCTCAGGTGCGGGAGCGGTACGGGAACGCTCGGTGACACAGAGGTGGAATCCTCGTGAAGTCAGTCTGACCTATGGATGAACGTCTACGGGTTGGTAGACGGTAGCAGTGGGAGCTTCGGTTGCCGGGGCCGGTGGGAGGAGACCGGGAACACAGCCGGCGGCCCGTCGGCGGGGCCGAGGCGCGGCGTGGGTGAGGGCGTCCGCGCGGATGCCGGCGACCGGCGTGATCGGGGACGGACGCCTGCGCCCCCGTGGCCGACTTCGCCCCCGAGGCCGGCTTCCCCTTCTTGGAACGACTGTTCCGCATGCGGGAGCAGCCGGGGTGCGACGGGCGCGGGCGCGGGGTGAGGGGCGCGCGTGTCCGGCCCGAAGCGGCGGACGACGGGGTGCGGCGGACGACGGGCTGCGGCGGACGACGAGGGCGACGGGCGCCGCGGGGACGGCGTTCCGCACCCGCCCGGGTCAGGCAGCCGCCGCGCTCGACCGCGGGGAGGACTTCTCAGCCGTCGGAGGGGGCCGCGGGACCGTCGGCCGGCCGGCCCGCCGCGCGGCGGTACTCGGCGTTGATGCGCTGGGCTTCTTCCAGCTGGTCCTCGAGGATGATGATCCGGCAGGCGGCCTCGATCGGGGTGCCCTGGTCGACGAGTTCGCGGGCGCGGGCGGCGATGCGCAGCTGGTAGCGGGAGTACCGCCGGTGGCCGCCCTCGGAGCGGAGCGGAGTGATCAGGCGGGCCTCGCCGAGGGCGCGCAGGAAGCCCGGCGTGGTGCCGAGCATCTCGGCGGCCCGGCCGATCGTGTACGCCGGGTAGTCGTCGTCGTCCAGTCGATCGCTGAGCGGATTGCCTGCTGTCATGTCACCTCGTTGCCCCGACGCGTCACAGGGCCCCGGCGCCGTACGGCACCAGGGCCCCGAGGGAAATTCAACACCATGCGTCGGTGGCGCCGGGCGGGAGGCGGCCGGCGGGACCGCCCCGGCCCGGCAGGCCGGGGCCTCACGGGCCCGGCGGCGGGGCGCCGGTGAACTTCACCGGCCCGTCCGCCGGGAACGTCACCGGCCCGTCGTCGGGGACTTCACCGGCCCCTCGTCCAGGGGCCTCGGCGGCTGCCTCGGCGGTCCCGGTCTCAGGCGTCCAGGGCGCTCGTCCCGCCGAGGAGTTCCGACGCCGTCTGCAGCGGGGTCGGCGCGGGCGCGGCGGCGGCCTCGGCGTCGGGGTGCGGGTGGCAGGTGAAGCCGAGGCGGGTCATGGCCCGGATGACCTCGCCGCCACTGAAGTCGCGGCGGTCCTGCCGGGTGACGACCTCGCCCACCTGCTTGACCGGGTAGCGGCGGCGGCCGATGGTCACGGACTCGGCGGTGACGGCCTCGGGCTTGACGCCCTTCATGGATTCCAGGACCCCGGCCTTGGTCAGCTCGAACGGGTACCGGGCGATGACACAGCGCATGGTGCCTCACAGGGGAGAGGGGAGGGAGCGGGGGAGTACGGGGGGAGGAGGAAGGGGGGCCTGCCGGGGCGGGAGCGGATCAGCAGGCGAGGGCGTCGGGCGGGGCGAGCGGTCCGCCGAGCACGTCGCGCAGGCGGACCCGGTCGGTGTACGTCGAGCAGTCGCGGTGCGCGGCGAGCTGGGCGCGGGTGACCGAGCCGGTGCACTCGTCGTCCCCGTCGCACAGGAGCAGGTACTCGACCTGGGCCCCCGACATCACGGACAGGGCCACCTCGACGGTCATGTCGTCGCGGACCCGCGGACCCCAGGTGTCCGGGACGTCGACCGCGACGGTCGGGGCGATCGGTGCGGCGGGCGCGGGGTGGGTGCGGTGCTGCCGCATCCGGGCGGGCGCCAGGGGCGCGAGGGGCGACGGCGATGTCAGCGTTGTCGGACGGACCGGGACTGCCAAAACTGCCTCCTGCGGATGTGATGGATGGATTCCGCGGCCGCGGCCGCGGTCCTGCCGGCCGGTACGTCTCGTGCCGCCGTGGGTCTCCGGGACGGCCCGTGCCGTCGGGTCTCCGGCCGATGCTCCTGGCCGTAGCCTCTCCGGCGGGGCGCTTCCCGGCCGGGCGGCGCGCCCGGAACGGTCGGCGACGGGAACCGGGCGCCTGCACCGGCCCCGCCGATCCCACCGCCCCACCGGCCTCACCGGCACCGGATCGGCACCGGATGGACGGCACCGGCCCGGCGCCCGCCCGAACCGAAGCGGTGCGGCGCCGAACCGGCGCCGCACCGCCCCGCAGGGCTACGCCGCCGGGCTGATCCCGCCCTCCCGGCGCGGACCGCGCCGCGCCGCGGTGCCGGCGGACCGGTTGCGGCCGGCGCCGCCGCGGCGGCCACGGGACGACGACGGCTTGGCGCGCCGCTCGGGGCGCTCCGCGACCGGTTCCGCGATGGTCACCGGGACCCCGGGCGGCATCTGCGCGCCGGTGATACGGCTCAGCTCGCTGTCGCCGCCCGACTGCACCGCCGTGACCCGCGGGCTGATGCCGGCCGACGCCATCAGCCGGTTCATGGCGCGCCGCTGGTCGGGGGTGACCAGGGTGACCACGCTGCCGGACTCGCCGGCCCGGGCGGTGCGACCGCCGCGGTGCAGGTAGTCCTTGTGGTCGGTGGGCGGATCGACGTTGACGACCAGGTCGAGGTTGTCGACGTGGATGCCGCGCGCCGCGACGTTGGTCGCCACCAGCACCGTCACCTGCCCGGTCTTGAACTGGGTGAGGGTCCGGTTGCGCTGCGGCTGGGACTTGCCGCCGTGCAGGCCGGCCGCGCGGACGCCGCTGTTCAGCAGGTGCTTGGTCAGCCGGTCCACCGCGTGCTTGGTGTCCAGGAACATGATCGTCCGGCCGTCGCGCGCCGCGATCTCGGTGGTCGTGCGGTGCTTGTCCGTGTCGTGCACGTGGAGCACGTGGTGTTCCATCGTGGTGACCGCGCCCGCCGAGGGGTCGACGGAGTGGACGACCGGGTCGCTCAGGTAGCGGCGGACCAGCAGGTCGATGTTGCGGTCCAGGGTGGCGGAGAACAGCAGCCGCTGCCCGTCCGGCCGCACCTGGTCGAGCAGCGCGGTGACCTGCGGCATGAAGCCCATGTCGGCCATCTGGTCGGCCTCGTCGAGGACGGTGACGGCGACCTCGTCCAGCCGGCAGTCGCCGCGGTCGATGAGGTCCTTGAGCCGTCCCGGCGTCGCGACGACGAGTTCCGCTCCCCCGCGCAGCGCGCCGGCCTGCCGGCCGATGGACATGCCGCCGACCACGGTGGCCGCCCGCAGCCCCAGGGCACGGGCGTACGGGGTGAGCGCGTCGGTGACCTGCTGGGCCAGCTCGCGGGTGGGCACGAGGACGAGGGCGAGCGGCTGCCGGGGCTCGGCGCGCCGGCCGGCCGTACGGGCCAGGAGGGCGAGGCCGAAGGCGAGCGTCTTGCCGGACCCGGTGCGGCCGCGGCCGAGCACGTCACGGCCGGCCAGGGAGTTGGGCAGCGTCGCCGCCTGGATCGGGAACGGCTCGGTGACGCCCTCCCGTTCGAGGGCGGTCAGCAGCCGGGCGGGCAGGTCGAGTTCGGCGAACGTCTCGACGGCGGGCAGCGCGGGAGTGATGGTCTTCGGCAGCGCGAACTCACCCGACGCGGCGGCCGGCCGGCCGCCGGAACCCTGGGAACGGCGGGGGCGGCGCGAGCCGCCGGAACCGCCGGAACCGGCGAAGCGGTTGCCGCCGGAGCCGCCCGAGCGGAAGCCGGAGCGGCCGGAGCCGCCGGAGTCGCCCGAACCGGAGAAGGAGCGGGTGGAGCGTGCACGATGACGGTTCATACGGAGCCTTCCTTGATGCGACACGTATCCGCGACACGTATCAAGGAATTCCCGCAGCCGATCGAGCGGCGCTGAGAATCGCGAGAACGAGCCGAAGAGCGATGAGGCAGTGAAACGGCGAACGGTGGGAAAACGAACGACGTACGGTCGAATGACGAGAAGTGAAACAAAGAGGCGACGGGCGGATATTTCCCGCACTTCCTCGGAAACGCAGCGAGCTGGGGCCCGCACCCCAAGGTGCGGGCCCCAGCTGCGAAAGTACGCGTCTGCGCCGGTGGGCGTCAGGCGGGGACGATGTTCTCGGCCGTCGGGCCCTTCTGGCCCTGACCGATGTCGAACGTCACCTTCTGGCCCTCGAGCAGCTCACGGAAGCCCTGGGTGGCGATGTTCGAGTAGTGGGCGAAGACGTCGGGGCCGCCGCCGTCCTGCTCGATGAAGCCGAAGCCCTTTTCCGAGTTGAACCACTTCACGGTGCCGGTAGCCATAATTTTCTCCTTCGGGACGGTGCTCGGAGTTCGCCCTGTGCGGACTCCGGTCGCCGAGATGATCAGCCCGTCGGAAAAACGTCCAGGCAACCACTACTGCAACTGGGAACGACACTAACACGTCCCCCTCGCCCGTGCGTGATGATTAATTACGCCGTGTCGCCCGGACGGGGAATATTCCTGGTGCGCCGTATTGATTTCTTACCTGGCGACCACAGATATTGCCCGGCCCGCACCGCAGTGTCGCCGCCGGCCGGGCCCGGCCCGGGGCCGCTCCCGGCGCTCTGACCTCCCGCTACGCCCGTTTCCCGGGCGGCGGAGCCCCGCCGTCGGCCGCACCGCCTCCACCCGCGCCCGCCCCCGCACCGAGAGGAAGACCACACCGCCCGACCGGCCCACACCGCGCGCCGCGCGCCCCCGCACCGCGCCCGCACAACACCGCGCGCCCGCACAGCACACCCGCACAACACCGCGCGCCGCGCGCCCGCACAACACCGCGCCCGCACACCGCGCCCGCGCAGCACCGCGCCCGCGCAGCACCGCGCCCGCGCATCGCACGCCGCGCACCGTGGTTCCCCTCGACCCCCGCCGGTTAGGATCCGCCGCATGGTCCTGACCGCGCAGCACGTCGACCGGTTCGAGGCGTCCCGGCCCCGTCTGGAGGCCATCGCCTACCGCCTCCTCGGCTCCGCGAGCGAGGCGGAGGACGCGGTGCAGGAGGCGTTCCTGCGCTGGCAGGGCGCCGACCACGACCGTATCGAGGTCCCCGAGGCCTGGCTGACCAAGGTCCTCACCAACCTGTGCCTCAACCAGCTCACCTCCGCCCGCGCCCGGCGCGAGACGTACGTGGGCCAGTGGCTGCCCGAACCGCTGCTCGCCGGCGACCCGATGCTCGGCCCCGCCGACACCGCCGAACAGCGCGAGTCGGTCTCGTACGCGGTCATGGCCGTGCTGGAACGCCTCTCCCCGGGCGAGCGGGCGGTGTACGTGCTGCGGGAGGCGTTCGACTACCCGCACCGGGAGATCGCCGCGATCCTCGACATCAGCGAGGCCGCCAGCCAGCAGACCTTCCACCGCGCCAGGAAGCACGTCGCCGAGGGCCGGGCCCGCGCCGAGATCGACGAGGCCGCCGCCCGGCGGATCGTGGAGGAGTTCCTCGCGGCAGCCACCAGCGGCCGCACCGAACCCCTCGTACGGCTGCTCACCCAGGAAGCGATCGCGGTCGGCGACGGCGGCGGCAAGGTCCCGGCCCGCGCCAAGGCGTTCGAAGGCGCCCTCGCGGTCGCGAAGTTCATGCGGGGCCTGTTCAAGCCGAGCAAGGCCAAGGAGGCCCTGCTCGGCGGCGCGCCCGAGGTCTACGCGGCGACCGCCAACGGCGACCCGGCCGTGGTGGCGGTCGTCGACGGCCGGGTCGTCGGCGTCATCTGCCTGGAGGTCACCCCCGAGGGCATCGCCGCGTTCCGCAGCCAGGTCAACCCCGACAAGCTCGACCGCGCGACCCGCCACTGGGCCGCGGCCGACCACGGGGAGCCCCTGTTCCGCGCCTTCTGACCCCTCCGCCCGCGATGTGACGTGCTTCACATTCCCGTCCTGTCAGGAAACGGCGGGCCGCCCGGTTCAAGGGGCGAACCCGCTCAAGACAGGAGCCAGGAGATGCAGCAGCACCGGATCATCGTCCTCGGAGCCGGATACGCCGGAGCCATCGCCGCCGGCCGCCTCGCCAGGCGGCTGCGCCGCGACGACGTCTCCCTCGTCCTCGTCAACGCCGAACCGGACTTCGTCGAGCGCGTCCGGCTGCACCAGCTGGCGGCCGGCCAGGACCTCAGGCCCCGGCCCCTCGCCGAGATGTTCGCGGGCACCGGCGTCGACCTGAGGATCGCGAGGGTCACCGCCGTCGACGCCGACCGCAGGACGGTCACCGTCACCGACCCCGCCGCCGCCCACGGGCCGCGGACCGAGGAACTGCCGTACGACACCCTCGTCTACGCCCTCGGCAGCGGCGGGAACGACCACGGCGTCCCCGGCGTCGCCGAGCACGCCCACGACGTCGCCGGCCGCCCCGGCGCGCTGCGGCTGCGCGAGCGCCTGGCCCGGCTGACCGCCGGGGAGCGGGTGCTCGTGGTCGGCGGCGGCCTCACCGGCGTGGAGGCCGCGACCGAGATCGCCGAGGCCCGCCCGGACCTGGCCGTGGGCCTGGCCGCGCGCGGCGGCCTCGGCGACTGGCTCTCGCCCAAGGGGCGCGCCCATCTGCGTAAGGTCTTCGCCGGGCTCGGCATCACGGTGTACGAGGACACCGCCGTGACCGCCGTCGAGGCCGACCGCGTCGTCACCGCCGACGGGACCGAACTGCCGTCGGCGGCCACCGTGTGGACCACCGGCTTCGCCGTCCACCCGATCGCGCGGGCCACCACCCTGGAGGTCTCCGCCACGGGCCGGATCGTCGTGGACGACACCATGCGCTCGGTCTCGCACCCGCAGGTGTACGCCGTCGGCGACGCGGCCCTCGCCATGGGCCCCGGCGACAAGCCGCTGCGGATGTCGTGCGCCTCGGGCGTCCCGTCCGCCTGGCAGGCCGCCGACGCCCTCGCGGCCCGCCTGACCGGCCGCAAGGTCCCGAAGGTGCCGCTGCGCTACTTCAACCAGTGCGTCTCGCTCGGCCGCAAGGAGGGCCTGATCCAGTACGTCACCGCCGACGACCGCGCCGTCCGCGCGGCCCTGACGGGCCGTCTCGCCGCCCGCTACAAGGAACTGGTCTGCAAGGGCGCGGCCTGGGGCGTCGCCAACCCGACGAACGGCCTCCCGACCCGCCGCCACCCACTGACCACCCCCCGCCCGACCGAACCCGCCCAGTCGGCCGAACCCGCCCAGCCGGCCGAGGCGGCCCCGGCGACCCCGGCGGCGAAGACCTCGGCGGCCTGACCCGCGCCCCTCTCCGGGCCGTACGACTCACCTGGACCGAGAGCCGCGAGACGCGTCCCGCCGGGCGGCCCCACCGCCCGGCGGGGCCGCACCGCTACCGGCGCGCGGTACGCACTGCTACCGCCACGCGGTACGCACCGCTACCGCCGCGCGGGCCGCATCTCGCCGTCGTACACGGTCCGGTTGTCCGGGCGGACCACGCGGGTCGCCGGGGGCGCGCGCCGCGCCCACGCCGCCTTCGTCGGCGACCCGCCCACCACGGCGTCCGCGAGATCCGCCCGATCCCCGAACTGCGCGTCTAAAGTGCTGCGTTGTACGCATCACGGGGTCCGGGAGCGTGCGGCCCGCGTGGGCCTCCCGGGCGGACGGGCGAGGACGAGAGGTGTGGGGGCGCGTCGCATGAGGATGGAACTTCCGCCGGGACCGGCGCACTTCGTCGACCGCGTCGGGCAACAGGAGCGGGTGCTGCGGGCGGTGAGCGAGTGGACCGGGCGCTCCCGGCCCCTCGTCGTGAACCTCAGCGGCCCCGGCGGCATCGGCAAGACGGAACTGGCCCGCCTGCTCGCCCGCGCGCTGCGCGACTCCTTCCCGGACGGGATCCTCGCCGTCGACCTCGACGACTTCCGGCTGGGCGGCGAGCTGGACCCCGGCGACGTCCTGGCACAGCTGCTGGAGTCCCTGGACGTGGAACCCTCCTTCGTGGCCGCCCAGTTCAAGGCACGCTGCCGGCAGTACTGGCGGCGGACGGCCGAGACGCGCCTGATCCTCGTCGTGGACAACGCGCGGTACGCCTCGGAGGTCGTCCCGCTGCTCCCGGCGTCGGGCGACAGCCTGGTCGTCGTCACCAGCCACGGCCCGCTGCACGACCTGGAGGACGGCGCCGGAGTGGGGGAGACGCTGCCGCCGCTGGACGAGGCGTCCGCCACCGAGCTGCTGGGGCTGATCGTCCAGGACACCCGGCTGGCCGCGGACCCCGAGGCAGTCCGGTCGCTGGTGCGGCTGTGCGAGGGCATGCCGGCCGCCCTGCACGCCGCGGCCGAGTGGGTGCGCGCACACCGGCTGCGCCCGCTCGCCCGTCTCGTCCCCCAACTGCGGGACCGCCTCGCGGACAACGGCATCGACGGCGTGGAACGCGTCTGGGACACGGTCTACGGCGACCTGTCCGCCACGGCCGCCCGGCTCTACCGCCTCCTGCCGCACCACCCCGCCACCACGTTCACCCTGGAGTCGGCCACTGCTTTGCTGGGAGCGGGCCCGGAGGCCTGCGAGGACGCGCTGGAGGAACTGCACCGGGCCGGGTTACTGGACGCCGGCGCGATGACGGACGGCGGTGGCGCCCGGCTGCGGCTGCCCGGCCCCCTGCGCGCGCACGCCCTGCGCTGCTCGCGCCGCGACGGCCGCGACGGCCGCGACGGCCGCGACGGCCGCGACGGCCGCGACGGCGGCGAGACGGACCAGGCGCTGACCCGGCTGCTGCGCTGGTTCGTCCGCCAGGCGCAGCGGGCCGACCGGTTCGCCGCCGGGCGGAGGCTGACCGTCGTCGCCGAGTTCGACGCCGTGCCCGGCGCACCCGACGTCCCGCTCCCGGATCCGCAGGAGGCGGCGGACCCGGACGGCAGGGCCGAGCGGGCCGACCGGGCCTCCCGCTGGCTGCACGAGGAGCGGCACGCGCTGTTCGCGTGCGCGCGCCTCGCCCACGAGCGCGGTCTGGACACCGAGGTGGTGGCCCTGTCCGAGCCGGTGTGGACGTACGCCCTGGACCACCCCCACCAGTCCGACGTCATCGGCCTGCTGCGGCTGGCCGTGGCCTCCGCGGTCCGGCACGGCGCGGACGCCGCGTGGCTGGTGCGCACCCGCTGCCAGCTCGCCCGTCATCTCTGGGAGGCGGAGCGCTACGACGAGGCGGCCGGCGAGCTGGACCGCGCCGAAGCCGTCCGCGATCTGCTGGGCGACAGCGAACGGGACCGCAAACTCGCCGCGTCCGTGGTCGAGTTCAGGGGCAAGCTCGCCGGCGCCCGAGGGGACTGGACCACCGCCGTGGAGCACTTCACGCGCTGCCGCGCCCTGCACGAGGCGATCCCCAACCCCTATGGCGTGATGCTCCAGACCTATGAACTCGGCAAGGCCGAGGCGCACCTCGGCGAGCTGGACACGGCGGTCCGACTGCTGTCCGAGGCGCACGCCGAGGCGGCGGAGCTGCGCCGCGAGCGGATGACGCGGCGCACCGGCTTCGCGCTCGCCGGCGTCCTGCGCCGGCTCGGCCGTGCCGAGGAGGCCCGGCCGCTCTACGAGGAGTCGCTGGAGGCCGCCCGCCGCCGGGGCTCCGGCTTCGACGAGGCCCGCGTCCACGACGCGCTGGCCGAGCTGGAGCAGGCCGAGGGACACGGCGCCCGCGCGGCCGACCACCGCGCGGCGGCCGAGGACATCCGGCGCCGCAACGGGCTCGGGGAGGACGGGACCCCGGCCTGAGCGGCGCTCTCGCCGTTCGGGCGGTACCCGCGCCCGGCCGGGGCCTCTAGACCGCCTCCGCGGTCTCCTCGGGGGCGGCCGGGCGCAGGAGTACGTCGAAGGAGCGGTCGCCGAGGACGCAGCTCACCCTGGCCGTGGTGACGGGCCGGTCGCGGTGGGCGAGCAGCCAGGCGTGGACGGCCGACGCCGCGGCGGCCGGGTCGGCGCGGACGATCCGGCCGCCCTCGCCGCGGGGCTCGACCCGGAAGGCGTAGGCGTGGGCGCGGCCGCGGATTCTGAGCAGGCCGAGACCGGAGGGCAGTATCGCGACCGCCGTACGGCAGCCCGGGTACGCGGACAGCGCGTGCCGCGCCCAGCCGTCCGCCGTCCAGGCCACCCCCGAGTGGGCGGCCGGTGCGGGCAGGGCACGGCGGTACAGCAACCCCGCCGAGCGGGCCAGCCGTTCGCTCTCCGCGCCGTGCTCGACGGCCAGATGGTGCCCTGGATCGCCCAGGCCGGCGGGGCGGCGGGCGACGCGGACGGTGTCCCCGGCGACCTCGGCGTCCACGTCGAAGGCCAGGGGCGTACGGGCGGCCGGGCGCGGGGCGGGCAGGAGCCTGAGCGGTCTGGCGTGCGGGGGAGGGGCCAGCCCGAGCAGGGCGTACAGCTCGGTCCGCAGCCGGTTCAGCGCCCTGCCCTGGTGGGCGAAGGCCGCCCGGGCGGCCTCCCGCCCGGTCCCGGGCCGGTACGCGCGTACCGCCTCGGCCAGGTCCTCGGCCCGCTCCAGCCGGGGCACGCGGCTCAGCAGCGCGTCCATGGGGCTGCCGGGGATCAGCTCGGCTCCGCCGCGCCAGACGCTGACGACGGGCCGGTCCTCGACGGCGCAGTAGTACAGCGCGGCCGAGCCGTGGTCCGTGATCAGCGCGTCGGCGGCGACGAGGACGGAGGCCCACTCCTCGTGCGGCCGGGCGAGGACCATGCCCGCGGCAAGAGCCGGGGCGAGGCGCTCGGCCAGTTCGTACGCGCCGAGTCGGCTGTGCTCGTTGGGGTGCGCCACCAACGCGAGCTGGAACTCGTCGTAGGGGAGGAGAGCGGCCAGCCGGGCGGGCAGACCGGGGTCGCGCCGCAGCAGCGACTCGGGTCCCCAGGTGGAGGCGAGCGCCACGAGCCTGCGCGCTCCGGTGCCCAGCGCGGCGCGGAAGGGTTCGCGCAGGGTGCGGGAGGCGAGCAGGCGTTCCAGGGTGGGATCGCCGATGACCTTGGCCCGCTCGGCCGCCCGCGGGGCCACCGCGGCGA
>NZ_JAIOAB010000086.1 GCF_019890635.1 Streptomyces sennicomposti
GTTCGGGCCGCTCGCCGGACCGCTGGCGCTGTTCTGGCTGCTCACGTGGCTCACCGCGCACCGGCCCTGACCTGCCGGGCCGCCCCTGGCCCTGACCTGCCGGGCCGCCCGCCGGGCCGCCCCGCTCGGGCCCGCCGGACCGCGGCCCCGCCGACCGCTCCGGCCCACCGTCCGCCGCCCACCACCCACCACCCACCACCCGCACCGCCACCGGCCCATGACACGCCGCCGGACGGCCTATCCGGCCTTTTGCGGACTATCCGGTCATAACGTACAGAATATGACGAAACGCCACATCGCCTTGCTCCTGAGCGCCGTAGCACTCGTCGGCTCCGGCGTAGCAGCCGCCCCGCCGATCTCCGTGCCGAAGGTGCGCCTGGTGCACTCGGGCCAGTCGATCCAGAAGGCGGTGGACGCCGCGCAGCCCGGCGACACCGTCCTGCTGATGCCGGGCACCTACCGCCAGAGCGTCAAGATCGCCACCCCCGGCGTGACCCTGCGCGGCACCGGCGCGGAGGCCACCGTCCTCAAGCCGGCCACCGGGACGAACGCGAACGACTGCGGCAAGCGCGGCAACGGCATCTGCGTGGCGGGAACCAAGAACAAGCGCCTGAAGGACGTCACCGTCGCCGACCTCACCGTCACCGGCTTCTCCCGCGCCGGAGTGATGGCCGTGGGCACCGACGGGCTGACCGTGCGGAACGTGTCCGCCGTCAAGAACGGGCTGTGGGGCATCGCCGAGGAGCGCTCCAAGCGCAGCGAGTACCGCGCGAACGTGGCCCGCGGCAACGGCGACGCCGGTCTCTTCCTCGCCAACACCATCACCGCCGAGCAGGGCGCCCTCGACACCGCCGGGACGGTGATCGCCCAGAACCGGCTGGAGGACAACCGGATCGGCGTCACCGTCCGCCGCCTGCGCGACCTGACCGTCGCCGGGAACTACGTCACCGCCAACTGCACCGGCGTCTTCGTCGTCGGCGACGAGAACAAGCCCCACGCCGGCGCGCTGAGCGTGCGCGACAACCTGGTCACCCGCAACAACAAGTACTGCCCGAAGACCGCCCGGCTGCCCTACCTCCAGGGCTCCGGCATCGTCCTGACCGGCGCCGAGAACACCGAGGTCACCGGCAACACCGTCCTCGGCAACTCCGGCAAGTCCCCGCTGTCCGGCGGCATCGTCCTCTTCAAGAGCTTCGTCGGCGCCGCCAACGAGCGCAACCGCGTCAGCGGCAACGCCCTCCAGGACAACTCCCCCGCCGACCTGGTCAACCAGGAGAGCACCAAGCGCGGCAACACGTTCCAGCAGAACTCCTGCCACGCCTCCAAGCCCGCGGGACTGTGCTGAGGCCCCGGCCGCGCACACGACCACGACCGACCGACAAGGAAGGAACAGGCGGCACATGACGACCGCTCAGACCGCACCACCGCCGTCCATGCGGCTCAGGGAGCTCGTGTTCGGGGCGGCCTGCGCCGCCGCCCTCCGCGCCGCCGCCCGCCTGGGCGTGGCCGACGCGCTCGGCGAGACCCCGGCCGCCGTGGAGGACCTGGCCGCCGCGGTGAAGACCGAGCCCAAGCCGCTGCGCCGGCTGCTGCGCGCCCTGACCTGCTACGGCGTCTTCACCGAGCAGCCCGACGGCACGTTCGCGCACACCGACATGTCCCGGCTGCTGCGCGAGGACGACCCCGCGAGCCTGCGCAACATCACCCTGTGGTGCACCGAGCCGTGGACCTGGCAGGCCTGGCCCAAGCTGGACGAGGCGGTGCGCACCGGCCGCAACGTCGTCGAGGACCTGTTCGGCAAGGAGTTCTTCGTCTACCTCAACGAGGACGCCCCCGAGTCGGCGGACGTCTTCAACAAGGCGATGACGACCTCCAGCAAGCAGTCCGCGCAGGACGTCGCCGATCTGCTGGACCTGTCCGGCGCCGCCTCGGTCGCCGACATCGGCGGCGGCCAGGGCCATGTGGTGGCCAGCCTGCTGGAGAAGTACCCGGCCATGCACGGCACCCTGCTGGACCTGCCGCGCGTGGTGGACAACGCCGACCCGCGGCTGCGGCCGGGCGGCGCGCTCGCCGACCGGGTGTCGATCGTGCCCGGCGACTGCCGCGAGTCCGTGCCGGTCACGGCCGACGTCTACATCATCAAGAACATCCTGGAGTGGGACGACGAGTCCACCGCCCGCTGCCTGCGCAACGTGATGGCGGCCGGCGGCCCCAAGGCCCGGGTCGTGGTCATCGAGAACCTGGTGGACGACACCCCGTCCATGCGGTTCAGCACGGCGATGGACCTGCTGCTGCTGCTCAACGTCGGCGGCGCCAAGCACACCACCGAGTCGATGGTGAGCCGGCTGAAGGCGGCGGGCCTGGTGATCGACGACATCAGCCCGGTCAACCCGTATCTGCACGCCTTCGACTGCACGGTGCCCGTCTGAGCCGACCCGGTCCGACGGCGGTCGCCACACCCCCGGACAACCGGACAACCGAACACCCGGACACCGGTCGCCGGGCCCGCGACGCTGCGGGCCCGGCGACCGGTTGTGTCGTCCACGGCCCCTTACGGGGCCGGGCGGTGGGTTCACGACTGGGCGTCGCGCTCCCACAGGTAGAAGCGGTGCGCCATCGCGTCCTTCGGCGAGCGCCACGTCTCGGGGTCGTACGCGCTGACGTACGCCGACAGCCGCTCGCTGATGCCCTGGAACTCGGGGTGCCTGGCCACCTTCGCGATGGCCGGGCCCGGGTCCCGGTCCGCCTCGACCAGGTGCATGTACACATCGCCGAACTGGAAGAGACTGCGCCGGGTGACGCCGACCAGGTGCGGCAGCTCCCCCCGGTCCGACTCCTCGAAGATCTTGGCGATGTCCGGGGCCGACCCCGGCGCCATCCGGGCCACGATCAGGGCCTGGTGCATGAGCCTTCTCCTTCTCGTCCGGTGCTCGACCGGCTGCTTCCGCGGTGCGGCTCAGTCGGTGGTCAGGGCCGGCTCGGGACGGCGGCCGGCCGCCGCGGCCCGCTCGATCCTGTCCCGGATGAGGGCCATCTGGACCTTGGAGTTCTTGTTGATGTTGTCGGTCATCCAGTCGTCGTCGACCGGGGCCTCCGGCTTCATCGCGAAGTCCTGCGTCCAGACCATCCGGGTGCCGCCCGGCACCTCCTCGTAGCGCCAGTGGATGTCCATGTGCGCGAACGGCCCGGTCTCCACCCGGCGGGCCCGCACGGTGCGGGTGGCCGGGTCCGGCTCACGCTCGGACACCCAGCTCCACACGGTGCCGTTCTCGTCGGGGTGCATGGTCAGCCGGAAGGTGCACTTGTTCCCCTCCTGCTTCAGGATCTCGGCCGAGGCGTACTCGCTGAACAGCTCCGGCCACTTCGCCACGTCGTTGGTCATGTCCCAGACCAGGTCCAGCGGTGCGGCGATCGTGATCTCGTTCTGGGTGTGCCCTGCCATCTCTACGCTCCTGCCAGAAGGGTGCTGTTGACCAGGTCGAGGAACTTCCGGGGCGTCTTGCAGCGCTCCGCGTCGGCCGGCATCGGCATGCCGTGCCGGTTCTCCAGCTCGCCCACGATGCCGAGCAGGCCGAGCGAGTCGATGCCCAGCTCCTCGAACGAGACATCGGCCCGGTCCGTCAGCTCCTGCGGGCTCACGGTGATGCCCGCGGCCTTCTTCATGAGTTCGGACAGTTCTTCCACGGTGATGCGGTCACTCATGCGGTCGTTCCTCTCTTTGTGCTCCCGGCTGGTTGCTCCGGCCGCCCCGCACGGACCCGTCGGCGACGGGACCTAGGAGGCGTCGGCGGTGCCGTGCCGCAGCACCAGCGCCGAGTTCGAGCCCATGAGCCCCCGGCTGAGGACCAGCGCCGTGCGCACCTGCGCGGGACGCGCGCCGCCGGTCACCAGATCGAGGTCATGGCAGATGTCGAAGACGTTCGGGGTGGGCGGGATCAGACCGTGCTCCATCGCCAGCACCGCCGCCGCCGCGTCCAGCACCGGGGCCGCGCAGTAGGCCCGGCCGATGCCGGTCTTGGGCGCCGTCACCGGCACCCGCCGGCCGTGCGCGCCGAGCGCGTCGGCGATCGCCAGCGCCTCCGCACGGTCCGCCTCGGGGACGCCGAGGGCGTCGGCGAAGACCACGTCGACCTCCTCCGGCGCGCAGCCGGCCTCCGCCAGCGCGCCCCGGATCGCCTCCGCGAGCCCCTGCCGGGACAGCTCCCAGCGGGAGGCCCCGGTGAAGGTCGCCGTGTGCCCGGCGACACGGGCCCGTACCGGCACCCCGCGCTCCCGGGCGGCCGACGCCTCCTCCACGACGAGCATCGCGCCGCCCTCGGCCGGCACGAACCCGCACGCCTCGTCGGTGAACGGCCGGTAGGCCCGCCCCGGATCGGTCACCGGGCTCAGCTCGCCGTACCCGAGCTGGCACACCATCGAGTACGGGGCCAGCGGCGCCTCGGTGGAACCGGCCACGATCACGTCCGTACCGCGCCCCACGGCCCGCGCCGCGTGCGCCAGCGCGTCCAGGCCGCCCGCCTCGTCGGCGGCGACCACCGAGCACGGCCCCTTGAAGCCGCGCCGGATGGAGACCTGGCCGGTGCTGGCCGCGTAGAACCACGCGATGGACTGCCAGGGGCCCACGTAGCGGCGGCCCTTGCCCCACAGCTTCTGCAGCTCCCGCTGGCCGAACTCGCCGCCGCCGGACCCGGCCGCCGTCACCACGCCCGCCGAGAACGGCGCGCCCTCGGTGTCCGCCCGGCCCAGCCGCGCGTCCTCCAGGGCGGCGTCCGCCGCGGCCATCGCGAAGTGCGTGAAGCGGTCCGTCTGGACGAGGTAGCGCTCCTCGATCGCCGCCGCCGGGTCGAAGGACCGCACCTCGCCGGCCACCTTCAGCGGCAGCTGCTCGCAGCCCTCGCGGGTCACCCGGTCCAGGACGCTCACACCCTCCTGGGTGGCCTTCCAGAACGTCTCGGTGCTGGTCCCGTTGGGCGCGACGACACCGATGCCGGTGACGACCGCGCGCCGCGGACCCGATCGGCTCGTCCGTGTGCTCGATGTGCTCGGTTGGCTCATCGTGACCTCTCCCTCGGCCGGGTCAGGATCACCGCCGACTGGAAACCGCCGAACCCGCTGCCCACGGAGAGCACCGCGTCCAGCTTCCGCTCGCGCGCCACCCGGGGCACGTAGTCCAGGTCGCACTCGGGGTCGGGGGTCTCGTAGTTGGCGGTCGGCGGGACCACCTGGTGGGCCAGCGCCAGCACGCACGCCACCACCTCGATCGCCCCGATGGCGCCCAGCGAGTGGCCCACCATCGACTTGATGGAGCTCATCGGCGTGCCGTAGGCGTGCTCGCCCAGCGCCCGCTTCACCGCGGCCGTCTCGTGCCGGTCGTTCTGCCGGGTGCCCGAGCCGTGCGCGTTGACGTAGTCGATCGCCGTGCCGTTAAGCCGGGCGTGGTCCAGCGCGGTCTCGATGGCCCGCGCCATCTCCAGGCCCTCACTGGTCAGACCGGTCATGTGGTAGGCGTTGCCGAAGGTGGCGTAGCCGCTCAGCTCGCAGTACACGTGCGCGCCGCGCGCCCTGGCGTGCTCCAGCTCCTCCAGCACCAGCACCGCGCCGCCCTCGCCCATCACGAAGCCGTCCCGGTCGTTGTCGAAGGGGCGGGAGGCGTGCGCCGGGTCGTCGTTGTTCGGCGAGGTCGCCTTGATCGCGTCGAAGCACGCCATCGTGATCGGCGATATCGGCGAGTCCGACGCGCCGGCTATGCAGATGTCGGCGCGGCCCTCCTCCACGGTGTGCAGCGCGTAGCCGACCGCGTCGAGCCCGGAGGTGCAGCCGGTGGACACCGTCTGCACCGGGCCGCGCGCCCCGAACCGCTCCGCCACCGTCGAGGCCAGCGTGCTCGGCGTGAACGCCCGCTCCAGGTGCGGCTGTGCCCGCTCGTGGTCCACGTCCCAGCGCTCGCCGCCATGGCTGACCAGCACGTAGTCGCTCTCCAGGCGGGTGGTGCCGCCGACCGCGGTGCCGAGCGAGACCCCGACCCGCCAGGGGTTCTCCCCGGCGAGGTCGAGACCCGAGTCGCGCACCGCCTCCTGGCCGGCCGCCAGCGCGAACTGTATGTAGCGGTCGCAGCGCGCCACCTGCTCGGGCTCCAGGCCCGCCGCCGCCGGGTCGAAGTCGCACTCGGCGGCGATCTGGGACCTGAGGCCCGACGGGTCGAAGAACGTGATGCCGCGCGTGGCGGTACGCCCGTTCGCCAGCAGGTCCCAGAAGGCGGCGGCGCCGATGCCGCCCGGCGCCACGATGCCTATGCCGGTGACCGCGACCCGCCTGGTCATGACCGCACCTCGGCCGGCCCGGCCGCCGCTTCGGCCGGCTCGGCCGCCCGGGCGCCGGCCGGGACCGCCGCCGCCTCCGTGCCCTCGGTGTCCACGTGGCCCAGCTGCGGGCGCGGCGCCAGCGGGCCGAGGTGGAAGACGATCCGCGCCTCGGTGTCGCCCACGTTGCGGAACCGGTGGCGCATGTAGGCGGGGATCATCAGCCCCTGCTCGGGCTTGAGCGGGTGCGGCTCGCCGTCCAGGTCCACCTCCAGGTCGCCGCAGACGACGTACACGAACTCCTCGGAGTAGGGGTGGTAGTGCTCGCCGATGCGGTCGCCGGGCTGCACCAGCGCCACGCCCATGAAGCCGCTGGTGGAGCCCACCGTGGCCGGGGTGAGCATGGCGCGCAGATCGCCGCCGCGCTTGGTGTTGGGCTCGGTCTCGCTGAGGTCCACGATCCTCGGCCTGGGTTTGATCACGTCTTCCTCCGGTGGTGAGTACGTCGGCTGGGTCTTCCGTTCGGGCCCGGCCGGGTCGGGGAGCCCGGCCTGATCCGAACGGGAGGCCCTGGGGGAGCGTCAGGCGTCCGGCGCGGACCGGCGGTCGGTGATGAGGTCCATCCGGGCGAGCGTGAGCAGCCGGGACAGGTCGCCGTCCTTCTTCGCGGCGCCCTCGCCGAGCAGCGTCGTCAGCTCCGCCACCTGCGCGGAGTCCTGGATGCCGAGTGCCGCGGCCGGGTCGCTCTCCAGGGCGCCCCGGATGTCGATCAGCCGTACGACGACGTCGTCGCGCTCGAAGACCGTGCTGCGCAGCACCGGGCTCGCCGGGTCGTCCGCGGCCCGCTCGTCCGCGCGGGACAGCAGCTCGGCCAGCTTCATGCCCTGGCCCTGCCGCGCCGGGTAGTACAGCGCGTGCCGCTCGACCCGCTCGTCCTCCTGACCGGTCGTCACGTGGTGCACGGCCGGCAGCGCCGCCCGGGTGAAGAACACCCGCGCCGACTCCTGGTCGTTGAGGTCGCGGTCCTGCTCCAGATACGGGTTGATGGCCTCCTCGACCGCCCGGATGCCGGGCTGCCGGGCCACGTGCCGCAGCGCCGCCAGCAGGTCGCCGCGCACCTCGATGGCCCGCACCACCCGGTTGCCGTGCATGAACAGGGAGGTGCGCAGCAGCCGCGTGGTGTCGTCCACCCGCGCCTCGGGCGCCTCGTAGTTCGCCAGCAGCTCGGCCACCTTCGCCTCGCTGCCCGGCTTCACCGTGAACGTCAGCGCGTGCCGGATCACCCCGTCGCCGATCCGCGGCGAGGTCTGCAGCTGCCGGCCCGCCGTCTCCTGCTGCCGGCCGCCGCCGGTCTCCCGCACGATGTGGAAGCGCAGCGAACGGGTGTCGCGGATGCAGCTGTGCATCGGCTGCACCATCCGCACGTGCTCCTCGCTGTTCACCCAGGCGAGGAACGGCGGGGCGCTCTCCCACTCGCTGGTGATCAGCCACTGGGAAGGGTTCTCGATGGACTGGCACAGCTGGTCGCTGACATGCCCCGGCACCGCCGAGACCTGCTTGCCCATCTGCTCGTACGCCTCCAGGAACTGCTGCTGGGCGCCGTCGCAGACGTCCACCAGCAGGATCACGCGGAGCCGGGAGCCGTCGAAGACGGACTGGGAGACACGTTTCGAGGCCTGCTGCTCGGTCGGTTCTGACACACGCTCGGAAATGGCGGTCATCTGCGTACGACTCCTTGGCGGGATCGGCGATTCGCACGGGACAGG
The DNA here is from genome assembly GCF_019890635.1 of Streptomyces sennicomposti. Classification (GTDB taxonomy): domain Bacteria; phylum Actinomycetota; class Actinomycetes; order Streptomycetales; family Streptomycetaceae; genus Streptomyces; species Streptomyces sennicomposti. The sequence continues at coordinate 8,066 of NZ_JAIOAB010000086.1, forward strand.
GACGGAGGGCGCCGGCCGCGGATGACGCGACGTCAGCGTGATCTCGATCCTGTGCCGGGCGCGATCGACGCGCGACTCGTATGCACCACAAGGGTGATCACGCGGGTGATAGACCCCGCGAACGCACGCGGACCGGCCGCCCGGCGGGCATGGAGACACCGATGCGCCCGCACCGCCCGCACCCCCGCACCCCGCTCCTGGAGGCATCGATGCGCCAAGAAGCCGACCACCGGGTACCCGTCCTCATCGTCGGCGGCTCCCTGGTGGGCCTGTCCACCTCGCTGTTCCTCGGCCGCCTCGGCGTGCCCCACCTGCTCGTCGAACGGCACTCCGGCACCTCCCGCCATCCCCGCGGCCGCGGCAACAACGTGCGCACGATGGAGCTGTACCGGGTCGCCGGCATCGAGGACGACATCAAGGCGGCGGCGTCGCTGCTGGCCGACAACCACGGCATCCTCCAGACCCCCACCCTCGTCGGCGACGCCGGCGAATGGCTGTTCAAGCACATCGACCCGGGCGGCGGCCTGGCCCGCTTCAGCCCCACCGGCTGGTGCCTGTGCAGCCAGAACGACCTCGAACCCGTCCTCGTCGAAGGCACCCGCCGGCTCGGCGGCGACCTGCGCTACTCCCACGAGCTGGAGACGTTCGAACAGGACGGCGACGGCGTCACCGCGACCGTCCGCGACCGCGCCACCGACGAGCGCTACACCGTCCGCGCCGACTACCTCGTCGCCGCCGACGGCCCCCGCAGCCCCGCCCGCAACCGCCTCGGCATCGGGCAGAGCGGACCCGGCGACCTGTTCGCCAACGTCAGCGTCACCTTCCGCTCCAAGCTCCTCGCCGACGTCGTGGGCGACCGTCGCTTCATCTGCTGCTACCTCACCCACCCCGACGCCGACGGCGCCCTGCTGCCCGTCGACAACAAGGAGCACTGGGTCTTCCACGCCCCCTGGCACCCCGAGCGGGGCGAGAGCCTCGACGAGTTCACCGAGGAACGCCTCCAGCGGCACATCCGCCGCGCCATCGGCGCCCCCGACCTCGACGTCGAGATCACCGGCAAGGCGTCCTGGCGCGCCGCCGAACGCGTCGCCGACCGCTACGCCGCCGGTCGCGTCTTCCTCGCCGGCGACTCCGCCCACGAGATGTCCCCGACCGGCGCCTTCGGCTCCAACACCGGCATCCAGGACGCCCACAACCTCGCCTGGAAACTCGCCGCCGTCCTCGACGGCTGGGCCGGCCCCGGCCTGCTGGACACCTACGACGCCGAACGCCGCCCGGTCGCCCTGGCCACCAGCGCCCGCGCCTCCGCCCGCTCCGTCGAGCACAGCCACCCCGGCTTCGCCCCGGCGCCCGGCATCGGCGGCGGCAGGCGCGGCGGCATCCTCAACGTCGTCCTCGGCTACCGCTACCCCGAGGGCGCGGTCGTCGGCGCCGACCCCGCCCAGGACGTGGTCCCCGACGCCGTACGCCTCACCGGCGAGCCCGGCACCCGCGCACCCCACCTGTGGCTGCGCCACGAGGGCGAGCGGATCTCCACCCTGGACCTGTACGAGCGTTCCCTGGTCCTGCTCAGCGACGGCCGCTCGGAGGCCGGCTGGCACACGGCCGCCCGCCGCATCGCCGAGACGGACGGCATCCCGCTGGCCTCGTACCGCTTCGGCGCCGACCTGATCCACGAGCCCCAAGGCACCGACGCCGCCCCGGCCCCCGACTGGTCGGCCGCCCACGGCACGACCCTCGACGGCACGGTCCTCGTCCGCCCGGACGGCTTCGTCGCCTGGCGATCCACCACGGCGACCCCGGACCCGGAGGGCACCCTCCGCAAGGTCCTCACGGAGCTGCTGCACACGGCCTGAGATCCCGCGAGGGCCGGACCGGCGCCGGCCCGGCCCTCCCCGGAGACCCGGCCGGATGCGCCGTCATGTGACGAGCCGTGTGATGTGATGTCCGCGGCTCGAAACGCGGACGGACACGGGAACGGGACGAAGGGGGCGCGACGGGGTGCCGAGCAGGCCGGACACGCCAGGGGCGGCCTCGCGTGCCCGACAGCTGCGGGTGCGGGCGCTGACCCGCGAGTCGGACCGCGCCCGGCGGTCGCTGGCCACCGGGGAGTGGCGCCCCACCGCGGCGGACGCCGACGCGGCGGCCAAGGTCCTCCCCCGCCTCACCGCTCCGCTCCCCGCCCGCGGGGCCGCCGGCGCGCGGGCGCGGGCCGTGGACCGGGACCGGCGGCTCCAGCGGATCTGGCGCACCGCGGTCCACCACCTCGACGCGGGTGCCGTCAGTCCGCCGGCCGCCGCCCTGCTGGCCGCCGTCGCCCGCGCCCTCCTGCCGTGGTCCGCCACCCCGAATCCGCCGCCCGCTGCGGCGGCCCCGCACTACCCGGTTCCGCGGGGCGCGGCGGACGGCTCGCCGGCCGCGCCGACCGCGGCGGGCGAGGCCCTCCTGCCCGGCCTGACCGAGCTGTTCACCGCACTGGCGGCCCCGAGGCCGTCCGGCGCCGGTTCACGCACGCCCGCAGCCGAACCCTGGCAGGCCGAGTACGCGGGCCGGTTCCGGCACTACGGGAGACCCGCCCACGACGTGTGGACGGCCGACACCGTCCGCTGCCCCGGGTGCGGGAACGCGGACGGCCCCTGGACGGTGGCCTGCGACTGGCGCCGGATCACGCTGGGCTGCCCGTGCGGGCGGACCACCGACCGGCACGGCCTCACCTTCTCCGAGGTCTTCCTCGTACTGCCGGACAGGTGAACGGACGCGACCGCCACCGGACGACGAAAGACCGGCCAGGAACAACCTGGCCGGCCTCTCCGACGGAGCCCCCTGTCGGATTCGAACCGACGACCTTCGCTTTACAAGTGGGATCGAATCCTTGCCGGGGCGTACTCGACGCTGCTTCGCGGTGCTGTTTCCGCTGGTCAGCAGCGCGCAACTTTGTAACCGATCCCTCGCATGACGCTTTGTGTCGCGCAGTCCGCTCACGCATCGCTCACGCCCGAAGCGGAAGCCAGCCGCTCTTTGTCCCCTACTGGATGAGGGCATGCAGGACGGGTACGGAGGCCCCGGCACTGGTCAGGCCGGCCAGAGCGGCACCAGCGGGCTGAGTGCCGCAGAGGAGGGTGAGGACGCCGACGACTCCGCCGATGACTACGGATGCCAGGAGGATGAGCGCGGTGCGTACGGTCATGAAGGGACCGGGCTCTGAGTGTGGGGGCGGGGGCGAAACTTGAGGGTCCTGAGAGTGCGTCATGCATCTCATGGCAACAGTGCCTAGCCCGTAGACCTGCATCGCACGAACGAAGTTGTGATGCCGCCAAAGTTTCGGCGGATTTCGGCGCGATACGGTCTGAGGCCCTCTAGCCTAGGCGCCAGAACCAACTGGGGGTGGACGGATGGGCGCGCCGAACAAGACCGAATTTGCGGTCGGGCTTGACCGGCTAGCTGAGGAGCTACGCCAACTGCGAGCCGACCGTGGGAGCCCCACGCTCAACATGATCGTGTCCCGCGCGGCTGCTATGCCGGGTACAAGCTCGTTATCAGTCTCGGCCCTCAGCGAGGCATTCAATGGCAAGCGGCTCCAGCGGCTGGACACCCTGATGTCTCTGGTGCGCACGTTGCTCTCGTACGACGAGGACGGCAAGCACTGCCTCGTGGCACGCGGAGCTCCCGAGATGGGGGTGTGGCGCGAACGGTGGCGCGACCTGGACCGTATGCGGTCGCAGCGCAGCAGTACAGATGTGGGTATCTCGGAGCGCGCCCCAGTGCGAGCCGTAAGTCCGCTGGCCCTGCAGGCGCTTGCGGACGACCTCGAAGCCGGATACGTCGTGGCTCTGACGCCTGTTCAGGGTCCTGCCGATGAGTACGACGCATTGGCCTTCTCACCCGATAAGCAGTACCTGGCCCTGGGCGGCTGCGACGGGGTCGTATACCTGCAGGATCCCATGGGTAACGCCGTAACGAATCCCCTCGCCGGACACCGAGACATCGTCCGTGACGTGACCTTCTCGTCCGATGGGCGGCTGCTTGCTTCGTCGGCCGATGATGGAACAGTGTGGCTGTGGGACGTGACTTTCCGCATCCCTGTGGGGGGAAGCCTGCCTGACAGCGAGGGGATCCTCGACACTCTGGCGTTTTCCCCCGACGGAAGCCTGTTGGCGGCAGCCGGATACGTCGGGTGTGTGTACCTGTGGAACACCGCTACACGCGAGATGATCAAGACTCTGGATGTGGGGCAGACCCGGGTCGACGGGCTTACGTTTTCGCCCGATGGTTCCCTGCTGGCCGTTGCCGGATACGACGGGATAACGCAGCTGTGGTCACCCGCCACATGGGAGGTGACCGGATGCATAACCGTTGGAAGATGTTGCGATATTGCGTTCGCGCCTGACGGCAAGTTGCTGGCCTCAGCGGGAAGCGATGGATCGGTGCGGTTGTGGGATCCACTTGTCTCTGGAACGGGGAACGCTGTCCGTGACTGCTCGTCTGATCTGACAAAAGCCGTGAGCGCCGTGGCCTTCTCTCCGGATGGTCAACTCTTGGCCGGCGCAGCAATGGACGGCACAGTGCGCCTGTGGAATCCGGCTGACGGCCGGCCACTTCCCGGCCCTCTCGACGCCTCCCTCAGCGAGGCGTACGACGTTGCGTTTTCTCCGGATGGTGGCCTCCTCGCAGCGGTCGGTGACCACGACAGCGTCCGCATTTGGATCACACCTGTTCATCGTCCTGGTGGGTGGTAGTTTTGGGGCCCCGGAGCTGCCTAGAGCTGAGGCTAAGGATGAGCGCCCTGCCAGCCATCCGGGACGGGGAGGGAGTATCCGCTGCCTGATAGCCGTGCTACGAGCTCCCGCACCTCCTGAACGACTTTTAGCACGGGCGTCACGATGGTGCCTTCGATCAACTCTTGCTCGCACTTAGCCAGAAGAACAGGCCACAACAGTTCAGCAAGCTCAACCTTCGGGTCGCCAAGTCGCATCCTGCCCAAAGGAACCTTGATGTCAAGATGTTTTTTTCGAGCTTCTTGGAGGTGATTCCGCATATCCTGATTCCAGCTTTCAGGAAGTGTGCCATGCTTACGCTCGGCAATGATTCTTATCTGAGGGACTAGTTCGTCGTCGGAGAAGTTGGCAAGCTCGTATTTGTCTGTACCCCAGACGTGGATGCGGACCAGGAAGTCCAGTTCATCTTGCCCGATTTCTGCGCCTTGCCACTGAACCTCTTCACGGATCGCCTGCTGAAGGGCATTCCTCTCGGCAGTGCGCTTCTCGGCTGTTTCCCATTTATTCTCGGCGTCCATTGCAATTACGAGGACCGTAGGGGTGGCGTCCAGCAGCCATCGATCGTTTATGCGCCTACCGATTCGGGGTGCAATGTTGTAACGCGCGATGAGTTGGGGATTCACCTTGGATCCCTTGGTGCGCTGAACGCGTACGTGATGCGGCTGTGTTAGGCCAAATTCAGCCAAGAGTCGGGGCAGTTGGTGAAGTTCAGTTTCCCCTTCGACCAATAGCAAGACTCGCGGGTGAGGGGAGAGGCCAAAATGTCCGAGTGCTCTTTCAAGGGAGTGGGCGTTATCCTGTCGAGCAGTCAGGCGATCGTGCAAAGCCGTCCAGGAATTCCAGCCTGAAATATCAGGCAATGGCTCAAGCTGGCCCGCCGCAGCTAGATCCTCGTGGGCTCGCAGAAGGATCTCGGCGGCGATCCTATACCACATAAATTCGAGCGGTGCTCCTCTGAGTTCAGACCACCCCCCCTTGTAGCCTGCGTGACGTAGCAACGGAAGCCACGCCTTCATCGGGTCTTTCATGTGCGCCACGGTTAGAAGCCGTTCCGCCTCCTTGAGCAGGTCAGCCTTAGGGAAGCCTGCGATCTTAAGCAGCTCAGAAACGTTAGACGATGACCGGAATCGCCACAGGTCGTCTTCGGAAATTCCTGGCGGGATGTTGACGGTCCCGAGGATTCCGGGCAAGTACCGGGGCGCCAGCGCTGTCAGAGCCTGTGTGCGTGCTCGCCTGCGAGTTACGTTAGCGCGATAGTCGTGCAGGACGTCCAGCTCGATGAACTTAAGCTCGTTTAGTGCATCTGCGAGTTCCAGAAGTTGCCAGTATGAATATGCGAAACCATTCCACCACCCGCGGGGATCCTGGTCGGCGGGTCGTAGGTAGGGCCAGTTTGCAGAGTAGCCCTCCTCGCGAGGATCCCGAGCCCGTCCCTCCAAAGCCGCCTCAAGTACCCAGCCCCTTACATTAATCCCAAGAATCTCAGCGGAAACGTCGATTCGCCGACCTTCTGAGGGGGTATCGCTGACTCGATAGAGCGGAAGAAGCAACCGCCTGTTGTGTAGCTCCTGCAGGAGGGCCAAGTCGATGCTGGAGCCTCGAACCTTAGCCTCCTTTATCAGTTCATCGGTGCCCAGAAGATGATCCTGCTGAGTGAAGGAGAAGGGAAGGGTGAGTAGGGCGAGTGACGAGCCGGGCGAGGGGGCTTCTTGTGTGCTCATAAAAATAGCCTCAGCGTGACGTGGGTTAATTCTCATTCACGTTATAATTTTGGCCCCCGCCCTCAATGATCTTGCGGGCGTTCGTTCACGCGACCCCTATGCTGCAGCTCGTCGTGTTGCGGCTGCTCCATGTCCCAGGTAGGCGGCGCCGGAAAGATGCGCAGGCGGCCCGTGTTCCCCTGTTGCAGGCAGAGACTCCTCTGGTCCGTGTTAGGAGATCGGCGGTCGCCCGGCGCGGGTGAGCCGGGTCACCGTGCGCCAGCTCATGGGTGACCGTTCGCCGTATCCGCCGCGCAGCCCCTCTCGGAATCCGTCGATGGATGCCTTAAGTGCGGGGCGGTCCCGAAAACGCCAAAGGGTCAAGATCACGAACGTCGTGAGATTCAGCAGTTCCAGGACGAGAGGCAGGTTCCGGCGGGCGAGCCAGACTCGGTTGCGGGCGTTGAGCCGGTAGAACCTGCTGTGCCGGGCCGGGTCAGTCGCGGGGTGATGTACGACGATGTCAGGGAGGTACCGGCCGGTGCCTCCTAGATCCCACAGCCGCCAGGCCAGATCGATGCCCTCGTGGAAGAGGAAGAAATGGCCGGGCCAGCCGCCGGCGGCGTCGAATGCGGTGCGGCGGATCATGACGACGCCTTCGGCCATGACGGTGACGGTGCCGGGTCGGCAGGGGTCGGCGGCCCGCAACCGGGGCACCCAGCGGCGCAGGGTGACGCCGGTGTCAGGGTCGCTGATGCGGGGCTGAACGTAGGCCAGGCCCGCATCCTGCTGCAGTTCGGCGGCCAACCGGGCAAGCACGTCGGGGCCAGGAAGGTGGGCGTCATTGTCGAAGAAGAACAGGTAGTCCCCCTTGACGCTCTGGGCGCCGATATTGCGGCCCTCCGGGATACCGACGTTCTCGGCTAGCTCGACCGTGTGCACACCGGCCGGAACCTGCTCAGGAGTGCAGCCGTTGCCGACCACGACGACGTCCAGCTCGATGCTCTGCTGGGCGAAGAGGGAGGCCATGGCCCGAGGGAACTCCTCAGGCCGGTCGTTCATGGTCAGGACCACAGCTCCGACGGACGGCCGGGATGCGCCAGTGTTCACAGGGGTTGGAGTCCTTTACTGCCCGACGTGGGCGTCCCTGCCCGTCGCCTTCTCGTCACCTTGCGGACGCCTCACCTTAGCCGGACGGCCGGTGTCGGGCAGCGGCGCTGAGGGCGCTCAGGGCCGCTTGAAGGGCGATGTGCAGGGCCGCGCGAATATTGGGTGATCCTTGCCGTGGCTTGCGATCCACGAGGGAGTCGGCGACCGCGAAGACGGCCGCCGCGTCTATGCCGCGGTGCTGGGCGACCGCGAAGACGGCTGCGGCCTCCATGTCGGCGGTCAGGACGCCGAGCGTGCCGTAGCGTCCGACTTCGGCGCCGGTCTCCCGGTAGGGGGCATCCGTGGTCCAGCTCGGGCCTCGCCGCGGGACCACCCCGCGATTGCGCAGGTGCTCGGCGAGGTGTGTGGTGAGCTGCTTGGACGGCTTGATGTGTGATCCCGGCGGGAGGTAGTGGTGGGACACTCCCTCGTCGCGCAGTGCGTTGTCGCACACGACGAGCTGCCCCGGCGGCAGGTCGGGATGGAGCGTGGCGGCCGTGCCGACGGTGATGACGCGGCGGACGCCCAAGGCGATGAGCTGTTCGAGGACCAGGGCCGCTGCTGGAGCGCCGAGGCCGAAGCCGCCGCAGACGGCGACCTGGCGGCCCTGGCGGCCCTGGCGTTCCAGCATGAACAGCTCACCGCGGACCCAGTTCAGGCGGCGGCTGGGATAGCTGGCCTTCGCCCTCTCCAGCACGGGCCGCTGGTACAGCAGGACCGCTCCGTCGATGCCGGCGAGTGTTGCCTGCGGGTACCGGCCGCGCACGTACTCGGCGTGCTCGGCCGGGTCAGTCACCGCCGGCAGGGCGTGCTTGCCGGGGTGCAGCGGGAACTGCCTGCTCATGCTCGTGATTCCCGCTCGGCGAGCGCGGCCGCGAACTCCAGCTCGGCACCGGTGTGCACATGGTTGACGACGTGCCACGGCAGCACCGGCTCGTCCATGTGCCGAAGGTGGCGGTCGTAGTCGAGGCCGTGCTTGGCCATCGTCTGGAGGAGCTGTTTCTTGGTGAGGTGGTGCAGGTCGATGCCGGCGTCGTAGAGGTCTTCGAGCATGTGGCCGACTCGCCGGTCCCCGCGCGAGCACACGACTTCGAGGTGCATCCGGCTCGCGCCGAACTGCTCTACCCGGTAGTGCTGCTTGAACTCCTCGTCCCCGACCAGCTCCCGCAGCCGGGCGGCGACCTGGTCGCCGTACTCCTGGACGAGGTCCGGGTCCGTCATGGCGAGCCGCTGGCTGAGCGTGCCGGGCTTGGGCATGAACTGGTGGAGCTTGACGATCACGGCTCCGTCGCGGTGGCCGAGCCGGCGGCGGACATCGCGCGCGTAGTCGGCGATGGCCAGCCGGTCTTCCGGCCGTTCGCCGGGCGCTCCGATGATGAAGTACAGCATCACGGCGTTGACGTGCTCGCTCGCCCGGCACAGGTCGATGGCCTTGTTCACCCGCTCGCGCTTTTGCGTCTTGCCGTACAGGGCGACGAGATCGGGTGCGGCCCACTCGGGTGCGATGGTGATGATGCCCCGCGCTTGTGACAGGTTCAGCTCGGTGAACAGGTGACCGAAGTCGCCGAGTTCGGTGACGGCCCGCAGGTAGTCGTCGCTGATCTCGTCGGCCCGGATGGAGCCGATGATCGTGGTGACCTTCTCACCCTGGTCCTGTGTGCGGTGGGCGTAGGCGCGGATGTGCTCCAGCAGCTCGCCCCGGTGCTTGTACTGGGTGAAGGTGGGCGCACTGATGATGATCTTGCGGACCTTGTGGGCTTCGAGGCGGTCCACGTAGTCGGTGAGCATCTCGAGCGGGGCCTGCCTGAAGTCCGGCAGGCCCAGGTTGCAGAAGCCGCAGGTGTGCAGGCAGCCAAGGACCGGGTGCAGGCCGGCGGCGGTGCCGTCGGTGATCGGGTAGCAGAAGTGGGCGGGGTGCAGGTCCTTGACGGTGAGGTACTGGGCGTGGACGCCGGCGAGGACGGTGATGCGCTTGGGCCGGATGTCACGGACGCCGCCGCCGGGCAGGAAGTCGCACTCGTACAGGGAGGGCACGTACAGGCCGGGCACCCGGGCGATCTGCTCGTGCAGCGACGTGCCATCGGGGTGAGCGCGGTGGGCGTGGAGGATGCTCAGGAGTTCGGGCAGGGACTGTTCGGCCTCGCCGATGGCGATCACATCGAAGTAGTCGGCCAGCGGCTCGGGGTCGGCCAGGCCGCTGTTGCCGCCCACGACGAGCGGGTGAATACCGGGAATGCGGTCGGCGCTGCGCCGGGGTACGCCGGCGAGGTCGAGGAGGCGGAAGACGCTGTGCATGTCGCCGCTGTTGATGACGGAGATGCCGAGGACGTCGGCTTGGCCGACCGGCAGCGGGGATTCGATGCTGCGGTACGGCTCGCCGCCGGGGGTAGTGAGTCGGTTGCCGTCGCGGACGAGGCACTCGTACTGGATGGCCCTCTCAGCGACAGCAGGGACGTCGGCGCTGCGGTTGATCAGGTCGCACAGGCTCATCGGCCCGTTGCACATCAGGCTGTAGGCGTGGCCGAAGGGGATGAGGAAGACCATGCGGAGCAGCCCGTCGGGGTCCTTGGGCTGGTAGGGGTCGGCGAGGTAGATCTCCTTGCCGTGGATGTCGTCGATCTCCTGCTGGAGCTGTGACATACGGATCGAACCTCTCAGTCGGTGGGGCGGGTACGGACGAGGTCAGCCGTGGCCTGGCGGATGGCGCAGCAGATGGCGGCCTCGTCGCCGGGGCTGATGCGCGGGTGGAGGATCGGGCACAGCAGGCGTGCGGCGAGCTGTTCGGCGCGCGGGCAGCGCTGGCCTCGCGTGTGCTCGCGGATCAGGCCGTGGCCGAGGTAGGTCACCGGGTCGCTGATGATGCTGCCGACGCCGTACCGGTTAGCGAGGTGGTTCATCAGCTCATGCCGGCCGGCACCCGCCCACTTCTCGGGGACGAGCAGGTTGTGCCGGTAGTAGAGGTGCTGGCCGTTGTCGAGCGTGGGCGGCAGCGTCAGCTCCTCGATGTCCGCCAGCGCGCGGGTGCGCGAGTGGGCGCGGAGGACCCGGGCGCTGTTCATCTCGTCCAGCCGCGAGAGCTGGACCAGGCCCACCGCGGCCTGGGCTTTGGACAGCATCTGGTTGGTGCCCCACTGGTCGCGGCCGCCGTAGGCGCGCAGCCAGCGCAGCCGTTCGGCCAGCTTCGGGTCGCTGGTGGTGACCATGCCGCCCTGGCCCAGGGTCGTCATGAGCTTCTTCGACTCGAAGCTGAAGACCGTGGCCCAGCCCTCCGCGCCGACCCTCGCGCCGGACGGCGTACGGCCGCCGCAGGCCCGCGCCGCGTCCACGATGACGACCGGCGGCCCGTGCACGGGGTGCGGGTGGGCAGCGGCCAGGTCGAGGAAGGGCCGCAGGTCGGCGACCGCCCCGTTCCAGTGAGTGATCAGGATCGCCCGCGTGTGCTGGGACATGACCCGCTCCGTGTCGGCCGGGTCGAGGTTGAGGGTGACCGGGTCGGGCTCGGCGAGAACCAGACGGCCGCCCTGCCCGATGACCGCGATGTGCGGGCCGACGAAGTTGAGGGCGCAGGAGATCACCTCGTCCTCCGGCGCGAGCTGCAGGTGCCGCAGGACCATCTCCATGGCCGTGCCGCCGGAGTTGAAGGACACGGCGTGCTCGACGCCCGTGTGGGCGGCGAACGCGTCCTCGAAGGCCCCGCAGTAGGCGCACTGCTTCCAGCCGGTCCGCCAGTCGTCGGACTCGGTCCACACCTTGAGCAGGGCCTGGTGCTCGGCGTCGGTGTACCAGCCGCCCTGGGCCGGCTCGACGGGCCAGCGCAGGCCCTCGGTGTGCTGCGGCACCGTGTTCGGGTTCGTGGGCATCAGGCTCGCCCTCCGGGGATGAGGACGGGCAGATGCTGCTGCTCGAAGTCGCTGATCACGCGGACCTTCGCGGCGGCGGACGATCCGGGGTCGAACCGGTAGGTGAGCCATTCGATGGTCAGGCGGCGGGCCAAGCCGAGGCCGATGATGCCCTGACCGAAGGTGAGGACCTGGGCGTTGTTGGAGCACACCGCGGCCCGCACGGACAGTGCGTCGTGTGCGGTGACGGCCCTGATGCCCCGCACCTTGTTGGCGGCGATGGCGACGCCGAGGCCGGTGTGGCAGACCAGCAGGGCACGGTCGGCCTGGCCGTCTGCGATGAGCCGGCCGGCGGCGAAGGCGATCTCCGGGTAGGTGGCCTGGGTGTGCTCGTCGACGCCGATGTCCAGGACCTCGGCCACCATCGCGTTCGCCCGGAGTTCGTCGGCGAGCGCGTCCTTGTAGAAGCGGCCCGCCGCGTCGGAGCCGACAACAATGCGCAGGCGGGGGTCTTGCGTGCTCATGCACGTCCTCCTCGATCGAGTGAGGGGATGGCTGGTAACCGGCGGCAGGGCGGAAGGGGAGGGCGGAGCCGTCGCCCGGCCGCCGGTGCTGGGCGCCCGCCGCGGGACGGGTGGGGAAGGCCGCTACAGCGCGGCCCGGGGGCCGCACCGGCAGGTCTGCGGCGGCATGTCCGGTCTCGAAACAGGGGCCGGAGTGCTGGAGCCGTAGACGTCGGTGACATGCGGGGCGAGGATGACCGCCGGGGGCATCAGCCCGATCAGGGCGAGCAGCGCGACGGCCCGGCCGGGCTGTGACGGCGGTGCCTGCATGGCGTGCTTCCCGCTCACGGGGCCTCCTGCGCGGCCAGCGGGGACCACGAGAACAGCACCCGCACGCCCCGTTGCCGACACCAGGCGATCTCCGGATAGCGCAACGCGTCGTCGGGGCTGATGCTGTTGGGCCACCGGACGATGACGGCCGTCATCTGCCCGTGCTCGGCCATCTCCTTCACCCGTCGCCAGCCGGGCCGCTTGGCCGGGTCCGGTTCACCGTAGGGATCGGTGATCTCGGCAACGATGCGCATGTGGTGCTCGTCGGCGAAGGCGTGCCCTTCGTCAACCGCGTGTTCCTCGGGCACAGTGGGCCGCTCCGTGCCGCGCTGGGCGCACACGTACAGCACTGCCGGCACCAGAGCGCCGTCGTGTGAGCTGTTGCTGGTGTGCACGGTCTTGATCACCCATTTCCGGTCAATGTCGGGGACTCATCGGGGTGGTGACCAGTGAAGGGCTGGGTACGGACCGTGAGGAGGTGCCAGGCTGTAGGCCCGCGTAGGCCCGTGTAGGCCAGCCCAGGACGGACCGTGTGTCTCCTGGTGACGCAGAAGGGGGCGAGGTGGCCAGAACACCCACGATCGGCGAACTGATGCGAGAGGCGTACGAAGCGCGTGGCTGGGGGCCGGCGAAGCTCGCCCGGGAGTTAGGGATCGCCGAGGGCCGCGGCCCTGACGGGCTCGACCGCCAGTCCGTGCGGCGATGGGTGGTCGGTAAAAGGGTCCCCACGTACTGGTTGCCGTACATCGTGCAAGTCCTTGAGCTGGACGCACACTTGGTACAGGCCGCTCAATCTTCCGAGCCAGAGTCGGCTGCGCTGGATACCGTGGCATCTGTCATCGAGTTGGGAAGGAGCGACGTGCTACGCCGGAACTTCCTCGCAGCGTCGAGCGCCTACGCGCTGAGCGCCCTGGGCCTGCCGGACCCCGAGGCCGTCCGGCGCCGCGTGAACCGTGCCGGTGGCGTACGCGTCGGCAAGGGCGAGGTCGCTGCCGTACGGCAGATGATCAAAGCGTTCGGTGACACGGCGGCCGAGGTCGGCGGCGGTCACGCCCGGCACCTGGCCGTGCGCTACCTGACCGAAGACGTGGAACGCTGGCTCAACGGCCACTACACAGAGGCCACCGGACGAGACTTGTTCGCGGCGACCTCGGAACTCGTTCACCTGTGCGGCTGGATGGCGCAGGACGAAGGCAACCAGGGCATGGCCCAGCACTACTACGCCCACGCCTACGCCCTCGCCTCAGAGGCCGGCGACCTGGAACTGTCCGCGACCGCGTTGCGCGGGCTGGCGGTCCAGGCCATCGACCTGGGGCCGAAGTTTGCGGCAGCAGCTCTGCGGCTGTCCGAACGCTGCGTCGAGGAGGCCAAGCCCCTGGACGACCCGCGGGCCGTCTCGTACTACCAGACCACCCTCGCCGACGCCGCCGCACTGGACGGTGATCGACGATTGGCCACCCAGGCACTGAAGGCGTCTGAAACGGCGATCGAGAAGACTCCCGATGCCCCGCCTGGTGCATCGTGGGCCTCGCACTTCAGCATCGGCCGATGGGCCCACCACTCCGGCATGATCCTCGCGCGACTCGGCGACCTCGACGGAGCCACCCAGCACCTCCATCAAGCCCTGGAGATCCACGGCCTCGACCGACGCCGCAGCCGCGCCATTGTGCTCGCCGACCTGGGCCGGGTCCATCTCCAACAAGGCGACCTCGACACAGCACTCGCCACCTGGACGGCGTTTCTCGACTGCGCGGACGGCGTCCGCTCCGTGAAGATCGCCGAAGCAGCCAACGACATGCACGTCCGGCTCGACCGGTACGAGGACCTGCCCGAGGTTGAGGAACTGAGGCAGCGGGCTGCTCCACTCTTGCCCACACAGGTCGTCTGACAGGTTTGCGGGCGTTGGTGGTGGGCGCCGTCCTTCGGAGTCCGGCAGCGATGTTTCGGCCCTGCGTCTT
>NZ_JAIOAB010000087.1 GCF_019890635.1 Streptomyces sennicomposti
GAGGGCCCCCGGCGCCCGCCGGTCCGGGAGGTGCCCGGCGCCCGCCGGACCGGGAGGTGCCCGGCGCCCGCCGGTCCGGGAAGGGGCCCGGCGCCCGCTCCTCCTCGGCGGGCGGGCCGGCCCGGGGTGCACCTGGCACCACCCCCGGCAGGGGCTCCCGGGCCAGTGACCGGCGCGCCCCGCTCGGCCAGACTCGGGGACATGAACACCAACACGCCAAGCGGCGGCGCCCGGGAGCGCGCCCGTGAGGTCCTGCTCGCCGCCGTCCAGGGGCTGGTGCTGGCCGTGGCAGTGCTGCCCTTCTCGGTGCTGTTCCTCGTGCTGACCCTGCTGTCCGTCGCGCTGATCCCGCTCGGCGTCGGCATCGTCACGACCCCGTGGGTCCTCACCGCGGTACGAGCCCTCGCGGACAACCACCGCGAGATCGCCGCGCGCTGGTCCGGGGTGCGCATCGAGTCGGCGTACCGGCCGCTCCCGGCGGGCGCCAACCCCTGGACGCGCACCTTCGGGATGCTCCGCGACCCGCAGGTCCGGCGGGACGTGCTGTGGCTGCCGGTGAACATGACGGCCGGGTTCGCCACCGCGCTGCTCCCGCCTGTCCTGCTCTTCTACTCCTTCGAGGGGTTCGCGCTCGCGGCCGGGCTGTGGCGGCCCATGGCCGACGGCCCGTACGGGGAGAACGGCCCGTACTGGTACGGCTTCGTGCCGGTGCGCGGGCAGGCGACCGCGCTGGCCGCCGGCGTACTCGGCGCGGTGATCCTGGTCGTCGCCTGGCGCCTCGTCCCGCGCCTGCTGGCCGTCCACTTCAAGCTGGCCCGGGCCGTCCTCGCCCCGGGCCAGGGCGAACTGGCCGAGCGGGTGCGGGTGTTGACCGAGACCCGGCGTGACGCCGTGGACACCTCGGCCGCCGAGCTGCGGCGCATCGAACGCGATCTGCACGACGGGGCGCAGGCCCGGCTGGTCGTCATGGGCATGGACCTGAGCACCGTGGAGTCGCTGATCGACACGGACCCGGAGCAGGCCCGGCGGCTGATCGCGCAGGCC
Organism: Streptomyces sennicomposti; assembly: GCF_019890635.1. GTDB lineage: Bacteria > Actinomycetota > Actinomycetes > Streptomycetales > Streptomycetaceae > Streptomyces > Streptomyces sennicomposti. The sequence goes on from NZ_JAIOAB010000087.1 coordinate 1,045, forward strand.
CGCAAGAACTCCGCCGAGGCCCTCGGCGAGCTGCGCGACCTGGTGCGCGGCATCCACCCGCCGGTCCTCGCCGAACGCGGGCTGGGCGACGCCGTCCGGGCGCTGGCGCTACGGCTGCCGATCCCCACGGAGGTGACCGTGGACCTGGCCGGCCGCGCCGACGCGCCGGTGGAGTCGGCGGCGTACTTCGCGGTCAGCGAGATGCTCACCAACGCCGTCAAGCACTCCGGCGCGGATCGCGTCTGGGTCGATCTGCACCACGCCGACGGCATGCTGCGCATCGCCGTCACCGACAACGGCAGGGGCGGCGCCGTGATCGCGCCCGGCTCCGGGCTCGCCGGGGTCGAGCGGCGGCTCGGTACATTCGACGGCGTCCTGGCCGTCAGCAGTCCCGCGGGCGGTCCCACCATGGCGACCATGGAGATTCCGTGCGCGTTGTCCTAGCCGAAGATCTCTTCCTGCTGCGCGACGGCCTGGTCCGGCTGCTGGAAGCCCATGGCTTCGAGATCGCGGCGGCCGTCGAGTCCGGCCCCGAACTCGACCGCGCTCTCGCCGAGTTGAACCCGGACGTGGCGGTGGTCGACGTACGGCTGCCGCCCACGCACACCGACGAGGGGCTGCAGTGCGCGCTGCGCGCCCGCCGGGAGCGGCCGGGGCTGCCGGTGCTGGTCCTCTCCCAGCACGTGGAGCAGCTGTACGCGCGGGAGTTGCTGGCCGACGGCAGCGGCGCGGTGGGGTATCTGCTGAAGGACCGGGTGTTCGACGCGGCCCAGTTCGTGGACGCGGTACGCCGCGTCGCGGCCGGCGGCACCGCCATGGACCCGCAGGTCATCCAGCAGTTGCTGGCCCGGCGTTCGGACCGGGACCGGCCGCTGTCGCGGCTCACCCCGCGCGAGCTGGAGGTGCTGGAGCTGATGGCGCAGGGCCGCTCCAACACGGCGATCGCCGCCCAACTCGTCGTCACGGAACGGGCGATCGCGAAACACACCTCCAACATCTTCGCCAAACTGGGACTCGAGGTCTCGGACGACGACAACCGGCGCGTACTGGCCGTACTCGCGCACCTCGACCGCGACCGCTGAGCCGACGGTCGATTCGCGTTTCTGTTGAACGCCTTTGAGGCGGCGCCCGTATGGAAGGGCGCCGCTTCACTCCTGTCGGGCGCCTCGATGCTGCCCCGCCAAGGAAGTCAGAGGAGTTCCATGGGACGCAACACACGAAAACGCCGTACGTCGCCGGCCACCAAGGCCATCGCCGCAGCGGCGGCCCTAGCGCTCGGTGGGGGCGGGCTGATCTGGGCGAACTTCTACGCATCCGCCCACGAGTCGCACGACGACGCGTGGGGCGGCCGGACCAAGGCGGCCGGCGCGCAGGTGGCGACGATCTCCTGCCCGGACGTCGGCCAGAAACTCACCGACGTGCCGGGCCGGGCCCGCACCGAGGTGGACGGCGAACTGGCCAATCTGGACCGCCAGATCACCGAGGCCTACCAGCGCCTGGCGACGACGCGGGACGCGCAGGCCCGGGACGCGAGCTTCGTCCAGAACAGCATCCTGAGCCCGCTCAAGGACCGGCGGAAGGTGATCTTCGACCGGATCAGGCTGGAGATCAACCGGGCCGGCGGCACCGCCCCCGGCGACCTGGACAGCCTGACGTCGTGCACCGGCTCCCCGGCCGCCGGCAACCAGACGAACAACGGCGGCGGCCAGCAGGGCGGCGACCAGAACAACGGCGGCATGAACGGCGGCCAGCAGGGCGGCGAGGGCGGCCAGCAGGGCGGCGGCCAGCAGCAGAACAACGGCGGCCAGGCCGGCAACGGCCCCTCCGCCGCGGACTTCGTCGACATCACCAAGGTCCGGGCCAACGTGCCGGCCAAGCCGCGCCGGATGCGCAACGCCTCCACCGGCACCTTCACCACCCGCTGCGGGGTCAACGCCAACGGCAACCACAACACCGACAACGTGATCGTGGCGCCCGGCGTGACCAACGGCGCCCACCACCTGCACGACTACGTCGGCAACCAGAAGGTCAACGCGTTCTCCTCGAACGACACCTTCCTCCAGGGCGGCACCAGCTGCCAGAACAAGAACGACCTGTCGGCCTACTACTGGCCGGTGGTGCGGGTGCAGGACGGCACGCAGGACTTCGACCAGAACGCCGACGGCGGCGGCAAGGAGGGCAACGTCGGCCGGATCCTGGTCGCCAAGCAGGCGCAGATCAAGTACGTCGGCAACCCGACCAGCAAGGTCGTGGCGATGCCGCAGTTCCTGCGCATCATCACCGGCGACGCCAAGGCTTTCACCAACGGCACGGCGAACGCCAACGCGCACTGGAGCTGCACCGGCTTCGAGAACAAGGTCCAGCTGACCGACAAGTACCCGATCTGCCCGCGCGGCAGCGACGTGGTGCGCACGTTCGCGTTCCAGAGCTGCTGGGACGGCCAGAACATCGACAGCGCCAACCACCGCACCCACGTCGCCTTCGCCGACGCCTCCGGCCGCTGCCAGAACGGCTTCAAGGCGATCCCGCAGCTGACGATGCGGCTGGTCTACAGCGTGCCGCAACCGGTGGTCCGAAACGGCCAGGTGAAGAACGCCTACGCCGTCGACGGCTTCCCCGAGCAGCTGCACAAGGCCGTCACCGACCACGACGACTTCATCGCCGTGACCAGGAACGGCCTGGCGAACAAGATCGCCAACTGCCTCAACTCCGGGCGGATGTGCTAGCCGCACCCGGCCGGTACGGCGGAAGGCCGGTGGCGGGAGGACCCGCCACCGGCCTTCCGCGTGCGGTGACTCAGCCGGTGTGCGCGTGGTGGTCGGCGCCGATCTCCACCTCGCCGCCGAGGGTGCCGCGCAGCGCGTGGACCACGCCGTCGTCGCCGACGGCGACCCACTTGCGGCCGACCAGGTAGAAGCCGCCGTAGTCCTTGGCCTCGTCGATCCACTCGCGCTGGCCGCGGTCGGTGGAAAAGGTGGCGAGGACGAACTTGCCGCCGGAGCCCGCGCAGATCGCCTGGCGGATGGTGTCGGCGTCGGTCTGGATGTCCGGCCTGCACTTCACCTCGGCGGCCAGGCTCTCCAGGCTGCCGGTCGCCGTCGGCGGCGCCTTCGCCGCCCCGTCCCCGCCGGCGCCGCAGCCCGCCAGCGCCAGCACCGCCGCCGCGCCGGCCACCGCGAGCATCGGCCGTGTCACCCTCATCTGTTCCTCCGCTTTCCGGCGGGTCGCCTCGGCGGCGCCCGGTCCCCGTCCATGCCGTCCCCCTCCATACGGCCGTACCGGGCGACGTGCTCAAACCATGGGCCTACCGGCACACTTGTGCGAGAGTGGGCCGGGTGAACGACGACTGGGAAGACCGCGTGGCCGCCGCCTGGGCCCGCATCGACGACTACTCCGAGGACCGTGCCGCCGAGTTCCGTGCGGTGATCGACGCGCTGGTCGCCGAGCTGCCGCCCGGCAGTCCCGTCGGCCTGTTCGAGCAGGCCTGCGCCTGGGACTCCACCGGCCGCTCGGACCGGGCCGTGCCGCTGTACCGGGCGGCGCTGGACGCCGGACTCGACGGCTACCGGGGCCGCCGCGCCAGGATCCAGCTCGCCAGCTCGCTGCGCAACACCGGCCGGCCGGAGGAGGGCGTCGCGCTGCTGACGCCCGAACTGGTCGCCCCCTCCGACGAGCTGGACGACGCCGTCCGCGCCTTCCTGGCCCTGTGCCTTGCCGACCTCGGCCGCGAGCGCGAGGCGCTGTCCCTCACCCTCGGCGCCCTCGCCCCGCACCTGCCCCGCTACCAGCGCTCCACGGCGAACTACGCCCGCCTGCTGGTCGAGCCGGAAGGCTGACGGGGCCCGGCCGGGCCGGACGGCCACGGGGCGGCCCGGCGGCGGGGCCGGACGGCACGGCCGAAGGGCTGACGGGACCGCCCCGGCGGTGACCAACCGCCCATTCGCTCGTTCTGCTGAACGTGCAGTCACAGGATGTCGCCCCGCGCCCCCCGTCCGCCTCCGCGCCGGTCCTCGACGTCGGGCGGGCCGAGGCCGCGCTCGTCGAGCACTACCCGCGGCTCGTCCGGCTCGCCTATCTGCTGCTGCCCCCGGTCCTCGGCCGCGGCCGCCGGGTGCTGACCGCGCACTCCCTGGTCCAGCGCGCCCTGCCCCGGGGCCGCGCCGCCACGGCCGTCGCACCGGACGGCACGGCGGGCCCCGGCGCCGACCCGGCCTACGCCTTCCTGCGCGCCCGCGTGGTCCGTACGGCGCTGGCCGCCGACCCGCTCCCCCGCCGCGCCGCGCGCTCCCGCCGCGTCCATCTGCCGCCGCTGATGCCCCAGGTGTGGGGCCTGAAGCTCTTCCCGCGCTCCGGCGGCGCCGACGAACTCGCCCTGGACCAGCAGCTCGCCGCCCTGCCCGCCCCGGCCCGCGCCGCCTACGTCCTGCGCGGTCTGGAGCAGCTCCCCGAGGACGCCGTGCTCCGGGTGCTGTCGGCGGCGGGCGTCGCCGACCCCAAGGCGGCCGTGCGCCAGGCGGAGCGCGTCCCGGACCGCACCGCGCTGCTCGCCTCCCCCGAGTTCGACCCGTGCTCACTGCAGGCCCGCCCCACCGACCTGCTGCGGCGCAGGCAGCGCGGCAAGGCGGTGCTCGCCGCCGCGGCGGCCGTCGCCGTGTGCGGCACGCTGGCCGCGCTGCCCGCCGGCGGCTGGGGCCCGGACGGCGCCGCCGCCCCCGTCTACGCGCGCAACGCCTCCGCCGAGGCCGCCCTCGACCCGGCGAAGCTGACCCGCGTCTCCCCCACCGCGTGGCGGACCTCGGCGCGGCTGGACTTCGCCGCCTGGCCCGCGCGCGGCGACCGCACCGGCGACACCGCCCTGCTGCGCCGCGCCCTCGCCGTCTGGGCCCGCCCCGGCGGCGACGTCCGGCTCTCCGCCACCCCCGGCACCGCCACCGGCGGCCCCGCGGGCCCGCCGCAACTGCTGTACGCGGGCGACGTCGACGGCGCCCGCGTCGTCCTCCTCCACGACGGCCTGCGCATCGCCCGCTACGCCGAGCCGAAGGGCTCCGCGTCCGGCGTCGCGCTCGACCTCGCCCGCGTGGACGGGGCGAGCGGGGCGGAGGCCGCCGCGGTGGTGCTGAACCGCGCCGACGGCAACGTCCGCTATCTGACGGCCCCGTGGGTGAAGAAGGCGGCACGGCAGGATCTGCGCACCGCCGGCTCCGAGCCGGCGGCCCTCGCCCTGACGGACGGCGTCACCGCACCGCTGTCCGGCCCGGCCGCCCGCGCGGGCGCCTGCGCCTCCTGGCCCGCGCTGCGCCTCACCGGCGACTTCGGGGCGTACGTCCTCGGCGATCTGGGCGAGTTGACGCCCGCCCGGCTCACCACCGGCCGCCCCACCGCGACGCACGAGGCGTCGAGCGCGGCGGCCGGGCGCACCTGGGCGCCGTTCGCCTGCTCGCTGTCGGTGCTGCGGTCGCAGGGGGTGCGGTCGGTCAACGCCTGGCAGTACGCCGAGCAGGACCTGCCCGACGACAGCGGCACGGCCGCGTGGGTGTGCACCCGCGCCGACACCTGGCGCGGCACGGGCTCCCAGGTGCTGGCCCAACTCCGCGTCCCCACCGTGCGGTACGGCGCGGCGGTGGCCCGCTCCGCCGATGTGACCGCGTGCGGCGCCCGCGATCCGCAGGTGCTGGCGGGGGCGCTGTGGAAGTCGAAGGCGGGTTCCTGGTACCTGCTGGCCGCCGGCGGTTCCCACACGGAGTCCATCACCGCCTCGAACGGCGTGACCGCGACCGCCCGGGGCAATGTGCTGGCCGTACCGGCGAAGAAGGGCATCCGGCCCGAGCTGAAGGGGACGCTGGACGACGGCCGGACCGTGAACATGCTGCGGTAGGGCCTCTGGGGTCGGCCCCGGCCCGCCCCGTACCGCCCGCACCCTACCGGCCGGTTCCGGTTCCGGCCCTGGTCGGTAGGGTGTCGGTATGACTACCGGGGTCCGCCGCAGAATGGGAGTCGAGGAACGGCGGCAGCAGTTGATCGGCGTCGCCCTCGAACTGTTCAGCCGCCGCTCGCCCGACGACGTGTCCATCGACGAGATAGCCGCGGCGGCCGGCATCTCCCGCCCGCTCGTCTACCACTACTTCCCCGGCAAACTCAGCCTGTACGAGGCCGCGTTGAAGCGGGCTTCGGAGGATCTGGCCGGCCGGTTCGTGGAGCCGCACGAGGGTCCGCTGGGGGCGCGGCTGCTGCGGGTGATGGGCCGCTTCTTCGACTTCGTGGACGAACACGGGCCCGGCTTCTCGGCGTTGATGCGCGGCGGCCCGGCCGTCGGCTCGACCACCACCAACGCCCTCATCGACTCGGTCCGGCAGGCCGCCTACGAGCAGATCCTCGCCCACCTCCAGGTGCAGGACCCGCCCGCCCGGCTGGAGTTGATCGTCCGCTCGTGGATCTCGCTGGCCGAGTCGACGGCGCTGATCTGGCTGGACGGCCGTCGCATCCCGCGCGCCGAGCTGGAGGTCCAGCTGGTGCAGGACTTCGCCGCGCTCGCCGCCGTCGCCGCCGCCCGCGACGAGGAGCTGACCGCGCTGCTGCGCCGGATCTTCGCGACGGAACCGGCCGACAACCCCTTCACGGACCTGGCCGGCCGCCTCATCACGCTGGCGTCGCCGTGACCGCCAGGGCGAGCTGGGGGCTGGTCGTGGAGACCACCGTGGGCGCCGGGGACCGCAAGCACACGGAGGCGCAGGTGGTGGCGCACGTCGTCGGGTCCCGCCGGGAGGCGCTCGCGGAGCTGGAGCGGCGGGCGCGGGTCTACGAGCCCACGCATCCCTTGAGCCCGAAGCGCCGCCGCCTGCTGCGGACGAGCGACGGCTTCCTGCTCGTCGTGGACGGGGCGTGGCAGTCCTTCGTGACCCGGTTCCTCGTGGCGGAGCTGCTGGCGGACTCCGACGCACCCGAGCCGCCCGCTCCGGGGCCCGTGGCGGAGGAGCCCGTGCCGGAAAAGCCCGCTGCCCCACCGCCCCCGGCCGAGCCGGTCGAGGTGGACGACGACGGGGTGCCGGTGCGACCCGGTTGGCTGGGCCGCACCGATCTGCCGTGAACCGGTGACCGCACCGCGACCGGTATGCCTCTACTCGCGCTCGAACTTGCGGTACGACGGGTCGAGGTCGCTCACCTCGGCCGAAGCGTGCAGCATCGTCGTCCCGCCGGGCTTCACATACCGCCGCAACAGCTCCAGCGCGGCCTCGGTCAGCTCGGCCTTGGTCTCCGCGGTGCGGCCGGCCAGCAGTCCGATGTGCACGTGGACGACGGCGTGCCCCTCGCTGTCAGGGCCGACCACAGTCTCCCCGGCCGGGCGGAACAGCGTCTTGCAGGCGGGCGGCCGGGCGCCGGCGATCTCCACGGTGGCCTCGTGCAGCGCCCGCGCGAACCCGGGCCGGTCGAAGACGTCCGCCAGCTCGGCCGAGTAGTCGACGGTGATCTGCGGCATGGGCACTCCACTCCTGGTGTTCCACGACGTCCGGTGTTCTACGGCGTCGGCCCCACCCTAGTTCGCGACCGGAGAAGGGGGCGGACCGTCTCACGGCCCGCCCCCCCTGTACCGCCCCCCCGTACCGCTCCCGTGCCTCACGCGCCCCGCGTGAACACCGCCACCGTGCGCGCCGGGACGGTGAACGTGCCGGTCGCCGCCGTGTAGGCGGAGGTCTTCACGACCGGGTCGGCCCCCGAGGCCTGCACCGGGTGCAGCCGGTAACCGGCCCCGGCCAGCGCCGCGACGCGCTGCTCCTGCCGCTGGGGCGTCGCGTTGAACACGACGACCAGGTCGCCCAGCCGCATGGTGATCACTCCGGGCGTCTCGTCCTTGCCGGACAGCGGGAAGGACAGCCGGTCCTGCACCTGCGCCGCCGTGGCGAGGGAGAACGCCTGCTCCGTCGTACGGATGCGCAGCAGGTCCCGGTAGGCGGCCGAGGCGCCCTGGATCTGCGGGCAGCCCACCGCGACGGAGGACAGCAGCGGCTTGGCGTAGGGCCACTTGTCCTGGTTGTCGGCGGCCATGGGCAGGCCGCGGCCGAAGCCGTTGCCGTCGGCGCAGTTCCAGTGGATGGCGTTGAACCAGTCGCCGCTGTCGAAGGAGTTGCGGTCCAGCGACTTGGAGCGCAGCAGGTCGGTGCCGGCCTGGGAGAGCGCCGGCCCCTGGGAGAGCGCGGCCGTGGCCATCGCGAGGACCTGCATCCGGGCCCGGTCGGCGGCGGACGTCGAGGCGGGCAGCTTGTAGGTGAGCGCGTCGAACAGCGACTCGTTGTCGTGGGCGTCGGCGTAGGCGAGGGCGTCGCCGGGGGCGTCGGCGTAGCCGGCGGGCGCGCCGTTGTAGTCGATCCCGGCGCCGGTGACCTCCTTGCCGTCGGTGTCGGTGAACCGGTACTCGGCGAGGTTGCCGCTCAGGCCGACCTTGATGAGGTCCTGGTAGTGCAGCAGCCGGGCCTTCTGCTCCTCCTTGCTGCCGTTGGCGGTGGAGGAGTTGGGGTCGGTGTAGAGGCCGGAGGCGAAGCCCTGGACGCCGGGGTCGGGGTCGAAGGGGCTGCCGCCGCGCACGGCGTCGCGGGCCCGGTCGGAGAAGGTGGCGATGCCGGTGCCGGCCATGTTCTTCTGGGTGGCCTGGACGAAGCGGGCGTCGTCGGCGACCTCGCCGAAGTTCCAGCCCTCGCCGTACAGGATGATCTTCTTGCCGTCGACGCCGTCCTTCTTCGGGGTGAGCGCGTCGAGGGCCTTGCGGACGGCGAGGATGTTGGCCTTGGGGTGGTGGCCCATGAGGTCGAAGCGGAAGCCGTCGACCTTGTACTCCTTGGCCCAGGTGACGATCGAGTCCACGACGAGCTTGCCCATCATAGTGTTCTCGGTCGCGGTGTTGGCGCAGCAGGTGCTGTTCGCGACCGACCCGTCGGCCAGCAGCCGCTGGTAGTAGCCGGGCACGACCTGGTCGAGGACGGAGGTGTCGGCCTGGCCACTGGCCGCCGTGTGGTTGTAGACGACGTCCATGACGACGCGCAGGCCGTCCTGGTTGAGGGCCTTGACCATCTGCCGGAACTGCACGGTGCGGGCGGTGCCGTCCGGGTCGGTGGCGTAGGAGCCCTCGGGGACCGTGTAGTGGTAGGGGTCGTAGCCCCAGTTGTAGGCGTCTTTCGCGGCCGTCTCGGCGACGCAGGCCTGCTGCCGGTCGGAGTCGGGGGCGTAGGCGGCGAGGTCGCAGCCGGGGCCGGCCTGGTCGGCCTTCTTCTCGGGGATGGTGGCGATGTCGAAGGCCGGCAGGAGATGGACGTAGGAGGTGCCCGCCTCGGCCAGCTCGCGCAGGTGCTTGCTGCCGTCGGCGTTCTTGTCGGTGAAGGCGAGGTAGGTGCCCCGGTCCTCGGCCGGGACGGTCGGGTCGGCGACGGAGAAGTCGCGGATGTGCAGTTCCTGGATCTGCGCGTCGCGCAGCGGTACGGCCTTGGGCTTGGCGAGGTCCGCCCAGCCGCTGGGGGCGAGCGCCTTGTCGTCGAGGTCGGCGACGAGGCTGCGCTCGCTGTTCGCGGTGAGGGCGACCGAGTAGGGGTCGGTGACCTTGTTGACGACGATCTTGCGCACCGAGGGCGCCCACACGGTGACGACGTACCGGTAGGGCTTGTTCTTCCAGGCGGCCGGGCCGGTGACGGACCAGACGCCGGTGGTGTCGTCGCGGCGCATGGCGACGGCCTTGCCGTCCAGCTCCAGCGCCACGCTCTGCGCGGTCGGCGCCCACACGCTCAGCGTGGGCCGTCCGTCGCGGAAGACCGGGCCGAGGCTCGCCCTGGCGGCGGCGCTGCCGTACACGTCGTCGAGGACGCCGGCGAGCTGGACGCCGGTCGCGGTGAGCACGGCCCCGTTCGCGGCGCGCTGGGAGGCGACGACCTGCCCGCGCAGGGCCTCGGTCACCCGGTCGCGGTCGCGGGGGTCGACGGAGTAGGCGGTGTAGTCCTTCAGGTGCGGGAACTTCGCCTTCTGCGCGTCGGTGAGCGTGGTCTTCTCCAGCCGCAGCCACCGCTCGTCGTCGCTGGTCAGGGTCCCGTCCTTGACGGTGATGGAGCCGTCGCGGGAGTAGAGGAGCTGGGTGGAGGCGGCGGCGGCCGAGCCGTTCCACGCGACCGTGTCCCGGTCGATCCAGACCGCCTTGGAGGTGGTGAGGTCCAGGGCGGCGGCGCTGCCCTCGGGCTGCGGCAGCAGGGGCTGCTCCTGCCCGCTCACCAGCCACACCTCGTGGCCGTTCGCCGCCTTGAGGTCGAGGGACTGGTCGGTGGGCAGGTCCTTCTCGTCGCCCTTGTGGAGGATGTAGCTGAGTGAGCCGGCACCGTCGGTGAGCGGTACCTCGAAGACCGCGCCATAGGAGTCAGTCTTCACCGGGGCGAGGGGTTTCGCCCAGTCGGTGGGCTCGGCGGCGCCGGTCCACACGTGCAGTCCCCAGCCGTCGTAGTCGCCGTCGGCGCGGTGGTAGTGGAGGACGGCCTTGGCGGTGTCCTGCGCGGGATAGTCGGCGGGCCGGGTGGTCTGGACGCCGTCCTCGCCCTGCTCGATCCACACCTCGCCGGTCTTGGTGACGTCGATGGACCGGTCGGCGGAGACGTCCTTGTCGCCGTCCTTGTCGATGACGAGGAAGCCGACGTTCGAGGCGCCGGGCTTCAGCTTCACGTAGGCGAAGGCGCCGTAGGCGTCCCGGCCGGTGAAGGGGTGGGCGGCGGGCCAGGTGGTCGCCTCGCCGTCGGCGAGGTCGCCCCAGGCGTACAGGCCCCAGTCGTCGTAGTCGCCGTCGGTGCGCCGGTAGTGGACGACCGCGTAGTCGCGGGAGGAGGCGGTGGGGACCTCGGGGGCCGGCGGGGTGCCGGTGGTGGAGGTCGCGGTGGCGCTCGCGGTGTGCCCGGCCGAGTCGACGACGACCGCCTTGTAGCGCAGCGCGGTGCCGGCGGGCACGGTCGTGGCGAGGGTCTGGGTGACCTTGTAGGGGGCGTGGTCGGCGGAGCCGAGGACCTTCCAGGGGCCGTTTGCGACCTGGGCGGCGAAGACGACCCGGTCGAGCTGTCCGCCGGTGACGTCGGCGCTCAGGTCCACGGTGCCGGTGGCGCCCGCGGCGGGCGCGGTCAGGGTGAGGGACGGCTTGGTCGCCGGGGCTTGGAGGCGGCCGGTCGCCTTGAGGACGACGGCGGCTCCGGCCGGGACGGTGACGGTGACCTTGCGGTCGCTGTCGGAGGCGACGGTGGCCTTGGTGCCGTAGACGCCGCGGTAGGTCGTGCGCGCGGAGCCGGTGGCGAAGGCGGCGGTCTGCGCCTGGTCGGCGTTGTTGACGGCGACGACGTACTCGGCGCCGCTGCGGGCGTCCGTGCGGGTGAAGGCGTAGACGCCGGGTCCGTCGGCCGCGTACCGCTCGGTCTGGACCCCGTCGGTGAGGGCGGGGTTGTCCTTGCGGAGCTTGGCCAGCTCGGCGATCTGGCGGTAGAGCGGCGCCCTGGTGTCGTAGGAGTCGCTCGCGTGGGTGCGGTCGGTGCCGATCTCGTCGTCGGCGAGGTAGTCGGCGACCTTCGAGGCGAACATGGTCTGGCGGGCGTCCTTGTCGCCGCCGGCGCCGGTGAAGCCCTGTTCGTCGCCGTAGTAGACGACGGGGTTGCCGCGGCTGAGGAACATCAGCTCGTTGGCCAGCTTGTCCTTGGCGAGGAGCTGGGCGTCGGTCGCCTTCGGGTTGTCCTGCTTGAGGAAGTACCCGATGCGGCCCATGTCGTGGTTGCCGAGGAAGGTGACCTGCTCGTAGGCGTTGGCCTTGTCGGTCGTGTACTTGTAGTCGTCGCCGAAGACGCTCGCGAGCCTCTTCGCGCTGCCGCCCTGGGAGGCGTAGGCGCGGGCGGCGTCCTGGAAGGGGAAGTCGAGCGTGGCGTCGAGGCGGCCCTGGGTGACGTAGGGCGCGGTGACGGAGGTGTCGGCGGAGTAGACCTCGCCGAACATGAAGAAGTCCTTGCGGCCGTGCCGGGCGGCGTACGCGTCGAGCGCGGTCGCCCACTGGGTCCAGAACTCCGTGTTCACGTGCTTGACGGTGTCGACGCGGAAGCCGTCGACGCCGAAGTCCTTCACCCAGCGCTCGTAGATCTTCTCCATGCCGCTGACGACCTCGGGACGCTCGGTCCACAGGTCGTCCAGGCCGGAGAAGTCGCCGTAGGTGGCGTTCTCGCCGCTGTAGGTGGAGTCGCCGCGATCGTGGTACATCGTCGGGTCGTTCAGCCACGCCGGGACCTTGGCGTTCTTCTTCGCGGCCGGGACGGTCGGCGTGTAGGGGAAGGACGAGGAGTCGACGGCGGGGAACTTCTTGTTCCCGTTCGCGTAGTCGGCGTCGTCGAAGGGCCGGCCGTCCTCGGTGAGGTAGGGGAAGGCGCCCTTGGACAGGTACTCGTGGGACTGGCCCTCGTAGTCCACGACGTCGGCGGTGTGGTTGGTGATGACGTCGAAGAAGACCTTCATGCCCTTGGCGTGCGCCTTGGCGATCAGCTTCGTCAGGTCCGCGTTGGTGCCGAAGTGCGGGTCGACCTGCGTGAAGTCGGTGATCCAGTATCCGTGGTAGCCGGCGGAGGCGTCCTTGCCTGCGCCCTGCACGGGCTGGTTCTTGAAGATCGGCGCCAGCCAGATGGCGGTGGTGCCGAGGCCCTTGATGTAGTCGAGCCGGTCGGTCAGGCCCTTGAGGTCGCCGCCCTGGTAGAAGCCCTTGTCGGTGGGGTCGTAGCCGGTGGCCAGGCGGGAGCCGGTCAGCCCGCCCCGGTCGTTGGCCTTGTTCCCGTTGGCGAAGCGGTCCGGCATGACGAAGTAGAACTGCTCGCGCGTGGCGTCGTGCCGGGCGGGCTGCGCGGCGAGGTACGCGTCCGACGGGGGCGCGGGCGGGCCGGCCGCCTTCGCGGCCATCGGCTGGACGAGGGCGGCGGCGAGCGCGGCGACGGCCACGGCCGCGACCCGCCCGCTGTGCCGGCCCCGCCGGCCCGGTCCGCCCTGGGGGTTGCGGCGCCCCGGGGGCGCCGGCCATCTCGGTATCACAGGCGAGAACTCCTTGCGACTACGGCTCGATCGGGTCCGTGCCCGCACCGCGGACGGGGGGTCTGCGGCTTCGCGGCCGGACGCCGGGCGCGACCGTATCGCCGCCGAAACGCTTACAGCAAGAGCCTTGCAAAGCACGGCAAGAACTTTCACGAACGGCCACCGGGGCGTCCGCAGGGCCCGTCAAGTGCCGCCGCGCGCACGGCGGTCGGGCGCGCCCGCGCGGGCCGGGCGCGCGGGAGAACGGCCGGAGCCTACGCCGGCGCACGAACCGCGCACCGGCGGGGTTCCATCCCCCGGCGAATCCGCTACCTTCCTTAGCGCGCGACCGCGTCGCACCCCCGCGCCGGAGGCCGCGCGAGGGGTACCGCCCCGGACGCCCCCCACCGCCCGGCCCCCGCCGGACAGGCCCCGCGCAGGCCAGGACACCTGCCGGTAACGGAAGCGTCACGTCTGCGGGATCTTGCGGAAATTTTCTTGCAACGTCTTTCGCAAGGGATTGCAGCCTTGCTACGTTCCTCCCGCGCCCGGCGGCCGTCGACAGGAACAGACGGCACCCGCGGTCCTCCCAAGGGATGATCCGGGCACCCTCATCTAGGAGTTCATATGCGACGTGGCATATCGATCGCCGCCGCGGTCACCGTGGTCGCCCTCACCGCCTCGGCCTGCGGTGGCTCGGACGACGACTCGTCGAGCAAGCCGAAGGACCCGAAGGACGTCTCCGGGACGATCACCTACTGGGACACCTCCGACGCGGCGACCGAAGCCCCGACGTACAAGGCCCTGGTCAAGCAGTTCGAGGCCAAGTACCCGAAGATCAAGGTGAACTTCCAGAGCGTTCCGTTCACCGACGTCGAGCAGAAGTTCAAGTCCGCCGCCAAGAGCGGCAAGGGCGCCCCCGACGTCGTGCGCACGGACGTGGGCCTGATGGCCGAGTACGCCTCGCTGGGCTACATCGCCCCGCTCGACGGCACCCCGGCCCTGAAGGACACCTCGGACTTCGCCGCCACGCCGCTGAACACCGCCAAGTACAACGGCAAGACCTACGGCGTCCCCTCGGTCACCGACACCCTCGGCCTCCTCTACAACAAGAAGCTCCTCAAGCAGGCCGGCATCGCCAACCCGCCGGCCACCTGGGACGAGTTCATCGCCGACGCCAAGACCATCAAGGCGAAGACCGGGGCGTACGGCACCTACGTCAACCCCGACTCCTACTTCCTGCTGCCGCTGCTCTACAGCAACGGCGCGGACATGGCCGACCCGTCGGCGAAGAAGATCACGATCAGCGACGCCGCCGCGGTGAAGGCCCTCACCACCGCGAAGCAGATCAACGACCAGGCGTCGATGAAGGTCGACTTCGCCAACGCGTACCAGAACATGCAGGCCGCCTTCAAGAACGGCAAGGTCGCCATGCTGATCCAGGGGCCGTGGTCGGTGGCCGACACCCTGTCCGGCTCGGCGTTCAAGAGCGACCAGGCCAACCTCGGCTACGCCCCCGTCCCGGCCGGCGCCGGCGGCAAGGCGCAGGCCCCGACCGGCGGCCACAACCTCGCCGTGTACCAGGGCTCGGGCAACCTGGACGCCAGCTACCTGTTCACGCAGTTCATGACGTCCACGGAGAGCCAGGTCGCCATCGCCAAGGGCACCGGCACCCTGCCGACCCGCCAGTCGGCGTACACGAGCGAGGTCACCTCCGACCCGAAGGTCGCCGGCTTCAAGTCGATCCTCGACAAGACCGCCCGGCCGCGCGTGGCCCTGCCGCAGGTCGGCTCGCTGTTCACGCCGCTCCAGCAGAACTACGTGAAGATCCTCCAGGGCGACGAGTCGGTGAAGAACGGCCTCGACGCCACCGCCAAGGAGTTCCAGAAGCTCCTGCCCGGCTACTCCATCGGCTGACCGAAGGGTCAGTAGCCGTACGGCTGCCGCCTGACACCCGGCGGCCGTACGGCAGTTGAAGGACACGCAGCCCCGGGGAAGGACTTCCCCGCTGCCGCCCCGTCCGGGGCTCCCCGGGGCTGCGGAACCACCCCGACACCGTCCGCGAAAGAGCCGATGAGGATGACGACCGCAGCGAGCACCGGAACAACGAACAAGACAGCGCGCGGCGACGGTCCGTCGCCGCGCCCCGCACGCGTCTCGGCGCTCAGGCGATCCTGGGACAAGTACTGGTACGCGTGGGCGATGGTGGCCCCGGTGGCCGTCGTCATCACGGTGCTGGTCCTTTATCCGCTGGGCTACGGCTTCTACCAGTCGCTGACGAACGCGAACGAGTCGAACGTCGCCACCACCATCGGCGCCTTCCACCGCCCGGCCACCTACGACTTCGTCGGGCTGGACAACTACTGGCACGTCCTGTCGGGCGCGGACGGCGACTTCTACCCGCGGCTGGTGTGGACGGTCGTGTGGACGGTGTCCTGCGTCGTGCTCCAGGTGGGCCTCGGCATGGCGCTCGCGGTGCTGCTCAACCGCGAGATGCGGCTGCGCGGCTTCTACCGGGCGATGCTGATCCTGCCGTGGGCGGTGCCGTCGTTCATCGGCGTGTTCGCCTGGCGGCTGATGCTCAACTCGCAGTACGGCGTCTTCAACGAAATCATCACGGCCTTCGGCCTGCCGGCGCAGAACTGGCTCGGCACCCCGCTGGCGCAGAAGGTCGCCGTCATCATGGTCAACGTCTGGATCGGCATCCCGTTCAACATGGTGGCGCTGCTCGGCGGGCTCCAGTCCATCCCGAAGGAGCTGTACGAGGCGGCCGAGATGGACGGCGCCTCGCCCTGGCAGCGGTTCGTGAACGTGACGCTGCCGGGCCTGAAGCCGGTGTCGAACACGGTGATCCTGCTCGGCTGCATCTGGACGTTCAACATGTTCAACGTCATCTACCTGCTGCTGGGCAACAACACCACCGGCGACACCGACATCCTCGTCACCTTCGCCTTCCACAAGGCCTTCAACGGGATCTCGGACTACGCGGGAGCGGCGACCTACGGCATCATCATCCTCGCTCTCCTGCTGGCCTTCTCGACCTTCTACCGCCGCAACACCCTGAAGTCCGAGCAGGCGTAAGGAGCCCTCGTCATGACCGCAGCAACGCACGAGTCCGGCGCCGTCACGCCCGCCGCCCCCGCGCGCCCCCTGCCCGCCGCGGCGCCCCGCAAGGTGCGCG
This sequence comes from Streptomyces sennicomposti, assembly GCF_019890635.1. Classification (GTDB taxonomy): domain Bacteria; phylum Actinomycetota; class Actinomycetes; order Streptomycetales; family Streptomycetaceae; genus Streptomyces; species Streptomyces sennicomposti. Next base: position 17,264 of record NZ_JAIOAB010000087.1, read on the forward strand.
GCCGCCAGGAGCGCAGCCCCTGGGCCTCGGTCGTCCTGCACTGCACGCTGATCCTGGCCACCGTGATCGCGGCCTTCCCCGTGGTGTGGATCCTGTTCATCTCGCTCGGCCCGAAGAACGCCTGGCAGGAGCCGGGCCAGGTCCTCTCGCACCTGAGCCTGCACAACTACAGCGACGTGCTGGCCCATTCGGACCTGGCGAAGTGGTTCCTGAACACCGTCATCGTGGCGGGCGGCACCACCGCGCTCGGCGTCTTCCTCGCCTCGACCGCCGGGTACGCGGTGTCCCGGATGAAGTTCCCGGGCAGCCGGCAGCTGATGTGGACGTTCCTGGTCACCCAGATGTTCCCCAGCATCGTGCTGATCGTTCCGCTGTACCTGCTGATGTCCGAACTGCACCTGCTCGACAACTACCTCGGGCTGATCCTCGCCTACGCGACCACGGCGGTGCCGTTCTGCGCCTGGATGATGAAGGGCTACTTCGACACCATCCCCAAGGAGATAGACGAGGCGGGCCGGGTGGACGGCCTGACGCCGATCGGCACGTTCTGGCGGCTGATCGTGCCGCTGGCCAAGCCGGGCCTGGCGGTGACCGCGTTCTACAGCTTCCTCACCGCCTGGGGCGAGGTGGCGTACGCGACGCAGTTCATGCAGTCCGACCACTACACGCTCGCCGTCGGCATCCGCACCTTCGCGCAGGACCAGCGCCCCGACTGGGCGTGGACCTCCGCCACGGCGATCATCATCACCATCCCGGCGGCCATCGTCTTCATGCTGGTGCAGCGCAGCCTGGTCTCCGGGCTGACGGCCGGCGGCACCAAGTCCTGACCGCCGCGCCGAGCGGCCGGCCGGACACCCCGGCCGGCCCCCGCCCCTCAGCAAGCGCCTCTGTCGTTCCCCCCGCACCCCTAAGGGAATCCATGACCCAGCACGTCACCGACACCGTCCCCACCGAAGCCGCTGCCGCCGCCTCCGGGCGCCGGGAGTGGTGGCGCGACGCGGTCATCTACCAGGTCTACCCGCGCAGTTTCGCCGACGGCAACGGCGACGGCATGGGCGACCTGCCCGGCATCCGCGCGCGGCTGCCGTACCTGAGGAAACTGGGTGTCGACGCCGTCTGGCTCTCCCCCTTCTACGCCTCCCCGCAGGCCGACGCGGGCTACGACGTGACCGACTACCGGGCCGTGGACCCGATGTTCGGCACCCTCACCGACGCCGACGACCTGGTCCGCGAGGCGCACGCGCTGGGCCTGAGGGTCATCGTGGACCTGGTGCCCAACCACTGCTCCGACCAGCACGAGTGGTTCAAGCAGGCGCTGCGCGAGGGCCCCGGCTCGCCGCTGCGCGAGCGGTTCCACTTCCGCCCCGGCAAGGGCGCCAACGGCGAACTGCCGCCCAACGACTGGGAGTCCATCTTCGGCGGCCCGGCCTGGACCCGGGTGGCCGACGGCGAGTGGTACCTGCACCTGTTCGCGCCCGAGCAGCCCGACTTCAACTGGGACCACCCGGCCGTCCACGACGAGTTCCGCTCCATCCTGCGGTTCTGGCTGGACCTGGGCATCGACGGCTTCCGCATCGACGTGGCGCACGGCCTGGTCAAGGCGGAGGGCCTGCCCGACATCGGCCACGACGAGCAGGTCAAGCTGCTGGGCACGCAGGCGGTGCCGTACTTCGACCAGGACGGCGTGCACGAGATCTACCGCAGCTGGCGGCGCATCCTGGACGAGTACACCGGCGAGCGCATCGCGGTCGCCGAGGCGTGGACGCCGACGGTCGAGCGCAGCGCCCTGTACCTGCGCCCCGACGAACTGCACCAGGCGTTCAACTTCTCCTATCTGACGACCGGTTGGAACGCCGCGGACCTGCGCGAGGTGATCGACCGCTCGCTGCAGGCGATGAACGCGGTGCACGCCCCGGCCACCTGGGTGCTGTCCAACCACGACGTCGTACGGCACTCCACGCGGCTGGCGGAGGGCGACCCGGCGCGCGGTCTGCGCCGGGCCCGGGCGGCGACGCTGCTGATGCTGGCGCTGCCCGGCTCGGCCTACCTCTACCAGGGCGAGGAACTGGGCCTGCCGGAGGTGGTGGACCTGCCGGACGAGGTGCGCCAGGACCCGGCGTTCTTCCGCAGCTCCGGCCAGGACGGCACCCGCGACGGCTGCCGGGTGCCCATCCCGTGGTCCGGCGAGGTCGCCCCGTTCGGCTTCGGCCCCGTGGAGGGCGGCCCGAGCTGGCTGCCGCAGCCGGCCGACTGGAAGCACCTGACGGTCGAGGCGCAGGAGGGCGACCCGAACTCGACGCTGGAGTTCTACCGCAGCGCGCTCGCCGTCCGCCGCGACCACCCTGCCCTGGGCGCCGGCCGCCAGATCACCTGGCTGGACAGCCCGGAGGGCGTGCTGTCCTTCCGCCGCGACACCCCGGAAGGCTCCTTCGTCTGCACGGTGAACCTCACCGCCGGCCCGGTTCCCCTGCCGACCCCGGGCACCCTCCTGCTGGCGAGCGCACCCGTCGAGCCGGGCGCCACCAGCACCGATCTGCCCGGCGACTCGGCCGTCTGGTGGGCAGTCTGAGATGCAGCCGGTACAGTCCACTCCTGTGACCACACGGCTTGCCGACATCGCTGCCCAGGCGGGGGTGAGCGAAGCGACCGTCAGCCGGGTCCTCAACGGGAAGCCGGGCGTCGCCGCCACCACCCGCCAGTCCGTGCTGGCGGCCCTGGACGTCCTCGGCTACGAGCGTCCGGTACGGCTGCGGCAGCGCAGCGAGGGCCTGGTGGGCCTGATCACCCCGGAGCTGGAGAACCCGATCTTCCCGGCGCTCGCGCAGGTCATCGGCCAGGCCCTCACCCGCCAGGGCTACACCCCGGTGCTGGCCACCCAGACCCCCGGCGGGTCCACGGAGGACGAGCTGACCGAGATGCTGGTGGACCGCGGGGTGGCGGGCATCATCTACGTCTCGGGCCTGCACGCGGACACCACCGCCGACACCGAACGCTACGAGCGGCTGCGCGCGCAGGGCGTCCCCTACGTCCTGGTCGACGGCTTCTCCCCGAAGGTCCAGGCCCCCTTCATCTCGCCCGACGACCGGGCCGCGATGACGCTGGCCGTCACCCACCTGGTGTCCCTGGGCCACACCCGCATCGGGCTGGCCCTGGGCCCCAAGCGGTTCGTGCCGGTCCAGCGCAAGATAGAGGGCTTCGTCCGCGCCATGCAGGACCAGCTGAACCTGTCCCCGGACACGACGGAGACCGAGTTCGTCCAGCACTCCCTCTACACCCTGGAGGGCGGCCAGGCGGCGGCCGCCGCGCTCATGGACCGCGACTGCACGGCCGTGGTGTGCGCCAGCGACATGATGGCGCTGGGCGCGATACGCGCGGCCCGCCAGCGCGGCCTGGAGGTCCCGCGCGACTTCTCCGTCGTCGGCTTCGACGACTCCCCGCTGATCGCCTTCACGGACCCGCCGCTGACCACCATCCGCAAGCCGGTGCCGGCGATGGGCCAGGCCGCGGTGCGCACGCTGCTGGAGGAGATCGGCGGCACCCCGGCGCCGCACAGCGAGTTCGTGTTCATGCCGGAACTGGTGGTACGCGGCTCCACCGCGTCGGCCCCCGGAGACCGCCACCGCGGCTAGAACATGCGGCTCACCCGGGACCGGGGGATGATCGACGGAAGACCGCCGCACTTCTGGCAGACTCTGTGCCCATGGGTGATACGTCCGGAACGCGACCGGAAGGCCCCGCGAAGGCCCTTCCGCACCCGGTCACGGAAACTTCCGCGCCGCGCCGCCGCCCGCCGCTGTGGTTCGAGGTGCTGCTGATCGGGGTCAGCTACTGGACGTACGCGCTGATCCGCAACGCGGTCCCGGAACAGCGGGCCGCGGCCCTGCGCAACGCCGGCCAGATCTGGCGCGCCGAGCACCGGCTCGGCATCGCCGTGGAGCACACGATCAACCATGCCGCCGACTCGGCGACTTGGCTGATCGTCGGCATGAACTACTACTACGCCACTTTGCACTTCGCGGCCACCGTGGGCGTCCTGGTGTGGCTCTACCGCAGCCACCCCGGCCGCTACGCGGCGGCCCGCCTGACCCTGTTCGCCACCACGGCCGTAGCCCTCCTCGGCTACTACCTCTACCCTCTGGCCCCACCGCGCCTGATGCCGACGGGCCACTTCATCGACACGGTCCAGACGCACCACACCTGGGGCTCGATGGCCTCCGGCGACCTCAAACACATGTCGAACCCCTACGCCGCGATGCCGTCGATGCACATCGGCTGGTCCCTGTGGTGCGGCCTGACGATCTTCACGCTCACGACGATCCCGTGGGCCCGGCTCCTGGCGGCGCTGTACCCCGCCGCGACGCTGATCGTCATCATCGCGACGGCGAACCACTTCTGGCTGGACGCGGTAGGCGGAGCGGCCTGCCTGGCCTTCGGCCTCACGGTGGCGAGAGGCTGCTACGGCGCCCTCCCGCACGCGCTACCGCGCACAGCCTGGAAGCCGGCGAGAGCGTAGGACGCCCTCCCTGCCCCACGACTGGCCGCAGCCGCTGCGGGGATGCGCCCGGCAGCCGCCGGACGGCGAAGGGCACCGACGGCAGTGGGCGGAGGCGACGACGGCGGGAGGGGGTGGGGTGGTGGGGCCGTATGGGCGCCGCGTACTGCGGTCCCTCCTCGCTCCACGATCCCACTCCGGGCCGTATGTCCGTGTGCGGCGCCCTGGCCCCCCCCCCCCCCCCCCCCCCCCCCACCACACCCCCACCCCCCCCCCCCCCCCCCCCCCCCCCCCCCCCCCCCCCCCCCCCACCCCCCCCCCCCCCCCCCCCCCCCCCCCCCCCCCCCCCCCCCCCCCCCCCCCCCCCCCCCCC
>NZ_JAIOAB010000088.1 GCF_019890635.1 Streptomyces sennicomposti
CGCGCCGGAGGCGGTGACGGTGACCGCCGGAACACCTCCAGACCGGTGTCGGTGACCGCCACCACCACACCGCGGCCGTCGGTCGCGTCGGCGGTGCGCCGCACCAGCCCGTCCCGCTCCATGCGGCGGCGGCGGTGATGACGGGAGCGGGGGTGCGGAGGGCCGTGGGGGTGACGTGGGGCGTGCGGGCGCGGCGGTGCGCGGGTCCTCGGGGGTGGTGTTCGCCGTCACTGCGCTGTCCGCCGTCCGGGCAGTGTCCGCCGCAGGGACGGTGTCCGGCGTGAGGGCGGTGTCCGGCGGAGTGGTGTCCGCCGGGGCGCGCGCACCGGCGTACGCGCCCCCGGCGGGCTCGCCGGGCGCGGGCGCGGCAGGAGGCGCGGGCGAGGGTACGGGCGGGGGCGCGGTCGCGGGCTCGGGTGCGGGTGTGGTGGGCGGCTCGGGCGGAGGCGTCGGGCCGGGGGCGAAGGGCGCCGGGCGGGGGGCGGTGGCCGGTGCGGTGTCCTGCGGCGCGCGGCGCCACCAGTCCGGGCCGGGGTCCGGCGGCGGGGCGGCGTGGGCGCGGTCGGACTCCCGCGCGTCGGAGGCGCCCGCGGTCGTCCAGGGGCGGCCGGGGTCGGGACCGAAGCCGAGTGCGCGGTCCACGCCCCGCGGAGACTCGCCCGACGGCTCGGCGGTCGGGCCGGCGGTCGGGCCGGGAGCCGTCCCGCCGGGTTCCTCGGGCGGCGGCGCGGCCGGACCGGACGATGCCCCGCCAGCCGACCCGTACGGCGTCTCCGCCGCCGGGCCGGTGGTGCGCGGTGCGGGTACGGCCGTCTCCGGCGTGGGCGAGGGCGGACGTTCCCCGAACGAGAACCACTCCTCGTCCCGGCCCCGCCCGTCCCCCTCGGGACCGTCGCCCTCGGCACCGGCTCCCGGCGCCCCGGGGCCTTCGGCCCCGTCCAGCGCGTCGGCGGCCGAGGCGAAGCGGTCGTCCAGGGAATCGGCCGCGGCCGTCGGACCCGTGTCCTCGGTGGAGTCGTCGTACAACTGCCTCCACCAGTCGTCCTCGTGACCGGTGGGCCTTCCCCCCTGCTGGCTCATGCCCTCAATAATCCACCGCGGGGGGCTCGGGAAAACGGGGCAACGGGAAAATCCGGCGGGCGCCCGCCCCGCGAACGGACCCCTCGGGTGATGGCTCGCACTCCCGTACGAAACAAAGCCGCCGGGCGGTCCCACCCCCCACGGGAGAACCGCCCGGCGACACCTGGGCGACCCGGTGCCGGGTCACGACTGGACGGCCGCCGCACGCAGCCGGCGTCCACGCAGGCCACGGCCTCCGGGGCGGCACATCGATGCTTCGGTGATGCCACCTTGTCAGGAGGACCACCGGTACCGCGATGATGTTGGAAGGCGGGTTTGCGCCGTGGCCGTTTTCCGCCACTGACGGGCCCGCCGCGATCACCGTGGCAGAGCGCCCGAATGGGGAGGGACGGCAGCCGATGCTGGCAGCGATAGGTCTGGACGAGCGGCACGAGTCGGCGTACCGGGCACTGGTGTCCGTGGGCGCCGCCGAGGTGCCCGATCTCGCGCGGCGGCTGATGCTCGGCGAGCGGGACACCGAGCGCGCGCTGCGCTGCCTGGAACGGCACGGCCTCGCGGCGCAGTCCTCCGCACGGCCCGGCCGCTGGGTCGCCGCGCCCCCCGGGGTGGCGCTGGGCGCACTGCTCACCCAGCAGCGGCACGAACTGGAGAAGGCGGAACTGGCCGCCGCGCTGCTCGCGGAGGAGTACCGGGCGGCGGCGGCCGAACCGGCGGTGCACGATCTGGTGGAGGTGGTCACCGGCGCGCCCGCCGTCGCGCAGCGCTTCCTCCAGCTCCAGCTGGGCGCGAACGAGGAGGTGTGCGCGCTGGTCACCGACAACCCGGTCGCCGTCTCCGGCAGTGAGAACGACGCCGAGGAGCAGGCGGCCGGGCGCGGTGTGCGCTACCGGGTGGTGGTCGAGCGCGCGGTGCTCCACCAGCCGCACGGCATCACGGAGCTGACGGCCGCGCTGGGCCGGGACGAGCAGGTGCGGGTGGTGGACGAGGTGCCGACCAAGCTGGTGGTGGCCGACCGGTCGCTGGCGATGGTGCCGTTGACGACGCACTCGGCGGAGCCGGCCGCGCTCGTCGTGCACGCCAGCGGTCTGCTGGAGCTGCTGTCGGGGCTGTTCGAGTCGGTGTGGCGCACCGGGCTGCCGCTGCGGCTGGGCGCGTCCGGCGTCACCGAGCAGGGCCCGGACGGCCCGGACGCCACCGATCTGGAGGTGCTGTCGCTGCTGCTGGCCGGGCTCACCGACGCGAGCGTGGCCAAGCAGCTCGACCTGGGCCTGAGGACCGTGCAGCGCCGGGTGAAACGGCTGATGGAGCTGGCCGGGGTGACCACCCGGCTGCAACTGGGCTGGCACGCCTACGAACGCGGCTGGGTGGCCCGGGAACGGCAGCGCTGACGAGGGGCGTTCGGGGAGAGCGCGGGGCTCAGGGGGTGAGGGCTCCCTCCAGGCCGAGCAGCCGTGTCTTGCGCTCCAGACCGCCCGCGTACCCGGTGAGGGAGCCGTCCGCGCCGATCACGCGGTGGCAAGGGCGCACCACCAGCAGGGGGTTGGCGCCGATCGCCCCGCCGACGGCGCGAACCGCCGCCCGGGAGGCCCCGATCCGGGCCGCGATCTCGCCGTACGTGGTGGTCGCGCCGTACGGGACGGTGTCCAGGGCGGCCCATACGCGTTCCCGGAAGGCGGTGCCGGAGGTGTGCAACGGCAGTGTGAACTCCTTGAGTTCGCCGGCGAAGTAGGCGCGCAGCTGTTCCTCGGCCGCGCGGAAGGGCCCGGCGTCTTGCCGCCAGTCCGCCTGGACCGTGCGCCCGCCCTTCTGGCCGGGCACGGACAGCGAGGTCAGGGCGCCGTCCGGGTCGGCGGTGAGGAGCAGCGGCCCGAGGGGGCTGTCGAGCCTCGTCCAGTACGTGGTGGCCGGGTCGGGCGGCGTCATGGGGGCCGTCGCGGCGGCGGCGATGGCCGTGGTGTCGTGGGTGGGCTCATGGCCGGTGGTCGTCATCGGATCTCCGACTCCCCTGCTGCGCGCAGGTGGTTGAGGGCGTAGGAGCGCCAGGGGCGCCAGCTGTCGGGGGTGTGCGCGTCCGGCGGGGCCGCGTCGGGGTCGCCGAGGGCGCGGGTGCGGATCGCGGCGACGGTGGCCGCGTCCAGGCCGGGCAGGGCGAGCAGCGCGCGGTGCGCTGCGTCGCGGTCGGCGCCGGGGTCCAGCCGGACGTCGCCGTCGGCGAGGGCGGCGGTCAGGGCGCCCAGGGGGCCGTGCGGTTCCGCCTCGGCGAGGACGGACGGTTCGGGGAAGAGGTGGGTGAGGCTGCCGCAGGGGGCGTCCAGCGTCTTGCCGTAGCGGCGTACCAGCTCGGCGGCGGCCGCGGGGCCCGCCAGCGCGCGGACCGCGGCCTCCTCGGGGTCGGCGGTGCCGGGCGAGCGCAGGCCGGGGCGGGCCGCGACCAGCGGGGCCAGCCGGGGGTCCGCGCCGAGCCGCTCGTCCACGGCGTACGGGTCGGCGTCGAGGTCGAACAGCCGGCGCAGCCGCTGTACGGCCGTGGTCAGGTCGCGCGGGTCGGTCAGATGCAGCCGGCCCTCCAGCCAGCCGCCCGGCCGGGCGCCGGAGGCGGCCCTGGGCGCGCCGGTGCGTTCGGCGACGGCGGCGATCCCGGCGCCGTGGGGCAGGCGCAGGGTGCGCCGGTACGTCCGCGCGCCCGGCCGCCCGCTCACCTCCTCCACCCCGGGCACGGCCTCGCGCTGGAGCAGGTCGAAGACGGGACCGGCCTGGTAGGGGCCGCGGTGGGCGAGGCGCAGCGGAATCCCGGCGGTGGGCGCGGCGGCCGGGCGGCGCCGGGTGCGGGGCGCGGCGGCGCGCAGTTCGCTGGGGGTGGCGGCGTAGACGGCGCGGACGGTGTCGTTGAACTGCCGTACGCTCGCGAATCCGGCCGCGAAGGCGATCTGGGTGACCGGCAGGTCGGTGGTCTGGAGCAGGACGCGTGCCGTGTGGGCCCGCTGGGCGCGGGCGAGGGCGACGGGTCCGGCGCCGAGTTCGGCGGTGAGCTGCCGCTGCACCTGCCGGGCGCTGTAGCCGAGCCGGGCGGCGAGCCCGGCGACGCCCTCCCGGTCGATCACGCCGTCGCCGATCATGCGCATCGCCCGGCCGACGACGTCGGCGCGGACGTTCCAGTCGGCGGAGCCGGGCACCGCGTCCGGCCGGCACCGCCGGCAGGCGCGGAAGCCCGCGCCCTGGGCGGCGGCGGCCGTGGCGAAGTACCGCACGTTGTGCCGCTTGGGCGTCACGGCGGGGCAGCTGGGACGGCAGTAGATCCCGGTCGTCTCGACGGCGAAGAAGAACTCACCGTCGAACCGCCCGTCCCGGCTGCGCACCGCCTCGTACCTGCTGTCCTCATCCATCACACTGCCCAGTGTCCGCCCTCGGCGCGCCCGGGACTGGCGGGAATCGGACATCGCGGTGCGGGGGCCGTCACGGGGGGCGCGGCGCCCGTACCGCCGGCGACGTCTTGTCGGCCGGGGCCGGGGGCCCCACCCGCCAGGGCGGGAGGCCCCGGGGACCGGGCCGGGGGCCAGGACCGGGGGCCAGGACCGGGGGCCGGGACCGGGGTCGACGCCCGAGGCCTGGGCTCAGCGGCCGGCCCGCCCTCCAGGACCGGGGCCGGGGCCGGGGCCCGAAGCCGGGGTCAAGGTGCCAGGCCCGAGGTCGAGGGCCGGGACGCGAGGCCCGGGGGCCGAGGCCCACGCCCGAGGCCGGGGCCGGGGCCGGGACGCGAGGCCCGGGGCCGACGCCCGGGGGCCGGGGCGCGAGGCCGAGGCCCGGCGGCTGGCCCGCCCGCCAGGGCCGGGGCCGAGGTGCCAGGCCCGGGGCCGAGGCCGGGGCGCGGGGGCCGAAGCCGACGCCCGAGGCCGGGACCCGGGCGCGAGGCCCGAGGCCGACGCCCGGGGAGCCGGCGCGCGAGGCCCGGGGCCGAGGCCAGGGTCCGGGCTCGAGGCCCGGGGCCGAGGCCCGGCGGCCGGCCCGCCCGCCAGGGCCAGGGGCCGGCACGGGCCGCCAGGGCCGGGGGCCAGCACGGGCCGCCAGGGCCGGGGGCCAGCACGGGCCGCCAGGGCCGGGGGCCGGCACGGGCCGCGTGGGCCGTGACGGCCCACGCGGCCCTACCCCCGGCGCCCCCGCTTCGCTGCCGCCGCCGCGCGGCCCTCCGCGCCCTTTCGTTTCCAGTCGCGGCGGATCTCCGCGCGCAGCCGCGCGTCGGACTTGGCGGTGATCCACTGGTTCTCGCGCATCAGCTTGCGGTAGCTGTCCAGGCGGCGTTCGGGCAGGGCGCCGGTGTCGACGGCGGCGAGGACGGCGCAGCCGGGCTCGCTGTCGTGGGCGCAGTCGTGGAACCGGCACCGCGCGGCCAGCTCCTCGATCTCGGCGAACACCTGCCCGACCCCGCTCTCGGCGTCCCACAGGCCGACCCCGCGCAGCCCCGGCGTGTCGATCAGGACGCCACCACCGGGCAGGACGAGCAGGTTCCGGGTGGTGGTCGTGTGCCGGCCCTTGCCATCCACGTCACGAATGTGCTGGACGCCCATCACGTCCTCGCCGAGGAGCGCGTTGGCCAGCGAGGACTTGCCGGCGCCGGACTGCCCGAGCAGGACGGAGGTCCCGTCGGCGACGGCGGCGGCGAGCACGTCGAGCCCGTCCCCGGTCAGCGCGCTGACCGCGAGGACCGGCACCCCGGGCGCCGTCGTCTCCACGTCCCGGACGAGGTACGACAGCCCCACCGGGTCCGGTACGAGGTCGGCCTTGGTCAGCACGACCAGCGGCTGCGCCCCGGACTCCCAGGCCAGGGCGAGGAACCGCTCGATGCGGCCGAGGTCCAGCTCGACGGCGAGGGAGACGGCGACGACCGCGCGGTCGACGTTGGCGGCGAGGATCTGCCCCTCGGACCGCTTGGAGGAGGTGGACCGGACGAAGGCGGTACGGCGCGGCAGATACGACCGTACGTAGCGCGGGTTGCCGCCGGGTTCGACGGCGACCCAGTCGCCGGTGCACACGACCCGCAGCGGATCGTGCGGGGTGACGAAGGCGGTGTCGGCGCGCAGCACACCGCCCGCGGTGATCACGTCGCACTGACCGCGGTCGACGCGGACGACCCGGCCGGGCAGGAGCCCCTGCTCGGCGTGCGGGGCGAACTCGGCCGCCCAGCCCTCGTCCCAGCCGTAGCCGGAGAGCGGGTGCGGGGAGGAGGCGGAGACGGACGTCCCCGCGAAGAAGGCTGCGGAGGATGAGGAGGCCTCGGAAGGAGACGTCTCGGAGAAGGAAGCCTCGGGGGAACCGGAAGCGGAGGAAGACAAGGGAAACCCTTCACAAGGGCGGCCCCGGCCGCCCGCGCCGCCTGGCGCGGGGGAAGTGGTGGGTCAGCCGGAGGCCACGGAGGTGGAGTGGACGATCCTCTGAACGCGGGCAGCGCCCTTCGCAAAGACAGCCATCGGTCACACCTCCTGTCGCACAACCTCGTCGGCAGCGGCGGCCGACGGCCACCGCGTGAAGCGACGCCCACTCTAGAAGGGCCCGCATCCGGCCGCCACGGGTTTTTCCGCGCGGTTACCGTCCTTCCGGGACAGTGGGGTGTTCGACGTCGGCCCGAAACGGGACGTACAGTACCCCCAGGGGTATGTCGCTAGGAGTGATCGTGGAACTGGAGCTGGACGGCACCGACCTCAAGGCCGTACTGAACCGGCTGCGCCGCGCGCAGGGCCAGATCTCCGGGGTCATCCGGATGATCGAGGAGGGCCGGGACTGCGAGGAGGTCGTCACGCAGCTCGCCGCCGCCTCGCGCGCCCTGGACCGGGCCGGTTTCGCCATCATCGCGACCGGTCTGCAGAAGTGCGTCGCCGACATCGAGTCCGGCCGCAGGAACGGCGAGGACGCCGCGGCGATGCGGGCCCGCATGGAGAAGCTGTTCCTGTCCCTGGCATGACCGACGGCGGGCTCACGCCGTCTCCTCGCGCGGTGCGCACAGCGACGCCGAGCCCCCGACCGCGAGGAGGCGCGGCGCCACGAGCACGACGCTCACACCTCTGCCGCCGCCCGGGCCGAACGGCCCTCCCCCGGGGCCGAGCGACCCGTGGCGCACCGTGCCGCGCGGTCGCAAGCTGAAGTCGGCAGCGGCCCGCACGCCGGTACGGGGCCGGTCCGCAGCCGATACGGGACCGAGGGACACGAAGGAGCCGCAGCGATGACCTCCACCACCACCCTGACCGGAGCCCTGCCGGCCGAGCACCGCGCACGGCTGACCGACCTCGCCCGCGAGGTGTCCTTCGACGTCGGCGCCCGGCTGTTCGAGGAGGGGCGGCACGCCGACCGGTTCTGGATCGTCCGGACCGGGACCGTCGCCCTCGACCTGCACGTCCCCGGCCGCCGCGCCGCCGTGATCGAGTCCCTCGGGCACGGCGAACTCGTCGGCTGTTCCTGGCACTTCGCGCCCTACGTCTGGCAGCTCGGCGCCGAGGCGGTGACCCCGGTGCGGGCGCACGAGTTCGACGCGGAGACCGTGCGGACGCTGTGCGCGCAGGACCACGAGTTCGGCCACGCGGTGGCCTGCTGGGTCGGCGCGGTCGTCGTCCACCGGCTGCACGCGGCCCGCGTCCGTCTGCTGGACCTCTACGCCCCCTACGGCAGCGGAACCAGGTGAGCGCGCTCCCCCTCCGGCTCCTCCCCTAGGGCTCGGCCGGTGTGATGCGGCGGCCCGTGACGCGGGCGGTGCGGATGCGCACCCACAGGGTGCGCCGGCCGCCCGCCCAGGGAGTGGAGTGCGCCCGCTCCTCCAGCCGGCGCACCGCCTCCGGGTCGGTGACCGCCTCCGCGGGGCCGACCACGAGCACGCTCCAGCCCCGGCTGAGCGCGTCGTCCACGTGATCGACCTCGAAGGCGACCTCCGTGCCGAGGGCGGCGGCCGGGGCCGCGTCGGTCGCGGTGCGGAAGACGACGTCGCCGTCGATCACGTCGTAGTTGACCGGCAGGACGGCCGGGCCGTCCGGGGTGGTGAGCCCGATCCGGCCCACTCCGTGCGTGGACAGCAGTTCCCTGCTCTCGTCCTCGCCGAGGTCCGTCAGCAGCGGGTGCAGCAGCGCGTGGCCCTGGCCGGGCGGCAGGTCCTGGTCGCCGCCGCGCAGCGCGTCGAGCGTGGTGCCGAGCGCGTCGGCCAGCCGCAGCAGCGTCGCCGGGCTGGGGTCCGACGGGTGTTCCTCCAGATAGGACAGGTACTGCGGCGACATCCGGGCCCGGGCGGCCGCCTCCGCCACGCTGAGCCCCTGCCGCTCCCGTGCGGCCGTCAGCCGCCGCCCGATGTCCCCGGGCCGCCCCGCCCGCGCCCCGCCGCCGGAGGGCGCCCCCTCCGGCGCCGGGGCCGGTGCCGAGGGCTCCCGACGCCCGTGGGCCACCGGCTCAGCCTGGCCCGTCGGCTCAGCCTGGCCCGTCGGCTCTCCGTGGCCCACCGGGTGGACGTGGGCGTCCGGGCCGGGGAAGACGAGGGTGATCTCGCCCGTGTCCGACCAGCGCACGTCGTACGGCGGGGTGCCGTCGTCGTGGTGCAGGCCGACGATCTCGCCGTCGCGCCGGGTGACGCCGGTGACCGGGCTTTCCACCACGAGCCGATCGCCTAGCTGAGCGTGCATGACCATGCCTCCCTCAGGGACCCGCTTCCCAGGATCGCCCGCCGCCGTGTCCGGCACCAACGGGCCGCCCCGGGGCGCGGGTCCCCCGTGTCGTCGTCTCAGCCGTCCCAGGACCAGTCCGCCACCTCGGGCAGGTCCACCCCGTGCTCGCGGATGTACGCGTGGTGGCGCAGCCGGGTGTCCTCCATGCGCTGGCGTACGGCAGCGGCGCGCACCGCGAGGCCGGGGACGCGGTCGATGACGTCCATGACCAGGCGGTAGCGGTCGAGGTCGTTGCTGACGACCATGTCGAACGGCGTGGTGGTGGTCCCGATCTCCTTGTAGCCGCGCACGTGGAGGTGGCTGTGGCCGTTGCGCCGGTAGGCCAGGCGGTGGATCAGCCACGGGTAGCCGTGGTAGGCGAAGATCACCGGCTTGTCGGCGGTGAACAGGCCGTCGTACTCGAAGTCGGACATGCCGTGCGGGTGCTCCCCGCTCGGCATCATCCGGGCGATGTCCACGACGTTGACCACCCGCACCGCCAGCTCGGGCAGCTCGCGGCGCAGCAGTTGCGCGGCGGCCAGCACCTCGAGGGTGGGCACGTCGCCGGCGCAGCCGAGGACGACGTCGGGTTCGCGGCTGCCGTCCTCGGTGCCGGCCCAGTCCCAGACGCCGGCGCCGCGCGCGCAGTGCACGACGGCCTCGTCCATGGAGAGCCAGTCGAAGGAGGGCTGCTTGCCGGCGACGATCACGTTGACGTAGTCGCGGCTGCGCAGCGCGTGGTCGGCGACGGAGAGCAGGGTGTTGGCGTCCGGCGGGAAGTACACGCGGACCGCTTCGGGGCTCTTGTTGAGGATGTGGTCGACGAAGCCGGGGTCCTGGTGGGAGAAGCCGTTGTGGTCCTGGCGCCAGACGTGCGAGGTGAGCAGGTAGTTCAGCGAGGCGATGGGGGCGCGCCAGCCCAGGCGGCGGGTGGTGCGCAGCCACTTGATGTGCTGGTTGACCATGGAGTCCACGATGTGCACGAAGGCCTCGTAGCAGGAGAACAGTCCGTGCCGGCCGGTGAGGAGGTAGCCCTCCAGCCAGCCCTGACAGGTGTGTTCGGAGAGGATCTCCATCACCCGGCCGTGCCGGTCGAGGTGTTCGTCCACGTCGAGGGTCTCGGCCTGCCAGGCCTTGCCGCTGGCCGCGTAGACGGCCTGGAGGCGGTTGGAGGCGGTCTCGTCGGGGCCGACCAGGCGGAAGTCGCGCCGTTCGGCGGTCGCTTGCATGACGTCCTCCAGCAACTCGCCGAGGACGCGGGTGGGTTCGTGCATGCTCGCGCCGGGCTTGTCGACGGCGACGGCGTGCTTCTCCAGCGGGGGCATGGGCAGTTCGCGCAGCAGCAGGCCGCCGTTGGCGTGCGGGTTGGCGCCGAGCCGGCGGGCGCCGTGCGGGAGGGCGGCCAGGACCGCCGGGCGCGGGACGCCGTGCTCGTCGAAGAGTTCCTCGGGCCGGTAGGAGCGCAGCCAGGCTTCGAGCTGCCGCAGGTGCTCGGGGTTGTCGCGGACGGCGGCGAGGGGGACCTGGTGGGCGCGCCAGGTCCCCTCCACGGGCAGGCCGTCCACCTCGGCGGGGCCGGTCCAGCCCTTGGGGGTGCGCAGCACGATCATCGGCCAGCGGGGCCGCTCGGTGGCTCCGTCCTCGCGGGCGGCGCGCTGGATGGCGGCGATGCGGTCGGCGGCGGTGTCCAGGGCGGCGGCCAGGGCGCGGTGCACGGCCGCCGGGTCGTCGCCCGTGACGTGCAGCGGGTCGTGGCCGTAGCCGCGCAGCAGTTCGTCCAGTTCGGCCTCGGGGAGCCGGGCCAGGACGGTCGGGTTGGCGATCTTGTAGCCGTTGAGGTGCAGGATCGGCAGGACCGCGCCGTCGTCCACCGGGTCGAGGAACTTGTTGGAGTGCCAGGACGCGGCCAGCGGCCCGGTCTCCGCCTCGCCGTCGCCGATGACGCAGGCGACCAGCAGGTCCGGGTTGTCGAGGGCGGCGCCGTAGGCGTGGGAGAGGGCGTAGCCGAGTTCGCCGCCCTCGTGGATGGAGCCGGGCGTCTCGGGGGCGACGTGGCTCGGCACCCCGCCGGGGAAGGAGAACTGCTTGAACAGCCGCGCCATGCCGGCCGCGTCCCGCGTCACGTCCGGGTAGGTCTCCGTGTAGGAGCCCTCCAGCCAGGAGTTGGCGAGCACGGCCGGCCCGCCGTGGCCCGGCCCCCAGACGCACACCGTGTCCAGGTCGCGGTTCTTGATCAGGCGGTTGAGGTGGGTGTGCACGAGGTTGAGGCCGGGCGAGGTGCCCCAGTGGCCGAGCAGCCGCGGCTTGACGTGCTCCGGGCGCAGCGGCTCGGTCAGCAGGGGGTTGGCCATCAGGTAGATCTGGCCGACGGCGAGGTAGTTCGCGGCACGCCAGTGGGCGTCCAGTTCCGCTAGCTCCTCGTCCGTGAGTGCGGCCGGCGCCTGCTGCGTCTCGACGGACATCGGGATTCCTTCCTGGGGACTGCGGCGGTGGGCGTGCTGCGCGCGACATGCCACGTGGCACACCCTCCACCCTCGGGGGCCGCCCGGGTACCCGACAGGGCCGTTCGGGTCACACTCGAAGGGCGAGCGGTCCGGGTGCGGTGGGGTCCGTCGGACGCGGGGACGGATTCCGGCCGGGCGGCCGTACGGCCGCGGCCCGCGTCGGGGGCCGCCGTGGCCCGCACCGGATGCCGAGCGCCGCCACGGCCCGCGCCGGACGCCGGGCGCCGCCGCGGTCACCGCCCGGGCGGCGTCGCCCCCGCGCCGACGTACCCGCGCCGGCGTACCCGCGTCAGGCGACCGCGCAGTCCCGGCCGTTGAGGCTGAAGGCGTACGGCGTGGAGTTCGCGCCGTGGCGGTCGGCGACGAAGCCGAAGGCGAAGGTGCCGCCCGCGGCGACCGAGCTGTTGTAGTCGGTCGCGCCGGCGGTGACCCGGGGGCCGCTCTGGGCGGCCTCGGCGTCCCACATCTGGCCGACGCGCTGGCCGTCGCGGAAGGTCCAGGCGACGCGCCAGGTGTCGAGGGCGCGGGCGGTGGTGACGGTGACGGTGGCCTGGAAGCCGTCGGTCCACTCGTTGACGACCCGGTAGCGGACCTGGCAGGCGGCGGACGGCTCGCTGCTCGCCGGGGCGGGCGGGTCCTCGCCGGCGGTGGGCGAGGCGGTGCCCTGCGGTTCCGGGTCGGGGTCGTCGTGGGCGGGTGCGCGCGCCGTGCCGGTCGCGGTCGGCCGCCCGGCGGAGGGGGCCGGCGAGGAGGGCGGGGCGGCCGTGGCGTCCGGGCTCGCGCCGGCCGAGGGGCCGGTGGGCAGCGGGAGGATGCCGGGGTCGGCCACCGACTGCCGGCCGCCGTCGCTCCGCGCGGCGTCGTTCGCCTTGCCGTCGAACGGCATCAGCGACACGGTCAGGGCCAGCGCCGACAGCGCGACGGCGGCGGCGAGCAGGCTGCCGCGCACCACCCGGGCCCGGCCGCCGCCGTCCCCGGTCTCGCCGCCCGCCGCCACGGGCGGCCGGGGCCCCAGCCGTGCCTCGGCGGCGCGGCGGCGGCGCTCCAGATAGGCGAGGCCGCCCCAGCCGATGACGCCGCCGGCCAGCGCGGCGGGCAGCGCGCCGCCGTGCGGGCGCAGACAGGCGGCGGCTTCGGCGCAGCCCACGCAGGTGGCGAGGTGCCGGGAGAGGTCCTCGGGGGCCTCGGCGGCTGCCGCCGCCGGGCGGGTGACGGCGTCCAGCAGCCGGGCGTAGCTGCGGCACTCGGCGTCCATCGGGGTGTCGAGGTGGTCGCGGCGGCAGCGGTCGCGGAACAGGGCCCGCACCTGGTCCAGTTCGCCCGACACGGCCGCCGGGTCCAGGCCGAGCCGGCGGGCCACCACGACCAGCGGCAGGGCCTCCACCTCGGTGAGCCACAGCAGCGCGGCGTCCGCCTCCTGGAGGTCCCGGAGGGCGCGCAGGGCGAGCGGGCGGTGCAGCGGCGGGCCCGGATAGCGGGCGGCCTGCGGGGAGTTGAGCCACAGCCGCAGATCGGGGTCGAGCCGGTGGCCGAGGCCTTCGGCCTCCCAGGCGGCGGCGGTGGTGCGCACCGCGGTCAGCATCAGCGGGATCGCGGGCAGCCGGGGCGTACGGCGGCCCCGGGACGCGCCGGCGTCGGCGGCGCGCACCTCCCGCACCCCGAGTGCGAACGCCTCCGTGGCCAGATCGTGCGCGGCGGCGGAGCCCGCGGTGCACAGGTCGGCATAGGAGAGGACGGCGTCCCGGCATTCGTCGAACAGCGCGGCCTCGGTGGCGTCCTGGGGGCTCGGCCGGTCGGGCATGGCTCTCCTGCGTCCACGGATGCGAGAGTCGACCGACCCTCGGGGATAAGCAGTTGGGTTCGCCTCGCAGCGGAGCAAGAGCCTTTCACGGCTCCTGCACAACTGACAAGCCGATCATCCGGATGCCGTCACGCACATCGCGTCGCGCGACCGCGCACCGTCACCGCCGACCTGCTCCGCCCGAGCCGTTGAAACGCCCGGCGAGGTGTCCGGCGGTGGCCGGTGGTGTCCGAAAAGCTACACCGCCGCCCGCCGGGACGCCGCCCCCTCGCGAACACCATTTCCGCGCGCCCCCGCCACCGCCGGGGCGCCGAGCACCCTCGCCCGCCGCCTCTCGCCGTGCCGAACACCCTCGCCCGCCGTCCCTCGCCGTGCCGAGCGCGCTCGCCCGCCAGTCTCCCGTGGCGCTAAGCGCCTTCGCGCGCCGTCTCCTTGACGCCCTCGTCGCTCGCGGGGCCGGAGTCGGCGGCCGGGAGGCTGTCCATGAAGGAGCTGACCGAGAAGACCGCGCGGCCGGGTCCGGGCGGGCCGTAGCCGGGGGGCGAGGAGAGGCCGAAGTCCTCCATGGTCTGGCGGTAGGCCTGGAGCAGCCGGATGTGGTACTCCAGCGGCGCGCCCTGCGGGTTGGCCTTGCCGAGCGGGGTGGTGGGCTCGGGGCACCAGGTGGTGAAGCGGGGCGTGATGCCGTGCGACATGAAGAAGCGCAGGCCCTCGGTGGTGGAGGCGATGGCCTCGTCGACGGTCTTGAAGCCGAACGGCTCGGCCATCTCCACGCCCGCCACGAAGTTGGGGATCACATTGCGCGCGCCGAACACGTCGGCGGAGTCCAGGATGCGCTTGTGCCACTCGTCGCGGCCGACGTAGCGCTCCTTGCCGGGGCAGTACATCTTGAACAGATACTCGTCCCACACCTCGAAGTTGGGGTGGTAGATCTGTACGCCGTAGTCCTTGAAGCGCTGCACGTCCGCCTTGGGCAGCGCCTGCGCGACGACCTTGCCGATCCAGCGGCCGGGGAAGCGCTCCTCGATGGCCTTGGCGTAGTGGCCGTAGAAGTCGGCCTCGTCGCGCCCGGAGACGGTCTTGGTGATGGCGCCGCCGGTGAGGGTGTAGGCGGTGGACGCCTTCTGGGTGTCGTAGCG
Organism: Streptomyces sennicomposti; assembly: GCF_019890635.1. Classification (GTDB taxonomy): domain Bacteria; phylum Actinomycetota; class Actinomycetes; order Streptomycetales; family Streptomycetaceae; genus Streptomyces; species Streptomyces sennicomposti. The sequence continues at coordinate 14,195 of NZ_JAIOAB010000088.1, forward strand.
GTCGATGATCTCCAGGGCCTCCAGCACCTCCTCGACGTCCTTCACACCCGTGTAGGGGCGGCCGGCCGCCTTGTGCTGGCGCCAGTTGTGGTTGATGTCGCAGTACTGGCACTCCTCCTTGGCGCCGAAGTACTGGCAGACGCGGAAGACGGTGAGGTAGATCAGGTAGCCCCACTGGATGGTGGGGGCCACCTCCATCACGGACTTCCCGTTGGAGAGGGTGTGCCGGTAGTACTCGGGCATCGGCGGCACGCCCACGTCGGCGATGCGCCGGCCGTCGAGGTAGAGGCCGAGCACGCCGTCCTCGTCGGCGGCCACCCGGTAGGGCGAGGCGGGGTTGACCCGTACGGAGACGACGGTGCGCCGCAGGTCGTACGGGCCGCCGGTGAGGATGATCTCCTCCGGCGGGCGGCGCAGCGCGGCCTCGCCCAGCTCGGGCAGGGTGCCGTGGTCGAAGGAGAAGATGAAGTACGACTTCGGCTTGACCTCGCCGTTCTCGTTGTCGCTGAGCGCGGAGGGGTCGAAGGCCACCCCACCCCGCAGCAGGTCCTCCTTGAAGACCGCTTCCCGCGGTACGTGCGGGAAGCGGTCCATCAGATCCTCGACCAGCGCGGTACGGCTGCCCATCCCGTCTCTCCTCCTGGCTCGTACGTACGACTCCTCACGGTATGCCCCCGCCCGCGGGCGGGCCGTGCCGGGTCCCCCCAGTGGGGCGTGCCATGGCCCGACCCTAATTAGTATTGTCACTTTACAAATGACGTGACACTGTCGGGGCACGGGCGCCGCAGGGGCCCATGGGCCCGCCCAAGGGCCAGCGCCGTGGGAAGGACGACAGGATGACCGGGACCGGGACCGTGACGAACTGGGCGGGCAACGTCGCCTACACCGCCAAGGAGGTGCACCGGCCGGAGTCGGCCGGTGCCCTGCGGGCGCTGGTCGCCGGCAGCGCGAAGGTGCGCGCCCTCGGCAGCGGGCACTCCTTCAACGAGATCGCCGACCCCGGTCCCGACGGCGTCCTGCTCTCGCTGGCCGCGCTGCCCGCGGAGGCGGACGTCGACACGGCGGCCCGCACGGTCCGGGTCGGCGGCGGGGTCCGCTACGCGGAGCTGGCCCGGCGGGTGCACGCGCACGGCCTCGCGCTGCCGAACATGGCCTCCCTGCCGCACATCTCGGTGGCCGGCTCGGTCGCCACCGGCACCCACGGCTCGGGCGTGGCCAACGGGCCGCTCGCCTCGGCGGTGCGCGAGGTGGAGCTGGTCACGGCCGACGGGACGAGTGCGACGATCGCCCGCGGGGACGCCCGGTTCGACGGGGCCGTCACCTCCCTCGGCGCGCTCGGCGTCGTCACCGCGCTCACCCTCGACCTGGTGCCGGCCTTCGAGGTGGAGCAGCACCTGTTCACCGAACTGCCCTTGGAGGGGCTGGACTTCGAGGCGGTGGCGGGCGCGGCGTACAGCGTGAGCCTGTTCACCGACTGGCGCGACCCCGGCTTCCGGCAGGTGTGGCTCAAGCGGCGCACGGACGATCCGCTGCCCGCCTTCCCGTGGGCGGCGCCCGCGAAGGTCGCCCTGCATCCGGTGCCCGGGATGCCGGCCGGCAACTGCACCGAGCAGTTCGGCGTGCCCGGCCCCTGGCACGAGCGACTGCCGCACTTCCGGCCGGAGTTCACCCCGAGCAGCGGCGCCGAACTCCAGTCGGAGTACCTGCTCCCGCGCACCCACGCCCTGGCCGCGCTGCACGCCGTGCATGAGATCCGCGCGGCCGTCGCGCCCGTGCTCCAGATCTGCGAGGTGCGCACCGTCGCCGCCGACGCGCAGTGGCTGAGCCCGAGCCACGGCCGGGACACGGTGGCGCTGCACTTCACCTGGATCGAGGACACGGCGGCCGTGCTCCCGGCGGTACGACGGGTGGAGGCCGCCCTGGAGCCGTTCGACCCGCGCCCCCACTGGGGCAAGGTGTTCACGACGCCGGCCGCCGCGCTGCGCGGACGGTATCCGCGGCTGGCCGACTTCCGCGCGCTGGCGAGGGAGTTGGACCCGGCGGGGAAGTTCGCCAACGCGTTCGTGGCAGGGCTGCTGGACGGCTGACGGCCGCCCGGGCACACCGTCCGAACGCCGGCCGGCTTCCTGGGCTAGGCTTCTGCCTAGAGGCCCTAGGGGCCCGGGGAGGTGGTCCGTGGTGGTCCGTGTCGGGCTGAGCGTGGAGCGGCTGGTCGCGGCCGCCGCCGACCTCGCCGACGAGGTCGGGTTCGACCACGTCAGCCTGTCGGCGCTGGCCCGGCGGTTCGGGGTCAAGGACGCGAGCCTCTACTCGCACGTGCGCAACCTCCAGGAACTGCGCACCCGGGTCGCCCTGCTGGCCGGCGGGGAGATGATCGACCGGATCGCCGCCGACGTGGCCGGACGGGCCGGGAAGGACGCGCTGCGGGCGTTCGCGGGCGCCTACCGCGCCTACGCGCTCGCGCATCCGGGCCGGTACGCGGCCACCCAGATCCGCGTCGATCCCGCCCTGGCCGCCGACTCCCCCGCCATGCGCCGCACCGCCGAGATCACCTACGGCATGCTGCGCGGCTACGGCCTGACGGAACCCGATCTGACCGACGCCGTACGCCTGCTGCGCAGCACCTTCCACGGCTACTGCGCGCTGGAGGCCACCGGCGGCTTCCACGCGGCCAGGGACGTCCAGGCGTCGTGGGACAGGGCCGTGGACGCGCTGCACACGGCGCTCACCCACTGGCCGCGCGAGACGCCCGGGCCACACGAGGCGCCCGGGGCGCTTGAGGCTCCCGAGGAGGGACCCAGAGCATGACCGACCTGTACTACGACGTGCGCGGCACCGGACCGGTGCTGCTGATCCTGCCCGGCGGCGCCGGCCACCCCATGGGGCTCGAACCGCTGACCGACCGGCTCGCCGAGCGCTTCACGGTCGTCACGCACGACCCGCTCGGCCTCGCCCACGGGCGGCTCGGGCAGCCCGTCGCCGACCAGCGGGTCGAGGAGTGGAGCGAGGGGGCGCGCCGGGTGCTCGACGCGGTGCTGCCGGCGGGCGAGTCGGCGTACGTCCTCGGCACCAGCGCGGGCGGTGTCGTGGCCCTGGACCTGGCGGTCCGGCACCCCGGGCGGCTGCGGCACGTGGTTGCGCACGAGCCCCCGTGCGTGACGGTGCTGCCGGACGGGGAACGCCAACGCGCCCTGTTCGCCCGGGTGTACGACACGTACCGGGCGGCGGGCCCGCAGGCGGCCGGAGCCCTGATGGGCGCCGTACTGACGGAGACGGCGGCCACGGACGCGACCGGCACGGCGACGACGGAAGCGCCCGTGGACGGGCAACCCCTGTCCCCCGCCGAGGAGTCGGCCTCCCCCATGGCCCTGTTCCTGGCCCATGTGCTGCGGCCCTTCACCGCGTACGCGCCGCCCGCGCGCCCCGTCGAGGCGCCGCTGACCGTGGCCGCCGGGGCGGACTCGGCCGGTCAACTGCTGCACCGGACCGCCGCGCTGCTGGCCGAGCGGTGCGGCGGGGTGTTCGCCGAGTTCCCCGGCGGGCACATCGGCGCCGTCGAACGGCCCGAGGCGTACGCGGACCGACTGACCGAGGTGCTCGGCTTCCCGACGCACTGAACTGCCGCGCGCGGCAAGGCCGGAGACGCACGCGCGGTGGGGTTGCGGTCACCCGCGCGCCGACACCGGGGGACTCCGGCCCGCTCAGCCCTGGCGTTCCTTCGCGCTGCGCTCCACGCAGAACTCGTTGCCCTCCGGGTCGGCGAGCACCGCCCAGCCCTTGCCGTCCGGGGTGCGGCGGTCGTCGACCAGGGTGGCGCCGAGGGCGAGGAGCCGTTCGACCTCCTCGTCGCGGGTGCGGTCCTGCGGCTGGAGGTCGAGGTGCACCCGGTTCTTGACCGTCTTGGCGTCCGGCACGGTGATGAACAGCAGCCCGGCGCCCTCGATCAGCACCTCTTCGTCGCCCGGTGCGTTGTCCCCGTGGACGGGGAGGCCGAGGGCCTGCGACCAGAAGCCGGCCAGGGCGTAGGCGTCGGCGCTGTCGATCGTCACATGGTGGATCGCTGAAGTCATGCGGGGATTGTGACAGGCGCCTCCGAGGGCGTCATGCGGGTTACGGCCGGTCCCGGGCCCGTCACCCCGGCGCTGCCCCGCGGGCGCACGCCGGATGCCCGCGCCCGCGTGGGCGGTCCGTTCGATGCGGGCGCCGATCGAGCGCCTGGCATGCGGATGCCCGTGCCCGCGTGGGCGGTCCCTTGCTCCGGAGCGCCCTACCGTCGTGGCATGACCAGCAAGACCTCCCCCGACCTGGCCGCCGCGCTCGCCGCCGGAACGCTGGTGCTCGACGGCGGCCTGTCCAACCAGCTGGAGACCGCCGGGCACGATCTGGGCGACGCCCTGTGGTCGGCACGGCTGCTGGCCGAGCGGCCCGAGGCCGTCACCGAGGCGCACCTCGCCTACTTCACCGCGGGCGCCGACGTGGTGATCACGGCGAGCTACCAGGCCACCTTCGAGGGCTTCGCCCGGCGGGGGATCGGCCGGGAGCGGGCGGCCGCGCTCATCGCGTCCGGCGTGGACCTCGCCCGGGACGCGGTACGGCGGGCACGCGCCCAGGGCGTCGCGCGGCCGCTGTGGGTGGCCGCCTCGGCCGGTCCCTACGGCGCGATGCTCGCGGACGGCTCGGAGTACCGGGGCCGCTACGGCCTCACGGCCGGCGAGCTGGAGCGCTTCCACCGGCCCCGGCTGGAGGTGCTGGCGGCCGCCCGGCCGGACGTGCTGGCCCTGGAGACGGTGCCGGACGCCGACGAGGCGCGGGCCCTGCTGCGGGCGGTGCGCGGGCTGGGCGTGCCGGCCTGGCTGTCGTACACCGTGGCGGGCCCGCGCACCCGGGCCGGGCAGCCGCTGGAGGAGGCGTTCGCACCGGCCGCCACGGCGGACGAGGTGATCGCGGTGGGCGTGAACTGCTGCGACCCAAAGGACGCGGACGCCGCCGTGGCGACGGCCGCGCGGGTGACCGGCAAGCCGGTCGTCGTCTACCCCAACAGCGGCGAGGCCTGGGACGCGGGGGCACGGGCCTGGTCCGGCCGCCCGTCCTTCCACGCCGACCGGGTGACCCGCTGGCGCGCCTTTGGCGCCCGTCTGATCGGCGGCTGCTGCCGGGTGGGCCCGGAGACGATCACGGAGATCGCCCGGACCCTGTCGGACGGCTAGGGCCCGCTCTCCCGGACTCGCTCCCGCTCCCCCTTCCCGGGCCGTTCCCCCCTTCCCGGGCGGGTCGCGCGGACGCCTCGCGAGTGGGCTGACGTCGGTCTTCACGGTGGCCGTGATGCCGGGCCGTACGGGCGTGCCCGTGCCGGGTCAGGCGCCGCGGACTCCGCCGGAGCCGGAGCGGCGCAGGCGGCGTATCACCGCGCGGAGTTCCGCGGCCCGCGCGGGGGAGGTCGTCTCCGGTGGGGGCGGCGGGGTCTGGGCGGGAGGCGCCGGGCGGGCCGCGGGGGTCGTCGTCCACAGGGCGAGTTCCGCGTCCCGGGGGCCGTGCCCGGTGCGCGGGGGGCCGTCGCCGAAGATCCGGACCGGGTGGGCCGGGTCCCAGGCGGCCCAGCCCGGGTCGCCGTCGGCGGCGAACCGGACCCACGCGGCGTGCATCGCGTCGGCCAGCTCCTGCGGGGCGCCCTCGCCCGCGAGCCGGCGGGAGTCCGGCACATCGCCGGTGTCGAAGACGAACCCCAGCTCCAGCGCGTGGCAGGAGCCGAGGCCGGGCAGGCGCGAGGGCCACGCGAACTCGTAGAGGTACGCGTTCCCAGGGCGGGCGTCGGCCAGGCGCTGGAGCGGGCGGCGCAGCAGGTGGTCCGTGACCAGCTGGCCGACGATCTCGGCGGCGCCGGCCCCGGGGCGCAGCGCACGGTAGCCGCGCACCACCTCGTGACCGCAGTGGCAGCGGGCCATGGCGCCGGCCAGGGCGACCGCGCCGAGCCGGTCGACGCGCTCCAGCAGACCGCCGGGCACCAGCCACAGCCGGTACTCGTCGCGCGTCCAGCCCATGAGCAGGTCGGCGTCGCGCGCCGCCTCACCGGCCAGCAGCGCCTCCAGGGGGTCGCGGGGCACGAGGTCGCCGTCCACGACGATCCCGAAGGCGGGGCCGCCGAGGACCGGGCTGCTCATCCGGCCGACCTCGGCCTGGGTGCGCAGCAGCAGATCGCGGTCGACGGCGGCGAACGCCTCGGCGGTGGCGGGCACCTTCAGCCGGGTCGCCATCCGCCGCACCATGCGCCGCACCTTGTCCCGGTCGGACGCCTCCGGCGGCCCGCTCTGCAGGACGGCGCGCCGGAACAGCCCCTGCGCCTGCGGGGCGGCGATCAGCGCGCCGACGCTGATCGCACCGGCCGACTGGCCGGCCAGAGTGATCCGGTCCGGGTCACCGCCGAACGCCGCGATCGACTCGTGCACCCACTTCAGCGCGGCGAGCTGGTCGCGCAGTCCGGCGTTGGCGGGAGCGTCCGGGAACAGTCCGTACCCCTCCACACCCAGCCGGTAGTTGACGGAGACGAGGACGACGCCGTCGCGGGCGAAGGAGTGCCCCTCGTAGACGGGGACGGCGGAGGAGCCGCGGGTGAACGCGCCGCCGTGCAGCCACACCAGCACGGGCAGCCGGGCGCCGGGGCCGGGCTCGGGCGTCCAGACGTTGAGGTTGAGGCAGTCGTCGCCGGGGACGGCCGGGTCGGACAGGTACTGCGCGAAGGCCTCCGAGTACGGCGGCTTGGGCGCGGTCGGCCCGTACGCGCCCGCGTCGCGCACCCCGTCCCACGGCTCGGGCGGCTCGGGCGGCCGGAACCGGCGGGGGCCGAAGGGGGGCGCCGCGTACGGGATGCCCCGGAACACGGCCACCCCGTGCTCGTACCTGCCGCGTACCGCCCCGTGAGGCGTTCCGACCACGGGGTCCGTCCGGTCTGCCGCTGCCGCCATACGCCCACCAGCCCTTCGCCGCGCCCGCTCCACCGCGCTCGCGCACCGGTGACACCAGAGCACCACAACGGCGCGCGGTGCCCCGC
>NZ_JAIOAB010000089.1 GCF_019890635.1 Streptomyces sennicomposti
GGCCCCCCCCCCGGGCCGGGCCCCCCCCCCCCCCCCCCCCCGCCGCTGCCCGGCCCGCGCGGGCCCTGCCCGCCTCACCCGCCGCCGGCGCCGCCGTCCGGGCCCGGGCGGCGCAGGGCCAGCAGGAGCGCGATGTCGTCGGGCCGGTCCGCGGTGTGCCGGGCGGTCGCGGTCAGCCGGTCGGCGACGCTCGTCAGCGACGGCCCGGCCGCCCGCGCGGCCTCCGCGCCCACCCGCGCCAGCGCCCTGCGCAGGGCGGTGACGCCCTCGTCGATGTCCACCCCGGGCCGCTCCACGAGCCCGTCGGTGTACAGGGCCAGGATCGCGCCCGGCTCCAGCCGCAGCTCGCCCACCGGATAGCGGGCGGTGTCGTCGACCCCGAGGACGACGCCGCCGGGCAGGTCGCAGACCTCGGTTCGGCCGTCCGGGTGACGCAGCAGCGGCAGCGGATGCCCGGCCCGGGCCGCCCGCGCCACCCCGGTCGCCGGGTCCAGCCGCAGATAGCAGCAGCTCGCGAACTGCCCCGGGTCGAGATCGATCAGCAGCCGGTTGGTGCCGCTCATCACCTCCTCGGGCGGCCGGTCGCCGAGCGCGAACGCCTTCACCGCGCTGCGCAGTTGCCCCATGGTGGCGGCCGCCTGCACCCCGTGCCCCTGGACGTCCCCGATGACCAGCGCCAGACCGTCCCCGGCGCTCACCACGTCGTACCAGTCCCCGCCCACCTCCATGCCCTGGGTGCCCGGCAGATAGCGGCCCGCCGTCTCCACCGCCGGGTGCGCCGACAGCCGCCGGGGCAGCAGCGCCTGCTGGAGCCCGCGCGCGAGGGCGGCCTCGGTGTCGTAGCGCTGGGCCTTCTCCATGGCGTGCGCGATCAGTCCGGCCAGCGCCGTGAGGACCGTGCGCTCCTCGCCGCTGAAGCCGCGCGGCCGGTCGAAGCCGAGGATGCAGCTGCCGACCGGGCGGCCCGAGGCGATCAGCGGCAGGAAGGCCCGCGAGCCCACCTCGGCGTCGATGGCGAGCCCCGGATAGCGGGCCGCCAGTTCGTCCATGGAGTCGAAGAACAGCGGGCGGCCCGTGGTGAGCGTCTCCACGCCCGGGATACGGGCGTCCAGGCCGACCCCCTCGAAGGGGGTGAGGAAGCCCTTGGGGAAGCCGCTCTCCCAGGCCAGGTACAGATGCCGGTCCTGGAGCAGGTAGATGGCCAGCCGGTCGCCGCCGAACGCGGGCAGCAGCTCCTGCATGACCACGGCCGACACCTGCCGGGCGGTGACGGCCTCGGTCAGCGCGATGGCGAGGACGATCGGCCGGTACACGTGCGCGGCGGTGCGCGGCCCGGCGGAGGCGGCCTCGTCGGCGGCGGGGGAGAGGGGATCGGCGGGAGGGCCGCCGGACGGACCGGGGCCGGCGGACGGGGGCGGGTCGGCGGTGTCCTCGGGGCGGACGTCGACGGGTCCGCGCACCGGCTGGTCGGCCGGGCGCACGACACAGGTCAGCAGCTCCGGGCCGGCGTGCACGGAGAAGGCCAGCAGAGCGTCGTCGGGTCGCGTGCGCCCCTCGGCGGGCGGCCGCCGGACGTGGAAGTGCACCGGCCCCGGCGACAGCAGCGCCGCCCGCAGCTGGTCCTCGCACGCGGGATGGTCCAGCCAGGGCACGCACTCCCACAGCGAGCGGCCCACGAGCAGCGGCCGGGGCCGGCCGAGCAGCCGGGCGGCGCGCGGATTGGCGTAGACGACCGTGCCGAGCCGGTCCAGGCAGAACACCCCGTCGGGGAGCAGGTCGGCCGCCGCGTCCCCGAGCGCGCCCGGACCGGGGTCCCGTACGGTCCCGCTCACCCGGTACGCCCCCGGCGCGGGCGCGGCGTACGACGTCCAGAACTCCATCAGCCGCAGCTGCCCCTCGCGGGTGCGCACGGGCAGCGGCAGCGCGGCCGGCCGGCCCGCCGCCGCCTCGCGCAGCGCGGCCAGCACCCGGTGGCCGTCGTCGGCGGCCACCGCGTCCGCGAGGTCTCCACCCGTGCCGGGCGGTCCGGCGCCGGAGCAGCCCAGCAGCAGCCGGCAGCGGTCGTCGGCGGTCAGGGCGCCGGTCGCCGGGTCCCAGGCGAACCGCCCCACCCGCCCCTCGAAGGCGCGGGCGACGGGCGGGCGCACGCACAGCGGCTCGCCGTCCCACACCACCGCCGGGCCGCCGCCGCTCTCCAGTCCGGCCAGCGCGGACCCCAGCTCCCGAGCGATCCGCACGACGCGGTCATGGCCCGCCGGGGCCTCGCCGGCGTCCGGCAGCGCGGGATGCAGCACGGTCAGCACCCCGTACGTCGCCTGCCCCGCGGTCACCGGCACGTACAGGGAACCGAACGGGAAGGGCAGACCGGCCGCGAACTGCGGGTAGCGGCGCATGGTCTCGGTGGCGTTGGGCAGGGCGACCCGGACGCCGAGCCGGTAGGCGTCGGCGACCGGGAACCGGCGGTCCACGTGCATCCGCCACCACGGACGGAACAGCGGCCCGGGCAGCCCCGAGAGCACGGCGAGGCGCAGCAGGCGCGCGGTGGTGGACCGCAGGTAGACACCGGCGGCCAGACCCCCGGCCGCGCCCAGGGCCTCGGTGACGGCGTCCGCCAGCGGCGCGGCCGGCCGCGCCGCCGTCGCGTCCGCTCTCTCGTCCTCGCTCGTCATCGGCTCCACCTCGTCCCTGCGCCGACAGGAGCACGACACAGCAAGAATGCGCCCGGACGCCCCGGCGGCGCACCCGGCGCGGCGGCGGACATCCGGCGGGGGCCGTCCGTCAGGGCTTCTCGGGCCGCTTCTCGCGGATGTTCTGGGCGACGTCGCGGAGCTTGACGTTGTGGTGCTGGGAGATGCGGCGCAGCACCGCGAAGGCGTCGTCCTCGCTCAGCCGGTGCCGCTCGCGCAGTATGCCCATGGCCTCGCCGATGGCGTGCCGGGTCTCCAACGCGTGTTCGAGCTGGTCGACGGTGCGGGCGCTGGCCACCGCCACCGCGGCGTGCGACGCCAGCAGCCAGCCGGCCGTCTCGTCCTCCGGGGTGAACGCGCCGGGCCGGGTGGAGTAGCAGTCCAGCGCGCCGAAGTCCTCGTCCTCGGTGTACAGCAGGAAGCCCATCATGCTGCCGATGCCCAGGTCGCGGGCGGCCGGCGCGTACCGCGGCCAGGCGGGCTGCGGTTTGGTCATGTCGCTGATGCGGAACATCCGGTCGCCGTCCACCCGGCGGGCGGCGTCGAAGCACGGCCCCTCGCCCAGCTCGCCCTGCAGCCGGTCGGACTCCTCGACCATGTCCCCGCTCACCGCGAGGCTCACCGCCCGGCCCTTGCGCACGGCGAGGATGCCGGCGGCCTCGCAGCCGTCGATCAGCTCGACCGCCGCCGAGACGATCTCCTCGAGCGTCGCCTGGGGCGAGTCCTGGGCCAGCAGACGCCGGGCGAGCTGCGCCATCTGTTCGGCGAACTCACGCCAGTCCATCCGTTCGCACCACCCTTCTCCCCGTCTCCTGCAAGGGTGACGTCGCCCGCGGCCCCCGGCATGCGCAGCGTACCCCGCTCACCGTGCGATACCCCGTAAGCCGATCACGATGCCCACGCGCGCCGCAGCGCGCGGCGCCGGGGCGGCGGGGGCGGCCCCGGACGCGCCGGCGCCCCGGCCGGGAGAGGCCGGGGCGCCGGCGCCGCGCGCCGCGGCGGTCAGGAGCGGACGTGCGGCCCTGCGGTCACGCGCCCCAGGTGCCCTGGTTGACCGCGCAGTTCCAGCCGGAGCCGTGCAGGGTGAGCTTCAGCTTGTAGCTGCGGGTGTTGAGCAGGTGCGTGCGGACCCGGAAGCCGAGACTCGCCTTGCCCTTGAGGGTGGTGGTGGAGACGGAGACGGTCGTCGAGGTGCGGTGGCTGATCCGGCCGCCGGTCGCCTTCGCCGTGCCGAAGCGGATGTTCTTCGAGTTGGCGACCGTGAAGGTGACCTTCTTGACGCTCTTGCTCGTCTTGCTCTTGATGCCGAAGTACAGACCCCCGTTGGTCACCCAGCCGTTGTGGTCGACGTAGAAGCGGGACGGGTAGACGATGCTGACCGGGCAGCCCGAACTCCGCGGTGCGGCGGTCGATGCGGAGGCGGCCCCGGCGAGACCCAGCTGAGCGGCGGTGACGACCCCGACTGCGGCCAGGACGGCGGCGGTTGAGCGTGTGCGGTTCACTGCGGTGACACCTTTCCCCCTGCGGCCCCGAAGGGCCGGCCCGGCATGACCGGTGGCGCACCCGGTGGTACGCCGGCATGCCTGTTTCGCCGTATTTCCTACCACGGGCGGGAACTTCCCGGGCGACAACTGGGGCGGCAGTGCCACTCGGTGACCAAACCGGTACACAACGTGGCCCGGCCGCCCCGGTGCCGTGTGCAGTGGGGCGGCCTTTTCCCACGGCGGGGCGACGGCCGGGTGACGGCCCGGTGGCCCCGGTCATGGGTTGGCCAACTCGGCTCCACGCGTTGGGCACTTGTTCATCCCCGGTCCCTGACGGCGCCCGGCGCGGCGGGCGGAGAGTGGTCGGCGGTCCGCTCCGCTCCGGCGGCCGGGCCAGACCCGTGCGAGAGCCTCGTCCGCTCAAGAAGGGGATTTCATGGCCGAGTTGACACGCCGCAGACTCCTTGGTTCGGCCGCGGGCGCGGCGGGAGGCGCCGCGGCGCTGTCCCTGCTGCCGCCGAGCGTCCGCAAGGCCGTCGCCGCCGAGCCGCCCCGGCACAGCTCGCTGCGCGACATCGAGCACGTGGTCCTGCTGATGCAGGAGAACCGGTCGTTCGACCACTACTTCGGCACCCTGTCGGGCGTCCGCGGCTTCGCCGACCCGCACGCCCTGAAACTCGACGACGGCCGCTCGGTCTTCTACCAGCCGGACGCCGAGAACCCCAAGGGCTACCTGCTCCCCTTCCACCTGGACACCCACAAGTCCAGCGCCCAGGCCATCCCGTCCACCAGCCACGCCTGGTCGGTGCAGCACGAGGCGTGGAACGGCGGCAAGATGGACCGGTGGCTGCCCGCGCACCGCAAGGCCGACGGCGTCAACGGCCCCTACGTCATGGGCTACTACACGCGCGAGGACATCCCGTTCCAGTTCGCGCTCGCCGAGACCTTCACCGTCTGCGACCACTACTTCTGCTCGGTCTTCGGCCCGACCTGGCCCAACCGCCTGATGTGGATGACCGGGACGATCGACCCGGGCGGCACCCGCGGCGGGCCCGTCACCAGCAACACCGCGCCCACGCCCTACCGCTGGACGACGTACGCGGAGCGGCTGCAGGCCGCCGGAGTCAGCTGGAAGGTCTACCAGCAGGACGACGACTACGGCTGCAACATGCTGGAGCAGTTCGCCGCGTTCAGGAACGCCGCGCCGGGCTCCGACCTGTACGAGCGGGGCGTACGGCCCCAGCCGGAGGGCACGTTCGAGGACGACGCCCGGGGCGACCGCCTCCCGGCCGTCTCGTGGATCATGCCGACCAGCTACCAGTCCGAGCACCCCGACTATCTCCCGGCCGCGGGCGCGGACTTCGTCGCCTCCAAGATCGAGGCCGTCGCCGCCAACCCGAAGGTGTGGCGCAAGACCGCCTTCATCCTCAACTACGACGAGAACGACGGCCTGTTCGACCACGTGGCCCCGCCCACCCCGCCCGCCGGCACGCCCGACGAGTTCATCAAGGGCCTGCCGATCGGCGGCGGCTTCCGCGTCCCGGCGATCGTCGTCTCGCCCTGGACGGTGGGCGGCTGGGTCGCCACGGAGGCCTTCGACCACACCTCGGCGCTGCAGTTCCTGGAGCGGTTCACCGGAGTGGCGGAGCCCAACATCAGCGACTGGCGGCGGGAGACCTTCGGCGACTTCACCTCGCCGTTCCGCTTCTCGCACACCCGGCCGCGCCCGCCCCGGCTGCCCGCCGACACGGCCGAGCAGTTGCGGAAGGCGAAGGAGGAGGTGGCGACGCTGCCCAAGCCGGCCCTGCCCGGCGCCGACCAGCGCTTCCCCCACCAGGAACGGGGTCACCGGCCCCACCTGTGAGCCGCCGGCCGGGCGGGCGCGGACCCACCCGGCGTCTGTGCGCCGCCGCGGCCGCCCCGGTGCGCGACCGCGCCACCCCACCGCCGTGCACCGGACCGGCGGGGCGGCGCGCGTCACGCGGGCGCGCCGCGGGCCGCCGCGAGCGCCTGCTCGGCGTAACCGCGGCCGAACAGCACCGCGTGGACCAGCAGGGGGAAGAGCTGGTGCAGTCCGATGCGGTCGCGCCAGCCGTCGGCGAGCGGCGCCGCCTCCTGGTAGCCGGCCAGCACCCGGTCCAGGTGCGGGCAGCCGAACAGGTGAAGCATCGCCAGGTCGGTCTCCCGGTGGCCGCCGTGCGCGGCGGGGTCGATCAGCCACACCCGGCCGTCCGCGCCCCACAGCACGTTGCCGTTCCACAGGTCGCCGTGCAGCCGGGCGGGCGGCTCGGCCGGGCCCGCGAGGTCCGGCAGCCGCTCCAGCACGCCCTCGATCTCCGCCGCCTCGGCCGGACGCAGGACGCCCTCGTCCACCGCGCGGCGCAGATAGGGCAGCACCCGGTGCGCGGCGTACCAGGAGGGCCAGTCGTCGCCGGGCACGTTGCGCATGGGGGCGCGGCCGATGTACGCCTCCTCGGGGCCGCCGGGCGGCGGCGCGCCGAACGCCGGGGCCCCCGCCGCGTGCAGCGCCGCCAGGTCCCGGCCGAACCGGAGCGCGGCCCGCGCATCGGGCCGCCCCTCGGCGACCCGGTCGATGACCAGGCGGTGCGCGTCGTGGCCGCGTACCGCGGGGACGCGTACGGCGCGGGCCTCGGCGAGCCAGGCCAGCCCGGCCGCCTCCGCGCACACCGCGCCCGGTGCGTCGCCGCGCTTGACCATCACCACCTGCCCGCCGTCGAGCGTCACTTCGGCGAGCGCCGCGGACAGCCGGCGCTCGGCGACCGCCGCACGGCCGGTCAGCCGGGAGGCGGCGGCGCCGGGGCCGTCGTCGTGGGCGGCGTCGTGACGGGCCCCGCCGTGGCGGCCTCTGTCGTGGTGGCTTCCGTCGTGGTGGCTTCCGTCGTGGGGGGTCCCGCTGTCGTCGCCGCCCGGCGGGCCGTCTGCCGGGCGGGCCGCGCCGGGCGGGTCCGGGTCCGGCCCGGACTCACCGCTGCCGTCCCGGGGCTCGTCCGTCATGACGGCAGGCGCTCGCGCACCCAGGCCAGCAGCCCGGGCATCGCGGCCTCGATCATGGCCAGCACCTCGTCGAACCCCTCCGGGCCGCCGTAGTACGGGTCGGGCACGTCCAGGTCGCCGGTGGCCGCCGGGTCGAAGGAGCGCAGCAGCCGGACCTTGGCCGGGTCGGCCACGAGACGCCGCAGCGCCTTCTCGTGGCCGGCGTCCATCGCCAGGAACAGATCGGCGTCCAGGTGCTCGGCGCCGACCTGCGCCGCCACGTGCTCCACCGGATAGCCGTGCCGGGCCAGGGCCGCACCGGCCCGCTCGTCGATGGGCTCCCCGACGTGCCAGGGCCCGATGCCGGCGCTGGTGACCCGCACCGCCCCGTCCAGACCGGCGCGGCGCAGCCGCTCGGCGAGGACCAGCGCCCCGGACGGCGACCGGCAGATGTTCCCGCTGCAGACGAAACAGATGTGCACGGACCCCAGGGTAAGCGGCCCCGCTGGAGCCGGCGGTGCTCCGCCGCCGGGCACCGATCACTTCCGGCCCACCCGGCGTGAGGGGGCGCGCCGGCCGCGGCGCCCGGTCAGCCGTCCCGCTCGCCGGCCGATGCGGTCCGTGCCCCCGTGGGCGCCGGCTCCCGCTCGTGCAGGTGGTAGATGTGGAAGGCCCGTCCGATGACCGGCTGGGCCACGTTGCGCACCCGTACGCCGCCGTTGGTCATGCCGTTCTCCGTGCCGGCGTGCGCGTGGCCGTGGACGGCGAGGTCCGCACCCGCCGTGTCGACCGCCTCGGCCAGCAGATAGCTGCCGAGGAACGGATAGATCTCCAGCGGCTCGCCGGCCAGCGTCTCGGGGACGGGGGAGTAGTGGGTCAGCGCGATCCGCGCGTCGCACCCCTGCCCGTCCAGCTCCTCCAGCGCCGTGCGCAGCCCGTCGGCGCAGCGGCGGGTGTACCGGACGAACTCCTTCATCAGCGGCTCGCCGAACTCGCCCGCGCAGCGCCCCATGAAGCCCCCGCCGAACCCCTTCGTACCGGCCACGCCGACCCGCCTGTCGCCGCACCGCACGACGGTCCCGCGCCCCTCCAGCACCTGCGCGCCGGCGTCCTCCAGGATCGCGGTGACCTCCTCGGGCCGGTCGTCGTGGTGGTCGTGGTTGCCGAGCACCGCCACGACCGGCACGCCCACGTCCCGTATCTCGTCCGCCACCACCCGGGCCTCCTCGGGGGTGCCGTGCCGGGTGAGGTCCCCGGCCAGCAGCAGGACGTCGGCGAGTTCGGGCAGTGTCTCGAAGGCGGGCCGGAGCGTGCCCCGGGTCTCCGGCGCCATGTGGATGTCCCCGACGGCTGCTATCCGGATCATGCGAGGTCCTCCGCGTGGTCGGGAGTGGTGGCGTCGGCGACGACGATGTCGCAGTGGACCTGGCGCCCGGTCAGCTCGCCGGCGACGAGGCCGCAGATGTCGTCGCGGCACTGCGCCGAGGGGACCGTCCCGGTCAGCAGGACCGTCTCGCCGCGCACCTCCAGCCGTACCCCCAGCTCGCCCAGGGGGCCGCCGGCGATCTGTTCCCTCAGATGGGCGACGCGGTACTCCAGGTTGGTCCCCGCGTCGTTCCCGGCGGCCGGGGCGCCGGGGGCCTGCTCCTGGCCGTGGTGGTTCATGACGCTGCTCCTCCTACGGATGCTCGGGGCTACGGACGCTCGGGTCCTCTCACGCACGCCCGTGCGGGGTGATGACGTTCAGGCGTTCGAGGAGGAAGAAGAACGCGGCGGGCATCGGCTCGTCGCCGCAGGCCGCCCGCACCCGCTCCCAGTCGACCTTCTCGCGCAGCGCGCGGGCGATCGGCAGCACGGCCCCGAAGTCGCAGTGGTGTTCGGAGAACGCCGCGATCAGACCCCACAGCAGATCGGTGGGGGCCAGCACCGGCATCCGCACGGAGTCCACCGGCAGTTCCTCGGCGCGCTCCAGCATCTCCCGGGTCACCGGCTGGTGGGCCAGCTCGAAGATGATGTCGATGTCCTGGTCGAAGCACTTGGCCTTGATCAGCCAGTCCTCCGGCGGGGTGTAGACGGTCAGGCCGCCCTCCCGCAGGGTCTGCGCCACCGCTTCGGCGTCCTCGCGGCGCACGCAGAAGTCGGCGTCGTGCTGGAGGTTCTCGCTGCCGCCGTGCGCGTAGGCGGCCACGCTGCCGGCCAGCGCGAAGGCGTGGCCCTTCCGCTTCAGGAGCGCGCCGACCTGTTTGGCCGCCTCCAGGATCGCCTGGTTGCGGTCGCGGGGCAGCTGCTGTCCCCGCGGCGGCGCCCCCTGACAGGAGGCCTCGCCCGTCCCGCCCGCCGCCAGACGAAGGCCGGCAGGCCCCGCCTGCCGGGCGGGAGCCGCGTCGCCTCCGTTGCGTGCCATGCCCACTCCAATCGCCGGACCTGCCCCAGTACGGCGCCCGCCGGCCGCGCGACCGCCGGCCCCGCACCTCCCGGACGCCTCGTGTGCCGGGCGGGTACCCGGCGTACCCGCATCGACACGGCACGGCGGCGGCGGGAGACCGGGCGACCGGGTGACCGGGGCGGGCCCCACGGGCGACGGGCCTCCGGCCCACCGCCCGACGACGACCGTGGACGGTCCCCGCCGCCCCGACGGCCGCAGCGCGGAGTCGCGGATGCTCCGCACCGACCGGGCGGCCCCCGCTGGTGGCCGTGGGCGGCCCGCCTACGGCCAGCACGTCCACGCCAGGGGGCGAAGGCGGCCCGCACCCACGCGATGGCCGCCCTCGGCGCTCCGCAAACGGCCCGCGCTACCGGACGCCCGGCAGTCCGCGTCCGATCAGCCGGGCACCGTCAGGGGCGGTAGGCGTCCCGCGCCCGCAGCGCGACCACCGCCCACGGTTGCGCTGTCTGCGCGCGGTCAGCGGGCCCCTCGGAAGCCGGAGCCGGCCCCGCCGATCGGATGACGCCTGCCACTTGCCGCGTACCGGCCGGTCTGACCACAACCGACAGCCACGGGCGCCCCGCGCCCGACGGGCGCCCACCGCCGATGGCCCTGCGCGGCCCGCGTCCGGTCGGTCGTGCACGGGCAGGGGGCGTAGGTGATCCTGGCCGGAGGGCCGCCGCAGGGGCCGCCGGCACTCCGTGCCCGCCACCCGAAGCGCACCGCCTGCGCCCACGGGCGGCCGGTGGTGGTCAGGCGGCTGGCGACAGCCGCCTGATGACGCCCCGCGCCCCCGCGCGGTCAGGCCGGTCATGCCGAGCACGCCGAGATACGTCGACAGGCGCATCGCCCGACCACCCCCGCGCCGCTCCTCCACTCACGTAGCGCCCAGCGTCCGCTTGGCGAGTTCGTACGCCGGGAGCATCTCGTCGTGCTCGCCGGTGTCCAGGCCGCCCAAGTGCAGGACGACCGGCCCCTTGGACGTGGTGACGGCGACCGCGCTCTTCTTGGCCTTCTCCTCCAGGAGCTTGTCCGTGACGAGGTACTCGGCCTCGACGCCGGACAGGCCGCCCGACTCGAACGCCCGGTACCTCACCCGGCTCACCGACCCCTCGGCCGCCACGAAGGCGCGCAGCACCGTGCGCGCGTCGCCCGCCGCGGGACCGGCGGTGTAGACGCGCAGAAAGCCGATGTTCCCGGCGGGCTTGGCGTCGATCTCGCAGACCGCCGTCACCGGACCCTGCTTCAGCAGGGCGTCCGCCAGTTCCCCGGCCTCCGCCGAGTCCCCGAGCCCCGCGCGGTCGACCGCCTTCGCCTTCCAGCCGGCGGCCACGTCGAAGGCGACGGGCAGCGGACAGGCCGACCCGGCGGCCCCGACCCTGCCGCCGCTGCGGGCGACGCCCGCGGACGAGGCGACGCCGGCGGACGTCGCCGTACCGCCCGCCGAGGCCCCCGCCCCGCCCGGCTCCGCGCCGTCCGCGCAGCCCGTCAGCGCCCCGCCCAGCAGCACCGCCACGGCCAGCGGAACCCGCCACGCCGTTTCCGCCCTGATCGACACCCTGTCTCTCCCTCCCCGCCCCACGGCCGGGCCCTCTCCCCGTCCGCGCAGGCGGGTCACTGTAACGGAGGCGGAATCCACAGGGCTTGAGCGCCCCCGGCTGGGTACGCGGTGGGTCGGCCGGAGCGGCGAGGAGCGATCAGAGCGGTGCGGAGGGGAGCGGTGCGGTGCGGAGTGAGGGGAGGGCGTGAGGTGACGACTCGGTCCGGCGTTCACCCCGTCGTTGCGCGTCCCATGCGCCATTCCCCGCGCCATGAGAGATTGACGGGGTAGATGCCCCTTCACGGCGTTTTGCGCCTTTGTCTACTTCTACTGTCTTATGTTCGCTTTTCCCACTTTCCCATTTTCTACTTTCCCCTCGGCGCGGGCGCAGCGGTGACCACCGGCGCGGCCGAGGACGACCGGCAACCGGACAGCACACGGCCGAGCCGCACACGACGGCACGGCCAGGAGCGGAGGAACGGGTACTGATGAGCGAGGACAACCCCATCAAGCAGGCGGCCCAGAAGGTCACCGACGCCCTGCGCGGCGGCGCCGAGGGCCCCGAGGAGGGCATCCCCGGCAAGCCGGGCGCCGTGTCGCCGCCGGTCGCGGAGCCGACCGAGCCCCACGACCCGCTGCCGCCCAAGCCGGACCAGACCGGCCCGGACACCGTCTCGCCCACCGGCCAGCCCACGGGCGCCGACCAGGCCCGGATGGCGCAGAGCGGCGCCTATCTGACGAACGCCCAGGGCACCCGCCTGTACGACACCGACCACTCGCTCAAGGCGGGACCGCGCGGCCCCGTGCTCCTCCAGGACCACCATCTGCGCGAGAAGGTCATGCACTTCGACCACGAGCGCATCCCCGAGCGCGTGGTCCACGCCCGCGGCTCCGCGGCGCACGGCGTCTTCACGAGCTACGGCACCGCCGCCTCCGTCACCAAGGCCGCGTTCCTGGCCGAGGACGTCGAGACGCCGGTCTTCGTCCGGTTCTCCACCGTGCTCGGCTCGCGCGGCTCGGCCGACACCGTGCGCGACACCCGCGGTTTCGCGACCAAGTTCTACACCAGCGAGGGCGTCTTCGACCTGGTCGGCAACAACATCCCGGTCTTCTTCATCCAGGACGCCATCAAGTTCCCCGACGTCATCCACGCCGGCAAGCCGCACCCGGACCGGGAGATCCCGCAGGCGCAGAGCGCCCACGACACCTTCTGGGACTTCGTCACCCTGCACACCGAGGCCACCCACCACACCCTGTGGAACATGTCGGACCGCGGCATCCCGCGCTCGTTCCGCACCATGGAGGGCTTCGGCGTCCACACCTTCCGCCTGGTCAACGCGGCGGGCGAGACGACCCTGGTGAAGTTCCACTGGAAGCCGAAGCTGGGTGTGCACTCCCTGGTGTGGGAGGAGGCGCAGATCATCAACGGCGTCGATCCCGACTTCCACCGCCGGGACCTCGCCGACGCCATCGAGGCGGGCGCCTACCCCGAGTGGGAGTTCGGCATCCAGACCTTCCCCGACACCCCCGACCAGACCTTCGAGGGCATCGACCTGCTGGACCCGACGAACATCGTCCCCGAAGAGCTGGCCCCCGTGCAGCCGATCGGCAAGCTCGTCCTCAACCGCAACCCCTCCAACTTCTTCGCGGAGACCGAGCAGGTCGCCTTCCACGTCGGCCACCTCGTGCCCGGCATCGACATCACTGACGACCCGCTGCTCGCCGGGCGCCTGTTCTCCTACCTGGACACCCAGATCACCCGGCTCGGCGGCCCCAACTTCCCGCAGATTCCGATCAACCGCCCGCACGCGCCGGTCAACGACATGCTGCGCGACAGCTTCCACCAGACCGCCGTGCACCGGGGCGTGGCGCCCTACCGGCCCAACTCCCTCGACGGCGGCTGCCCGTTCCTCGCGGGCGCGGACACCGGGGCGTACATCGAGACGCCGGTGACGGTCCCGGAGGGCAAGAAGGTCCGCGAGGCGCCCGAGTCCTTCGCCGACCACTTCAGCCAGCCCCGCCGGTTCTGGCTGAGCATGAGCCCGGTGGAGCGCGAGCACATCATCGGCGCCTACACCTTCGAACTCGGCAAGTGCTACGAGCAGTCCATCAAGGAACGCGGACTCCAGGTGCTGGCCAACATCGACCCCGAGCTGTGCGCCGAGGTGGCCGCCGGACTCGGCCTGCCCGCGCCCTCGGCCACCGTGCCGCTCGCCGACGTCGAGCCGAGCCCGGCCCTCTCCCAGGTCGGTCACACCTGGCCCACGGACGGCAGGATCGTCGGCATCGTCACCGGTCCCGACGGCGACCTCGAGGGCGTACGGGCCGTGCGCGACGCGGTGCTCGCCGCGGGCATGGTCCCCCTGGTCGTCGCGCCGACCGGCGGCACGCTCGGCGACGGCGCGGACGCGCTGACCGTCCAGCGCACCTACGCCACCGCCCGCTCGGTGGAGTTCGACGCCGTCCTGCTGGCCGGGGCCCCGGGTGTGGGCGCCGACGCCTACGGCGCCCGGGACGCCAAGTCCGGCCTCGCCACCGTCCAGCAGGCCACGTACGACCCGCGGGTCGCGCTGCTGCTGTCGGAGGCGTTCCGGCACGGCAAGGCGATCGGCGCGTGGAAGGGCGCGGAGGCCGCGCTGGAGGCGGCCGGCGTGCCCGCCGACGCGCCCGGCGTGATCGTCGGCGACAGCGGCACCACCACCCTGGAGCAGGTCGTCCGCCTGCTGGGCGCCCACCGCGTCTGGGAACGCTTCCCGGCACAGGCCTGACCCCACCCGCGGGCCAGACCGTCTTGCAGGTCCGGACCCCATCCGCAGGCCTGACCCCCCTCCGAAGGCCCGACCCGCGACCGCGGGTCGGGCCCGTATCCGCGCACCGGCCCGGGCCTCCCGGCGGGTGTGGCTGAGGCCACGCCCCGAAGGAGGCCCGGGCCATATCGCCGTCCCCGGGCCGCGGGCTACGGTGCTGGCCGTCCCTGTGCCCGCGACACGCTCGAACGGCCCGCCAGTGCTCGAAGACCTCTCGGATCTCTCGCCCCTCATCGCGGCGACCACCCAGTGGCTGACCGGCGCCTATCCGGCCGCCGGCGGCGCGCTGGCCTCCGTGCTGTGCGAGATGCAGGCGCGTCAGGCCGTCACGGCCGCGGCCTGGCTGCGCTATCCGACGCCCGTGGACGCCGCCCTGGTCGGCATGGCGGGACCGGGCGGCTCCGCGCGGCTGGACTGGATCACCGGCGCGGACGGCGGCGGGGCCGCCGACCCGGAGACGTACGCGTGGCGCACCTGGGTGGACGAGGTCGTCGCCAGCTGGGCCGCCTGTCTGCTCACCGATCCGGAGCTGGCCGGCCGCGCGGTGGCCGCGCTCGCCGGCGCGGGCGCCGCGGGGACGCCGGTCGAGTTCCGGCGTCTGATCGCCCCCGACGACACCGACCGCACGGCCGCCGCGCTCCTGCGCCACCCCGACCTGCTCGCCCCGGTCGCCGCCCTGCACCGGGCGCAGCTGCGGGACCTCCTGGAGCGGGGCTCGGCGCTGGCGGCCTGAACCACCCGGGCAGCCGCACCGACCCGTCGCACAGCCGCCCCCTCGTACGACCGCCCCGTCGTACGAGGGGGCGGTCGTACAGCCGACCCGGCGTACAGCGGTACGGACCCCACCGGCCGCGACGCGGGGAGGCGCGGAGCACACCGCCCCGGGGAGGCACGGAGCACACCGCCCCGTCGCAAAGCGAAGGGACCCGGATCGCATCGGCCCGGCGCACGGCGATACGAGCCCCGAACTCACCCTCCCCGCGCCTGCTCGCCCCCCGTCACCGCGACCCCAGCACCTCGCCCAATGCCTCCCGCGCCGCGTCCAGCGCGGCGGCGCGATCCGCCGGGACCAGGCCGACGCGGGTGCGCCGGTCGAGGAGATCGGCCTCGTCGAGCGCGCCCTCGTGGCGCACCGCCCACACCAGCTCGGCCCGGGTGACGGGGTGCCCGTCGAGCACGGGTTCGCCGAGGCGCGGGTCACTGAGGCCCAGGGCGTGGACGTACGGCGCCTCGGTGCCGTAGCGGCGGACCAGGCGGCGCGGCGCCTGGAGCGCGGCGAGCGTCTGCGGCGAGGCCGCGCCGACCAGCGGCAGCGCGGCCGTCGGGGAGGGACCCGCGGCCGGCCCCCGCGCGGCGAGGGCGGCGTCCACGGCGTCCTCGGCCATCCGCCGGTAGGTGGTGAGCTTGCCGCCGACCACGGTGATCACACCGTCCGCCGAGGTGAGCACCGCGTGCCGCCGGGAGATGTCCGCGGTCCGCGGCGCGCCGCCGGCGCCCTCGGGTGTGGCGTCCAGCAGCGGCCGCAGCCCCGCGAAGGCCCCCACCACGTCCTCGCGGCGCACCGGCACGTCCAGGGCGGACCCGAGGACGTCGAGCAGGAAGCCGATGTCGGTCTCCGGGACCTCGGGGACGTCGGGCACCGGACCCTCGACGGGTTCGTCGGTGAGCCCCACGTACACCCGGCCGTCGCCCTGCGGCAGGACCAGGACGAAACGGTTGCTCTCCCCGGGCACCGGGATGTGCAGCCCGGCGGGCAGCGGCCCCAGCCGCTCGGAGCGCAGCACCAGGTGCGTACCGCGCGAGGGCCGGATCCGCACCCCCTCCACCAGGCCGCCCGCCCACACCCCGCAGGCGTTGATCACGGCGCGGGCCCGGATCTCGCCCTCCTCGCCGGTGAGTTCGTCGCGCACCCGGGCGCCGGTGGCGGTCAGTTCCAGTGCGCGGACCCGGGTCAGGATCCGCGCGCCGCGCGCCGCCGCCGTCCGCGCGAGCGCGGTGACCAGCCGGGCGTCGTCGGTGAGCCGGCCGTCCCAGGACAGCAGGCCGCCGCGCAGCCCGCTGCCGCGCAGGGCCGGCGCGAGATGGCGGGTCTCCACCGCGGAGAGCCGGCGCGGCGCGGGCAGGGTGGCGCGGGCGGTGCGCGCCGCGAGACGCAGGCCGTCGCCCGCGCGGAAGCCCGCCCAGGCCAGCGCGGCCTGGCCCCGGGAGACCAGCGGGGTCAGCGGCAGTACGAACGGCTGCGCGCCCACCAGGTGCGGCGCGGTGCGCTCCATCAGCACCCCGCGCTCGACCGCGCTCTCGTGGGCCACGTCGAGCTGCGCCGAGGCGAGGTAGCGCAGCCCGCCGTGGATGAGCTTGGAGCTCCAGCGCGAGGTGCCGAAGGCCAGGTCGTGCGCGTCGATCGCGGCGACGGACAGACCGCGGGCTGCGGCGTCCAGCGCGGCGCCCGCCCCGGTCGCGCCGAGCCCGACGACCAGCACGTCGACGGCGGGGCCGCCCACCGTCCGGGCCAGTTCACGGACGCGGCGCGCGGCGGTCAGCGAGGACCCCGGGCGCGCGCCGGGCGGCTGGTCCGGCGCGCCCGCGTCCAGGGGGCTGCTGCTGGAGTTCATGGCGTCAGGGTCCTCTCCAGGATGGTCCGCAGTTCCGCGAGGAAGGCCTCGTCGGACAGGTCGGGGGCGTCCGGGTCGGTCATCGTGCGCAGCGACAGGGTGAAGGACTGCACGACCAGCAGCAGGGACCGCGCCTGCAGGGCGGGGTGGCCCGGGCGCACCGAGCCGTCGGCGTGGCCCTCCCGGAGGCCCTCGGCGATCAGTTCGAGCAGGGCCTCCTGGCTGGCGCCGCGCCGGTCCAGCACATAGGGGAGGAGCAGTTCCGGGTCGACGTCGAGGATCTTGCGGAACAGCGGGTGCGCGCGGAACGCGGCCACCCCGGCCACCAGGCCGTCCACGATCAGCGTCCGCGTGGGCACGCCCGGGCGGCGCTCGGGCATCGCCCCGGTGGCCACGCCGATCCACTCCCGGGTCATCAGATCGCCCACCAGGGACCGCACGTCCGGCCAGCGCCGGTACAGCGTCATCCGGGACACCCCGGCGCGCCGGGCCACGTCCGTCATGGTCGTCCGGCGGACGCCGACGGCCAGGACGCAGTCGCGCACGGCGTCGAGGACGGGGTCGCCGGCCGGGCGGGCCGTGTCGTCGGCCGGACGGGCCGTACCCGCCCGGGCGTCGGTGTCTGCGGAGGCGTCGGACCGCTCGGACCCGCCGGAACCGTTGTGACGAATAGGCGTCATGTGTAACAGTGTAACGCCCCTTGACGCCGACCGGTGAGGAACAACCCCATGGACATGCTGTGGAGCGGCTGGGGCGACCCGGCCAAGGCCGCGCCGCTGCCCGAGACGGTCACCGCCCTGCTGCGCGACCTGCTCGGCGTCAAGCCCCGCGGCACCGCACCGCTCGCCCTCACGGAGATCGCCGTCCCCGAACCGCCGCTCACCGACGTCGCCCGCCGGGCGCTGGCGGACGCCGCCGGCGGCGAGGAGCACGTCCGCACCGACGCCGAGTCCCGCATCCGGCACACCCGCGGCAAGTCCACCCCCGATCTGCTGCGCATCCGCGAGGGCGACGTCACCGACCTCCCGGCGGCCGTGGTGCTGCCCGCGAGCCACGACGACGTGCTCGCCGTCCTGCGCGCCTGCGCCGCCCACGGCCTCGCCGCCGTCCCGTTCGGCGGCGGCACCTCCGTCGTCGGCGGCCTCGCTCCCGAACGAGGCTCTACTCCGCGCCCGTTCGTCGCCCTGGACCTGCGCCGCATGGACCGGCTGCTCGCCCTCGACCCGGTCTCCCGCACCGCCACGCTCCAGCCCGGCCTGCGCGCCCCGGACGCCGAGGCCCTGCTCGCCGCACACGGCTTCACCCTCGGCCACTTCCCGCAGTCCTACGAGTGGGCCACCCTCGGCGGATTCGCCGCCGCCCGCTCCAGCGGCCAGGCCTCCGCCGGATACGGCCGCTTCGACGAGATGGTGCTCGGCCTCACCCTCGCCACCCCCGAGGGCACCCTGGAGACCGGCCGCGCCCCGCGCTCGGCCGCCGGCCCGGACCTGCGTCAGCTCGTCCTCGGCTCCGAAGGCGCGTTCGGCGTCATCACCTCCGTCACCGTGCGCCTGCGCCCCCTGCCGAAGACGCGGATCTACGAGGGCTGGCGCTTCGCCTCCTTCGAGGAGGGCGCCGCCGCGCTGCGCCGCCTCGCCCAGGACGGACCCCGGCCCACCGTGCTGCGCCTGTCCGACGAGACCGAGACGTTCATCGGCCTCGCCCACCCCGACGCCATCGGAGCCGAGGACGCCCAGGACGCGCAGCCGGCAGGCTGCCAGGCCGTCGCGGGCTACGAGGGCGAACCCGAGGAGGTGGCCCACCGCAGGGAACGCGCCGCCGCCGTGCTGCGCGAGTGCGGCGGCGCGTATCTCGGCGAGGAGCCCGGCGAGCGGTGGGCGCACGGCCGCTACTCGGCGCCGTACCTGCGCGACGCGCTGCTGGACGTGGGCGCGTTCGCCGAGACCCTGGAGACCGCCGCCTTCTGGTCCCGCGTGCCCGAGCTGTACGCCGCCGTCCGCGACGCCCTCACCGCGGCGCTCACCGAGGCCGGCACCCCACCGCTGGTGATGTGCCACATCTCGCACGTCTACGAGAACGGCGCCTCCCTCTACTTCACGGTGGTCTCCGCGCAGGGCGAGGACCCGGTGGCGCACTGGACGCCCGCCAAGCACGCCGCCAACGAGGCGATCCTCGCCGCCGGCGGCACCATCAGCCACCACCACGGCGTGGGCACCGACCACCGCGACTGGTATCTGAGGGAGGCCGGACCGCTCGGGGCGGACGCCCTGCGGGCGGTCAAACGCCGTCTGGACCCGGCCGGCCTGCTCAACCCCGGCGTCCTGCTGCCCCTGGACTGAGACCGGCCCCCGCAGTTCCGGCCCCCACGGTCCCGGCCCGGCGCCCACAAGTCCCTGTCGCCGCAGCCCCGGTTCTCACAGCACCGGTTCTCACAGCCCCGGGCCCCGTGGTCCCGCCCCGTCCCGTACTCTCCCGCCACGCCCGCTCAGCGCCCCGGAGGCCCACCGATGCGACAGTTCACCGCGATCGTCAACCCCACCGCGGGCGGCTCCGCGGGCGCCGCGGCGCTGCTGCGGGTGGCCCGGCCGCTGCGGGAGGCGGGCGCCTCGCTGGAGACCGAGTACAGCCGCAGCCTCGCCCACGCGCGGGAGCTGGCCCGGCAGGCGGGGGAGCGCGGCCGGGTCGTCCTCGCCGTGGGCGGCGACGGCATCGCCGGCGGCATCGGCGGGGCGCTCAGCGGCACCGGCGCCCTGTTCGGCCTCGTCCCCGGCGGCCCGGGGGACGGATCTGCCCCCCCCCCCCGGCCGCCCC
>NZ_JAIOAB010000009.1 GCF_019890635.1 Streptomyces sennicomposti
GCGACCGGGAACGGAACGGAACGAGGGCAGGTCCGCGTCTCGCGGGCCTGCCCTCGTCGTGTCCCGAGGCGTGTCACGCGGTCAGGTGGCGTTCCGCTTCGCGTCGACGATCCGGCGGGCGATGTCGCGCAGTTTGACGTTCTCCCGCTGCGAGGTGCGCACCAGGCTGTCGAACGCCTCGGCCGCGTCGATGTCCTTGCGCTCCATGAGGATGCCGGTGGCCTGGCCGATCAGGTCCCGGGTGCGCATCGCCTCGGTGAGCTGCTCGCGCACGGTCGCCGAGTCCAGGGCGAGGCTCACGTGCGCGGTGAACAGCCGGCCGATGCGGGTGGCGTCGGCGTCGAAGGCGCGCGGCTTGCCGGCGTAGGCGGTGAGCACGGTCAGCCGCCGCTTCTCGGCGCGCAGCCGCAGCGCGAGCGCGGAGCGCAGCCCCGCGTCGGCCAGCGACCGGCCGCCCTCCTCCGTCTCACTGTCCGTCAGCCGGACCACGGGCGCGTGCCAGAGCTGGTCCCAGCAGGACGCCTGCGCATGCGCGCCGTCGGCTTCCTCCACGGTGCGTACGACCTCGTCGGTCCGGGCGATGCTGCGGCGGTGGCCGTCGCGTTCCAGCACGGAGATGCCCGCGTGCTCCGCCCCCGGCAGCAGTTGCACCGCGAGGCGCACGGCGACCTGCAGGGTGCTGTCCGGAGTGGTGGTGTCGTGCAGTTGCTGGGCGGCCGCCGTCAGGGCTTCGGGCAGCTCGATGTCCCCCAGAAAATGGGGCAATTCAGAAAAGTCGGACGCAGGCACCACGAACCTCTTCGGCATGCACGGCGCTGAGGCCATGCGCAGGAGAGCTCCGCAGCACATTCCCGACTGCGAGCACAGGACGAACAGAACCTTATCTCGTCCGTCCGCGCGATTTACGCCTGGTAGACGGTCGGCTTGCGCCCCGGCGAACCGACATGGCACGGCTGTGTGAGGCGGTCGGTCTACGCTGCGGGCATGGCACCGAACATCGCGAGCAACACCCGCGTCTCGCGGGACGAACTGCTGGACTTCGTACGGCCCCGCCACCGCGCCCTGCTGCTGACCCGCCGCGCCGACGGCGGCCCGCAGGCCTCGCCGCTGACCTGCGGCGTGGACGACTCCGGGCGGATCGTCGTCTCCACCTACCCGGAGCGCGCCAAGACCCGTAACGCCAAGCGTGACGCGCGGGTCAGCCTGGTCGTGCTGAGCGACGAGTGGAACGGGCCGTGGGTGCAGATCGACGGCACCGCCGAGGTGATCGACGCGCCGGACTCGGTGGAGCCGCTCGTCGAGTACTACCGCAACATCGCCGGCGAGCACCCCGACTGGGACGAGTACCGCGGGGCCATGATCAAGCAGGGCAAGTCGATCATCCGGATCACCCCGGAGCGCTGGGGCCCGGTGGCCACCGGCGGCTTCCCGGCGCGCCTGGTGAACGACGAGGAGGCGTAGGCCCCTTCGGCCCCGGGCCGCCGCTCGGCCCCGGCTGATGGCCGCCCAGCCCCGGGCGGCGACCGGTCGCCGGCCGTCCTGAGCGAGCGGTCAGCCGCGGGCCGCCATCGCCTCGATGCCCGCGACCAGCAGGTCCAGGGCGAAGGCGAAGTCGCGGTCGAGGATCTCCGCCACCGTGTCGCCGCCCCGGGCCGCCACGAGGTCCCGGGACTCCTCGATCACCCCGGCGGTCTGCGGGTCCCGGCGCACCGACTCCAGGGTCTGCCGGTAGTACTCGTCCGGCGTCAGCCCCGAGTCGGCGATCCGGCCGAAGAAGTGGCCCTCGATCGTGCCGTAGCCGTAGACGAACTGGAAGACGGCCGAGATGGCACCCGTGATGCCGTGCGCGGGCAGCCCGGTACGGCGGACCACGCGCCGCACCTCGCGCGAGTAGGCAAGGGCGTTCGGGCCGATGTTCGGGTAGCGGCCGACGAGCGGCGGCAGCCAGGGGTGGCGCACCAGCAGCGCCCGGTAGCCGACGGCCAGCCCGCGCAGCTCCTCGCGCCAGTCCTCGCCGGTGTCCGGGCGGGGCGGCGGCAGCTCGCCGAAGACGGCGTCGAGGGCGAGTTCGAGCAGGTCGTCCTTGGTGTCGACGTACCAGTAGACGGACATCGCCGTGACGTTCAGCTCGGCGGCGAGCCGGCGCATCGAGAACCGGTTCAGCCCCTCGGCGTCCAGCAGCCGCACCGTGGCCTCGGTGATCCGCGCCCGGTCGAGCCCGGACGGCTGCCCGCCGCCGCGTCCGCCCCGGCGCTCCTTGCCCGCCAGCCAGACACTGCGGCGCGCCGCGCCCTCGGCCCCGGCCGTCCTCACCATGGCGCACCTTCCTCGACTTCCCGAACCGGCGGACCTGCGAAGGGGCCCGTACCCGGGCGACCGCCTCCCCGCCATGGAGTGTGCCCGCTCCGGCCGGTACGGCAACAAGGTCGTCCCGGGGAGAGGGGAGGCGGGCGGAACGCGGGCGGGCGGGACGCGGGGAGGCGGCGGCCGGATCGGCCACCGCCTCCGTGGGCGCCGCGGTCGGTGCGGCGCGGGGCCGTCAGCTGCCGGTCACCGGCTGGGTGAGGTCGTAGAAGGTGGCCGAACCGGCCGTCACCTTCTTGAAGTTCTTCTCCACCCATGAGGTGATCTGCGCGGACGTGCCGTTGCCGCTGCCGCCCATGCCGCCTCCCATGCCGCCGCCCGAGACGAAGTAGTGGATCTTGCCCTGCTCCACGTACTTCTTGAACTGCGCGAGGGTCGGGGCCGGGTCGGTGCCGTTGAAGCCGCCGATCGCCATCACCGGGTCGCCGGTGGCGAGCTGGTAGCTGGCCGCGTTCTGGGAGCCGATGGAGGCGGCGACCCATGTGTACTTCGACGCGTCCTGCTCCAGCAGCTTCTTGGCCGCGGAGCCGACCTGGGCGCCGTCGAGCAGGCCGCCCATGCCGCCGCCGCCCATACCGCCGGTGCGGCCGCGCTCGCCGCCGGTCCAGCCGCCGCCGGGGAGGCCGGTGCCGCCGTTCTGCTGCCCCTGGCCGGTGCCGCCGTTCTGCTGGCCCTGGCCGTTCTGGCCCGGCGTGCCGCCGCCGGGGAAGCCTCCGGTGCCGCCACCCGGGAAGCCGCCGGTGCCGCCTCCGCCGGGGAGGCCGTTGCCGTTCTGCTGCCCCTGGCCGTTCTGCCGGCTCTGGCCGTTGGCGCCGCCGCCTCCGGGGAAGCCGCCGCCCATGCCGCGACCGCCGCCGCCGAAGCCCATCCGGCTCGCGCCCGCCGGTCCGGCCGTCGGGATGGACCCGGTGTGCGCGGTGTTCACCGTGCTCAGCGTGTACGCGGTCGGACCGGCCAGGCAGGTCACCAGGGCCGCGGCCACCGTGGCGAGCGCGAGCCGGCGGCCGAGCCGCCCCGCGAAGACCAGACCCAGGGCCGCGGTCAGCCCGCCCACCAGCACCAGCCACTTCAGCCAGGGCAGGTAGTCGGAGGTGCGGTTCAGCAGGACGTAGCCCCAGGCCGCGGTCGCCGTGACCGCGGCGGCCAGGGCGAGCGACGCCCACAGCCGGGAGCGCCGGGCCCACAGGGCGGTCGCGCCCATGCCGACGACGGCGGCGAGGTAGGGCGCGAGGGCCACCGTGTAGTACTGGTGGAAGATGCCCGCCATGTAGCTGAAGACGGCCGCCGTCATCACCAGCGAGCCGCCCCAGGCGAGGAAGGACGCGCGGGCCAGGTCGGTGCGCGCCGCCTTCCGGGTGAGCACCAGCCCGGCGACGAGCAGGATCAGCGCGGCCGGCAGCAGCCACGAGATCTGGCTGCCGATCTCGGAGTTGAACATCCGGTCCCAGCCGGTCTCGCCCCACTGGCCCGTGCCGCCGCCCCCGCCGCCACCGCCGCCCACGCTGCCGGTCTCGTCGCCGTTGATCCGGCCGAGGCCGTTGTAGCCGAAGGTCAGCTCCAGGAAGCTGTTGTTCTGCGAACCGCCGATGTACGGCCGCGAGGACGCGGGCCACAGCTCGACGATCGCCACCCACCAGCCGCCGGAGACGACGATCGCCGCCGTCGCGAGCGCGAGCTGCCCCAGCCGCTTCTTCAGCCGCACGGGCGCGCAGACGCCGTAGAGCAGGGCCAGCGGGGGCAGGATCAGGAAGGCCTGCAACGTCTTGGTGAGGAAGGCGAAGCCGACGGCGACGCCCGCCCACACCAGCCACTTGGTGCGGCCGTCCTCCAGGCCCCGGACGACGAGGTACACGGTCAGCGCCATCAGCAGCGCGAGCAGCGCGTCCGGGTTGTTGAACCGGAACATCAGCGCCGCGACCGGCGTGAGCGCGAGCACCGCGCCCGCGATCAGTCCGGCGGCCGGGCTGAACCGGCGGCGTACGGACGCGTAGACCACGGCGACCGTGAGGACGGCCATGATCACCTCGGGGACGAGGATCGCCCACGAGCTGAGCCCGAAGATCCGCACCGACAGGGCCATCGGCCACAGCGCGGCCGGGGGCTTGTCGACGGTGATGGCGTTGCCTGCGTCCAGCGAGCCGAAGAAGAACGCCTTCCAGGACGTGCTGCCCGCCTGTACGGCCGCCGAGTAGAAGGAGTTGGCGTAGCCGGACGCGCTGAGGTCGTAGAGGTACAGGAGCCCGGTGGCGAGCAGCAGGGCGAGGAAGGCGGGGCGCACCCAGCGCGGGTCCTCGGGCCGGCCGCGCCAGAGGCGGCGCGCGAAGGGCTGCTTCGGCTCGCCGGCTCCGGGGGCGGGGGCGGTTGCGGGCGGGGGCGCGACTCCGGGGGCGTGCGCCGGGGGCGGCGGGACGGCGGGGGCCGCGGGGGCGATGGTGGCCGTGGCCGCCGTAGCCGCCGTGGCCGCCGTGGCCGCCGTCGTGGCCGTGGTCGTCGTCGTGGTCGGGGCCGGGGTCGGGGGAGCGGTCGGAGGCGGACCCCAGGACGAGGGCCCCGCGCCTTCCTTCCGGCCCGTCCGGTCGTGCTCAGTGGTCATCGGGAGTCCTTCGCTTCGGTGTCGTTCGGACGCACCGGCCGCAGTCGCGTGGTCGCGTCCCCCCGGGTGCGTCCGGCGCCGTCACCGACGCGGAACGGGGTGGTGTCGTAGGCGGCGGTGTCGCGGCCGGAGGTGCCGTGGACGGAGGTGTCGTAGGAGCCGCCGTGCGGGGCGTCGTACGAGGTGCGGGCCGGGGCGTCGTACGCGGTGCGGGCCGGGGTGTCGTACGAGGTGCGCGGGGGTGTGGGGCGCTGCGGGAGCGGGCCGGGGACCGGGGACGGGCGGCCGCCGTCGCCGCTCGTGACGTACACCCGTGCGGACGACCCGCGTACGTCGCCGTCGGCGCCGGAGGTACCGGTGGTACCGGAGGCCGGGGCGGGCGGGGGCGGCTGGCGGTCGGGGAAGACCCAGGCCCGGAAGAGCAGGAAGCGCAGCACGGTCGCCGCGAGGTTGGCCGCCACCAGCACCGCGAGTTCGGTGGAGTGCGCCGGGCTGCTGGTGGCCGCGTTCAGGGCGGCCAGCGAGCCGCTGGTCAGGACGAGGCCGATGCCGAAGACGACGAGTCCCTGCGCCTGGTGGCGCACGGCGCCGCCCCGGCCGCGCACCCCGAAGGTCAGCCGCCGGTTGGCGGCGGTGTTGGCGACCGCCGAGACCAGCAGGGCCGCCGCGTTGGCGGTCTGGGAGCCGGCGAACTGCCGGAAGAGGCTGTAGAGCAGCAGATAGAAGAGGGTGGACAGGACGCCGACGACGCAGAACCCGACGAGCTGGCGGGCCAGTCCCCCCGGCACGTCCTGGATCTCGCGGTCGCGCGGGTCGTCGCCGAACGGCCGGGCCAGCCGGTCCAGCGGCAGCGAGCCGGTGGCCAGCGCCTTGCCGACCCGCCACACGCCCTTCAGGTCGTCGGTCGCCGTCCTGACGATGTGCACCGTGGAGTCCGGGTCGTCGACCCAGTCCACCGGCACCTCGTGGATGCGGAGCCCGGCCCGCTCGGCCAGCACCAGCATCTCGGTGTCGAAGAACCAGCCGGTGTCCTCCACCAGCGGCAGCAGCGCCTGGGCGACATCGCGCCGGATCGCCTTGAAGCCGCACTGCGCGTCGGAGAAGCGGGCCTGGAGCGAGCCGCGCAGGATGAGGTTGTAGGTGCGGGAGATGAACTCGCGCTTGGCCCCGCGCACCACCCGCGAACTGCGCGCGAGCCGCGAGCCGATGGCCAGGTCGGAGTGGCCGGAGATCAGCGGCGCCACCAGCGGCAGCAGCGCGTTGAGGTCGGTGGACAGGTCCACGTCCATATAGGCGAGGACCGGCGCCTCGGAGGCGGACCAGACGGTCCGCAGGGCGCGGCCCCGGCCCTTCTGCTCCAGCCGGAAGCTGTCCACCTCGGGCAGCTCGGCCGCCAGCCGGGCGGCCACCTGCGGGGTGCCGTCCGTGGAGGCGTTGTCCGCGACGGTGATGCGGAACGCGTACGGGAAGGTGCGCGCGAGGTGCTCGTGCAGCCGCAGCACGCACGGCCCGAGGTCCTTCTCCTCGTTGTAGACGGGGATCACTACGTCCAGGACAGGCGTACCGGCGTCGCCGGCCGGGAGGTGCTCCCGCGCCGGCAGGGTGCCGGGAGAAGAGTCGGTTCGCATGTCCCTGACTCTCCTCAACTGCCCTGTCGCACCGGTGTGGTGACGCTGTGGCGTGCCTGTGAGTGGGGTTGTGGAAGAGCCTGTGCGCGAACCTTGGTGCGGGCGTCCGGCTCCGGATGGAGGGCGGGCAGGTGGACCGTGAACACGGTCCGGCCGGGTTCGCTGTCGACGGTGACGGCGCCGCCGTGCGCGGTCGCCACGGCCTGCACGATGGCCAGGCCCAGCCCGGTGGAGCCGGTGGCGCGCGAGCGCGCCGAGTCGCCCCGGGCGAACCGTTCGAACACGCGCGGCAGCAGCTCGGCCGGGATGCCCGGCCCGTCGTCCTGGACGTCCACGCACAGCCACGGCCCGGCGTGCCGCACGCGCGCGGTGACGGTCGTGCCGGGCGGGGTGTGGGTGCGGGCGTTGGCGAGCAGGTTGACGAGCACCTGCTGGAGCCGGGCCGCGTCGGCCGAGACGAGGGCGGGTTCGTCGGGCAGGTCCAGCCGCCAGTTGTGGTCCCGCCCGGCGGCCCGCGCGTCGCTGACGGTGTCGACGACGAGCGGGACGAGGTCGGTGTGCTCGAACCGCAGCGGCCGGCCCGCGTCCAGCCGGGCGAGCAGCAGCAGGTCCTCGACGAGCAGCGTCATCCGCCCCGCCTCGGACTCGATGCGGCCGAGCGCGTGCCGGGTGTCCGGGCCGACCTCCTCGCGGCCGCGCCGGGTCAGCTCGGCGTAGCCGCGGATGGAGGCGAGCGGGGTGCGCAGCTCGTGGCTGGCGTCCGCGACGAACTGCCGTACCCGGGTCTCGCTCTGCTGCCGGGCGTGCAGCGCGCCGTGGATGTGGTCGAGCATGCGGTTGAGCGCGGCGCCGACCTGGCCGACCTCGGTGTGCGGGTCGGTCTCCGGCTCCGGGACGCGCTCGCTGAGGTTCACCTCGCCGGTGTGCAGGGGCAGTTCGGAGACGCGGGTGGCGGTGGCGGCGACGCGGCGCAGCGGGCGCAGGGCGACGCCGACGATGGCGGCGCCGGCCAGCAGGGCGGCGACGAGTCCGGCGGTGGTGACGCTGATCTCGACCAGGATCAGGGTGGTGACGGTGTTCTCGACGTCGGCGGTGGGGACGGCCACGTAGTAGGTGCCGTTGGGGCCGGACACGTACTGGACGCGGTAGCCGCCGAGGCCGGGGACGTCCACCGTGTGCTTGCGGTAGTCGCGCGGGACCGTGTCGAGCACGCCGAGCTGGGTGCCGGTGAGCGGCTTGGCGTCCATCACGGGGACGTTGTTGTCGCCGTTGACCTTGGTGCCGACCTCGGCGTCGGTGACGGTGCCGTTGTCGACCTTCGCGACGATCGTCTCCTCCGGCTGCGGGCCCCGGGTGACGAACTCGACCAGGTCGACGCTGCTGCCCTGCCGCTGGGGCGTCAGGCCGCCGCCCGTGCGGCCGTCCGGCGGCCGTGGGCCGCCCGCCGCCCGCATGGCGACCTCCGTGAGCCGGCCGTCCAGCTGCTCGTAGAGGTGGGAGCGCAGGGCGAGCGTCGTCACGGCGCCGATCACCGAGCAGACCACGGCGATCAGCACCACGGACGCGACGACGAGCCGCGTCCGCAGCGTGCGCGGCTTGGGGGCTCGCCGCTGCGTGCGCGACCGTCGCCGCCCGCTCATGAGACCGCGGGCTTGATCAGGTAGCCGGCGCCGCGCCGGGTGTGGATCATCGGCTCCCGCCCGGCGTCGATCTTGCGCCGCAGGTAGGAGATGTACAGCTCGACGACGTTGGCCTGCCCGCCGAAGTCGTACGACCAGACGCGGTCCAGGATCTGCGCCTTGCTGAGCACGCGCCGCGGGTTGCGCATGAGGAAGCGGAGCAGTTCGAACTCGGTGGCGGTGAGGTGGATGTCCTGCCCGCCGCGCGAGACCTCGTGGCTGTCCTCGTCCAGGGTGAGGTCGCCGACGACCAGCACGGACTCGGAGCGCCGGTCGGCGGCGCCGGCGCGCCGGATCAGTCCGCGCAGCCGGGCGACGACCTCCTCCAGGCTGAACGGCTTGGTGACGTAGTCGTCCCCGCCCGCCGTGAGCCCGGCGATCCGGTCCTCCACGGCGTCCTTGGCGGTCAGGAACAGCACGGGCACGTCGGGCAGCTCGCGGCGCAGCCGGCCGAGGACGGTGAGGCCGTCCATGTCGGGCAGCATCATGTCGAGGACGACGGCGTCGGGCCGGAACTCGCGCGCGGTCTGCACGGCGCCCTGGCCGTCCCCCGCGCTGCGGATCTGCCAGCCCTCGTAGCGCAGGGCCATGGACAGCAGTTCGGTGATCGACAGCTCGTCGTCCACCACAAGCACCCGGACGGGGCTCCCGTCCGGCCTCAGCAGTTCGGTGCGCCCCTGGGGCGAGGTCGTGGTCATGGTGGACACCTTGTCGGCGCCCTCTGAGAACACGCTTGCACTAATCTGTGATTTCCCTGAGAAACGCACAGGCGCCTC
Source organism: Streptomyces sennicomposti (assembly GCF_019890635.1). Taxonomy (GTDB): domain Bacteria; phylum Actinomycetota; class Actinomycetes; order Streptomycetales; family Streptomycetaceae; genus Streptomyces; species Streptomyces sennicomposti. The sequence goes on from NZ_JAIOAB010000009.1 coordinate 9,041, forward strand.
TCAGGGAACACCTGGGAACGGGGCGGCCGGTGACGGGGCGGCATCTGCCGGGCGGCCGGGGGGACGGGGGGCGGGGGCCCGGGGGGACGGCCTCAGAACAACCCGTCCTGCACGTCCCGCGCCGCCTCGAACTCCCGCACCGGCAACGTGAGTCCGCCGCCCTCCGCCGCCCACGGACCGAGCCCCCACCCGGTCATGAGCCGGGTGTCGAGCACGACGATCCCGCCCCGGTCCCCCACCGCGAGATGCAGATCGGGCCCGGCGGCGGCGACCAGCTCCCCGCTGACGCCCCCGCCCGCGACCAGCTCGCTCACCGCGCCGACGGGAGCGGGCAGCCCCGCGAGGCCGAACACGTCCAGGTGGTCGACGGGCCGGAACGGCGCCCGCTCCAGCGACTCCGGCCAGCCGGTCAGCGCGGTCGCCCGCCCGTGCAGTTCCCGGATCTCGGCGGCCCGCTCCGCCGCACCCGCCGGCAGCGCGGACCGGACGGCGCGCTTCAGGGCGTAGGGGATCCGGTCGGGCACGCCGAGCGCGGCGCGCAGCAGCTCCTCCGTCCGCCGGGCCGCCATCAACGGCCCGGCGCCGAGCCAGCTGAAGCAGACGGCGCCCTGTTCGAGCAGCCGCGCCGGGCCCCGTTCGACCGCGGTGATCCCCACCTTGGCCATCCCGGGCCCGAACCAGGCGAGATACACGCGGTACGGCCGCGGGTCGTCCGCCATCGTGTCGGCGGCCACCGAGTGCGCGCGGTCCAGCCGCGCGCACTCCTCGCACCGCGCCCCCGTACTCCGGCCCGGCACCGGGGCCCGTACGGGACACGCGTGCCCCCGCGCCCCCACGCACGCCCGCGCACCCCCTTCGGCGACCCGGAAGGCCACCCGCTTGCCCCACGGCAGCGCACTGGTCCGCCCGTCCCGCCACACCAGCACGGGCCCGTCCACGGACCACCGCAACCCCGAGCACTCCCACACCTGCGCCATCACCCCGACCCTACGAGCCCCCACCGACAACACGGGCCCTCACGTCGCGGCCGGACATCGCCACAGCACGCGGAACCACAGAAACGCAGAAACGCAGAAACACCAGAGGCCCCGGATCTCTCCGGGGCCTCTGGCCTGTGTGCACTCGGCAGGATTCGAACCTGCAACCTTCTGATCCGTAGTCAGATGCTCTATCCGTTAAGCTACGAGTGCTTGTTCTGTTTTTCGTCTTCGCTCCCGGTCCTTTCGGCCCGCTCGCGGCGACAGGAAGAACATTACATGACTGCCGCCGTCATGTGAAATCCATTCCCCCCATCCGGCCTGACCTGCGGAAACGTCGTTCGGGGGTGGGGTGCGCGCCGGGGGTCGGGGAGCGGGCCCGGGGGCGTCGGGTGGCGGAAAGTGACGGGGGCCACGCAGCACCCGGACGCGGGCGGGAGAGGGCGGTGCCGGGGGCGCGGCCGGCCGGGAAACGCCGAAGCCCCGGTCCTGGGACCGGGGCTTCGGGGATCTTGCGCGGAGGCGGAGGGATTTGAACCCTCGATGGGCTTTAAGGCCCAAACCGCATTAGCAGTGCGGCGCCATAGACCGGACTAGGCGACGCCTCCAGCACAACCGCTCACGCGAGCGCGCGATCGGTGCGTGCAGATGATGACACAGACTTGCGGGGTGCCACCAATCGCCACCCACGGTACTAGGCGGTCGGGGCCCAGGGCAAAGCCCTTGTCCCGCTGTGTCGGCCCCGGCGCAACCTCCGGTGCTCTGCCGCGTTGGTCCGGACATGGTGCAGGTCAGCTCTTCTTCGTCGTCGTCCGCTTCCGTCTCGTCGTCCGTCTCGTCGTCCGTCTCGCCGTCCGTCGCCTCGTCCGCCTCTGCGTCCGCTGCCTCCGTCCCCTCCGTCTCCCCGGTGCGGCTCCTGGTCCGGGCCGTCGTCTCCGCCGGGGCGTGCGCCGCGCTCACCGCGCTGTTCGCCGGGACGGCCGCCGCCGGGGTCGGGGCGCCGCCGCCCGTCCGGGACGAGGACCGGGCCGGTGATCACCTCACCGTCACGGTGCGGGACGCGGGCGACGGCCGGGACGGGACGTACGAGCTGTCCTGCCACCCCGCGCACGGCAGCCATCCCGATGCGCGGGGCGCGTGCGCGGCGCTCGACCGCGACACGCGCTGGGGGCGTGACACCTTCGCGCCCGTGCCCGACGGCACCGTCTGCACCCTCCAGTACGGCGGCCCGGCCACCGCCCGGGTCACCGGTATCTGGGCCGGGCGTCCCGTCGACGCCCTCTACACCCGCGGCAACGGCTGCGAGATCGCGCGCTGGAAGCGGCTTGTGCCCCTCCTGCCCGACCTCGGGTGATCCGCCGGGCGCCGACCTCGGGTGATCCGCCGTGCAGGGGCTCCGGGGATCCGCCGCGGGGGGGGCTCCGGTGACCCCCGTCCTCCGGCTCCGGCGCCCCCGTCCTCCCGTCCCGGTGGCCCCCGTCCTCCGGTTCCGGTGGTCCGCGGAGCGCGCCCCGTGCGAGGGCGGGGCGGCGCGGGGCCGGCGTCACCTCGTCGTGCGACCTCCCTCTCATCCGCCGTCGCGAGCGCAACCCCAGCGCTTAGACTCCTTCGCGTGACACGCTGCGGGCCGGTTGGCAAGATGGCCCCCGCGGTCGGCAAGGTGCGGTAACAGGGAGGAAGCGTCTCGTGAGCAGCAGGCCATCCCGAGGCGCTGCTCGCCTCGCTGCCATACTCGACGCGCTGCCCGACGCCTTGGTGCTGGTCAACGCCAACGGCACGGTCGTCAACGCCAACACCATCGCCCTGGAGGCCTTCGAGACCCCGGGCACCGCCCTGGTGGGGCGCGGGCTGCTCGATCTGCTGCCGCAGTTCGACTCCAAGCTCATCCCCGGCTCCATGCGCCGCCCCGACCACATCGACCCGCGCGCCCGCACCAAGCCGACCCGGATGATCGCCCGGCGCACCGACGGCACCGAGTTCCCGGTCGAGGTCACGAGCGCGAATCTGCAGAACGGCCAGCAGGCGTACGACACCTCCGGCTACACCGGCGACGAGCTGCTGATGCTGGTCGTGCGCGATCTGTCCGGCACCGTCGACACCGAGGCCGAACTGGCCCGTTCGCAGCGGCAGACGGAGATGATCCTTCGGGCCGCCTCCGAGGGCGTCGTGGGCACCGACACCGACGGGCGGATCGTCCTCGTCAACCCCGCCGCCGCCCAGATCCTCGGCTACCGCGCCGGCGAACTCGGCGGCCGCGAGCTGCACACGCTCGTCCTGCACTCCCGCGCCGACGGCTCCCCGTTCCCGTACGAGGAGTCGCCGCTCGCCGACACGCTGCGCTCCGGGCGCAAGCACCGGGTGCGCGGCCAGGTGCTGTGGTCCAAGGCCGGGGACAAGGTGCCCGTCGACCTGACCACCGCGCCGGTCCGCGACGGCGACCAGCTCGTCGGCGCCGTGATGACCTTCACCGACCGCCGCCCCTACGACGCCCTCGCCGACGAGAAGGCCGCCGCCGAGAAGCGGCACGAGGAGCAGTTGGAGCGCCTCGCCGAGGAGCACGGCTCCGAACTCACCGCCCTGCGCCAGCGGCACGTCGCCGAGATCGAGGAGCTCACCGAGCGGCACGCGGAGGAACTCGCCGCGAACGAGGAGCGGTACGCCGCGCTCGGCGAGCGCGAGAAGGACCGCTACGAGGCCCTCGCCGCCCGCCACGAGCAGCTGCTGACCCTGCTCGGCGGCTCCCTGCGCGGCCCGCTGGACGAGCTGCGCCGCGAACTGGCCGCCCTCGCCGCCGACGACGCCGGCCAGCTGTGGCCCGAGGCCAACCAGGTGCTGCACCACCTGTCCGCCGGCTACTCGCGGATCACCACCCTCATCGACAACGTCCTCGGCTACCAGCGCCTCGACGTCGGCAGCGAGGAGATCACCCGGACGAAGGTGATGCTCGACGCGGTCGTCGCCGCCGGGGTGGACGGCGCAGTCGAACTCGTCGGGCCCGGCCGGGTGCAGTTCGCCGTGCACGCCCCGCCCATCGAGGCGGAGGTCGATCCGCAGCGCCTGGCCACCGCCCTCGCCCATCTCGTCGCGGACGTCGCGGGCGTGGACGCCACCGGCAACTCGCCCGTCTCCGCGGGCGGTTACATGGACAACACCGTCGTGGTCGCGGCGGCCCAGCGCGGCAACGTCGTCCGGATCGAGGTGCGCGGCCCGTACGCGGGCGGCGACCCGGTGCACGAGCCGATCGTGCGCGGCATCGTCCGCGCGCACGGCGGCGTGCTCCAGACGGTCGAGGTGCCGGGGATGAGCGGCAGCGCGTACGTCCTGGAGGTGCCCATCGGCGACGGGGCGGGGGCCGTGGCCGCCGGTTACGTCCCGGAGTACGCCCAGGAGGCGGCGAGCGCCGGCGCGGACCCCGCGGCCCTGGCCGCGCGGCCCGCCGAGGGCGTCGGCGCCGAGGTCGCGCTGCCCGCGCAGGCCACGGCCGGCGGGCGGCGGCGGGCCCGGCGCAGCTCCACCGACGCGTTCCTGGACGCCGACGACGTCGAGGGCGAGACCCCGGCGGACGGCGACGCCCGGCCCGCGCCGACCGGACGACGCCGGCGGCGCGCCGCGGACGCGCCCGCTTCCGGTCCCGCTCCCGCTTCCGCTTCCGGTCCTGCTTCCGGTTCCGCTCCCGCTCCCGCTTCCGCGCAGATTCCGGCGCAGAGCGCGGGCGAGGGCCCGGCTCAGGGCGCCGGGGCGTCCGGCGGTACGGGGCGCCGGCGGGGCCGGCCCGCCGAGATCGCCCCCGCGGGAGCGACAGGGGTCGCCGACGGCGCCGGTGTCTCCGAAGGGGCCGTGGTCACGGCGGCCGAGCACGCGGCCGGCGCCGCGGCGGCCGGCTCCGGGCTGGGCGGCACGGTGCCGCCGCAGGGCGTGCCCGCGCCCACCGGACGGCGCGCCCGGCGCGAGATCGGTGAGCCCCAGCCGTCCCAGCCGCCCCAGCCCCACGCGCTGCCCCCGGCGCTTCCGGCGGCCGACCAGGCCGGTTCCCCGGCCGGCGTCCCTGGGGACTCCGCCGCCGAGGGCGCTCCCGGCCCCGGTGACTCCGACGGTTCCAACGGCTCCGGTGCGCAGCCGACCGGACGACGGCGGCGTGCCCTCGCGGCGGCGAACGAACGTGCCGCCGCGCAGGAGGCCGCCCCGCGCACGGTCTTCGCCCTGCCGCCCGCCGACGCGGACCGGCCGGAGTCCGAGGCCGCGCCTTCGGTACGCGTTCCCGCCCAGGGCGCGGGTCCCGGCGCCGCCCCCGTGGCGGGGCGGCACGACGCCGTACCGCTCGACCAGGCCGACGACGACCGCACCCCGCCGCAGCCGCACCCGACCACCGCGCCCACCGGGCGTCGGCGGCGCGCGGTGGCCCCGCCGCAGTCCGCGCCGGCCCCCGCGGCGACTCCCGCGGGGGCGGACGCGGCGCCCGTGCCGGGCGCGCCCGCGCAGGAGACGGTCGTCGGGCAAGGGGTCGCGATGCCCGGCGCGCCGGGGGTGCCCGGCATGACCGGCGTGCCCGTCGGCCCCAGCGTGCCCTTGCAGGGCGGGCCGGTGGCCGGTGGCCAGGTGCCGGGTGGGCCGGTGCCCGGTGTCGCGGTGCCGGGTGGGCCTGCCGTTGCGCCCGGTGCGGCGGTGACCGTGGCTCCGCAGGGCGTGCCGCAGGCGGCTCCCCAAGCTGCTCCTCAAGCCGTTCCTCCGGTCGGTCCCGGTCAGCCGGGTGCCGGACCGCAGGTCGCGGGCGTGACGCCGCCGCCCGGTCAGGGTGCCGCGGCCGTGCCCGCTCCCGGGACGCCCGTCGCGCAGCCGCCCGCCGTTCCGGGGCAGGGCGCCTCCGGTGGGCCGCTGCCGGCCGAGTCGCCCGGCACTCCGCCCCAGGGCGTTCCCGCCGCGCCTCCCGCGCAGCCGGTCCCGGCTCCCGGTGCTCCCGCCCCCGCTCCCGTCGCCCAGCAGTGGCCCGCAGGCACCGACGGCACCCAGGGCACCGGCATGCCCGTACCCCCGGTGCCGCCCACCGCCCCCGTACCGCCGAACGCCCCCGTCGGCCCCGCCGCTCCCCTGCCCCCGGCCGCCGCCCCCGGCACCCCGCCGCACGGCACCCCGGCCCCCGGCGTCCCGGCCGCCGCCACGCCCGCCACCGGCACCCCGCTCCCGCCCGAGCAGACCGCCGCCCCGGCGACCGGCCAGACGCCCGCCACCCCGGCGGCGCCGGCCCGCAACACCCCCCGCGCGGCGCAGCCCCTGCCCGCCGAGGCCGCCGCCCCGGTCGACCCCCACTCCACCCAGGGCCGGGCGATCAGCGTGCGGACGCTCGGTCAGGGCGTGCCCTTCAGCCGTCAGGCCGCGCAGGTGCAGCAGGCGACCCCGCCCCCGCACGCGCCCGGCGGTTCCGGCCGCCGCCGCAAGCTGGGGACCCCGCCCGACCCGGCGGCCGGCCGCGGCGAACAGCGGCCGGAGCAGGTCGCCCGCCCGCACTCCCCGGCGGCCGAACCGGCCCCCGCCCAGCCCGCGTCCCCGGCCGCGCCGCCCGCGCAGGCGCAGCCGCCGCACCCCTCGTCGCCGTCCCTGCCCGGACAGCCCCGCCTCGCGCCGGGCACCGAGGGCGCCGGACGGTCGTACGCCATAGGCGCCCCGGACGAGAACGCCGCCGAGGGGCCCGAACCGCTGGACGGTCCCGGCGGCGCCGTGGAGATCGCGGACACGCCGCGCCCGCAGCCGATGGACGACGAGCTGCCGCCCGAGCCGCTGGACAACCCGCGCCGGCTGCTGGTGTGGCCGGCTCCCGACGTCACCACGCAGCAGGCGCTCAGCGACCGCGGCTACCGGCCCGTCATCGTGCACTCGCGCGAGGAGGTGGACGCGCAGATCGCGGCCTTCCCCGCCGCGCTGTTCGTCGATCCGCTGACCGGGCCGATCACCCGGACCGCGTTGCAGTCGCTGCGCCAGGCCGCGGTCGCCGCGGAGGTCCCCGTGCTGGTCACGGCCGGTCTCGGGCAGGCGACGCGCGAGGCGGCGTACGGCGCCGATCCGGCCGTGCTGCTGAAGGCGCTCGCGCCGCGCGACAGCGAGCAGCACCCGCCGCGGGTCCTGCTGGTGGAGGAGCACGCGGAGATCGCGCTGGCCCTGACGGCGACGCTGGAGCGGCGCGGCATGCAGGTGGCGCGGGCCGCGAGCGACAACGACGCGGTGACGCTGGCGGGGCAGTTCCGGCCCAACCTGGTGGTGATGGACCTGATGCAGGTGCACCGCCGGCAGGCCGGGATCCTGGACTGGCTGCGCGCGAACGGCCGGCTCAACCGCACCCCGCTCGTGGTCTACACGGCCGCCGTGGACCCGGCCGAGCTGCCCCGGCTGGCCTCGGGCGAGACGGTGCTGTTCCTCGCGGAGCGGTCCACCAGCGCCGAGGTGCAGACGCGGATCGTCGACCTGCTGGCCCGGATCGGCACCAACTGACGGCCCGGGTCGGAGCATCCTCCGGACCGGGTGAGTCGCCCGCTGCTACTGCTGCTACTGCTGCTCCTACTTCGCCACGAGTCTGCGGGCCGCCTCCTTGACGGACGCCCGCAGCCGGTCCTGGTCGGTGTCCGCCGCGCCGACCAGGATGCGCTGGATCTGGGGCACGACGGCGGCCCAGTCGGCCAGCGCCATCAGCAGGAACATCAGGTCCCGCGCGGGGATCGCGTCGCTGAGCACGCCCCGGTCCTGGCCGTCCTGGACGGCGGCGACCTTGCGCGCGTAGTGGTCCTGGCGCTCGGCCTCGTCCGGCAGTTCGGCGGCGCCGTACTCGATGCCCTCCCAGAACAGCAGGCGCAGGAACTCCGGGTGGGCCGCGTGGTAGTCCAGCAGTCGGTCGATCCAGCCCTCGATGTCGTCCGCGTCGACCGGCACGGCCGCCGCGAGGTCCACCATCGAGCGGCTCAGCACCTGGGAGAACAGCTGGTCCTTGTTGCCGAAGTAGGCGTAGATCAGCTGCTTGTTGGCCTTGGCCTGCGCGGCGATGCGGTCGATACGGGCGCCCGCGACGCCGTGCCGGGCGAACTCGGCGACCGCCGCCTCGTAGATCCGGGCCTTGGTGGCCTCTGGGTCCCTTGCTGCCATGGGGACAGGGTACGACGCTGGCAACCAACTATTTGGTTGACGGGGAATCCCTCGCCGCCGCAGACTGTTCCCCGTTCCAACCAACCAGTTGGTTGCCAATCTGTACGCACGCATCGGAGGCCCACAGCCCATGCCGTCGTCGTCACCCGCCCCCGCTCCCGCCCCCGTCCCCACCACCACGGCGTCCGCGCTCACGCCCACGCCCGCCACCACCGCCGGGACCGGCCCCCGCCGGGGCCTCGGTCCCAACGCCTTCCTGGCCCTCATCGCCCTGTGCACGGCCGTCACCGCCGGGAACATCTATCTCGCGGCCCCGATGCTCCCCCTCATCGCCCGGGACTTCGGCTCGGTGCCCTCCGCCGTGGCCTGGATCGCCTCGGTGGCCCAGTTCGGATACGCGGCCGGGCTGCTGTTCTTCGCGCCGCTCGGCGACCGGGTGAACCGGCGTCCGCTGGTGGCCGGGCTGTCCCTGGCGACGACGGCGGCGCTCGTCGCGGCCGCGCTGGCGCCCGGCACCGCGGCCCTCGCGGCGGCGGTGTTCGCCGCCTCCGCCGCGACCGTGGTGCCGCAGCTGCTCGTCCCGATGGTCGCCGAACGCGCCCCCGCCGACCGCCGCGCGCGGCACGTGGCCGCGGTGATAGCCGGTCTGTTCACGGGCATCGTCGCCGCCCGGGTGCTCGGCGGGCTGGCCGGGCAGGCGTTCGGCTGGCGCTGGGTGTTCGTGGGCGCGGCCGTGCTGACCCTCGCGCTCGGTCTCGCGACCGCGTCCGCCCTGCCGTCGGAGCGCCGCCGGGGCGCCGGTCCGCTGCTGTCCGGCGTCGCCGCGCTGCCCGGGCTCGTCCGCCGCTCGCCCGACCTGTGGCGCGCGTGTCTGCGGCAGGCCGGCATGTTCGGCGCCTGGAGCGCGCTGTGGACCTCGCTCGCGCTGCTGCTGACGGGCCGGCCGTACGGCCTGTCCACGGCGACCGCCGGCCTCTTCGGCCTGTTCGGCCTCGCCGCGAGCGCGGTGGCCCCGCTGGCCGGGGGTCTGGTCGACCGGTTCGGCGCGACCAGGGTCGTACGGTCGGCGTACGTCCTGGCCGCCGCGTCCGTGCCGCTGTTCTGGCTGGGCGGGCGGACGATGGCGGCGCTGTTCGTGGCCGCCGTGGCGATCCACGCGGCCCTGGTGGCCTCCCACGTCGCCAACCAGACCCTGGCCCTGACGACCACCTCCTCCCCGGCGACCGCCAACACCGCCTACGTCGTCTCCGGCTTCGCGGGCGCCGCCCTCGCCTCCTCGGCCGCCGCCCCCGCCTTCGCCCACTGGGGCTGGTCCGGGGTGTGCGCGGTGGCGGCGGTGTGGCTGGTACTGGGGTGGACTACGACGGCGGTACGGCGGTGAGGCGCCTGACGGGGCGGCGGCTACGGGGGCGGGAGCGGCGCGGGGGACGGCGGCTACGGGGGCGGGAGCGGCGGCGTACGGCCGCCACCACCCGCGAACCCGCCGCCCGCGAACCCGGCGTCCGCGAGTCCGCCGCCTCAGAACCGGGTGACGTCCAGCTCGCCCGCCGCGTACTGCCTGCGCAGCACCTTCTTGTCGAACTTGCCGACGCTGGTCTTCGGCACCGACTCGATGATCGTCCAGCGCTCCGGGAGCTGCCACTTGGCGATCTTGCCCTCCACGGCGAGGAAGTCGCGCAGCGTCTCGAAGCCGACGCTGGCGCCCTCCCTGAGGACGACGGTGGCCAGCGGGCGCTCGCCCCACCTGTCGTCCGGGACGGCGACGACGGCGGCCTCGGCGACGTCCGGGTGGGACATCAGGGCGTTCTCCAGGTCGACCGAGGAGATCCACTCGCCGCCGGACTTGATGACGTCCTTGGCGCGGTCGGTGAGGGTGAGGAAGCCCTCCGGGCTGATGGTGCCGACGTCGCCCGTCTTCAGCCAGCCGTCCTCGCTGAACTTGTCGGCGGGGCGCAGCGGTTCGGCGTCGGGGCCGTTGTAGTAGGCGCCGGCGATCCACGGGCCGCGCACCTCCAGCTCGCCGGCGGACTCGCCGTCCCAGGGGAGGCGTTCGCCGCCGGGGCCGGTCAGGCGGGCCTCGACGCCGGCCGGGAAGCGGCCCTGGGTGAGGCGGTAGCCGAACTCCTCGTCGGTGCCGACCGCGTGGGCCGGCGGCCGGGCCACCGTGCCGAGCGGGGAGGTCTCCGTCATGCCCCAGGCGTGGCAGACCCGCATGCCGAGCTTGTCGAACGCCTGCATGAGCGAGGGCGGACAGGCGGAGCCGCCGATGGTGACCTGGGCGAGGGAGGACACGTCGCGCGGACGGGCGGTCAGCTCGGCGAGCAGGCCCTGCCAGATGGTGGGGACGGCGGCGGCGTGGGTCGGCCGCTCGCGCTCGATCATCTCGGCGAGCGGGGCGGGCTGCAGGAACCGGTCCGGCATCAGCATGTTGACGCCGGTCATGAAGGTGGCGTGCGGCAGCCCCCACGCGTTGACGTGGAACTGCGGGACCACGACCAGCGAGGTGTCCTGGTCGGTCAGGCCCATGGACTGCGTCATGTTGACCTGCATGGAGTGCAGGTAGATCGAACGGTGGCTGTAGACGACGCCCTTGGGGTCGCCGGTGGTGCCGGAGGTGTAGCACATGGCGGCGGCCTGGCGTTCGTCCAGCTCGGGCCAGTCGTAGGTGGTCGGCCGGTCGGCGATCAGGTCCTCGTACTCGTGCACGCGCGCGTGGACGCCGTCGAGCGGGGTGCGGTCGCCGGGGCCGGAGACGACGATGTGCTCGACCGTCGTCAGCTGCGGCAGCAGCGGGGCGAGCAGGGGGATCAGGGAGCCGTTGACGATGATCACGCGGTCGGCGGCGTGGTTGACGATCCAGGCCAGCTGCTCGGCGGGCAGCCGCAGGTTGAGCGTGTGCAGCACCGCGCCCATGGCGGGGACGGCGAAGTACGCCTCGACGTGATCAGCGTTATTCCACATAAGAGTGGCAATTCGATCATCGCCCCGGACGCCGAGTTCGTCGCGCAGGGCGTTCGCGAGCCGCACCGCGCGGGCGCCCGCCTCGGCGAAGCTGCGCCGCTGCGGCTCCCCCTCGCCGGTCCAGGTGATGATCTGGGACCGTCCGTGCACCCGTACCCCGTGCAGGAGGATGCGGGTCACGGTCAGCGGTACGTCCTGCATGGTGCTCAGCACGGCGGCGTCCTCCCGAGGCGGCGTTGCCTACGCGGTGGTAGGGGGCTGCGCTGATTCTGCGCACATACCACGCGGTATGTCACTAGGCCCGGGGGAACATGCGGCGCAATATTGCCCACATCGGCGTCGGACATCGATGTCCGGGCTGGGACCGTAGCCGGGGCCGGGGCTCAGCGGGCGAGCGCCAGTTCCGGGTCCTCGCGCAGCTTGCCGAGCGCCCGCGACACCGCCGACTTCACCGTGCCCACGGACACCCCGAGCACCTCGGCCGTCTGCACCTCGGAGAGATCCTCGTAATACCTGAGGACGACCATCGCCCGCTGCCGGTTGGGCAGCTTGGCGATCGCCCGCCACATGGCGTCGCGCAGCGCCTGCTGCTCGGCGGGGTCGGCCGTGCCGGCCACGGACTCCGGTTCGGGCAGCTCGTCGCAGGCGAACTCGTCGACCCTGCGCTTGCGCCACTGGGAGGTGCGCGTGTTCAGCAGCGCGCGGCGGACATAGCCGTCGAGGGCGCGGTGGTCCTCGATCCGCTCCCACGCGACGTACGTCTTGGTGAGCGCGGTCTGCAGCAGGTCCTCCGCGTCGGCCGGGTTCGCGGTCAGCGACCGTGCGGCGCGCAGCAGCGTCGGCTGGCGGGCCCGCATGTACGAGGCGAACGACGGATACGCCGGATCGGGCGTCGCCGGCAGGGCGGCGGTCGACGCGCCGGCGCAGACGGGTGTGGTCATGGCTTCCACGCTAGGAGCGGCGCCCGGGCGGCGGATCGCCCGCAGGTCCCGAAGCGTCGTCCCCCTCAGGTTGTAGGGGTGGGGCTGTCCGCACCTCCTGAAGGTGGACGAGGGGGAGCCGGGTACTGCGGGTTCCCCCCTGGGTGACGGCCGGTGAGTCCCCGGCGTGGCACCACACCACGGCGTGCCACCTGCCCGCTGCCGCCGCACGCCGCCGTACGCCCCTCGCCTGCCGTACGACTCTCGCACAAGCGCCTGCCCGACACCCCTGGCACGCGTGCCTGCCCGCCCCCCTCCTCGTACGCACGCCTGCGCGGCGGCGCCGGAGCACCGCCGCGCAGGCGTGTCACATCCCCACAAGCACGTCCCGGGGTGTCCCCGGGATGTCAGGGCCGGCGGTTCCCCACGAAGCGCACCGGCCCGCCCCGGCTCACCACAGAGGGGTGAAGTGGACGGCGAGGTTCCTGTTGCCCTGCTGGACGCCGGTGAAGGCGGAGCCGTCGACCTGGGCGCTGTTGCTCTGGTTGGAGGCGCCGGTGCCGACCGCCTGCTGCTGCGCGGTGGAGGAGTTGCCGGCGTTGTCGCGGCCGACACCGCTGCCGGCGACGCTCGCGGCGCCCGCGTTCGATCCGTTGTCCGCGAAGGCGCCGTTGTCCGCGGCCGCGACGCCGGTGAAGAGGGCGGCGGCGAGTGGGAGCGCGGTGACGGCGGCGAGAAGGCGGACGGTACGGATGCTTGCCATGGTGCTCCTTCAGTGAGAGGTGCTGAAGTTCGGCTGTCACCAGGGAGGTCGGCCGACCGCCCCGGCGCTCTGTGCGACGTCGCGAGACCAGGCTTGCCCACCGGTCCCCCGCGTACCACCCCGGAGATCCCGATTCCCACGCAAGCGTGAGGACAGGTCAATAAACCCCTTTCGCGACGTTTCGCGCCCTCGGGGCCGACGCGGACTCCCTGCGGAGGGACCGGGACCCCCCTCGGCCACCCAGCCCCCGCAAGGGCCGAAACGTCCCTGCACCAGCCCCGGGAACCGGCCGCCGACCACCCCGAAACCCCGGCAAGACGCCCCGCGACCCCGCACCCCCGGGCGTGCCGCCTCACCCCCTCTTCCCTTTTTCGAACGCACGTACGACCATCGATCCATGGCCACCCTTGACCGGCAGGCCACGACGCTGGCCCTCGCGCACGCCCTGTCAGCCGCCGAACGCGGCCTGGCCGTGATCCCCCTGTCCCGGACGAAGCTCCCGGCCCTGCGCTCCCCCCACCGCGACGACCCCGACCCCGGCCGCCCGCCCTGCCGCGGCGAGTGCGGTCGCTTCGGCCACGGCGTCCACGACGCCTCGGCCGACCCGGCGCGCGTGCGCGCGCTGTTCGCCGCCGCGCCCCGCGCCACCGGCTACGGCATCGCCTGCGGGCTGCCGCCGTACCACCTGATCGGCGTCGACCTCGACACCAAGGCCGGCACGGACGCCGTGGCCGCGCTGCGCGGCCTCGCCCGGCGGCACCGGTTCACCGTCCCCGCCACCGTGGTCGTCCTGACCCCGAGCGGCGGCCGTCACCTGTGGCTGAGCGGGCCCGCGGACGTGGTCGTCCCGAACTCCGCGAGCCGGCTGGCGCCCGGCATCGACATCCGGGGCGCGGGCGGCTACCTGGTCGGCCCCGGCTCGCGCACCGAGCGCGGCGTCTACGCCGTCGCCCCCGGCACCGCCCACCTGCCGCCCGCCCCCTGCCCGCGGGCCCTGCTGCGCCTCCTCCTGCCCCCGCCGCACGCCCCCGGCCAGCGCGCGCACCCGCCCGGTGACCGCTCGGGCGAGAGCCTGGTGCGGTTCGTCCTCGCGGCACACGAGGGCCAGCGCAACGCCCGCCTGTTCTGGGCCGCCTGCCGCGCCTACGAGACGGGCATCGGCCCCGCCCTCACCACCGCGCTCACCCTCGCGGCCACCACCACCGGCCTCACCGAACGAGAAGCCCGGGCAACCATCGCCTCAGCGGCCCGCCGAACGGACCGACGCCCATGAGCCCCCGGCCACCGTCCCCGGAGGACCACGGCCGCCCGCGGCGAGGGAAAAGGAAACAGGAGAGCCCCCGACCGATCCTGCCGGTCAGGGACTCTCGACCACTGCGGTGGGTGTGGGATTTGAACCCACGGAGACATCGCTGCCTCGACGGTTTTCAAGACCGTTCCCTTAGGCCGCTCGGGCAACCCACCTCGCTCCTCGCCCACCTGGGGCGGAGCGGGTACAGACTACCGGCCTCTCGGTGCGTGCGGGGGTGAGGTCCGCACGGGGGATCAAGTCGGCCTGCCCGTAAGGGAAGCCGCGTGGCTAGTCCTCGCTCCGTCCCCGCGCCGTCGATCGCGTACGGCGCGGGGACGGGGCGAGGCGGGCGTTCAAGCGGCCCAGGGGGCCGCCCTCGTCAGGCCGGCGGTCAGTTGTCGCCCACGCGGGAGCCGAGCGTGACCGTGGTGGTGTGCTCCTTGCCGCCGCGCTTGTAGGTGATCGTGACCTTGTCGCCGGGCTTGTGGGTCCAGATCTCGCCGATCAGGGTGGGCCCGGAGTCGATCACCGAGTCGTCGAGCTTGGTGATCACGTCGCCGGACTTGAGACCCGCCTTGTCGGCCGGCCCGCCGGACTCCACCGACGCCGCACCGCCGACACCCTGGTCGGTGATGGTCGCACCGCCCGAGCCGTCCTCCAGCGACACCGAGGCGCCGATCTTCGCGTAGACCGGCTTGCCGGTCTTGATCAGCTGCTGGGCGACGTACTTGGCCTGGTTGATCGGGATGGCGAAGCCCAGGCCGATCGAGCCGGACTGGCCCGAGCCGCCGAGGCCGCCGCTGCTGGAGGACTGGATCGCGGAGTTGATGCCGATGACCGCCCCGCGCTCGTCCAGCAGCGGGCCGCCGGAGTTGCCCGGGTTGATGGAGGCGTCCGTCTGCAGGGCGCTCATGTAGGACGCCTTGCTGTCCGAGCTGCCGTCACTGGAGGCGACCGGCCGGTTCTTGGCGCTGATGATGCCCGTCGTCACCGTGTTCGACAGGCCGAAGGGCGCGCCGATGGCGATCGTCTCGTCGCCGACGGCCACCTTGTCCGAGTCGCCGAGGGCGAGTGGCTTCAGGTCCGACGGGGCGTTCTTCAGCTTGATCACGGCGACGTCGTAGCCCTGCGCGTGGCCGACGACCTCGGCGTCGTACTTCTTGCCGCTGGGGAACGTGGCGGTGAGCTTGCCGCCGTCCACGGCGTCGGCCACCACGTGGTTGTTGGTGACGATGTGGCCCTGGGTGTCGAACACGAAGCCGGTTCCGGTGCCGCCCTGGCCGTTGGCGCCCTCGGACTCGATGGTGACGGTGCTCGGCAGCGCCTTGGCGGCCACGCCCGCGATCGAGTTCGGGTCGCGCTTGACCTGCGCGGCGCCGGAGTCGGAGGCGGAGACCGTGGTGGAGCCGCTGTTGTCGTCGTTCTTCGCCAGGGTGTAGCCGAGGCCGCCGCCCAGGCCGCCGGCGACCAGCGCGGCCACCAGCACCGCGGCGATCAGCCCGCCGCGCCGGCCGCGCGCCTTCTGCTCGGGCTGCGCCGGCGCTCCCCAGCCGGCGCCCCAGCCGGGTCCCGCGCCATGACCACCGCCGTGACCACCGCCGGGTCCCGCGCCCTGACCCGTTCCGTAGCCCTCGCCGGAGCCCGGGCCGTGACCCGTTCCGTAGCCCTCGCCGGAGCCCGGGCCGTGACCCGATCCGTAACCCTCGCCCGAGCCCGCGCCCTGGCCCGCTCCGTACCCCTCGCCCGCACCGGGGCCCGTGCCCGTGCCCGTGCCGCCGCCGGCCGCGTAGGCGGGCGTGGCGGGGGGCGGGGGCGGCCAGGAGCCGTCGGCGGGCGAGCTGCCGTAGCCGGGGGCGTCCGGGGCCGGGGCGCCGGTGGCGGTGGGGGCGTCGGAGAAGCCCGGCCCGCCCTGAGCGCCAGGGCCGCCGTCGTGAGCACCGGGACCGCCGCTCGGAGCACCAGGGCCGCCGGGGGTCCCGGCCGGGGCGGACTGGTGCGCGGCGCCCGGCACGTGCGGGGGCGTGCTGGGCGGCGGCGGGGTGGGCGCACCGCCGCTCCGCGGGGCGGCCTGCTGCGGGGAGGCTGCGGACGGGTCCACCGGCACGGGAGGCGCGGACGGGGCCGGGGGTACCTCGTTGCCCTCGTTCTCGGTGCTCACAGCTCTTCTCCTCGATCCACGGCTGTTGTTGTCGGTCGCACTAGGTCACGCTCGCTCATGCCTGCCGACGACCCGGCGTGCTCCAGCTGTGCATGTACATGTGTAGGTAGTCAGCTTTTCCCACAGGCCGTCAGAGCACCATAAGCCGTGGCTGTGGGTCCGACCCTGTTCCTTATATAGGTCATCTCACATGAAACGGACACATCATCGACACCCGTTCGCCGTCACGCCTACCCCACGACGATGGCACCATGACGCGGTGACCCACGCACGGCAGCACCACCCCCAGGTAGTCGCCCACCGCGGCGCCTCCGAGGCCGCCCCGGAGCACACGCTGGCCGCCTACCGGAAGGCCATCGAGGACGGCGCGGACGCGCTCGAGTGCGACGTGCGCCTCACCGCCGACGGCCATCTCGTCTGCGTGCACGACCGCCGCGTCAACCGTACGTCCAACGGCCGCGGCGCGGTGTCCGCCCTGGAACTCGCCGACCTCGCCGCCCTGGACTTCGGCGCCCTGCGGACCCGGGCCTCCTGGCGGGGCCGGGACGAGGAGCCCGACTGGGAGGTGCGGCCCGAGGACCCCGAGGACACCTCCGTCCTCACCCTGGAGCGGCTGCTCGAACTCGTCGCCGACGCCGGCCGGCGCGTGGAGCTGGCGATCGAGACCAAACACCCCACCCGCTGGGCCGGGCAGGTGGAGGAGAGGCTGCTGGAGCTGCTGAAGCGGTTCGGGCTGGACGCCCCGGCCTCCGCCGCCGAGTCGCCGGTGCGGGTGATGAGCTTCTCGGCGCGCTCCCTGCACCGGGTGCGGGCGGCCTCGCCGACGCTGCCGACCGTCTACCTGATGCAGTTCGTCTCGCCCCGGCTGCGCGACGGGCGCCTGCCGGCCGGGGTGCGGATCGCGGGTCCCTCCCTCCGGATCGTGCGCGGCCACCCGGCGTACGTGGAGCGGCTCAAGCAGGCCGGGCACCAGGTGCACGTGTGGACGGTGAACGAGCCCGAGGACGTCGATCTCTGCGTCGAGCTGGGCGTCGACGCCATCATCACCAACCGCCCGCGCGCGGTGCTGCAACAGCTCGGCCGCTGATCCGTCACCGATGCGTCGCGGCTCTTGACCGGGGCGGTCCCCTGCCACCAAGCTCCGGTTTCGGCCACACCGTAGAAATCCGGCCATGTGTCGACAGGGAGTGCTCCGGCGCGTTCGGTGCGTGTTCGACCTCGGCGAGTGCGTCGCCGGGCGGGGAACGGCCGGTTTCCGGTTCAGGCCGATGGGGCATCCACACCGTGGCGTGGGGCGAAGGAGGTCTCGGGGGTGGCGTTGGTGGTGGCACAGGAGGTGCCCACGTCGTCGTGCATGGCCGTATCCCATGGCCCTGCGGGCGTGGGAGAGGCGCGGCGCCGGATGCGCGAGCAGCTGCGCGGCGGCGGCGTGGCGGAATCGGTGATCGACGACGCCGTACTGATCCTTTCCGAACTGTTGAGCAACGCCTGCAAGCACGGCAGGCCGCTGGACGGCGCGCTCGCCGGTGACGGCGACGTGCGGGCGGCCTGGCGCGTGGACGCGGGCGGCCGGCTGATCGTCGAGGTGACGGACGGCGGCGGCCCGACCCGCCCGGCCCCGGCCACGCCCTCGGTCACCGCCCACGGCGGTCGCGGTCTGAACATCATCTCGGCGCTCTGCGACGACTGGGGAGTACGGGACGACGTCCGCGGCGAGGTCACCGTCTGGGTGGTCGTCCACGACGACGTGCACGACCCGGACGCCGGCCACCGCCGCG
This sequence comes from Streptomyces sennicomposti, assembly GCF_019890635.1. Taxonomy (GTDB): domain Bacteria; phylum Actinomycetota; class Actinomycetes; order Streptomycetales; family Streptomycetaceae; genus Streptomyces; species Streptomyces sennicomposti. Next base: position 27,014 of record NZ_JAIOAB010000009.1, read on the forward strand.
ACGACTTCGCCACCCGCGTCGCCGCCCCGGCGGTGGCGGCCCTGCCCGAGCTGGACTTCGCGGACGCCTTCGACGACCTGGACTGAGCCGCCGCCCGCAGACGGCCGGGCGACACCACGACGACAGCCCTGCGACACGTACGGCTACGGCACGTACGGCTACGACGCACGTGCGGCTACGACACGTACGACGCCGTGCATGCCGTAGCCGTGCCCGTCCGCACGTGTGGCAGCCGTAGCCGTCCACGCGGCCGGAACGCGCCCCACCGCGCCCACCGCACCTCTCGCCGCTCGTCTCCCCCTCCCGCCCCACCCGCTTCCCGTGTCCACATTCACCGAGTTGTCCACAGGCTCCCCGTCGTCGGGGGCGTGAACGACTAGGCTCCCGCCCGTACGAGACGAGCCGTAACCGGGAGACACCCAGATGGCCAAGAAGCGACCCCAGACGGGGGCCAAGCGCCCGCAGCTCACGGACGGGGAGATCCCGGCCGTCGGCGCCCGCGAGCCGTGCCCCTGCGGCAGCGGACGGCGCTACAAGGCCTGTCACGGCCGGGCCGCCGCGCACGCGGTGACCGAGCTGGTGCAGCGGCCGTTCGAGGGGCTGCCCGGCGAGTGCGACTGGGTGGCGCTGCGCGAGCTGGTCCCCGCCGCCACCGTCGCCCTGACGCTGCGCGAGGGCCTGCCCGAGGGCGTCCCCTCGGTCACGCTCGCCACGGTGCTGCCGATGGCCTGGCCCGCGCTGCGCCGGGACGACGGCTCGGTGCTGATCGGCCTGCAGAACGACACGGCGTCCGGCGACATCAGCCGCGACCTCGCCGACACCCTCCTGCGCGCGCTGGAGGCCGAGCCCGGCAGCCCGGTGCAGGGCCGCCGCGCCCCCGCCGAGGGGCCCCGGCTCCAGGATCTGCTGGACCCCGAGGCCCCCTTCGAGCCGGTGGTGCACGAGGGCTTCGAGTTCTGGGTCCCGGACGCGCAGAACGCCACGCCGGAGGTCGCCGCCTCCCTGGAGCGCGCCAACGCCGCGGCCATCCCGACCGTGCGTCTGGAGAGCGTCGACGCGGCGTACTGGTGCCGGACGCCGGAGAAGAACCACCTGCGCTGGGTCATGCCGCACCCGGAGGAGCGCCTGCTGGACGCGCTGGCCCGGCTGCACGCGGCGGGCCGCTCCCGCCTCGGCGAGGGCACCCGCCTCGTCGGCTCCTTCCGCGCCCACGGTCTGACGGTGCCGGTCTGGGACCTGCCCGGCGAGATGGGCGCGCAGGACGTGGAGAAGCCGGCCGCGGAGTTCGCCGAGCGGCTGGCCGAGGCGCTGGCCGCCGAGGCGCCGCTGACCGGTGACGAGCGCCGGGCCCGCGGCGGTCTGACCAACCGGCAGGTCACGCTCAGCTGACCGGCCCCCGGACGGGTTCGGCTGACCGGTCGGTCAGCCGAACACCTTCGCACGGAACGGCCGCCTCCGCCACAACTCCCCCTGTACAGAGGTGAGTCGGTGTCCGGAAAGGCCACCAAGGCGGTGACCGGAAAGCCGAGATGGAATTTGCGAACCGGCGATCTCTTGTTACCGTTCCAGTAGCCCGGTTGCTGGTGCATCCCCCGTCGCCAGCAACCGGGTCTTTCCATGCGCGCGGCAGCTCACCGAGCGCTGCCTGAGATCAACAGCGCGTCGGCGAACCGGCGGCCGATGACCCGACGGAACATCAACTTCCGCCCCCGGCGCTCACGTTCCGCCCTCCGGGCTCAGCTCGCGCCCTCCGCGCTCAGCTCGCGCCCTCCGCGCTCAGCTCGCGCTCCCCGCGCTCAGCTCGCGTCCTCCGTGTTCACCTCGTGCCCTCCGCACTCATGTCGCTCCCGGCCCGCAGCAGCAGCGCGCCCTCGCCGCCCCGCCGGGCGAACTCCGCGACGGCCGTGTAGTCGGCCGGCGTCCCCCGGGTGTGTTCGCGCGGGGTCTCGCACGTCTCCGGCTCGTCGTCGCCGCCGGGCGCGCAGCGGGTGCGCACGGTGCGGTCGCCGGGGCCCATGAGGGTCAGGGCGGCGGCCAACGGCTCGCCGGTGGTGTTGCGGTAGTAGGTGCGCGCCCAGGTCTCGTCGCCCTGGTTCACCACGCAGGTCTGCGCCTCCACGCCGTCGGGCGCGGAGACCTCCGGCCCGCAGCGGACGGCGGTCGCCGGGCCGATGCCGAGCAGCGGCGTGGAACGGCGCGGTGCGGTGGGGATCTTGTCGTCGTCGCCCGCCAGGGACCGCACGGCGGACCACGCGGACGCGCCGCCCGGACCACTCGGACCGCCCGCCCGGCCGGCGGACGCCTCGCCCCGGCCGCCGGTCGTCCGGCCGCCGGTCGTCCGGCCGTCGGTCCGGCGCGCGGTCGCGTCGTCGATGTCGTGAGCACGCCCGGCGGACGCGCCGCCGGCGCCGCCGGTCCGGCCCGCGGACGCCTCGCCGGGTCCGCCCGCGCGGCCCGCGACCGCACCGGCCGGCGTACCGGCCCGGCCCGCCGTCACCTCGTCCCGGTCGCCCACCTGGCCCGCCGACGCGACGGCCAGCGGCAGCACCGCGGTGCCCACGACGACGGCCGCGAGCGCGAGCAGCCGGACCCGTCGGGGGTCCGGCCCGCCGCGCCGCGGCGACCGGCTTCCGTTGCCGTCCCCGGAGCGGAACGCGGACCGGGGCTGGGGCTGGGGTGAGGGCTGGCGCGGCATAAGGGGACGATAACGACCGGAACGGACAACGCCGTTCCCCCGCGCCCGACGCCCCCTACAACTCGGGCGCGCTCACACCCGTACGAGTGAGGGCGTCCACGACGGCGTCCACCACGGCCTCCACGTCGGGCGCCCAGGGCGCGGCCGAGCCGGGCAGCGGTGCGCGCTCCCAGCGGACCGGACCGGCGCCGGTCTCGGACGGCGGCAGGGCGAGGTAGCCGCCCTCGCCGTGGAAGCGGAGCGAGCCGGGCACGAAGTCCTTGGCGTAGAGGAGTTCGCCGAGCTGCTCCATGGAGTATGGCCGGACGAGGAGGGCCCAGCGCGTGGGCGTGGCGACGACCGGGCCGAGGCGCACCCCCGCGCGGTCGAGCGCGGCCAGGGCGCGGGCGGCGGCGAGGGCGGGCAGGCTCACCGCACAGGGCGCGTTGCCGCCGGTGGCCAGGACGATCGGCGCGGTGGGCCGGTTGGTCCACCACCAGCGCACCATCCGGGCGTCCGTGGTGGCCGCGAGGAGCCCCGGGTCGAAGGGGTGGGCGCCGGGCACCGTGCATTCCGCGTCGGGGCAGCCGCACCGGCCCGGCCGTCGTGGGTCGGGCGCCACGCCCGGCACCACCGGCCACTGCCACCGGGTCGCGAAGGTCAAAGCCGCTCCGATCGGCTCGGTCCCGTCCGTACCGCGCCGGGACAGGAGCCTGCGTCGCCTTCCGGGGATCTCGCGCATGAGCGCTCGTCCTTTCCGTTGCACCGCTGGCAACACCGTGGTCACATCACACCATGTGTCGATCACTTCACTGTGCGTACCTGATGGCGCATCACACCCCTGCCTGCGGGCACGGGGAACCCCTATGGGCCGAGCATCGGCTGCTGTCGCGGCAGCCCGCCCGTACTGCGATTTCCGAGAGCACGGGCGTGGCGTGGGGTGGCGGAGCCTGGCGTTTCGCCGTCGCGCGTTCTGCTCTCCGCCGCCGTCACGCGAGGATGGGGCACGGTCGTCGGTGGATAGGACGCCCGGGTCCGTCGCCGGGTTCCGGGTGGCTGCCAACCACCCCCGGCCTTCTCCGAGTACGTACCCATCACGACCGCTGTGACGCTCTGTGGAGCAAACCCAGTCGACCGCAATAGGTCGTTACCCGAGGCAGTTTCAAGCCAACTTCGTTGTGACGCAAGAGGTTCGAAGGAAGACCCGGCACGGCCCACTGACACCAGGAAACCCAGCAGGACAATGCTGGACATCCCCTCACGAGTGCGTGTACATGTGGAGACACTGCCGGCCGCGCAGAATGACATGGGGGTTTGCGATGCTTTCCAGCAGTACGCACCGGTCGGAAAGCCGGACGCCATGAACGCCCCTCACCCCTCGAAAGTGGCCGGAATCGACTCGACGGTCCCCGCACCGGCACACACTGTCGCGCCCGCGACCTCGGCCTCCGGCACCGTCCCGACGGCCCCGGCGGCCACCGGCGGCGCCCCGCACCACCCCGACCCGCCGGGCGCCCTCCTCCAGGACCGCCTCGCCGGCTGGGTCTCCGACCTCACCACCCTGCACGAGCTGACCGAGCGGCTGAACCGCACCAGCCGGCTGGACACCGCCCTGACCGAACTGCTGCGCGCCGGCGCCGCGCTCGTGGGCGCCCGGCGCGGACTCGTCGTGCTGGAACCCGACGACGGCCTCGGCCCCGACACCACCGTCGGCCTGGGCCTGGGCCGCGCCGACCTCGGCCACATCGAGACCGTGCCGCGCGACGCCATGCCCTACGGAGTGCTCCTGGACACCGCCGCCGGGCTGCCCGGCGGCGCCGGCGAGGTGGTGTGCCCCGACCTGTTCGCCGAGGAGGGCCTCGACGCCCGCCACCGCGAGGTGGCCGCCCGGCTCGGCTACGCCGCCGGCTACGCGCTGCCCCTGTCCACCGAGGCCGCCGGCCGCCTCGGCGCCGCCGGCTGGCTCTACGACGAGCCCGCCGAGCCGACCGAGCGGCAGCGCCACCTCGCCGGCCTCTACGTCCGCTTCGCCACCGAGCACCTGGCCCGGCTGCTGGAGGGCGAGCGCACGCGCGCGTGCATGGCGACGGTCCACGAGGAACTGCTGCCCTCCCGGCTGCCCCGCGTCCCCGGCGTCCAGCTCGCCGCCCGGCACCGCACCGGACCGCGCGGCGGCGGCGACTGGTACGACGCGCTGCCCCTGCCCGACGCCGCGCTCGGCCTCGCGGTCGGCTCGGTCACCGGCGCGGGGCCCGGCGCCGTCGCCGCGATGGGCCGGATGCGGGCCTCGCTGCGGGCGTACGCGGTGATGGAGGGCGAGGACCCGGTCGCCGTCCTGTCCGATCTGGAACTGCTGCTGCGGCTGACCGAGCCTGCCCGCAGCGCCACCGCCCTGTTCGCCTACTGCGAGCCCGCGCTGCGCCGGATCACCCTGGCCGGCGCCGGCCACAGCCCGCCGCTGCTGGTGGGCGAGCGGCGCACCGAGTACGTGGAGACCTCGGTGTCCGCGCCGCTCGGCATGCTCTCCTGCTGGGAGGCGCCGAGCGTGGAGTTCCAGGTCGCCGCGGGCGAAACGGTGCTGCTGTACACCGACGGGCTGCTGCACCGCACCGGCGACCGGGTCGACCGGGCCTTCGCCCGGCTGCACGCCGCCGCGGCGACCGTCCCGCGCGCCGCGCGCCAGGACCCCGGCGCGATCGCCGACCACGTGCTGCGCACGGTGCTGCCGGACGGCCTGGACGCCAGCGACGGCGCGGAGGACGTGGCGCTGCTGGCGGCGCGCTTCGAGTAGGGCGGGCGCGCTTCGAGCGGCGCGGCGGCGCGCGTCCGGCCCGATGCGCCCCCGGCGCGGGCCCGTTGGGCCGCAGGCCTCCGGTAACAGGCACTACCGCCGTCGGCCCCCTTCCGTACGACCGTACGATGGGTGGTGGTCCAGTGCCGTATCGAGGAGGAACACCGTGGCGGAGGAGCTGCCGGAGACCCCGGAGACTTCCGAAGAAGAGCAGCCGATCAAGCAGCGCAAGAACGGCCTGTACCCGGGCGTGTCCGACGAGCTCGCCGAGAACATGAAGTCCGGCTGGGCCGACACCGAGCTGCGCGACCTCGCGCCGGTGGAGCAGGCCGAGCACACCGCCCGCCGCCGCGCCGCGCTGTCCGCGCGGTTCCCGGGCGAGCGCCTGGTGATCCCCGCGGGCAACCTGAAGACCCGCTCCAACGACACCGACTACCCCTTCCGGGCGTCGGTGGAGTACGCGTACCTCACCGGCGACCAGACCGAGGACGGCGTCCTGGTCCTGGAACCCGCCGCCGGCGGCCACCGGGCGACGGTCTACCTGCTGCCCCGCTCCGACCGGGAGAACGGCGAGTTCTGGCTCTCCGGGCAGGGCGAGCTGTGGGTCGGCCGCCGCCACTCCCTGGCCGAGGCCGAGAAGCTGTACGGCATCCCCGCCTCCGACGTGCGCGAGCTGCCGGAGAAGCTGCGCGAGGCGACCGGCCCGGTGCGCGTCGTGCGCGGCCACGACGCCGGCGTCGAGGCGGCCCTGACCGACAAGGTCACCGCCGAGCGCGACGAGGAGCTGCGCGTCTTCCTCTCCGAGGCCCGCCTGGTCAAGGACGACTTCGAGGTCGGCGAGCTGCAGAAGGCCGTCGACTCCACGGTGCGCGGCTTCGAGGACGTGGTGAAGGTCCTCGACAAGGCCGAGGCGACCAGCGAGCGCTACATCGAGGGCACGTTCTTCCTCCGCGCGCGCGTGGAGGGCAACGACGTCGGCTACGGCACCATCGCCGCCGCCGGCCCGCACGCCTGCACGCTGCACTGGGTGCGCAACGACGGCCCGGTCCGCTCCGGCGACCTGCTGCTGCTGGACGCCGGCGTGGAGACGCACTCCCTGTACACCGCCGACGTCACGCGCACACTGCCGGTGAACGGCGCGTACAGCGAGATCCAGCGCAAGATCTACGACGCCGTGTACGAGGCCCAGGAGGCCGGTATCGCGGCGGTGCGCCCCGGCGCCAAGTTCCGCGACTTCCACGACGCCGCGCAGCGCGTGCTGGCCGAGAAGCTCGTCGCCTGGGGCCTGGTCGAGGGCCCCGTGGAGCGGGTGCTGGAGCTGGGTCTGCAGCGCCGCTGGACGCTGCACGGCACCGGCCACATGCTCGGCATGGACGTGCACGACTGCGCCGCCGCGCGCACCGAGACGTACGTGGACGGCACGCTGGAGCCGGGCATGGTCCTCACCGTCGAGCCGGGCCTGTACTTCCAGGCCGACGACCTGACGGTCCCGCAGGAGTACCGCGGCATCGGCGTCCGCATCGAGGACGACATCCTCGTCACCGAGGACGGGAACCGTAACCTCTCGGCGGGGCTGCCGCGCCGCGCCGAGGAGGTCGAGGCCTGGATGGCCCGGCTCACGGGCTGATCCGGGAGCCGATCCGAGAGCGACGGCCGGGCACCCGCGCGGTGTCCGGCCGTTCACGTGCCCAGGGGGAGGGGTGTCGTGGACGTGCACGACTTCTGGTCCGGTGTCGGGGTGGACCTGCATCTGGAACCGGACGCGGCGGCGGGCCGCCGGGCGGGCCTGGAGAAGGCCATCCGGGACGCGGTGCGCGACGGGCGGCTGAGACCGGGCGCCCGGCTGCCGGCGACCCGGCGGCTGGCCGGCGAACTCGGCATCTCGCGGGGCACCGCGAAAGCCGCGTACGACCAGCTGGTCGCCGAGGGGTATCTGACCGCCCGGCAGGGCTCGGGGACCCGGGTCGCCGAGCTGCCCGCCGTCCCCGCCGAGGAGCCGGATCCGACGGCACGCGCGCGTGCGCCCCGCTTCGATCTGCGGCCGGGCAGCCCGGACGTCGGCGCGTTCCCGGCGGCGGCCTGGCTGCGGGCGCTGCGCCGCGCCATCGCCACGGCCCCCTCGCTGGCGTACGACTACGGCGATCCGCGCGGCCGGATCGAACTGCGCACCGCGCTGTCGGGCTACCTCGGGCGGGCCCGCGGGGTGATCGCGCCGCCGGAGCGCATCGTGATCACCTCCGGCTATGTGCAGGGGCTGGCGCTGCTGACCCGGGTGCTGGAGGGCGGCGCCGTCGCCATGGAGGACCCCGGGCTGCCGTTCCACCGCGAGGTGGTGCGGCGCGGCGGCGGCACCGTCGTCCCGGTGCCGGTGGACGCGCGCGGGGTGCGGGTGCGGGACCTCGGCGACGAGAGGGCCGTCGTCGTCACGCCCGCCCACCAGTACCCGACCGGGGTCACCCTGCACCCCGAGCGGCGGCGGGCGCTCACCGACTGGGCACGCGCGCGTGGCGCGCTGATCGTCGAGGACGACTACGACGGCGAGTTCCGCTACGACCGCCAGCCCGTGGGCGCCCTCCAGGGCATGGCGCCGGGCCAGGTCGCCTACCTCGGCACCGCCTCCAAGACGCTCGGTCCGGCGCTGCGGCTGGGCTGGATGGTGCTGCCGCCGCACCTGGTGGACGCGGTGGCCGACGCCAAGCTGCACAGCGACCACCACACCGAGACCATCGGCCAGCTGGCGCTCGCCGAGCTGATCGACAGCCACGCCTACGACCGGCACGTGCGCGCGTGCCGGCTGCGCTACCGGCGGCGGCGCGACCAGCTGCTGGACCGACTCGGCTCCCGCCGGGTGCGCGGGATCGCCGCCGGGCTGCACGCCCTGGTCGACGTCCCCGACGAGGCCGAGGTCCTGGCCCGCGCCGAGGCGGAGGGCCTGGCCCTCGGGAGCCTCGCCGCCCACTGGCACACCCCGCGCGAGACCCGCCCCCAGGGCCTGATCGTCGGCTACGGCACCCCGAGGGAGCGGCTGTACCCTCAGGCGCTGGACGCGCTGGCGAAGGTGCTGCACGGGGGCTGAGAGGCGGGGCGCCGGGGCTTTTGGCCCCTACACCGCCATCAGCGGAGCGTCCTCGCGCCACTTGAGGATCTTGTCGAAGCTCACCACCGCGCCGCCCCGGCCCGGCCGGTTGGCGAAGTGGACGTGGTCGGCGAGTTCCCGGATGAGGCACAGCCCGCGGCCGTGCTCGGCGTCGGTGTGCGCGGTACGCGCCGGGGCGCGGCGCACGCCGGACGGGAAGCCGGGCCCCGCGTCGGCCACCTCGATACGGCACTTCTCCCCGTCGAGGTAGGCGGTGACGCGGTACGCCTCGGAGCGGTCGCCGTCCCCGCCGTGCTCGACGGCGTTCGCGCACGCCTCGCTCAGGGCGAGGGACAGGTCGAAGGAGATGTCGGGGTCGACGCCCGCGGTCTCCATGGCGCCGAGCAGGAGCCGCCTGGCCAGCGGCACACTCGCAGCGTCACGCCGCAGATGGAGTGACCACCAGATGCTCATGCTCTCCAGCCTCCCGGCCGCGGCTCGACATACCGTTACGTATTGCCCGGTGCGCTCGAACGTAAGCACAGCGTTCGCACCCGGCCGCCCGATCGGCGGATGTGGGGGAAACGGAACCGGTGTATGCCCGGTGGCCACCGGACGAAAAGCGGACGGCCCTGGGACGAAAAGGGGACCCAGCGGTACGTACCTCATTTCACGGACCTGGCGTACGGCGCGGGCGGGGTCGGTGGGATGATGGGGCCGCCATGACAGCCCCCCACGCGCGCACGGCCACCGCCGGACGCGATCTTCGCCTGCTGCGGGCCGCGGTGTTCGCCGCGGTCTGCGTCGTGCTGGCCGCGGCCGGGCACACGCTGGCCTCCTGCGCCACGGTTCCGCTGTGGACGCTCGCCGTGGGGTTCCTCGGCTCGCTCGTCCTGGTGGCGCCGCTCGCCGGCCGCGCGCGTTCGCTGCCGGGGATCGCGGCGCTGCTGGCGCTCGGGCAGACCGTGCTGCACACGCTGTTCGGGCTGGGACAGCACGGCATGGGCGCCGCGAACGGCATGAGCGGCATGGCCGGGATGCCCGGCATGGCCTCCGGCTCGACGGCGGGCATGGGCTCGGGGTCCATGGCGGCCATGGACCACGCGCACGCGCTGTCCGACGCCACGCTGGTGGAGCGGGCCGCGCACTACGTCTGCGGCGGCACCGGCGCGGCGATCAGCCCCGCCCGCGCCTACCGCATCCTGGTCGACGCGCACCTCTACTCCGGTCCCGCGCCGTCCGCCGCGCGGCACCCGGCGGACGCCCTGACCACGGGCGGCGCGGCGGCCTCGCTGCTGCCGTCCCTGCCCATGCTGCTCGGCCACGTGCTGGCCGCGCTCGCCGCGGGCTGGCTGCTGCGGCGCGGCGACCTCGCCCTGCTGCGGCTGATCGAGCTGTCGGCGCACGGCGTCGCCGAGGGCGCGCTCATGCGGTCGCTGCGCGGGGCGCTCGCGCTGGTGTGCGCCCTGTGCGCCGGACTGCCCACCGCGCCCGGAACGGGCCCGCGCTTCGCCCGCACGGCCGACTCCACGCCGCTCACACCCCCCACCACCGCACTCCTGCACACGGTGATCCGCCGCGGCCCGCCGGCCGCCGGCCTCGCTCTCGCCGCCTGACGCGACGCGACCAGCACCCCATCGAGTCCGGCGAGCCCGCCGAGCGGGCCCGGCCGGGGGAGCGGGCCGCCGTCGCGCGGCACGCGCGCGTGCCCGTGCCCGGCAGGCCGTACGGCCGGCCGTCCCGCGCACGCGCCTCTCCCCGATCACCGGAACACCCACTCGCATCGGAGTGCACTTCGCCATGAAGGCCATCACCCGCAGGACCTCCCGTCTCGTCACCGTCGGCGCCCTCGCCGGCACCGCCGTCCTCGCCGTGTCCGTCCCCGCGTTCGCGCACGTCACCGTGCAGCCGGAGGGCGCGGCCGCCAAGGGCGGTTACGCGGTCGTCGACTTCAAGGTCCCCAACGAGCGCGACAACGCCTCCACGACCAAGCTCGAGGTCAACTTCCCCGCCGACCACCCGCTGGCCTCGGTGATGCCGCAGCCCATCGACGGCTGGAAGATCCAGGTCACCAAGTCCGCGCTGGCCAAGCCGCTGGAGATGCACGGCAAGAAGATCACCGAGGCGGTCACCAAGGTCACCTGGACCGCCGACGGCAAGGGCATCGAGCCGGGCTACTTCCAGAAGTTCCCCGTCTCCCTCGGCGCGCTGCCCGAGGACACCGACCAGCTCGTCTTCAAGGCGCTGCAGACGTACTCCAACAAGGAGGTCGTCCGCTGGATCGAGGTGCAGCAGAAGGGCCAGGAGGAGCCCGACAACCCGGCGCCCACGCTCCAGCTGACCGCCGCGGCCGACGGCCATGACGCGGCGGCCCCGGACGCCACCGCCGCCGCCGACGCCAAGCCCGCGGCCCAGAGCACCGCCTCCGCCAAGAGCGGCACCGACACCACGGCCCGGGTCCTCGGCGTCGTGGGCATCGTGGTCGGCGCGGCGGGCGTGGCGTACGGCGTGTTCGCCGGGCGCCGGCGGACCACGGCCGCCTGATCCGCCGTCCGCAGCGCGCACCGGGGTCGTGCGACTCCGTTGTACGACCCCGGTGCGCGCCGGATTCCTCACTTCTGGGACATTTCTCTATGCGCAAGAAGACGTACGCCGCGACGGCGCTGCTCGCCGCCGCCCTGATGGCCCTCTCCGCCTGCGACAGCAGCGGCGGCGGCGACAAGCCCGCCACCGTCGTCGCCGAGCAGTCCTCGCAGCAGGCCGCCACGGTCCTCGACCAGCCGTTCGAGAAGCCGGATCTGGTGCTCACCGACACCCACGGCGAGAAGTACGACCTCCGCAAGGAGACCGCGGGCCGGCCCACGCTGATCTACTTCGGCTACACCCACTGCCCCGACATCTGCCCGCTGACGATGAGCAACATCGCCGTCGCCAAGAGCAAGCTGCCCAAGGCGGAGCAGGACAAGCTGCGGGTGGTGTTCGTGACCACCGACCCGGCCCGTGACACCCCCGCCGAACTCGGCAAGTGGCTCGGCATGATGGACCGCCAGTTCATCGGGCTGACCGGCGACTTCGCCACCATCCAGGCCGCGGCGCGCAGCGTCGGCATCGCCATCGAGCCGACGAAGAAGGACAAGAACGGCAAGCTCGTTTCCGTGCACGGCACCCAGGTGATCGCCTTCTCCCCGAAGACGGACGCCGGCTACGTGGTCTACGGCGAGAGCACCACCGTCGAGGACTTCACCAAGGACCTGCCCAAGATCGTCAAGGGACAGAACCCGTGAGGCGCGCGACGACGGCTCTCCTCACGGCCGGCGCGCTGGCCGGCACCGCCCTGCTGAGCGGGTGCGGCGGCTCGGCCTCCGCCTCCGGCGACGGTTCCGGCGCCCGGCCCGACCTGTCCGTCGGCTCCGCCTACATGCCCCAGCCGGTGTCGGACTCCATGGCGGCCGGCTTCCTGACGATCGTCAACAAGGGCGGCGCCGCCGACGAACTCACCTCGGTCACCAGCGACGCGGCCGGCTCCGTCACCGCGCACGAGACCGTCGGCGGGACGATGCGGGAGGCCGACCGGCTCACCGTGCCCGCGCACGGCCGGCTGGAGTTCAGGAGCGGCGGCGACCACCTGATGTTCGACGGCCTCAAGCGCAGGCCCGAGCAGGGCCAGATGGTCTCCGTCGTCCTGCACTTCGCCAAGTCCGGCGAGCTGAGGGTCGAGATGCCGGTCAAGCCGGCCACGTACAACCCGTCGACCGGACACTGAGGGAGGGACCACCTTGACGCGGACCATCACCCCCCGGGCCGCCCGGCCCCTGGTGCTGCTTCTCCTGGCCGTCGCCGGCCTGCTGCTGGCCGGGGCGGGCCCCGCCGCCGCGCACGCCGCGCTGACCGGCAGCGACCCCCAGCAGGGGGTGGTGGTCCCGCAGGCGCCCGCCCAGGTGTCGCTGACCTTCTCCGAGCAGGTCGCCATGGGCGACGACTCGCTGCGCGTGCTCGACCCCGCGGGCAAGCGGGTCGACACCGGAAAGCCCGCCAACATCAGCGGGACCACGTACGCCGTGCGGCTGCGCGGCGGCCTGGCCAAGGGCACCTACACCGTCACCTACCAGGTGATCTCCGCCGACAGCCATCCCGTCGGCGGCGCCTACACCTTCTCCATCGGCGCCCCCTCCAAGACGTCGGTCGTCACCGGCGGCCAGGAGGTGGGCGGCGGACTCGTCGGCCTGCTGTACGGCGTGGGCCGCTACGCCTCGTACGCCGGTTTCATCGTGCTGGCCGGCGGCGCCGCCTTCGTGCTGGCCTGCTGGCAGCGCGGGGCCGGGGTGCGGGCCGTGCAGCGACTCGTCGTCTCCGGCTGGCTCACCCTCACCACGGCCACCCTCGCCCTGCTGCTTCTGCGCGGCTCCTACACCACCTCCGGCAAGGCCGGGGACATCGTCGACCTGGACCTGCTCGGGCAGGTGCTCCAGACGAAGACGGGCGCCGCCCTGGTCTCCCGGCTGCTACTGCTCGCCGCAGCGGCGCTGTTCGTGGCGGTGCTCTTCGGGGTGTACGAGAAGCGCGAGGACGAGGAGAAGCGGGACCTGACCTTCGGGCTCGCGATCGGCGGGACGGTGGTCGCCGCCGGGCTCGCCGCCAGCTGGGCGATGGCCGAGCACGCCTCGGTCGGCCTCCAGCCGGGCATCGCGATGCCCGTCGACGTCGTCCATCTGCTGGCCGTGGCCGCCTGGCTCGGCGGGCTCGCCGCACTGCTGGTCGCGCTGTACCGGGCGCCCGCGGACCGGCCGGTCGAGCCCGCCGCCGTACGCCGCTTCTCCCGCCTGGCCTTCGGCTCGGTCGTCGCGCTGATCGCCACCGGCGTCTACCAGTCCTGGCGCCAGCTCGGCTCCTGGTCCGCGCTGACCGGGACGCGCTACGGGCAGCTGCTGCTGGTCAAGGTCGCCCTGGTGCTGGTGCTCGTCGCCATCGCGTCGTTCTCCCGGCGCTGGACCGCCCGGCTGGCCGAGGCGGCGACGGACAAGGCCGCGGTGAAGGCGGGCAAGGCCGCGGTGAAGGCGGGCGCGGGCGCCGGAAAGGCCGGTGCGGGCGCTGGGAAGCAGGCCACGGGGGCCGCAGCGAAGGGGAAGCACGCCACGGAGGCCGCGGCGGCCGGCGGCGACGCGCGGCGGGCCGCTCAGCTCGCCCGGCAGCGGGCCGCCATGGACGCGGCCCGGCTCAAGCGGCAGCGCGACGCCGACCCGAACCGCTCCGGGCTGCGCCGCTCGGTGCTGGCCGAGGCGGGCGTCGCCGTGGTCCTGCTCGTCGTCACCACCGTGCTGACGCAGACCGAACCCGGACGCACTGTGGAGGAGGCCGCGGCGGCCACCTCGTCGTCCTCGTCCTCCTCGTCGTCCTCGGCCGGGACCGTCACCCTCGACATGCCGTTCGACACGGGCGGCCAGAACGGCAAGGGCGTCGTACGGCTCGACATCGACCCCGCGCGCGTGGGCGGCAACGAGATGCACCTCTATGTGCAGCGGCCGGACGGCAAGGCCTTCGACGTTCCCGAGGTCAAGGTCGCCTTCACCCTGACCGCGAAGAGCATCGGGCCGCTGCCGGTGGCCCCCGACCACATCACCACCGGACACTGGGCGGCGAGCGGGGTGGAGATCCCGATGGCGGGCGACTGGCAGGTCGCCGTGACCGTGCGGACCTCCGACATCGACCAGGTGACCGTCACCAAGAACGCGCAGATCGGCTGAACCACCATGACCGACCGGACCCTCCAGGACCCGTCCGCGCTGCCCGAACAGGACCCGTCCGCGCTGCCCGAACCCCGGCAGGCCGACACCCCCGCCGCCGCGGGCGTGTCACGCCGGCGGCTGCTCGGCACGGCCGGTGCCACCGGTCTCGTCCTGGGCGCCGCGGGCGCCGCCGCCGGGTACGCGGCGGCGCCCGCCGGGGCCACCCCGCTCACCTCGCTCGGCGCCGGGCGGGCGATGTTTCACGGGAAACATCAGCCCGGCATCACCGAGGGCCTCCAGGCGCGCGGCCATCTCGTCGCCTTCGACCTGGCGGCCGGAGCGGGCCGCCGGGAGGCCGCCGCGCTGCTGCGCCGCTGGTCGGCGACGGCCGAGCGGCTGATGGCGGGCGAGCCCGCCGCGCACGGCGACACGGACGTCGCCCGGGACGCGGGACCGTCCTCGCTGACGATCACCTTCGGCTTCGGACGCGCCTTCTTCGACCGCACCGGCCTCCAGAAGCAGCGCCCGGCCGCCCTGGCCCCGCTGCCGGACTTCTCCTCCGACCGGCTCGACAAGGCGCGCAGCGACGGCGATCTGTGGGTGCAGATCGGCGCCGACGACGCGCTGGTCGCCTTCCACGCGCTGCGCGCGATCCAGAAGGACGCGGGCAGCGCCGCCCGGATCCGCTGGCAGATGAACGGCTTCAACCGTTCGCCGGGGGCCACCGCGCACCCCATGACGGCCCGCAATCTGATGGGCCAGATCGACGGCACCCGCAACCCCAAGCCGTCCGACTCCGACTTCGACCGCCGGATCTTCGTCCCCGCCGACGGCGACCCGGCCTGGATGGCGAACGGCTCCTACGCCGTCGTCCGCCGTATCCGGATGCTCCTGGACGACTGGGAGAAGCTGTCGCTCAGCCGCCAGGAGAACGTCATCGGGCGGCGCAAGGCCGACGGCGCACCGCTCAGCGGGGGCGACGAGACCACCGAGATGGACCTGGAGAAGACGGGCCCGGACGGCTCCTATCTCGTCCCGGTCAACGCCCACGCGCGGATCACCCGGCCCGACCGGAACGGCGGCGCGGCGATGCTGCGGCGGCCCTTCTCGTACCACGACGGCTTCGACGACCGCGGGGTCCCGGACGCGGGCCTGCTGTTCATCTGCTGGCAGGCGGACCCGCTGCGCGGCTTCGTGCCGGTGCAGCGCAAGCTGGACCGCGGCGACGCGCTGTCGCCGTACATCCGGCACGAGGCCAGCGGGCTGTTCGCCGTGCCGGGCGGTGCGGCGAAGGGCGAGTACGTGGGGCAGCGGCTGCTGGAGGGGTGAGGCGGGCGTCCCGCCGGAGGCGGCGCGGGGGTGAGGCGGGCGTCCCGCCAGAAGTGGCGCGGGGGTGAGGCGCGTGCCGCACCGGAGGCGCTGGAGGGCGGCCGGCTCGGCCGCCCGGGCTTGCGGGTTCACCCGCCGGAGGGGTGGGCGTGAGACACGCGGGCCGAGCCGGTGCGGGGCCATTAGGGTGAGGTCATGCCAGCGAGCTACGCGTATCTCGGTCCTGAGGGCACCTTCACCGAAGTCGCCCTTCGCACGCTTCCCGAGGCGGCCACGCGGGAGCTGATCCCGTACGTCTCGGTGCAGTCCGCGCTGGACGCGGTCCGCACCGGGGAGGCCGAGGCCGCGTTCGTGCCGATCGAGAACTCCGTCGAGGGCGGCATCACCACGACGCTCGACGAGCTCGTCGCGGGCCAGCCGCTGATGATCTACCGCGAGGTGCTGCTGTCGATCACCTTCGCGCTGCTGGTCAGGCCGGGTACGAAGCTTTCCGACATCAAGACGGTCACCGCCCACCCGGCGGCCCAGCCGCAGGTGCGCAACTGGCTGAAGGCGAACCTCCCGGAGGCCGTCTGGGAGTCGGCCGCCTCCAACGCGGACGGCGCCCGGCTGGTCCAGGAGGGCCGCTACGACGCCGCCTTCGCGGGCGAGTTCGCCGCCGCCCGGTACGGCCTGGAGGCCCTGGAGACGGAGATCCACGACGCGGAGAACGCGCAGACCCGGTTCGTCCTGGTCGGCCGGCCCGCCCGGCCCGCGGCGCCCAGCGGCGCGGACAAGACGTCGGTGGTCCTGTGGCAGCGCGCCGACCACCCCGGCGGGCTGCGCGACCTGCTCGGCGAGTTCGCCACCCGCGGGATCAACCTCATGCTGCTCCAGTCCCGTCCGACGGGCGCGGGCATCGGCAACTACTGCTTCTGCGTCGACGCCGAGGGGCACATCGCCGACCGCCGGATGGCGGAGGCGCTGATGGGCCTGAAGCGGCTGTGCCTCCAGGTGCGTTTCCTCGGCTCGTACCCGCGGGCGGACATCGGGGTCGCGGATGTGCGGCCGCCGTTCACCGGGACCTCGGACGAGGAGTTCGTGGCCGCCGCGGACTGGGTGGCCCGCTGCCAGGACGGCCGTTTCTAGCCGGTCCGGTCCATTTCGCGGGGTCCGACGGGTCCGACGGGTCCTGCGGGTCCCGCGCGGGTCCGGCGGGGTCCGACGGGGTCCGCTTCCGGCCAGTACCGGCCCTTTCACGGGGGTCGCGGGCGTGGCGCCGTTATCCACAGAAGTTATCCACAGGCTGGCCGATCGACCTGGGGACAAGTCGACACGGAGGCGGGACTCAGTCGACAAATCGGTCCCTGGCGCTCAAGTCGGGCCACCGTCCCACAGGTCACCCTTCGTCCACCCGTTTCCTCCGGTTCATCTTTTGGGGCGACCTTTTTCCACCCGAAAGTGGCCGTCGGACCGGTTTGGGGCAGGAATTCTTCCTTCCGGCCGCGCTTCACGGATGATCAATTCCGAAGTCCACAGATCTTCCACACAGCCTGTGGACAACTCTTCGGCCGAGGGGGATTCCTGTGGACAAGAGGGCCGCCAAGTCCCCTGTCCCACAAGGAAATCCGGTCAACCGGACGATCGCGGCCTGCCTCCTTCCGGGGAGCGGAAGCCGCCTTATTGACACTCCGCCGCAATTCCGCCCCAACGGTATGCGGCGGCACGCCGGGCGCGGTTCGGAATACTGGGTCGTGGGCGGCGACGGCGCACGGGTAGCCTTGACCGCGTGATTGACCTTCGCCTGCTCCGTGAGGACCCCGACCGTGCGCGCGCCTCCCAGCGCGCCCGTGGAGAGGACGTCGCGCTCGTCGACTCCCTCCTGTCTGCCGACGAGCGGCGCAGGTCGTCCGGCGTCCGCTTCGACGAGCTGCGCGCCGAGCAGAAGGCGCTGGGCAAGCTCATCCCCAAGGCCTCCGGCGACGAGAAGGCCGAGCTGCTGAAGAAGGCGAGCCAGCTGGCCGCCGACGTCAAGGCAGCCGACGCCGAGCGCGACGCGGCCGACGCCGAGACCCAGGAACTGCTGCTCCAGCTCGGCAACCTCGTCCACCCCGACGTGCCCGTCGGCGGCGAGGAGGACTTCGTCACCCTGGAGACGCACGGCACGATCCGCGACTTCGACGCCGAGGGCTTCGCGCCCAAGGACCACCTGGAGCTGGGCCAGCTCCTCGGCGCGATCGACGTGGAGCGCGGCGCGAAGGTCTCCGGCTCGCGCTTCTACTTCCTCACCGGCGTCGGCGCCCTGCTGGAGCTGGCCCTGGTGAACGCGGCGATGGCGCAGGCCACCGCGGCCGGCTTCACGCCGATGCTGACCCCCGCGCTGGTGCGCCCCCAGTCGATGGCCGGCACCGGCTTCCTCGGCCAGGCCGCCCAGGACGTCTACCACCTCGACAAGGACGACCTGTACCTGGTCGGCACCTCCGAGGTGGCGCTGGCGGCCTACCACATGGACGAGATCATCGACGCGGAGCGGCTGCCGCTGCGCTACGCCGGCTTCTCGCCGTGTTTCCGCCGCGAGGCCGGCTCGCACGGCAAGGACACCCGCGGCATCTTCCGCGTGCACCAGTTCGACAAGGTCGAGATGTTCTCCTACGTCACTCCCGAGGAGTCGCAGGAGGAGCACCGGCGGCTGCTGGAGTGGGAGAAGCAGTGGCTGACCTCGCTGGAGCTGCCGTTCCGCGTCATCGACGTCGCCTCGGGCGACCTGGGGTCCTCGGCCGCGCGCAAGTTCGACTGCGAGGCGTGGATCCCGACCCAGGGCAAGTACCGCGAGCTGACCTCGACCTCGGACTGCACCGAGTTCCAGTCCCGGCGGCTGTCGATCCGGGTGCGTGACGGCAAGCAGGTGCGGCCGCTGGCCACGCTGAACGGCACCCTGTGCGCCGTACCGCGCACGATCGTCGCCATCCTGGAGAACCACCAGCAGGCCGACGGCTCGGTGCGGGTGCCCGAGGTGCTGCGTCCCTACCTCGGCGGCCGGGAGGTCCTGGAGCCGCAGGCCAAGTGACCGCCGCCGCTCCCACGGCCGCCGGCGACGAGACGTCCGGCGGCCTGCCGTACCGGCTGATCGCGACCGACCTCGACGGGACGCTGCTGCGCTCCGACGGGTCGGTCTCGCCGCGTACCCGGGACGCGCTCGCCGCGGCGACCGAGGCGGGCGCCGCCCACCTCGTGGTGACCGGCCGCGCGGTGCCGTGGACCCGGCACATACTCGACGACCTCGGCTACCGGGGCCTCGCGGTCTGCGGCCAGGGCGCCCAGGTGTACGACGCCGGGGCGCACCGGCTGCTGACCTCGGTGACCCTGGACCGGCGGCTGGCCGGGGTGGCCCTGGCCAAGATCGAGGCGGAGACCGGGCCGCTGTACCTGGCGGCGAGCCGGGACGGCCTCGACGGCGACGTCGTGGTCGGCCCGGGATACGCCCTCACCGGGTCCCTGCCGGCCACCCCGTTCACGGACGCCTCCGATCTGTGGAGCGCGCCCCTGAACAAGATCTACATCCAGCACCCGACGCTCACGGACGACGAGCTGGCCGACGTGGCCCACCGCACCGCGGGCGGCTTCGTCTCGGTCACCATGGCCGGCGAGGGCATCGTGGAGCTGCTGCCCCTCGGCCTGTCCAAGGCCACGGGACTCTCGCTCGCGGCCCGGCGGCTGAAGGTCAAGGCGGCCGACACGCTCGCCTTCGGCGACATGCCCAACGACATCCCGATGTTCACCTGGTCCGCCCGCGGCGTGGCCATGGCCAACGCCCACGAGTCCCTGAAGGCGGTCGCCGACGAGGTGACGACGTCGAACGACGACGACGGGATCGCGGCGGTACTGGAGCGCCTGCTGCCCTGAGGGCGCGCGCCCCGGCGGGGCCTTCCGTTTCGGCGGGTGCCGCCCGTTTTCCGGGGCACGCCTGCCCGGCGAGACTTCTGCCGCGTGGGCGCGCCTCCGGGCCGGGTGCGTGCGCGCCCCGGTGGGCGTTCTCCCCTCCCGGGGCACGTCCGGCGTCTCCGACCGAGGCTTCCGGATTCGGCGAGCGCCTTTCGCCCCGGACCCGCTTGCCGGCCGGGCTTTCGCCGGGCGGGCGGGGCCTCGGCCGGAGTTTTCCTCGACCTCGGACAGAGTTTCCCTCGACCTCGGCCGGAGGCCTCTTCGGACTCGGCCGGGGTTCTTCGTCTGCGGAGGATGCACGGATCGAACGTGCGCGGAGTTTCCCCCGACCACGGCTTAGCAAGCCGGTGCCTTGCCACTCGGCCAATCCTCCGGGTGGGCGGCCCACGCGACAGCGGATCGCGTGCTCGAAGCGGCCGCCCCGGGCAGCTCCCGTACGGAGCGGACTCGACGGAGCGGGTGACTACTCCGGAGCCCGCCGCGGGCTGCCCTGCCGGGAGCGCGGCGTACTGCCGTGCATCGACATCGCCCCGCTCCTCTCCCAGAACGTGGCGCCGGCTCGATCCGGCGCTGCGGACACGACCACTGTGCCGCTCCGCCGAGGCCCGCGCCACCGAATTTCCGCCCCGCCGGGCACGGCTCAGCGGCGTCGCCACCGCCGTCTGCGCGCCTTGCTGAAGAACCATCCCGCGGGCGGCTCGTCGGAGCGCCACGGCTGCGGCTCGGGCTGCTCGCGGCGCCAGCGGGCGGCCAGCATCCGGGCCCGCGCGGACGGCTCGGCGGTCGCGGCGGCCCGTATGAAGTCGGCGTCCAGGACGACGTCGTCCCAGCCGCCACCGTCCCCGGCCCCGGGCGGGGTCTCGCCTGCCCCGGGCACGGTCCCGTCCGCCCCGGGCGCGCCCTCGTCGCGCCCCTCGCGCCCCGGTGTCGCGCCCGTCATCCCGTCCTCCTTGGTCCTCCCGGTCCTCCCGGTCCTCCCGGTCGTCCCCGTCGTCCGCTGCGTCCAGTGTGCGCGGCCGTGGGGTGAAGCCCCCGTCAAGAACCCGCGGGGCGGCCCGCCGAGGCCGCCCCGCCCGCTCACTCCTCGCCCGCGAGCGTCAGCGACCGCAGCTTCTGCCCGGCGTACCAGGTGGCCAGCACCGTCACCGCGACCAGCAGCACCGTCGCCGTCGTCAGCCCGACGTCGGAGGTCACCAGGTCCCCCTCGGCGACCCGGTGCGCCACGGCCAGCGACCACTGCTGGATGCTGAGCGTGCGCGCCCCCGGCACCAGCGAGCCGAACAGCGCCTCCCAGACCAGCGCGTAGACGAGGCCGAAGACCACCGCGTGCCGGGACACCGTCCCCAGCAGCAGGAACAGGGCGGAGTAGGCGATGGAGGCGACCAGCGCGGCCACCGTGTAGGCCACGGCGATCTGCTGTCCGTTGCCGTTGAGGATCAGTCCGGCGACCAGGGTCGGCACCGCCGAGAACACCATGGTCACCGCGATCGCCACGATCAGCTTCGTGAGGATGATCGTCGGCCGCTTCAGCGGCTTGGACAGCAGGTACACCACCGAGCCGTCGTCGATCTCGGGGCCGATCGCCCCGGTGCCGGCGATGACGCCGACGATCGGCACCATGGTGGCGAGCGCGAACCCGCCGAGCACGTTCGACGCCGTCTGGTCGTCGGCGCCGGTCAGCGCGCGCACCACCACGGAGATCACGATCAGCAGCAGCGGCAGCGCGCCGAGGATGAGGGCCCGGCGCCGGCCGAGCAGGGCCCGGTAGGTGAGCCGGGCGACTGTGGGGTCGTACATCAGGGCCTCCTACGCCGCGACGAGGTACGAGAAGACGGACTCGAGGGACTCGTCGGACGGCGAGACCGTGAGCAGCCGGATGCCGTGGTCCCGTGCCACCCTCGGCAGCAGGGCCGTGAACCGGCCGAAGTCGACGGCCTGGATGCGCAGCGCGCCCTCGGCGAGATCGACCTCGATGCCGGACGTCGACGGGTCCGCGATCAGCGCGGCGGCCAGCGCACGGTCGTCGCTGGAGCGCACCAGGTAGCGGTGCGGGCGGTCGGTCATCAGGCGGCGGATCTTGCGGAAGTCGCCGCTGGCCGCGTGCCGCCCGGCGACGACGACCTCGATGTGCCGGGCGAGCTGCTCGACCTCCTCCAGGATGTGCGAGGAGAACAGGACCGTGCGGCCCTCGTCGCCCATCCGCCGCAGCAGGTCCATCAGCTGCATGCGCTGGCGCGGGTCCATGCCGTTGAACGGCTCGTCCAGCAGGAGCAGCGACGGATCGTGCACGAGGGCGCTGGCCATCTTCACGCGCTGGCGCATGCCCTTGGAGTAGGTGGCGACCTTGCGGTCCTGCGCGTACTCCATCTCGACCGTGGCCAGCGCCTTCTGCGCGGCCTTGGCGCCGAGTCCGTGCAGTTCGGCGTTGGCGAGGACGAACTCGCGGCCGGTGAGGAAGTCGTACATCGCCTCCCGCTCGGGGACGACGCCGATGTGCCGGTAGATCTGCTCGTTGCGCCACACCGGCTGCCCGTCCAGGGTGACGGTGCCGGTGGAGGGGGCGAGGAAGCCGCCCATCATGTTGATCAGCGTGGACTTGCCGGCGCCGTTGGGGCCGAGCAGGCCGGTGACGCCGGGGCCGATCGTCATGGTGATGTCGTTGACGGCGACCACGTTGCCGAACCAGCGGGAGACGTGGTCGATGCGCAGGGTTGTCACAGTCCCACCTTCTTGTAGCGGCGCAGCAGCAGGCCGTAGGCGGCGGCGATGAGGCCGAGGACGACCAGGACGTAGACGGCGCCCTGTCCGGTGTCCGGGCCGACGGCTCCGGGCGCCGAGGAGGTGGCCCCCAGGAAGGCGGTCTGCACCCCGTCGATGAGGGTGACCGGCGAGAACAGGCCGATCCACGGGATGGCCGCGGTGTTGTTCTGGGCGTCGGCGATGGCCTCCAGGGTGGAGACCGCGCCGTAGGAGATGACCAGGACGGCGATCACGGCGGCGATGCCGAAGCCGCGGCGCGGGGTGACGGCGGCGATGACCAGGCCGATGCCGGCGAACAGGAGCGAGAGCAGGGCCACGGAGACGAGTCCTTCGGCGAATCCCTTGGTCTGGTCGGCGAAGTCCAGCTTCGCCAGCAGCGCGCCGACGTAGAGCACGAGCAGCGGCGCGGCGGTCAGGATGAACAGCGCGGAGGCCAGCGCCGCGTACTTGGCGCGGACGTAGTCGGCGGTCTCGATGGGCCGGGAGAAGTACAGCGGCACCATCTTGAAGCGCAGGTCGCGCGAGACGGACTGGGGCGCCTGCGAGGCGACGTACAGGCTGATCAGGCCCTGCATGATGATCGCGTAGCGCGTGTACTCGACGGGCAGGTCCTTGGCCTTGGTGGTGACCGTGACGGCGACCAGGATGGCCGCGACCAGGCACATCACCGCGAACAGCAGCATCGGCAGCACCTTGGACCGGGTCGAGCGGCCGAGGCCGAAGGCGCCGCGCAGGGACTGCGAGTACAGCGACCTGCGGGCGTAGGCGCGGCCGAGCCGGGGGCCGTCGTAGCTGCGGTAGCCGATGTTGTGGATGCGGGTCTGGTCGCCCGCCGTGGTCACCGGTGTGCCGGTGGGCCGCTCAACCGTCATGGCCGACCGCCTCCTTCCGCTCTCCGTCGCGCTGTCCGCCGTCGCCGTCCCGGACGTCCCGGGCGTCTCCGCCGTCTCGGGCGTCTTGGTCGCCTTGGTCGTTCTGGGGGGCGCTTCGTTCGTCGTGGTCCCGGAAGACCTCCGAGATGTGGTGCCGGCGCTGCTCCATGCGCACCAGGCCGAGCCCGAGGTCCGCGATCACGTCCCGCACCAGGTCGTACGTCTCCTCGCCCTGCGCGGTGAGCAGCAGCACGTGTCCGGCGCCCGGCAGCCCGCTGCCGTCCTCGGTGCGCACCCCGCGCGCGTGGAGCGCGTCGCGCACCGCGCGGGTGCCGTCCGGGTGCTCGTCGGTGTCGGTGACCTCGACGGCGAGGGTCGTCGTGGTCTGGGTGAAGTCGGTGGTGGAGCTGGAGCGCAGCAGCTTGCCGCCGTCGATGACGACGACGTGGTCGCAGGTGCGCTCCAGTTCGCCCAGCAGATGGGAGGTGACCAGGACCGAGATGCCGAAGTCGGTGTGGATGCGCCGGATCAGGCCGAGCATCTCGTCGCGGCCGACCGGGTCGAGGCCGTTGGTCGGCTCGTCGAGGAAGACCAGGCGCGGATCGTGCACCAGGGCCTGCGCGAGCTTCACGCGCTGCTTCATGCCGGTGGAGTAGCCGCCGATGGGGCGGTAGCGCTCCTCGTACAGGCCGACGTGGCGCAGGGTGTCCGCGGTGCGTTCGCGGGCGGCGGTGGGCGGCAGCCCGGACATGCGCGCCATGTGGACGACGAACTCGGTGGCCGAGACGTCCGGGGGCAGGCAGTCGTGCTCGGGCATGTAGCCGACGCGCTCGCGGATGGCGGCGCCCTCGGTGGCGATGTCGAGGCCGAGCACCTCGGCGCGGCCCTCGGTGGCGGGGGACAGACCCAGCAGGATCTTGATCAGTGTGGACTTGCCGGCTCCGTTGGCGCCGACGAGTCCGGTCACACCGGGTCCGACGTCCACGGAGAGCCGGTCAAGCGCGGTCACCCGGGGGAACCGCTTGCTCAGGCTTTCGGTCGCGATCACAGTCACATCGACGACAGTAGTGACGCGCGCCACGCGGATCGTCAGACTCCAGAGCCGTCTTGGCCCTCCGGGCATCAGACTCCAGTAGTACGAGGCCCTAGGGGAACCCGGGAGAGCCCTGAGCCGGCGCGGTTGTCCACAGAATCGCGGATTCCGCTGTGGATAACGTGACGTTGCTGTGGATCAAACCTCCCCGCGAAAAACAACCTGCGTGATGCTCGTCTCTCCCGGCACGCTGGTGGCATGACTGAACGACACAACCGCGGAACAGCGGAACGAGGTGAGAGGGACGAGCGGCGTTCCTTCGAGATGGACGAGCGACGTGCCGTGAAGGTGTCGAAGTACCTCTCCAAGCACCTGCGCCACCAGCCGGAGCGGATCGGCCTCACGCTGGACGAAGGGGGCTGGGTGGCCGTCGACGCGCTGATCGCGGCGGCCGCCGCCCATGGCTTCCCGTTCACCCGGGACGAGCTGGACCGCGTGGTGGCGGCCAACGACAAGCAGCGCTTCGCGATCGACGGCGACCGGATCCGGGCCAGCCAGGGACACACCGTCGAGGTCGATCTCGGGCTGCCCCCGGCGACCCCGCCGCCGTACCTCTACCACGGCACCGTCGCCCGCTACGTCGAGCCGATCCGCGCCGAGGGGCTGCGGCCCATGAACCGGCACGACGTCCACCTCTCGCCCGACCGGGAGACCGCCACCCGGGTCGGCGCCCGCCGCGGCCGGCCGGTCGTGCTCTTTGTGGACGCCGCCGCCATGCACCGCGACGGCCACGTCTTCCACGTCAGCGCCAACGGCGTCTGGCTGACCAGGGCGGTCCCGCCGCAGTACCTGAGGTTCCCCTCGGGCCACTGACACTCGGCCGCCGCCGTCGGTCCGGCATGATCGACGTCATGGACAGCCACCTCCCCACCACCGAGGCCGCCGTCACGGCGTGCCGCGCCCTCGCCGACGAATACCTGCGGGAGATCGAGGTGACCCATGACATCGGCGCCGACCAGACCTCGCGCCGCAGCGCGGCCGGCGTCGGCGTCACCACCGACCCGGACGGCACGCTGCCGCACGAGGCCTACGTGGAGTTCGGCGGCCTGCCCCGCGTGACGGTGCGGCTCTACCCGGAGGACGACGCGCTGATCTCGGTCGAGGGCGTCGAGTTCCCCGATGTGCCCCGCGACGAGGTGCCCGCCTTCCTCCGGTCCGTCTTCGCCGACCGGGCGTTCGTCAAGGCGCGCCGCTTCCCGCCCGGCTACCGCCTGGTGGTCCCCCTGCCCGGGGACCGCACATACAAGGAACGCGTCCCGATGATCGGGCTCACCGCATGGCTGAGCGGCAAGGTGCGGTGATGTTGGGCGAGGTGCGGTGATGTTTCACGTGAAACAGCGGTGCCGCCGTCCCGTTCCGGCCCGCCGTCAGCCGCCGACGCGCAGATAGTGCCCCCAGTAGCCCTGCCACCGACCGTAGTGGCCGGCCAGCCGCCGGAAGGCGTCCTCGTCCACCGGGCGGCCGTAGACGCGTTCGACGGCGCGGCTCATCTCCTTGTCGAGAGCGAGGTGTTCCATCCGGCCGAGACCGCGGATCAGCAGGAACGACGCCGACCAGGGGCCGATGCCGGGAAGCGCGAGCAGTTCCTCCCGCACCTCCTCGTACGGGCCGGTCCGCAGGAATCCTTCGTCCAGGTCCAGCCACCGCCGCACCGCACCGTACAGATACGCGGCCTTGCGCTGGTTGCCGATCAGCCGGTGCAGCTCCGCCTCGTCGAACGCGGCCAGCTGCTCGGCGTCCGGGAACGCCCATCGCACCGCGCCGTCGAGTTCTACCCGGTTGCCGACCGCCTCGACGAGCGCCTGCTTCATCGACCGTGCGACCGGCAGGGGGACCCGCTGGCAGAGGATCGCCCAGCACAGCAGTTCCAGCGGTGAGGGGAACTTGACCTGGTGGTATCCGTGCAGCCGCTCCCGGACGCGCGCGAAGGGCGCGTCCTGGTCGGCCAGCCGGTAGAACTCCGTCAGGTCGTCGCTCAGACCGAGGTGGAAGTCGAGCCGGTCGACGGCCGCGGTGACCGTGTCGGGGGCGATCGGGCCGGCCGCGGTCAGCCGGCAGTCGAGCGCCGGCTCTCCGGGAACGGCCCGCAGCCGGGCGCCGAGCGTGCTGCCGTTCTCGCGCAGGGCCAGGGTCAGGACACCACCCTCGATGCCCTGCTGTCCCGTCATCGCCGGGAACGCCCCGATGAAGGCGAGAGAGGGCCGGAAGTCGAACGGCTCCCGGGCAGGCAGCCGTACGCTCATCGAACTTCCGGACGCCGACTCGGCGGTGGTCATGATTCTCTCCCTGTCGTCTTCGGCCGGCCCACGGGTTCGTCCTCGGCCGGCCGTTCGTTCGTGGCGCTGGTCAGACAGTCCGGCCGAGCCAGCCGGCCAGCCGGGTGTGGACATCGGCGTCGTCCGGCACCGGCCGGACCTCACCGAACGGGACCTCCCCGCCCCGAGGCTCGGGCGGCAGCACCTTCTGCGCGATGTCCAGGGCCGCCTGGGAGAGCCGCTCGTCCAGCTCCGCCGCCGGGTCGATCACCTGGGCGATGTCCCAGGTGTGGGTCACCACCTCCATCACATAGCCGCTGAGGGCGATCCGGCCGGGGACCAGTCCCCACGGCACCTCGACCTCCCGGTCGAGCTTCGCCTCGTCGGCCCAGGCGGCGGCCAGCCGCCGGTGCGCCCGGCCTACGGCGCCGCCCCAGTCGGTGTCCGCGATCCGGCCGGCCGCCGCCGCCACGTCCAGGCCCCGGCCGCCCTCGCCGACGTACGCGATGCGGTGGACCGCGCCGACGGTGTGGCCGAGCAGAGCCCGCAGGTCGTACTCGGCGCACGGGGTCTCCCGGTCGAGCCGCGCGGTGTCCAGGCGGCCCACCAGCCTCTCCAACTGGTCCAGGGCACTCAGCAGCAGGGGGCGGGGGTCGAACGTGCGGTCCATCGGAGGCGCTCCTCGGTCGGTGGGCCGGGGCCGCGTGCCCCGGCCGACGTGAGTCCACAGTGGCAACCGATCCATGACAGCCCCCGTCAGGTTTTAAACTCGTCCCCCATGAAGGCCGGTCCCCCATGAAGGCCGACAGGCTGTTGTCGATCCTGCTCCTGCTCCAGACGAGAAACGGCGCCTCGGCCCCCGAGCTGGCCCGCCGTCTGGAGGTGTCGGTCCGCACGATCTACCGGGACATCGAGGCGCTCTCCGCGGCCGGCGTCCCGGTATGGGTCGAGCGCGGCCGCACCGGCGGCGTACGGCTGCTGCCCGGCTACCGCACCGACGTCCCCGGGCTGACCGGCGACGAGGCCCGCGCCCTGTTCGTCCTCACCGCCGACGGCGCGTACGAGGAGCTGGGGCTCGGCACGGCCATCGGCTCGGCGCTGCGCAAGGTGATGGCCGCGCTGCCCGCCGGGCACCGTCCGGCGGCGGAGCTGACCAGCGAACGGATCCTGGTCGACCCCGTGCGCTGGAAGCGCGGCGACGGCGCGGCCGAGGTGGATCTGGGCACGCTCCAGCAGGCGGTGTTCGCCGACCGGCGGCTGCGGCTGAGCTACCGCCGCAGCGGCGAGACGACGCCGCGCGACTACACCGTCGATCCGTACGGCCTGGTGAACAAGGCCGGGGTCTGGTACCTCGTGGCGGACCGGGACGGGGAGCCACGGCTGTTCCGCGCGGACCGGGTGGCGGCCGCCGAGGTGTCCGACGAGCCGGTGCGGCGACGCCGGGGGCACGGGCTGGCCGAGGTCTGGGCGACGCTGCGGGAGCGGGTGGAGCGCACGTCCGACGCGGTACGGGTGACCTGCCGGGTGCGCCAGGAGCTGACGGACATGTTCCTGCGGATCCAGGCCGCGAACGTGGCCGCCGCCCCCGTGCCCCGCGACGGCGGATGGACGGAGGTGGAACTCGCGTTCCCCGCCCTGCGCGCGGTCCGCGCGCTGCTCGCCTTCGGCCCCGACGTCGAGGTGCTGGAGCCGCCGGAGGCCCGTGCGGAACTGGCCTCGGCGGCGGCCGCCGTCGTCGGGCTGTACGCACCGGAGCCCGGCGGCGGCGGCCGAGCCGGCGATCTTTGACGCCTCCCCTCGGACGAGCTTTGACACCTCCCCTCGGACGCGGGGCGGGCGAGGCCCGCTCCGGGCGCCCGAGGAGGCGAGCCTCAGCGCGGCTGTGGGTTCGGCGAGGCGAACCTCAGCGCAGCTGTGCGGCGGTCTCGGTGGCGATGCGCTCGAAGACCGCCTGGTCCGCGGCGAAGTCCGAGTCCGGGATCGGCCAGTGCAGCACGATCTCGGTGAAGCCCAGCTCGCGGTGGCGGCCGGCGAAGTCGACGAAGGCGGCCGGCGAGTCCAGCATCGTGTTCCGCTCCGGGGTGAAGCCGGTGAGCAGGATCTTGTCGATCTCCGAGACATCGCGGCCGATCTCCGCGCACGCCTTGCCCAGCTTCTCGATCTGGCCGCGCAGAGCCGCCACCGACTGCTCCGCGGTCCCCGTCTCGAACAGCGCCGGGTCGCCGGTGGTCACCCACGCCTGCCCGTACCGGGCGGCCAGCTTCAGCCCGCGCGGCCCGGTGGCGGCCACCGCGAACGGCAGCCGGGGCCGCTGCACGCAGCCGGGGATGTCGCGCGCCTCGTGCGCCGAGTAGAAGTCGCCCTCGTAGGACACCGAGTCCTCGGTCAGCAGCCGGTCGAGCAGCGGTACGAACTCGCCGAACCGGTCCGCCCGCTCCCTCGGCGTCCACGCCTCCTGGCCGAGCACCGTGGCGTCGAAGCCGTTGCCGCCCGCCCCGATGCCGAGGGTGATTCGCCCGCCGGAGATGTCGTCGAGCGAGATCAGCTCCTTGGCGAGGGTGACCGGGTGCCGGAAGTTGGGCGAGGTGACGAGGGTGCCCAGGCGCAGGCGGTCCGTGGCCGTGGCGGCGGCGGTGAGGGTGGGCAGGGCGCCGAACCAGGGGCCGTCGCGGAAGCTGCGCCAGGACAGGTGGTCGTAGGTGTAGGCGGCGTGGAAGCCGAGTTCCTCGGCGCGCTGCCACTTGGCGCGGCCCGCCTCGTGCCAGCGGTCGACGGGCAGGATCACGGTGCTCAGGCGCAGACTCATGGCAATGAGCCTACGTCGGGCCCGGCGGGGGCCTTCCCGTGTTCTCGGCCGGTTCTTCCTCCCGGATTCCCGCGGCGATGGAGCGTGTGGTGACGGGGTGCCGAGACGGCACACATGGGTCCCGACCGTCGTGCCCGGCGAAGCCGACACGGCACGGGAGGCGACTCAAATGTGCGCACTGTCGCACGCACGTGCGGGCATATGCGCGACAATGGCGCGGTGACCTCAGCGACCCGACAGTCCGAGACCCCGGCTTCCCCCCAGCTCTCGACCTCGCTGGAGCAGGGGGACGCCCCGTTCGTTCCGCCGCGGCTGATCGCCACCGACCTCGACGGGACCCTGCTGCGCGACGACAAGTCGGTGTCGCCCCGCACCGTCGCCGCCCTCGCCGCCGCCGAGGAGGCCGGCATCGAGGTCTTCTTCGTCACCGGCCGCCCCGCCCGCTGGATGGACGTCGTCGCCGACCATGTGCACGGCCACGGCCTGGCGATCTGCGGCAACGGCGCCGCCGTGGTCGATCTGCACGGCGGCCCCGGCGCCCACCGGTTCGTGAAGGTGCGGGAGCTGACGCCGGAGCACGCCCTGGACGCCGTACGGCTGATCCGGGACGCCGCGCCGGGCACCGTCTGCGCGGTCGAGCAGACGTACGGCTTCTACCAGGAGCCGGAGTACCCGAAGCTGCACATGGAGGCGCCGGACCACCTCGCCCCGGCGGAGGAACTGCTGGCGCCGGACGGGGTCGCCGTCGGCCAGCCGATCCTGAAGATCCTCGCCTACCACCCGACGCTGGACCCCGACGCGTTCCTCACCGTCGCCCGGCTCGCCGTCGGCGCCCGCGTCACCATCACCCGCTCCAGCCCGAGCGCCCTGCTGGAGATCAGCGGCCCGGGGGTCTCCAAGGCCAGCACGCTCGCCCTGTGCTGCGCCGAGCGGGGCATCTCGCACGAGGAGGTCGTCGCCTTCGGCGACATGCCGAACGACGTCGAGATGCTCACCTGGGCCGGCCGGTCGTACGCCATGGGCAACGCCCACCCCGCCGCCGTCGCCGCGGCGACCGGGCGGACGGCCCCGAACAACGAGGACGGCGTCGCCGTCGTGATCGAGCGGATCCTGGGGGAGCGGCTGTGACGGCCGCTCCCCGCCGGGAAGGCGCGCGGTACCCGGCGGGCGGGCGCAGCGCCCGGCGGGAAGGGCGGCGCTCAGCCGGGAGCGGTGCCCGGCCGGGAGAGAAGGACGGTGCTCAGCCGCGAGAGGTGCCCGGTCGGGTGGGGGGTGCCCGGCGGGAAGGGCGGCGCGGTCTCCCGCTACCGCGCTCCCACCAGTTCCTCCGCCGCCGCCTCGCGGGCGGCCATCCGCCGCAGCGGCCCCGGCAGCGCGGCCAGCTCCGCGTACGGTCCACGCTGGACCACCCGGCCGCCGTCCAGGACGATCACCTCGTCCACGGCCTCCAGCCCGGCCAGGCGGTGCGTGACGAGCAAGGTGGTACGGCCCTCGGTGGCGGCCAGCAGATCCGCGGTGAGCGCGTCGGCCGTCGGCAGATCGAGGTGCTCGGCCGGCTCGTCCAGCAGCAGCACCGGGAAGTCGGCGAGCAGCGCCCGCGCCAGGGCCAGCCGCTGCCGCTGGCCGCCGGACAGCCGTGCGCCGTGCTCGCCGACCAGCGTGTCGAGCCCGTCGGGCAGCGAGTCGGTCCAGTCCAGCAGCCGGGCCCGCGCCAGCGCGTCCCGCAGCTCCGGCTCGGTCGCGTCCTTCCTGGCCAGCAGCAGGTTCTCCCGTACCGAGCTGTCGAAGAGGTGCGCGTCCTGGGCGCACAGCCCGACGAGCCGCCGTACGTCGTCGCCGTCCAGGGACCGGGCGTCGACCCCGCCGAGCGTGTAGGCGCCCGCCTCCGGGTCGAGGAATCGCAGCAGCACCTGCGCCAGCGTCGTTTTGCCGGACCCCGACGCCCCGACCACCGCGACCCTGCGGCCCTCCTCCAGGGTCAGATCGACACCGGCGAGCGCGTCCTGGTCCTGCCCGGCGTACCGGGCCGTGAGCCCCTTCACGACGAGTGGGAACGGCCGCGCGGGCGCCTGCCGCGGCCGGTCGGGCTCGCGGACCGGCTCGGGTGCGTCGAGGATCTCGTGGACGCGTTCCGCGCTGCGGCGCACCCGCTGCCGGTACTGCACCGCGAGCGGCATCCCGAGCACCGCCTCGAAGGCGGCCAGCGGGGTGAGGACGACGACGGCCAGGATGACGCCGCTCAGCCGTCCGTCGGCGACCGCCTGGGCGCCGACGAGGGCCGCCGCCGTGACGGTCAGGCCCGAGACGAGGGCGGTGAGCCCGTCGCCGAGGGCGGTGGCGGTGGCCGCGCGCGAGGCGATCCGGGTGAGCGCGGCGTCGGCCCGCCGGGCGCGGGCGGCGCGGTCGGGCAGCGCGCCCGCGACGGTCAGCTCGGCGGTGCCGGTGAGCAGGTCGGTGATCCGGGTGGCCAGGGCTCCGCGGGCGGGGGCCAGCCGGTGTTCGGCGCGCCGGGACACGGCGCCGGTGACCAGCGGGACGCCGACGCCCGCCGCGAGCAGTCCGGCGGCGAGCACCGCACCGGCCTCGGGCAGCAGCCAGGCCGTGAACGCGACGGAGGCGGCGGAGACGGCCAGCGCCGACCCGGCGGGCAGCAGCCAGCGCAGCCAGTAGTCCTGCAAGGCGTCCACGTCGGCGACGAGCCGGGTCAGCAGATCGCCCCGGCGCACCCGGCGCAGTCCGGCCGGCGACAGCCGCTCCAGCCGCCGGTAGACGGCGACCCGGGTGTCGGCGAGCATCCGGAGCACCGCGTCGTGCGAGACGAGCCGTTCGGCGTACCGGAAGACGGCCCGGCCGATGCCGAAGGTGCGGGTCGCCGTCACGGCCACCATCAGATAGAGCACGGGCGGATGCTGCGAGGCCCGCGAGATGAGCCAGCCGGAGGTGGCCATCAGGCCGACGGCGCTGCCCAGGGCGAGGCTGCCCAGCAGCAGGGCGAGGGCGAGGCGGCCGCGCCGGGGGCCGGACATCGCACGGACCCGCGCGAGGGCGCCACCGCGCCCGGCCTTCACGACGGCCTCGGCCGCCGCCGGTCCACCGGCCTCGGCCGGGGCCTGTCCGCCGTCCCCGTCCGGCCGTGCCTGCGCCGGGCTCGGGACGGGGGCCGGTACGAGGCGACCTGCGGCCTGCCGGGCTTCGGTGCCGTCGAGCCGCACCACCCGGTCCGCCGCCCGCAGCAGTGCGGGCCGGTGCACGACGAGCAGCACGGTCCGGCCGGCCGACAGCCGCCGTACCGCGTCGACCACCTCGGCCTCGGTCGCGCCGTCCAGTGCGGCGGTGGGCTCGTCGAGGAGCAGGACGGGGCGGTCGGCGAGGAAGGCCCGGGCGAGCGCGAGCCGTTGCCGCTGTCCGGCCGACAGCCCGGCGCCGTCCTCGCCGAGGACGGTGTCCGTGCCCTGCGGCAGTGCGTCCACGAACTCCAGCGCGCCCGCGTCGGCCAGCGCGGTGCGGACGGCGGCGTCGTCGGCGTCGGGCCGGGCGAGCCGTACGTTCTCGGCGATCGTCCCGGCGTACAGATGCGGTCGCTGCGGCACCCAGGCTATCCGGGAGCGCCACTCCTTGAGGTCGAGGCCGGTCAGATCGGCTCCCCCGATCCGCACCCGTCCCGTGGTGGGCGTGACGAAGCCGAGCAGGGCGTTCAGCAGGGTCGACTTGCCCGCGCCGCTCGGTCCGACGAGCGCCACGGTCTCCCCCGGCTCCACGCTGAAGGACACCTCGCTGACGGCGTCCGCCGCGCGCCCGGGGTAGCGGACGCTCACGTTCTCGAAGGCCAGCGCCCCGGCCGGGACCGCGCCCGTGCCGGTCTCGGGCGCCGGGGTCTCCAGCACGGCGAAGATCTCCTCCGCGGCGGCCAGTCCCTCCGCCGCCGCGTGGTACTGCGCGCCGACCTGGCGCAGCGGCAGATACGCCTCGGGCGCCAGCACGAGGATGACCAGGCCGACGTACAGGTCCATCTCGCCGTTGACCAGCCGCATGCCGATCGTCACGGCGACCAGGGCCACCGACAGAGTGGCCAGCAGTTCCAGCGCGAAGGAGGACAGGAAGGCGATGCGCAGGGTGCGCAGGGTGGCCCGCCGGTACTCGCCGGTGATGCGGCGGATCGACTCGGCCTGCGCCTTGGCCCGGCCGAACACCTTGAGGGTGGGCAGCCCCGCGACCACGTCCAGGAAGTGGCCGGACAGCCTGGACAGCAGCCGCCACTGACGGTCCATGCGGGACTGCGTGGCCCAGCCGATCAGCATCATGAAGACGGGGATGAGGGGCAGGGTGGCGACGATGATGGCCGCCGACACCCAGTCCTCGGTGACGATCCGCGCCAGCACGGCGACCGGGACGACCACCGCGAGACCCAGTTGCGGCAGATAGCGCGCGAAGTAGTCGTCCAGGGCGTCAATCCCACGGGTGGCCAGGGAGACCAGCGAGCCGGTGCGCTGTCCGCTCAGCCAGTCGGGGCCCAGCGCCGTCGCCCGGTCCAGCAGCCGTCCGCGCAGCTCGGACTTGACCGCCGCGCTGGCCCGGTGGGCGGCCAGCTCGGTCAGCCAGGACACCAGCGCACGGCCACAGGCGACAGCCGCCAACAGCAGCAGAGGGGTGCTCAGTTCACCGACCGTCATCCGGTGCTGGAACGCGCCGACCACGATCTCGGCGATGAGCATGGCCTGAGCGATGACCAGGCCCGCGCCGAGGACGCCGAGGCCGACGACGGCCAGCAGGAAGACCCGGGTGGCCCGTGCGTAGTGCAGAAGACGCGGATCAATCGGTTTCACGTGAAACATGCCCTTCGGTCCCGAGGGGTGTGTTTCACGTGAAACACACCCCGGCCGGACTCAGTGCGCGGCTTCGGCGATGTGCTGGGTGCCGATCCGCTTGCGGAACACCCAGTACGTCCATCCCTGGTAAAGCAGGACGATCGGCGTGGCGATCCCCGCGCACCAGGTCATGATCTTCAGGGTGTACGGGCTGGACGAGGCGTTGGTGACCGTCAGGCTCCAGCTCGGGTCCAGCGTGGACGGCATGACGTTCGGGAAGAGCGAGAGGAAGAGCATCGCCACGGCGGCCACGATGGTGACGCCGGACAGGGCGAACGACCATCCCTCACGGCCCAGTTGGTTGGCCGCCAGCGCGGCGACCAGGGCGGCGACGGCCACGACCAGCGCGACCAGGCTCCGTCCGTTGCCGGTGTCGGCCTGGGTCCACAGCAGGAACGCCAGCGCCACGACCGCCGTCACCAGGCCCACGCGCAGGGCGAGCCGGCGGGCCCGCTCCCGGATGTCGCCGACGGTCTTCAGAGCCGTGAACACCGCGCCGTGGAAGGTGAACAGCGTCAGGGTGACCAGTCCGCCGAGCAGCGCGTACGGGTGGAGCAGATCGCCGAGGCCGCCCACGTACTCGAGGTTCTTGTCGATCTTCACGCCGTGCACGATGTTGCCGAAGGCCACGCCCCACAGGAAGGCGGGGAGCAGCGAGCACCAGAAGATCGCGGTCTCCCAGTTGCGCTGCCACTTCTCCTCGGGCCGCTTGGCCCGGTACTCGAAGGCGACTCCGCGCACGATCAGGCAGACCAGGATGACCAGCAGCGGCAGGTAGAAGCCGGAGAAGAGGGTGGCGTACCACTCGGGGAAGGCGGCGAAGGTGGCGCCGCCCGCGGACAGCAGCCAGACCTCGTTTCCGTCCCAGACGGGGCCGATGGTGTTGATCAGCACCCGCTTCTCGGGCCGGTTCCGGGCGAGGAGCTTGGTGAGGACGCCGACCCCGAAGTCGAAGCCTTCCAGGAAGAAGTAGCCGGTCCACAGGACGGCGATGAGGACGAACCAGACGTCGTGCAGTTCCATGACAGTGACTCCCTCGGCCTAGTACGAGAAGGCCATCGGCTTGTCGGCGTCACGGAGGTCGCCGCCGATCTTCGTGGGCGGGTTGAGGTCGGCCTCCGTCAGTTCGGGCGGGCCGGCCTTGACGTACTTCACGAGCAGTTTCACCTCGACGACGGCGAGGATGGCGTAGAGCGCCGTGAAGACGGCCATGGAGGTGAGGACCTCGCCCTGGGAGACGCCGGGGGAGACCGCCTGCCGGGTCTGGAGCACGCCGTAGACGGCCCACGGCTGGCGGCCCATCTCGGTGAAGATCCAGCCCCAGGAGTTGGCGATCAGCGGGAAGGCCAGCGTCCAGACGGCGATCCGCCAGAACCACGTGGTCAGTTGCGGGCTCAGCGCCTTGTTCTTGAACAGCACCAGGTGCGGCACCTCGTCCTCGCCGACGCGCAGGTGCTGCGGCAGCAGGAACTTCTTGCGGGTGAGCCAGAGTCCGGCCAGTCCGATGGCGAAGGACGCCATGCCGAACCCGATCATCCAGCGGAAGCCCCAGAAGGTGACGGGGATGTTGGGCCGGTAGTCGCCGGGCCCGAACTTCTGCTGCTCGGCCTTGTTGACGTCGTTGATGCCGGGGACGTAGGAGCTGAAGCTGTCGTCCGCCAGGAAGGACAGCAGGCCGGGTATCTCGATGGCGACCGTGTTGTGGCCCTTCTCCACGTTGCCGTAGGCGAAGATCGAGAAGGGGGCCGGCTTCTGGCCGTCCCACAGCGCCTCGGCGGCGGCCATCTTCATCGGCTGCTGCTTGAACATGACCTTGCCGAGGGTGTCGCCGCTGATCGCGGTGAGCAGTCCGGCGATGACGACGGTGATCAGGCCGAGCCGCAGCGAGGTCTTCATCGCGCCCACGTGCTTCTTGCGGGCGAGGTGGTAGGCGGCGATGCCCACCATGAAGGCGCCGCCGGTCAGGAAGGCCGCGGAGAGCGTGTGGAAGGCCTGGGTGAGCGCGGTGTTCTGGGTCAGCACCGCCCAGAAGTCGGTGAGTTCCGCGCGGCCCTTGGCCTTGTCGATCCGGTAGCCGACGGGGTGCTGCATCCAGGAGTTGGCCGCGAGGATGAAGTACGCGGACAGGATGGTGCCGATCGACACCATCCATATGCAGGCCAGGTGGATCTTCTTGGGCAGCTTGTCCCAGCCGAAGATCCACAGGCCGATGAAGGTGGACTCGAAGAAGAACGCGATCAGGGCCTCGAAGGCGAGCGGGGCTCCGAAGATGTCGCCGACGAAGCGCGAGTAGTCCGACCAGTTCATGCCGAACTGGAACTCCTGCACGATGCCGGTGACCACGCCCATGGCGATGTTGATCAGGAAGAGCTTGCCCCAGAACTTGGTGGCCCTGAGGTACTTCTCCTTCTCCGTGCGCACCCACGCGGTCTGCAGCCCGGCCGTGAGCGCGGCCAGGGAGATCGTCAAAGGGACGAACAGGAAGTGGTAGACGGTCGTGATGCCGAACTGCCAGCGCGCCAGTGTCTCCGGCGCCAAAGCCAGGTTCACGTCGTCACTCTCCTTACGTCGTCGTGGTCACGACGGCGGTTTGCCCTGATGTGACCTGCACAACAGGGCAGCAATCGGACTTGCTTGTGAACGCGTTCACATTCACAAGCAATTATGACGCACCGATTCTCGCCATGTCACCGGGGGGTCCCCCACAACCTCAGCGGCAGACCCTTGGCAAGAACTTCAACAACTTGTTGAATTGCACGCCATGCAGATACGCATCTCCTGGCCCGCCGGCCGGCTCACCGCGACCCTGGACGACACCCCGACCGCGCGCGCCCTCGCCCGGGAACTGCCGCTGGTCTCCTCCGCCCGGACCTGGGGCGAAGAGGTCTACTTCGACACCGGCGTCTCGGTTCCACGTGAAACGGACGCCCGGCAGGTCGTGGACCCCGGCACCGTCGCCTTCTGGACCGACGGCGACGCCCTGGCCCTCCCCTACGGACCCACCCCGATCTCCCACGGCGACGAGTGCCGGCTCGCGAGCCCGTGCAACGTCCTCGGCCGTGTCGACGGCGATCCGCGCCGGCTCGCCTCCGTCCGGGACGGGGACCCGGTACGGGTGGAGCTGATGGACGGCTGAGGGCCTGCCCGGCGGTCACGCGCGCAAAGGCGGCACCAGCCGGACAGGCCCTCGAAAACCCCGGGGACTGCTCAGATCTTGCTGCGGAACGCCTCCGCCGCCTTGAGGAAGATGTCGTTCGCCTCGGTCTCCCCGACGGTCACCCGCACACCCTCGCCCGCGAACGGCCGGATGACCACGCCCGCCTGCTCACACGCCTCGGCGAAGTCGACCGTGCGCTCCCCCAGCCGCAGCCACACGAAGTTGGCGTGCGTCTCGGGCACGGTCCACCCCTGGGCGCTCAGCGCCTCGACCACGCGCGTGCGCTCGCACACGAGCGAGCCGACCCGGCCCAGCAGCTCGTCCTCGGCCCGCAGCGAGGCGATCGCCGCCTCCTGCGCCAGCTGGCTCACCCCGAACGGCACCGCCGTCTTGCGCAGCGCGGCCGCCACCGGCTCGTGCGCGATCGCGAAGCCCACCCGAAGCCCGGCCAGTCCGTACGCCTTGGAGAAGGTGCGCAGCACGCAGACGTTGGGCCGGTCGCGGTAGATCGTCACGCCGTCCGGGACCTCGGGGTCGCGGATGAACTCGCGGTAGGCCTCGTCCAGCACGACCAGCACATCGCCGGGCACCCGGTCGAGGAAGCGCTCCAGCTCCGCGCGCCGCACCACCGTGCCGGTCGGGTTGTTGGGGTTGCACACGAAGATCAGCCGGGTGCGGTCGGTGATCGCGTCCGCCATCGCGTCCAGGTCGTGCACCTCGCCCGGCGTCAACGGGACCTTGACCGAGGTCGCCCCGCTGATCTGGGTGATGATCGGGTAGGCCTCGAAGGAGCGCCAGGCGTAGATCACCTCGTCGCCGGGGCCGCTGGTGGCCTGGATCAGCTGCTGGGCGACGCCGACGGAACCGGTGCCGGTGGCCACGTGGGAGACCGGCACGCCGAAGCGCTCGGCCAGCTCGTTCGTCAGGGCCGTGCACGCCATGTCCGGGTACCGGTTGAAGTTGCAGGCGGCGGCCGTGACCGTCTCCATGACGCCCGGCAGCGGCGGGTAGGGGTTCTCGTTGGAGGACAGCTTGTACGCTGCCGGGCCGTCGGCCGCTGCGGGCTTTCCGGGCTTGTAGGTGGGGATACCCTCCAGCTCGGCGCGCAGCTTCGGGTTCGTCTCGCTCACCGCAGTCCTCCTCGTGACCACACCGGCATCCAATACTGCACACCTTAGGAGGATTGGCCGCCGCTGCGTATGGGTCGGCGGCCACCACTCGCGCCGAGGCCGTCCCGGACCCGCGGAGACGGCGCCGCGGCCCGCGCGGACCCGCCCCGGCTCGCGTGTGCCGGCGCCCCCGCCGGCCGCCGGGCATTCGGGGACACCGCTGTACGAATCCGTGCGAATCAGGGGGCGCACCCCACATATATCTATGCGCCGGTGGCTTGCGCCGTGGCGCGCATCCCCCGTGAAGGTGAGTTGAGACCTCTTCGATACCTCGGAGGCTCGCCAGGCACACACCGGCCACCACATCACGTATGGGTGCCAGATCGGCTAACTAGCTCTGTTTCTCAGGTAGTTGCAGGTTCCCGACCTTGCAGAAACGTGCCTGTCAATGCGTGCATATGCGTCCGCGCTACCCCACCGTATGAGCCCTACTATCGGCTCGCCATGACAGCAGCAGGGAAGCACCAGGTGAGCCGCGCGGAAACCTCACGGCGAGGCAGCCGGCCGGGCCGGGCGGGCATCAGAGACGTGGCCGCCGCCGCCGGAGTCTCCATCACGACCGTCTCCGACGCCCTCAACGGCAAGGGCCGACTCCCGGACGCCACCCGCCGCCATGTCCGCGAGGTGGCCGACCGGCTGGGGTACCGCCCCTCCGCCGCCGCCCGCACCCTCCGTACCGGCAAGTCGGGCCTCATCGGTCTGACCGTGACCACGTACGGGGATGAACCTTTCACCTTCACCGAGTTCGCGTACTTCGCCGAGATGGCCCGCGCCGCCACCTCGGCCGCGCTCGCCCGCGGCTACGCCCTCGTCATCCTCCCCGCGACCTCCCGCCACGACGTGTGGTCGAACGTCGCCCTGGACGGCACGGTCGTCATCGACCCCTCCGACCAGGACCCGGTCGTCAGCGAACTGGTCCGGCAGGGGTTACCGGTGGTCAGCGACGGCCGCCCGGTCGGCTCGCTCCCCGTCACCGCCTGGGTCGACAACGACCACGAGGCCGCCGTCCTCGGCATCCTCGACCACCTCGCCGAGGCCGGCGCCCGCCGTATCGGCCTGCTCACCGGCACCACGACCGACACGTACACCCATCTGTCGACCACCGCCTACCTGCACTGGTGCGAGCGCGTCGGCCAGGACCCGGTCTACGAGGCCTACCCCGCCCACGACCCGTGCGCCGGCGCCGTCGCCGCCGACCGGCTGCTGGCCCGCCCCGACCGGCCCGACGCGGTCTACGGGCTGTTCGACCCCAACGGCACCGACCTGCTCGCCGCCGCCCGCCGCTACGGGCTGCGCGTCCCGGAGGACCTGCTGCTGGTGTGCTGCAGCGAGTCCATGGTGTACGCCAGCACCGAGCCGCCCATCACCACGCTCTCCCTGAAGCCGCGCCGCATCGGCACGGCGGTCATCCAGCTCCTCATCGACGCCATCGAGGGAGTCGAGTCGGACCAGCCGGTCGAGCAGGTCATACCGACCGAGCTGATCGTGCGCACCTCGTCCCAGCGCCGCCCGCCACGCACGACGGTCAGCCCGCCACGCACGCCGGAGGGACGGTAGGGTCAGCCGGTCGCGGGAGCGCCGAAGACTGCCCAATCGGGGCGAAAGCCACGGTGAACCTGAGTCCTGTTCCGATTCACCACCCCTGGGTCATCACATGGCGCGATCCGCATTCCTATGATGGGCGCACGACACCGCGGGCCGCTGCGACCAGGCAGTCCGAAGCGGTGCAGATGCGGCGCGATGGTGGAGGGGTCGATGACTCAGGGGGCCGGTCAGGGACCCGAGGTGGAGCGGACGGCGACGTTGCGTGACTTCCGAGTGCCCGCGTATGTGAACGAGACCGGCCCGTACGTCCAGGGCGGCCCCGCGGCCGAGCCCGCTGTGCCGGTCGAGCCCGGCTATCCGGCGGCCCCGGAGGGCTACCCGGACGCGTACACGCCCACCGAGCGCGACCTTCCCGTCATCAACCGCGGCGACACGCTCCAGGTGAGCACGGCCCTGGCGCCCGCGCCGGCCGCCCCGCAGCCCGCTGCCGGACCCGGCCCGCTGTTCGTGGTCGGCGACGTGCACGGCTACCTCGACGAGCTGGTCGCCGCCCTCCAGGAGCAGGGCCTCATCGACGCCGCGGGCCAGTGGTGCGCGGGCACCGCCCGGCTGTGGTTCCTCGGCGACTTCACCGACCGCGGCCCGGACGGCATCGGCGTCATCGACCTGGTGATGCGGCTGTCCGCCGAGGCGGCCGCGGCCGGCGGCTACTGCAAGGCGCTCATGGGCAACCATGAGCTGCTGCTGCTCGGCGCCCGCCGGTTCGGCGACACGCCCGTCAACTCCGGTGCCGGCACCGCCACTTTCCAGGCGGCCTGGCTCCTCAACGGCGGCCAGAAGTCCGACATGGACCGCCTCCAGGACCACCACCTGCAGTGGATGGCCCGCCTGGACGCGGTCGAGGAGGTCGACGGCTATCTGCTCGTGCACTCCGACACCACCGCCTACCTCGACTACGGCCGCTCGATCGAAGAGGTCAACGACAACGTCCGCGAAGCGCTCACGCGCAACGACGCGGACGAGGTGTGGGACCTGTTCCGCAAGTTCACCAAGCGCTTCTCCTTCCGCGACGAGGGCGGCGCCGACGCCGTGCGCTCCCTGCTCGATACGTACGGCGGCACCCGCATCGTTCACGGTCACAGCCCGATTCCCTATCTGCTGGGCGAAGTCGGCTCCGAGGACGGCGACGAGCCGGCGGGCCCGGTGGTCGAGGGACCGCACGTCTACGCCGACGGGCTGGCCATCGCGATGGACGGCGGCGTGACGATGTCCGGGAAGCTGCTGGTCCGGCAACTGCCGCTGGACGCCTGAGCGTTCACCGCACCCCCGCCGCGGGCGTGCCGGCCGGCCCGGTCGGCACGCAATTTGTGGAAACCCCCTGTCACCGCGCGCCGTCGCGGCTCTACCATCGGCTTATCCGTAGCAGGCTCCCCTCCGTTTCTGCCCGACGGCTCGTCGCCATGCGAGCCCCCAGCCCTACGGAGCATCGGGGGATGCACATGAACAGCGTTCCGCAGTACCTGCTGAGCGAGGATCGCCAGGAATTCGAGCGGATCCTCGATGAGGCGCTGCGCTCCGCCCCACACCGCCCGGAACTCGCCGCCATCGGAAAGCGGCTCACCACCGAACAACTGCGCACCATGGCACTCGGCGCGACGGCCCTGATCACGTCCGCCGCCGCGACCGAGTACCAGCACTACGTCAAGATCCGCGACGAACTGCGCCGCCCGGCGCCCGCCGCCCCGCCCGTCCTGGACACCGGTGCGGCGGAGCCGGGCACGGTCGCGGCCGCCGCCGGGGCGGCCGCGGAGACGGCCGGTGCGGGCGCGGGCGCCGTCGTCGCGGTGCTCGCCCCGGTCCTCGCGGGGATCGCGGCGACCGTCTTCCTCCTCGTCGGCTATCTGCTGAAGATGCTCGATCCGGCGCCCGCGTTCGCCCAGACGATGATCACCGCCGGCTGGGTGTTCGGCGCGGTGACCGCGGTCGCGATCGTCGTCGCCGGCGCCGGACTGCTGCTCGCCGCCCTGCGCAACCGGTCCTCGACCGAGTACGGCGCCTACGGGGGGCTGCCGGAGGAGGTCGGCCAGGCCAGGGAGGCGTGGCGCGAGGCCCTGCTCGAACGCGGCATCGTGCCGTTCCTGCGCGAGGCGCTGGCCGATCCCGGCGCCGCCTCCCCGCCCCGCCCGGCCCCGGCGACGCCGGGCGACCGCATCCCGCAACTCGGGTACGGCCGCCCGGGGTTCAGCAGCCCCGACGACGGCGCCCCGACCGCCCGGCCGCGCTACTCCAGCCCCGACTTCTCCAGCCCGGACTTCGGCGGGCCGGAACACCGGCCGGAGTAGCGCCCGGCCTCCACCGGGCCGCGCCGCACCGGACCCCGCCCGGCGCGGCGGCTTCGGCATGCGGCCGGGCAGAGGCGTGGCCGTGGCCGTGGCCGTGGCCGTCAGGGACGCGGCCGTCAGGGCGGTACCTCCGCCCGCCGAAGGGCGGCCGGAGGCTTCGTTCCCCGCCCGAGGGCGGCCGGAGGCTTCACACCGGCCCGAGGCTCCGCACCGCCCGACGCGGCCGGGCGGAGGCCCCGCGCCCGCGTCTCACTCGGCCAGCGGCAGATACACCCGGTTCCCGCTCGCGGCGAACTCCTTCGACTTCTGCAGCATGCCCTCGGCGATCTCCTCCGCGGAGGCGCCCTCCGCCGCCTTGCCGCCGAACCGCTCCGTGATGCTCTGGCTGATCTTCATGGAGCAGAACTTCGGCCCGCACATCGAGCAGAAGTGCGCCGTCTTGGCCGGCTCCGCCGGGAGCGTCTCGTCGTGGAACTCCCGTGCCGTGTCCGGGTCGAGGGCCAGATTGAACTGGTCCTCCCACCGGAACTCGAAGCGGGCGTCGGACAGCGCGTCGTCCCACTCCTGCGCACCCGGGTGCCCCTTGGCGAGGTCCGCCGCGTGCGCGGCGATCTTGTAGGTGATCACGCCGGTCTTGACGTCGTCCCGGTTGGGCAGACCCAGATGCTCCTTGGGCGTGACGTAGCAGAGCATCGCCGTGCCCCACCACGCGATCATCGCCGCGCCGATGCCGGAGGTGATGTGGTCGTAGGCGGGGGCGATGTCCGTGGTCAGCGGGCCGAGCGTGTAGAACGGCGCCTCCTCGCAGATCTCCTGCTGAAGGTCGATGTTCTCCTTGATCTTGTGCATCGGGACGTGTCCCGGCCCCTCGATCATGGTCTGCACATCGTGCCGCTTGGCGATCCGGTTGAGTTCGCCGAGCGTCCGCAGCTCCGCGAACTGCGCCTCGTCGTTGGCGTCCGCGATCGACCCCGGCCTGAGGCCGTCCCCGAGCGAGTACGTGACGTCGTAGGCGGCGAGGATCTCGCAGAGTTCCTCGAAGTTCTCGTACAGGAACGACTCCTTGTGGTGCGCGAGGCACCACGCCGCCATGATCGAGCCGCCGCGCGAGACGATGCCGGTCTT
The DNA here is from genome assembly GCF_019890635.1 of Streptomyces sennicomposti. Taxonomy (GTDB): domain Bacteria; phylum Actinomycetota; class Actinomycetes; order Streptomycetales; family Streptomycetaceae; genus Streptomyces; species Streptomyces sennicomposti. The sequence goes on from NZ_JAIOAB010000009.1 coordinate 70,517, forward strand.
CCGGTTCGCCGTCAGCGGCACGTACGCCAGCCGCACCCCGGCGTGGACCGTCATGTAGTCCACCCCCTGCTCGGCCTGCTCGATGACCGTGTCCTTGTAGATCTCCCAGGTCAGTTCTTCGGCCTTGCCGTCGACCTTCTCCAGCGCCTGGTAGAGCGGCACCGTCCCGATGGGCACGGGGGAGTTGCGCAGCACCCACTCACGGGTGGTGTGGATGTTGCGGCCCGTGGAGAGGTCCATGACCGTGTCGGCGCCCCAGCGGGTCGCCCAGGTCATCTTCTCGACCTCCTCCTCGATGGAGGAGGTGACCGCGGAGTTGCCGATGTTGGCGTTGACCTTCACCAGGAACCGCTTGCCGATGATCATCGGCTCGATCTCCGGGTGGTTGACGTTGGCCGGCAGCACCGCGCGGCCCGCCGCGATCTCCTCGCGGACGACCTCGGGGTCGACGTTCTCGCGGACCGCCACGAACTCCATCTCGGGCGTGATCTCCCCGCGCCGCGCATAGGCGAGCTGGGTCACCGCGGTGCCGTTCCGGCCCCGGCGGGGCTGGCGCGGGCGACCCGGGAACACCGCGTCGAGGTTGCGCAGACCGCCGCGTGGCGAGGTGTGCTTGATCCCGTCGTCCTCGGGACGGACGGGACGGCCCGCGTACTCCTCGGTGTCGCCGCGGGCGATGATCCAGTTCTCCCGCAGCGGCGGCAGCCCCCTGCGGACATCGGTGTCGACGAGCGGATCGGTGTACGGGCCCGAGGTGTCGTACAGCGTGACCGACTGCCCGTTGGTCAGGTGCACCTGACGGACCGGCACGCGCAGATCGGTGCGCGAGCCCTCGACATACGCCTTGTGCCATCCGATGGACGTTCCGGCCTCCTCACGGGAAGCGGTCTGCTCCCCGTCGCTGGTCAGCTGCGTGGAGGCAGGCGTGCGTGCGTCCTTGTTGGTCATGAGACCTACTCCCTACGCCGGCATTACCCGGTAACAGGTTCGGCGGTCGACGCAGCAATTCCCGTCCGGCAGGTTTCACGTGAAACACCGTTGGTTCCACGTGAAACACCGCGAAGACGAAGGTCAGCGCCCTCTCAGCCCGGTGCTCCGAGCTCCCGCGTGTGCAAAGGTGCCTCCACGCTAGCGTCATGTGTGGCGCGGTGAACAGTGGGCCCCGGCCGTTCTTGCGATGATCGGGCGGTGACCCCGACACAGCAGTTCCCCCATCCGCCGCCCGAACCGGGGCGCGGAGCCGCCGACGAGCACGGCCATGAGCACGGCTCCGGGCTGGGCCACGGGCACGCACACAGCCACAGCCACGGCCCGGCGGCCCCCGTCTCGAAACACCTGCGCAAGGTCATCGCCGCGGTCCTGATCCCGTTCGCCGCCGCGGTGCTCGTCGGTCTCGCGGTGCTCTGGCCCGGCGGAGCCCCCTCGCACCAGCGCACCGGCGTGGGCTTCGACCGGCAGACCCAGCAGGCCACGGTCACCCAGGTGGTCGCGGTGAGCTGCAAGGCGGTGAACGCATCCGGGGACACGCCGACCGGCGACACCTCCACCGCCGAGGGCGCCTCCGCGCAGGCGCAGGCGACCGGCTCCTGCAAGAAGGCCACGATCCGCGTCGACACCGGACACGACAAGGGCCGTACGTTCACCGAGATCGTGCAGCCGGACCAGTCACGCCAGCTGCACCAGGGCGAGAAGGTGGTGGTCGCCTACGAGCCCTCCGCGCCCCGCGAGTTGCAGTACTCGGTCACCGACGTCAACCGGCGTTTCCCGATGGCGCTGCTCGCGGGAATCTTCGCACTCGCCGTCGTGGTCGTCGGGCGGCTGCGGGGCGTCATGGCACTGGTCGCCCTGGCCATCAGCTTCCTGGTCCTGAACCTGTTCATCCTGCCCGCCATCCTGCAGGGCTCGAACCCGCTGCTCGTGGCGGTGGTCGGGTCGAGCGCGATCATGCTGATCGCGCTGTACATGTGCCACGGTCTGTCCGCCCGGACCTCGGTGGCGGTGCTCGGCACCCTGATCTCGCTGGTGCTGATCGGCCTGCTGGGCTCGCTGTTCATCGGCTGGGCCGCGCTCACCGGCAACACGGACGACAACACCGGCCTGATCCATGGCCTGTATCCGTCCATCGACATGAGCGGTCTGCTGCTGGCCGGCGTCATCATCGGCTCACTCGGCGTCCTCGACGATGTGACGGTGACCCAGACCTCGGCGGTCTGGGAACTGCACGAGGCCAATCCGTCGATGGGCTGGCGCGGGCTGTACCGGGCGGGCATCCGCATCGGCCGCGACCACATCGCGTCCGTGGTCAACACCCTCGTCCTCGCCTACGCGGGCGCCGCGCTGCCGCTGCTGCTGCTCTTCTCCATCGCGCAGAGCAGTGTGGGAACCGTCGCCAACAGCGAGCTGGTGGCCGAGGAGATCGTCCGTACGCTGGTGGGCTCGATCGGCCTGGTCGCCTCGGTGCCGGTCACCACGGCACTCGCCGCGCTCGTGGTCTCGGCCGACCGCCCGGGGCCTGCCGGGGCCGCGGCCGCCGCCCGTGTGCCGGCTCCGGCGCGCGGCGGCAGGGGCAGGCGCCGCAAGCGCTGACCGGGCGCCGGGAACGTGCCACGCCGCGCCGTCGGCGTACGACGCCCGGGAAAGCCCGCGCACGGCGCGCGGGGTGGTGTGTCACGCCGCCGTCCGCGCCCCGCTGCCGAAACGCTTCAGCCCGCGCTCTGCTCCTCCGCGAGGATGCGGTCCAGAGCCTCGTCGAGATGAGCGTCGAAGTCGGCGAGCGCGCCTTCCTGGCCCAGCGGCACCAGCTTGTCCGTACGGTCCAGGAACGCCACGAGCGGTGCCGTGGAGGAGCGGAACAGCGCCCGGTCCGGACCGACCTGAAGCCTGATCAGGACCTCGCTCAGGGAGTCGCTGTCGGCGGGCGAGATCCTGACGTCGCCGTCCCCGCACGGCGCTCCCACCCCGTCGATCAGCAGCTCCCGGCCGAAGGCCCAGGTCACCGGGGCGTCGCCGGGCAGATGGAAGGTCAGCCGCACGGCATAGGGATCACAGGTCTCGTACCGCAGTTCCACAGGAATGCGGAAGGAGAGCTCCTCGGACACGAGAAAGCTCATCATGACCTCTGCCTGTACGGACTCGCGCATTGCTACCCCGTCATCTGCCGTCGACTGGCCGGGACTCATCCAAGTGACACTTGAGGCATCTTGCTGAACGTACACGCCGGATCACAAGGAGTGAGTTTTCAGATACTGATAGCGAGCGCGAGAGAGCCGACGCTGCGCCCCACCTCGTGCTGCAACTGCCGTGCAGCGTGGGCCAGTCGGTCGGCCTGGTGTGCGGGGAGCGACAGCGCCACCGTGCAGGCCGTGGCCCCCACGGTGATGGGGACCGCCGCGCACACCGTGCCCAGCGCGTACTCCTGCCGCTCCGTCACCGGCTCCATACGTCCTACCCGCTCGATCCGGCGCAGAAGCGCGTGCGCGTCACGCACCGTGTACGGGGTGAGGGACCGCACGGGATGGCGGGCGAGGTGGTCACGGCGGGCCTCCTCGTCCAGCTGGGACAGCAGGCACTGTCCGACGGCGTGCGCGTGCCCGGTCTCCCGGAAGTCGGCCCACTCCTCGGCGGCGGGACAGGCCGGGGCGTCGGACACGCACAGAACGTCGATCTCGCCGTCCCGGTACATCGCGTAGTACACCGGCGCACCGATCGAATCCCGCCATCGTCCGAGCGTGTCGGCGATCGTGCTGCGACGTTTCTGCGCGGCCCCGCTGCTGCTCAGCCGCTCGGTCGCCTCGCCGAGGAAGAACAGCCCCTTGTCGCGGTGCAGATAGCCCTCGTGGACCAGGGTGCGCAGCAGGTGGTAGGCGGTGGGCAGGGCCAGTCCCGTCTCGCGCGCGAGCTGCTTGGCGGTGGCCCCGTGCTCATGGCCCGCGACGGTCTCCAGCAGGCGCATCGCGCGCTGGACCGAACCGATGAGGGTCTGCGCCGTGCGGGCCGGCGGCTGCTCCGGCACCCGGGGGCGGGCGCGGTCCACCGCGGTTGCGGGGCGCGGCTGCGCGGGCAGCGCCATGGAGCGGGACGGTGTCCCGAGGGCGGGTGGTACGGGCCGTTCTGCGGGTGCGGTGTCAACCGTGGCCAAGGGTCACTCCCAGAGCGCGTGGGGGCAGCCCGTGCGGGGAAACACGGGTGGGGGGTGGGCCGCCCGCGGGGGCCGGCCCCCGCGTCGATCTCCGGACCTTATCCGCCCGCCACCGCTCTCGGACGGCTTGCCCGGGAAACTTCCCCCCCGCGAGGGAACCGGTGCGCCGCGTTACCGGTCACCGGTGTCCCGGGGCGCTCACCAGTCGCTGCGCGAACTCGACATGAACTTCCGCACGATGTAGATCAGTCCGCCGACCAGGGCCACGCAGATCAGCAGCTTGAACAGCAGGGCGATCACGAAGCCGACGATGCTCGCTATGAGCCCGCCGAACACGACCAGGGCGATGACCGGCACCGCGACCCACTTCACCCACCACGGCAGCCCCGCGAAGATCTCTCGCATTGCCCTCGTCCCTACCTCTCGCCCGCGCTGTGCCGGGCCCGTCGATGTCCTGCACTCGATGCTAGGGCCGGTGGAGGGTCCGGCGGGGGTCCCGCATCCCTTGTCTCCCCCTGACCGGTCCCCTAGGGAACCCTGAGACGGCGCCTCAGGCTTCCGGGGGAGAGAACACCACGAGGACCCGCAGGTCCTCGCTGATGTGGTGGAACTTGTGGGCGACCCCGGCCGGCACGTACACCACGCTGCCGCGCGCCACTTCGGTCGTCTCCAGGCCCACCGTGATCGAGGCCCGGCCGCTCACGACGAAGTACACCTCGTCCTGGCCGTGCGGCTGCTGCGGGTCGTGCTCGCCCGCGTCGAGGGCGTACAGCCCGACCGACATGTTCCGCTCCCGCAGGAACTGTAGGTAGGCGCCCTCGTTGGCGGCTCGCTCCGCCTCCAGTTCGTCCAGCCGGAATGCCTTCATCGCCTCGCCCGTGTCCGTAGTCGATCTCGTCTGCCACGATCAGACACATGAAGAATTTCGTAGTCAAGACGATCGCCAACGCGGGCGCCCTGGCGGTCGCCGTCTGGCTGCTCGACAAGATCACGCTGACCGGTGACAGCACCGCGAAGAAGGCCGGCACGCTGATCGTGGTGGCCCTGGTCTTCGGACTGGTGAACTTCCTGGTCAAGCCGGTGCTGAAGGTGCTGACCTTCCCGCTGTTCATCCTCACGCTCGGTCTGATCACCCTCGTGGTCAACGCGCTGATGCTGCTGCTGACCTCCTGGGTGTGCGGCAAGCTCCAGCTCAGCTTCCACGTCGACGGCTTCTGGACCGCCGTCCTCGGCGGCCTCATCGTCTCGGTCGTCTCCTGGGCACTGCACATGATCCTGCCGGACGAGGACTGAGCGGCCCGGCCCCGCGGGCGCGGCCGGCCGACTCTGAGAGGGTGGGAGCGGCGGACCGCGGTCCGCCCGGCCACGACAGCATGCGAAGGGACAGGCGGCATGAACGATTCCGCTGCGGACGGCACGAACGGCACCGGGCAAGGCGCCGGGCTCGCGGCCGGCGGGCTCCCGGTGGGCGCCGGCGACGGCACCCGTGCGGTGCGGGCCGGGCTCCCCGAGCCGGTCAAGCACGAGCCGACGCTTCCCGGACCGGTCTTCGCCGCCCACTTCCACCTGCCGGGCGACCCGACGGGCCCGTACACCTACGGCCGGGACGAGAACCCGACCTGGACGCTGCTCGAGAGCGCCATCGGCGAGCTGGAGGCGCCCGGCCAGCAGGACGTGCGGACGCTGGTGTTCGCCTCCGGCATGGCGGCCATCTCCTCGGTGCTCTTCTCCCAGCTGCGCGCCGGCGACGCCGTGGTCCTCCCCGACGACGGCTACCAGGCCCTCCCCCTGGCGCGCGCCCAGCTGGAGGCCTTCGGCATCGAGGTGCGCACCGCCCCGACCGGCGGGGACGCCCAGCTCGACGTGCTGGACGGCGCCCGGCTGCTGTGGCTCGAATCCCCGTCCAACCCGGGGCTCGACGTGTGCGACATCCGGCGGCTGGTCGAGGCCGCCCACGCGCAGGGCACCCTGGTCGCCGTCGACAACACCCTCGCGACACCGCTGGGGCAGCGGCCGCTGGAACTCGGCGCGGACTTCTCGGTGGCCAGCGGCACCAAGCAGCTCACCGGGCACGGCGACGTCCTGCTCGGCTACGTCGCCGGCCGCGACGGCGAGGCCATGGCGGCCGTACGGCGCTGGCGCAAGATCGTCGGCGCGATTCCGGGCCCCATGGAGGCCTGGCTGGCGCACCGTTCGATCGCCACCCTGCAGCTGCGCGTCGACCGGCAGAACGCCTCGGCCCTGGCTCTCGCCGAGGCGCTGCGCGGGCGTCCGGAGGTGACCGGGCTGCGGTACCCGGGACTCGCCGACGACCCCTCGCACAAGGTCGCCTCGCAGCAGATGCGGCGCTACGGCTGCGTGGTGTCCTTCACGCTGCCCACGCGCACGCGTGCCGAGCGCTTCCTTCAGGCGCTGCGGCTCGTGGACGACGCGACCAGCTTCGGCGGGGTGCGCTCGACGGCCGAGCGGCGCGGTCGCTGGGGCGGGGACGCGGTGCCGGAGGGCTTCGTGCGGTTCTCCGTCGGCGCCGAGGACCCGGCGGACCTGGTGGCGGACGTGCTGCGGGCCCTGGACGAGTCGGCGGGCTGACGGCCTCGCCGGCGGGGGCGCCGACGTCTTCGGCGTGCCGCGGGTGTCCTCGGCGTGCCGCGGGCGCTGCCGCCGTCGCGCGGCCGGGCCGGTGTCCCGACATGCTCGGCGGGCGGTCCGAGCCTCCCCCCTCGTGGCTCGGACCGCCTTCGGTTCCACCGGTGAAGAACCGTGCGCACCAGGCTAGTTGACTCTTTGTCAGTGTCCAATCACGGTAGCGACAGAGACCTATCGACATATTTATAGTTGGGTGCGGCCTGGGGGCGGGGGGCGCGGGACGCCGCGAGGGGAGGGCGTGCTTTGGATCTGGCGTTGCTGCGTACGTTCGTGACCGTGCACCGGGCGGGTTCCTTCACCCGGGCGGCAGCGCTGCTCGGCCTGTCCCAGCCGGCCGTCACCTCGCAGATCCGCACACTGGAGCGGCAGCTGGGCCGCCCCCTGTTCCTGCGCCAGGCCCGCGGGGTCACCCCGACGTCCATCGGCGACGAACTCGCCCACAAGGCCGCCCCGCATCTCGACGCCCTGGTGGAGATCACCGAGTCGGGTCTGGACGACGAGTCCTCCTTACGCACGCTGCACCTGGCCGGGCCGCCCGAGTTCACCGCGGAACGGGCACTGCCCGCACTGACCGAGCTGACCGGCGAGGACGGGCAGGGCTTCGCGCTGCGCGTCTCCTTCGGGACCGCCGAGGAGGTGCTGGACGGGCTGTCCGCCGGGTACCACGACCTCGCCATCGGCACCGCCCGGCCACGCGGCGGACTGCTCACGGCGGCCCCGCTCTGCGACGAGGAGCACGTCCTGGTCGCCGCCCCCCGCTGGGCCGAGGAGGCGGGCCCCGTGCAGGCGGGGACCAAGGGCATGGCCGCCCTGAAGGACGTCCCGGTGGTCGAGGTCCACGAGTCGCTTCCGTTCGTCTCCCGCTACTGGGCCTCGGCCTTCGACTCCCGGCCGACCGCGGCCGGCGCCGTGATCGTGCCCGATCTGCGCGCGGTGCTCGCCTGTGCCGTGGCGGGGGCCGGGCTCGCGGTGCTGCCCCGCTATCTGTGCGCCGCCGCCCTGGCGCGGGGGGACGTGGTGGCCCTCCATGAGCCGGTGGTCCCGCCGCTGCGGACGTACTTCCTCGTGGTGCGCACCGGAACGCTGGCGATGCCGCATATCGCGCGGGCACACGAGTGGCTGCTGCGGGCGGCCTCCCGGTGGTGCTGAGGCGTTCCGGCCCACAGCACCGGACGAACCGGGGCGGTGATGCTCCGCGATGTTTCACGTGGAACAAGCTGGGCCACATTTCTCCCATGACCGTCCGACCCGTGGTCAAGCGCACCGCACGCGCCGTTCTCCTCGACGGTGACGACCTGATCCTGATCAAGCGCACCAAGCCCGGTGTCGATCCCTACTGGGTCACCCCCGGTGGCGGGGTGGAGCCCGGGGACACGACCGTCGTCGACGCCCTGCACCGGGAGGTGCACGAGGAACTCGGGGCCAAGATCAGCGATGTGGTGCCCTGCTTCGTGGACACCGTGGAGCACATCGGCGCGGATGCCGCCACGACCGGTGTGAAGGTGCAGCACTTCTTCGTCTGCCGCCTGGAGTCGATGGACCCCTCGCTGCGGCACGGCCCCGAGGTGGAGGAACCCGCGGGGGAGTACGAGATCGTGCGCGTTCCGTTCACCCGCGTCGGCATCGCCTCCGTCCATCTCGTCCCGCTGTCGCTGCGGCACTATCTGGACGGAAACATCGAGGGCGTCCTGGCCCTGCACGCCCCGGATCTCGGCTGACGGCCGCGCCGCTGCGCGCCTGCGCCACAGCCGGTCCCCTCGCCGTGCGCCGCCGCGAGCACAAAGCATCCGGCGGTGTTTCACGTGAAACACCCGGCGCCTGTCGGTGCGCTGTACAGCAGGCCACAGCATGACCAAAAGCACGTACGTCTCTGGGGAAACGGGTGGACGCCGACGGTCCCCGTCGGACAGCCTGACCTGCGTGTCGACTCCTTCCGCCGCCGCCCTGCCCATCCGCCGCCTGACGCTCCGGGATCTCACCGCCTGCGCAGACCTGTCCGAGAACCGGGGGTGGCAGCGCGAGGAACACAAATGGGGCCTCCTCCTCACCGCCGGGAAGGCCTACGGCATCGACGACCCCGACGGAGGCCTCGTGGCCGGCTGCGTGGTCACGGAGTACGGCACACACGACCGCCCGGACCTGGGCGCCATCGGCATGGTCCTGGTCGCCGAACGCCACGCCCGGCAGGGCATCGGCCGCCGTCTGATGCGGCACGTCGTCTCCCTGATGGGTCCCACCCCGCTGACCCTGCATGCGACGCCGAACGGGCGCCCGCTCTACGAGGAGCTGGGCTTCAAGGTCACCGGCCGGGCCGAGATGGTGGTCGGCCGCTTCGTCCCCGAGGACACGCCGCCCTCCGTCGCCACCAGGGCGGCCACCGCCGAGGACCTGCACGGCGTCCTCAGGCTGGACGAGGAGGTGTTCGGCGCCGACCGCACCCCGCTCATCACTCGGCTGCCGGCGTTCGCCGACCATCTCCTGGTCGCCGAGGACGGGGGCCGGATCATCGGCTACACGGCGGCCTGGCCCAACATGGACACCCATGTCGTGGGCCCGCTGATCGCCCGGGACACACAGACCGCGAAGGCCCTCGTCGCCGCTGTCGCCGCCCGTACCGACCGTCCGCTGCGCACCGACGTCGACGTGCGCCACGAGGAGCTGCTGGCCTGGCTGCGGCAGCGCGGGATGGCCTCCGTCTTCTCCAACTCCGTCATGACGTACGGCATCCCGGAGCTGCCCGGGGACTGGACCCGCCGTTTCGCTCCGCTGTCCGTGGCGGCGGGCTGAGCGGACCGGAACAGGTGAACGCCGGCCCCGCGGGGCCGGCGTCGTACGTGCCGTGGCCCGGTCAGGCGAGGGTCTCGACGGCGGTGGCGGCGAAGCCGTGGTCCTGCTCCGGGGCGCCGCCGCCGACTCCGACGGCCCCGATCAGCCGGCCGTCGCGCCGCACGGGGACGCCGCCCGCGATGAACAGCAGCGGCCGGTCGAGCGCGGTGGGCAAGGTGTGGAAGGGGGCGCCCGGCTGCACGGCGGCCACGAGGTCGGCGGTGGGGGCGTCGAGCTGCAGGGCCGTGTAGGCCTTGCGGGTGCTGGTCTCCCCGGAGATCAGCACGGCCCGGTCGTCCCGGCGGAAGGCGAGCAGGTGCCCGCCCGCGTCCAGCACGGTGACGCTGACCGCGACTCCGGCGGCCTCCGCCGCCCGACGGGCCGCGGCGACGAGCGCCTCGGCGTCCTGGATGGTCAGCGGAGCCACGGCGGTGTTGGTGCTCATCTGGGGTTCTCCTCAAGGGTGGTGCCACGTGCGTGGGGGGGATCGGTCGGTCGGGAGAGGGGGACTGGCCTGCCTCGGGGTGAGGCGGACCGGCCGATGGGAGGGGGAGGGTCCGGTCGGTGGGGGGATGGGGCGACGGCCCCGGACCGGGGCCGGACCCGGACCGGGGCCGGGGCCGGGGCCGGGGCCGGGGCCGGGGCCGGGGCGGTCGGCGTCGGAGGCGTGTGCGGCTCAGCGCCGGGCGGTGACCGGCTGTCTGGTCCGGTCGCCGGTGGCGACGACCGTGCTCGGCGCGCCGTCCCGGCGTTCCAGGGCGGCGGAGAGGACCGCGAGGGCCAGGGCGCCCGCGGCGAGGGCGGCGCCGACCCAGTTGGGCGCCGTGTAGCCGAAGCCGGCCGCGATGACGAGTCCGCCGAGCCACGCGGACAACGCGTTGCCGAGGTTGAAGGCACCGATGTTGAGGGCCGAGGCCAGCGTCGGGGCGCCGTGCGCCTGGTCCAGGACGCGCTTCTGCAGCGGCGGCACGGTGGCGAAGCCGAGGGCGCCGATCAGGACGATGGTCACGGCCGCCGCGACCTTGTTGTGCGCGGTGAGGGTGAACAGCGCGAGCACGACGGCCAGGGCGCTCAGGGAGACGTACAGCATGGGCATCAGGGCGCGGTCGGCGAACCGGCCGCTGACGAGGTTCCCGCCGACCATGCCGAGGCCGAAGAGGACCAGCAGCCAGGTGACCGAGCCGTCGGAGAAGCCGGTGACGTGGGTCGTCATCGGCGCGATGTAGGTGACGGCCGCGAAGACGCCGCCGAAGCCGAGGACGGTCATCGCCATGGCCAGCAGTACCTGGGCGTTCTTCAGCGCGGCCAGCTCGTGCCGCAGGTGCACGCCCTCGGGCTTGGGCAGGTCGGGCACCAGCTTGGCGATGCCGGCCAGGCCGAGGACGCCGAGCCCGGCGACGGCGGCGAAGGTCACGCGCCATCCGGCGGACTGCCCGAGCAGGGTGCCGAGCGGGACGCCGACGACGTTGGCGACCGTCAGACCGGTGAACATCATCGCGATGGCGCCGGCCCGCTTGTGCGGCGCGACGAGTTCGGCCGCGACCACGGAGCCGATGCCGAAGAAGGCGCCGTGGGCCAGCGAGGCGACCACGCGGCCGATCAGCATGACCGAGAAGACGGGGGCCAGCGCCGACAGCAGGTTCCCGGCGATGAACAGTCCCATCAGCAGCATCAGCATCCGCTTGCGGGAGATCTTCGTGCCGAGCACGGTCATCAGCGGAGCGCCGAGCATGACGCCCAGGGCGTAGCCGGTGACGAGGAGACCGGCCGTGGGGATGGAGACCCCGAAGTCGCTCGCGACCTCGGGCAGCAGGCCCATGATCACGAACTCGGTCGTACCGATTCCGAAGGCCCCGATCGCGAGGGCCAGAAGCGCGAGAGGCATGAGGGGCTACCTTCCCAACGATTGCAGATGCGCTTTACGTGCTCAGACAATAATTGCAGACGCGGGCTAAGCGCAAGCGCCGTCTATTGCGCGCCTGCTTTATCCTGGAGGCGGTCCCACGGGATGGAGGAACGCCCATGACAGCGACGGACCCCTCGCTCACCGCGCTCGCCCAGGGCTGGTGCGCCCTCTCCCTGCTGCACGGGAGGATCGAGGCCCACATCGAGCGCGCCCTGCAGACGGGGCACGGCCTGAGCGTGCGGGAGTACTCCCTGCTCGACGTGCTCAGCCGGCAGCACGACGGCGAGGGCGGGCATCTGCAGATGAAGCAGGTCGCCGACGCGGTCGTCCTCAGTCAGAGCGCCACCACCCGGCTCGTCACCCGCCTCGAGGACCGGGGACTGCTCGAGCGCTATCTGTGCCCCACCGACCGCCGGGGCATCTACACCAACGTCACCGAGGCCGGTCTCGCGCTCCTCGAAGAGGCCCGGCCGACCAACGACGCCGCGCTGCGCGAGGCGCTGGATGAGGCGGCCGGGAACCCGGAGCTGGCGCCCCTGGTCCGGGTCGTGGAGTCGCTGCACGCGCCCGCACCCGCGTGACACCGCGCGGAGCCGGACGCCGCGCGTAGGGTGCCGGACATGGGAGATCTTGAAATACGCGCCGCCGTCGCAGACGACGTCCCCGCCATCGTCGGCATGCTCGCCGACGATCCGCTGGGCGCGCAGCGGGAGTCGCCGGACGACCTCGCACCGTATCTGGCCGCTCTGGAGCGGCTCGCCGCCGACCCGAACCAGCGCCTGGTGGTCGCCGTGCGCGAGGGCCGGATCGTGGGCACTCTCCAGCTCACGTTCATCCCGGGTCTGTCGCGGCGCGGCGCGACCCGGTCGATCATCGAGGCCGTGCGCATCCACGCCGACGAGCGCGGCGGCGGCCTGGGCACCCGGCTCATCGAGTGGGCGATCGAGGAATCCCGTGGTGCGGGCTGCCAGTTGGTCCAGCTGACCTCGGACAGGTCGCGCACCGACGCCCACCGTTTCTACGAGCGGCTGGGCTTCGAGGCCTCGCACGTGGGCTTCAAGCTGACCCTCTGACAGCTCCGGGCGGCAAGGGGCCGTTTCACGTGAAACGCGAACCGGCCCCTCGGGTCATGGAGACTCGGGGCGCTGTCCGATGCCTCGCCATCCCTCGGGGTCCACGCCGCCGGGCACCGAAGCCCCTTCCTCGTACGGCTGGCGGGTGAACACGAACGACCCGAGGTCCAGGTGGTCCACGGAGCCGTCGGCCCGCCGTACGGGCCGCAGCGACTCCCCCGCGTAGTACCCCTCCAGCCCCGTCCAGGTCCCGTCGCCGTTCGGCCGGAACCGCGAGCGGCGGCCGCTGCCGGTCAGCGGCTCCAGCGAGACGAGCCCGTCGGCGCCGAGCCGCAGACCGAAGGCGTTCGTCCCCCAGTACCACTGGCCCACCAGCTCCAGCACCGCCGGATCGACGTCCCGCGCCGGCCGCCAGGGCTCCGGGATGCGCGGCTCGGCCTCGGCGACGATCCGGACGAGATCCGCGCCCACGGCGACCGGGGAGACCCCCGAGGTGCAGTTGACCAGCACGACGGCGGCTACGTCGTCCGCCGCCGCGATGGTCAGCGAGGCCAGGAAGCCCGGCAGCGAACCCGAGTGGCCCACGAGCAGCCGCTCGCCCGACCGCCGCAGCTCCAGCCCCAGTCCGTACGCGTACCCGGCCACCACGTCCGCCTCCTGGGGCGGTGCCGCCGGGGTGCGCATCTCCCGCAGCGACGCGGCGCCCAGGACCCGGTCGTCGCCCCGGACGAGGAAGGCCGCGAAGCGGGCCAGGTCCCCGGTGGTGGACCACAGTTGCCCGGCCGGGGCCATCCGGCCGAGGTCCTCGACGGGCTCGGGCAGCAGCACGTCGGCCCAGGGATGCACCGCCCAGCCACCCGCGTGCGGCGCCTGCGGCCGCCCGCCGGTGCGGTGCAGTCCCAGCGGTTCCAGCACCTCCCGCCGCAGGACGTCCTCCCACGGGGCGCCCCGCAGCTTCTCGACCAGCGCACCGAGCAGGGTGTAGCCGGGATTCGAGTAGTGGAAGCGCCGGCCGACCGGGTGCCGCAGCGGCTCCTCGCCGAGTACGTCGGCGAGTTCGGGGCGCAGACTGCCGGGCGTGCGCTCCCACCAGGGCGCGGGCGACTCGGCGGCCAGGCCGGCCGTGTGCGCCAGCAGCTCGGCGATCGTGGCCTGACCGGCGCCGGTGCCGGGCAGGTGCTTGTCCAGCGGGTCCCCGAGATCGAGCAGTCCCTCGTCCCGCAGCCGCAGCACGAGCACGGCGGTGAAGGTCTTGGTGATCGAGCCGATGCGGTACTGGGTGTTCTCGTCCGGCGCGTGCCCGGCCACCGAGGTGCGCGCACCGTGCCACACGGTCCGCCCGTCCCGCACGACCGCCGCGACGAGCGACGGCGCCCGCCCCTCGCTCTGTGCCACGGCGATCCGGTGCAGCAGCGCCCGGCGCGTACCGGGAAGCAACTCGTCCTGAGGTGTCGTCATGCCCTCAGTCCACAGGCTGCCCCGGTGAACGTCGAGCCCATTTCCCGGGGCCCCGCCGCGAGTCGGACGCCCGGGCGGGGACGCGCGGCCCCGATCAGGTCTGGGCCATGTCCACGAAGCGTGAGTAGTGGCCCTGGAAGGCGACCGTGATGGTGGCGGTCGGGCCGTTCCGGTGCTTGGCGACGATCAGGTCGGCCTCGCCGGCGCGGGGCGACTCCTTCTCGTAGGCGTCCTCGCGGTGCAGCAGGATGACCATGTCGGCGTCCTGCTCGATGGAGCCGGACTCACGCAGGTCGGAGACCATCGGCTTCTTGTCGGTGCGCTGCTCGGGGCCACGGTTGAGCTGGGAGAGCGCGATGACCGGGAGCTCCAGCTCCTTGGCGAGCAGCTTGAGGTTCCGGGACATGTCCGAGACCTCCTGCTGACGGCTCTCGGCGCGCTTGGAGCCGCCGGACTGCATCAGCTGGAGGTAGTCGATGACGACCAGCTTCAGGTCGTTGCGCTGTTTGAGCCGGCGGCACTTGGCGCGGATCTCCATCATCGACAGGTTCGGAGAGTCGTCGATGTAGAGCGGGGCGGCCGAGACGTCCGGCATCCGGCGGGCCAGCCGCGTCCAGTCCTCGTCGGTCATGGTGCCCGAGCGCATGTGGTGCAGGGCCACCCGGGCCTCCGCGGACAGCAGGCGCATCGCGATCTCGTTGCGGCCCATCTCCAGCGAGAAGATGACGCTGGGCAGGTTGTGCTTGATCGACGCGGCCCGCGCGAAGTCCAGCGCGAGCGTCGACTTGCCCATCGCGGGGCGCGCGGCGATGACGATCATCTGACCGGGGTGCAGGCCGTTGGTCAGCGAGTCGAAGTCGGTGAACCCGGTGGGCACGCCGGTCATCTCGCCGCTGCGCGAACCGATCGCCTCGATCTCGTCGAGCGCGCCCTCCATGATGTCGCCGAGCGGCAGGTAGTCCTCGCTGGTGCGCTGCTCGGTGACGGCGTAGATCTCGGCCTGCGCGCGGTTGACGATCTCGTCCACGTCGTCGTCGGCCGCGTAACCCATCTGCGTGATGCGGGTGCCGGCCTCGACCAGGCGGCGCAGCACCGCGCGCTCGTGGACGATCTCCGCGTAGTACGCGGCGTTGGCCGCCGTGGGCACCGTCTGGACGAGCGTGTGCAGATAGGAGGCGCCGCCCACCTTGTTGATCTCGCCGCGCTTGGTCAGCTCGGCGGCGATGGTGATGGGGTCGGCCGGCTCGCCCTTGGCGTAGACGTCGAGGATCGCCTGGTAGATCGTCTCGTGCGCGGGCTTGTAGAAGTCGTGGCCCTTGAGGATCTCCACGACGTCGGCGATGGCGTCCTTGGACAGCAGCATGCCGCCGAGGACGGACTGCTCCGCGTCGAGGTCCTGCGGGGGGACGCGCTCGAACGACGGGCCCCCGCCGTCCAGGAAGCGGTCGTCCCGGTCCCGCTCGTGCTGTTCGTCCCGGCCGCGGCCGCCGTCGGGGCGCCGCCGGGAGGCGGGCAGACGATCGCTGGGGCCGCTGTCGGCCCAGGGGTCGTCCAAGGGCTCGGAAATGCTCACCGAGCCACCTCCTCCCGTCCGCCCTGCGGACCTCGCCGTGCTTCTCTCTTGTACGCCACGGCACTGACAAATCGAGGGTCCCGGCTCCACTTCCGCGCGTCTTTCTGGGACGGTTCGGAAGCCGTGGGGAAGGAGCGGGCGCCGGACCACGGTAGGCCCCCGGGCACCTTCAGCCAATCTGGTTATCCACAGGCCATGTGGACGACGGGCCCGATGCTGTGGAGAACTCGGCAAAACCTGTGCACGACCCGGTGGACAGCGCTGTGAACAAGCCCTCGCCCCTCTCGGGGGTAGCCCTCTGACCTGCGGTGATCCCATCCACGGGCTGTGCAGAAGAAAAACTTTCCCGCTCGGGCCACATTCGCTTCGAACGATGCGCACATGTGCACAGCACAAGACGCCAAGTAAGGATCACAATGCCTTTGCATCACTTACCTGTGGACGACTAGATTGACCCCCATGACACAGGCCCCCGCACGCCGTCCGGCCTCCCGGCGACGGCACGACCGAGAGATCGCCGCCCTGGCCGTCCCGGCCTTCGGCGCGCTCGTCGCCGAGCCGCTCTTCGTGATGGCCGACAGCGCGATCGTCGGCCACCTCGGCACCGCGCAACTCGCCGGCCTCGGCGTCGCCTCCGCCCTCCTGACCACGGCTGTCAGCGTCTTCGTCTTCCTCGCCTACGCCACCACGGCCGCCGTCGCCCGCCGCGTCGGCGCCGGCGATCTCCAGGCCGCCATCCGGCAGGGCATGGACGGCATCTGGCTGGCGCTGCTGCTCGGGGCCGCCGTCATCGCGATCACCCTGCCCACCGCACCCGCCCTGGTGGACGTCTTCGGAGCCTCCCCCACCGCCGCCCCCTACGCGACGACGTATCTGCGGATCTCCGCTCTCGGCATCCCCGCCATGCTCGTCGTCCTCGCCTCGACCGGAGTGCTGCGCGGACTCCAGGACACGAAGACACCGCTCTACGTCGCCGTCGCGGGCTTCGTCGCCAACGCCGCCCTGAACGCCGGCCTCGTCTACGGCGCCGGACTCGGCATCGCGGGCTCGGCCTGGGGCACCGTGATCGCCCAGTGCGGCATGGCCGCCGTCTACCTCGGCGTGGTCGTCCGCGGCGCGCGCAGACACGGCGCTTCCCTGCGCCCCGACGCCGCCGGCATCCGGGCCTCCGCGCAGGCGGGCGTTCCGCTGCTCGTCCGCACGCTCTCCCTGCGGGCCATCCTGATGACCGCCACCGCGGTCGCGGCCCGCCTCGGTGACGCGGACATCGCGGCGCACCAGATCATCCTGTCCCTGTGGACCCTGCTCGCCTTCGCGCTCGACGCCATCGCGATCGCCGGGCAGGCCATCATCGGGCGCTTTCTGGGGGCCGGGGACACCGAGGGCGCCCGGGAGGCCTGCCGGCGGATGGTGCAGTGGGGCACCGCGGTCGGTGTGGTTCTCGGCCTGCTGGTGATCGTGGCCCGACCGGTGTTCCTGCCCCTGTTCACCGCCGACCCCACCGTGAAGGACACCGCCCTGCCGGCGCTGCTGCTGGTGGCGCTGTCCCAGCCGATCTGCGGTGTCGTCTTCGTTCTCGACGGCGTGCTGATGGGCGCGGGCGACGGTCCGTACCTGGCCGGAGCCATGCTGGTCACCCTGGCGGTCTTCGTCCCGGCCGCGCTCCTGGTGCCCGTGTTCGGCGGTGGGCTCACCGCCCTGTGGGGAGCGATGACGCTCATGATGACCGTCCGCCTGCTGACGCTCTGGCTGCGTACCCGATCGGGCCGCTGGCTGGTCACGGGGGCGACCCGCTGAGCCACCGTTTCACGTGAAACAGCCGCACCTCGCCCACGAGAACATGGCCATGAAGAAGGGCCGCACCCGACCGGGTACGGCCCTTCTCTCAGCTCACGCAGCCGAGCGCACGGCGATCAGGCCGCGACGACCTCGATGTTGACCTTGGCGGCCACCTCGGGGTGCAGACGCACGGACGTCTCGTGGGCGCCCAGGGTCTTGATCGGCGTACCCAGCTCGATGCGGCGCTTGTCGACCTCGGGGCCACCGGCGGCCTTGATCGCCGAAGCGACGTCGGCCGGCGTGACGGAACCGAAGAGACGGCCTGCGTCGCCCGAGCGGACGGCCAGACGGACCTTCACACCCTCGAGCTGGGCCTTGATCTGGTTGGCCTGCTCGATGGTCTGGATCTCGTGGATCTTGCGAGCACGACGGATCTGCTCGACGTCCTTCTCGCCACCCTTGGTCCAGCGGATAGCGAACTTCCGCGGGATCAGGTAGTTGCGAGCGTAGCCGTCCTTGACGTCGACGACGTCGCCGGCCGCACCGAGGCCGGAGACCTCGTGGGTGAGGATGATCTTCATGATTCGGTCACCCTCCCTTAGCGCGCGGTGGACGTGTAGGGCAGCAGCGCCATCTCACGGCTGTTCTTGACGGCCGTGGCGACGTCACGCTGGTGCTGCGTGCAGTTGCCGGTCACGCGGCGGGCACGGATCTTGCCGCGGTCGGAAATGAACTTCCGCAGCATGTTCGTGTCCTTGTAGTCCACGTACGTGACCTTGTCCTTGCAGAAAGCGCAGACCTTCTTCTTAGGCTTGCGCACAGGCGGCTTCGCCATGGTGTTTCTCCTGTGTGATCAAGAAGTGTGGGTACGACCCGCCCTCCGACCCGGCCGGGCCCGAAGGACCCGGCACGAAGGCCTAGAAGGGAGGCTCGTCCGAGTAGCCGCCACCGCCGCCGGAGCCACCGCCCCAGCCGCCGCCGCCCTGGTTGCCACCGGCGGGAGCGCCGGTCGCCCACGGGTCGTCGGCCGGAGCGCCGCCGCCCTGCTGGCCGCCACCGGGGCCGCCGCCCCAGCCGCCGCCCTGCTGGCCGCCGCCACCGCCGCCGCCGTAACCGCCCTGGCCACCGCGGGCGCCACCGGAGGTCTTGGTGACCTTCGCCGTGGCGTTGCGCAGGCTGGGGCCGACTTCCTCGACGTCCAGCTCGTAGACCGTGCGCTTGACGCCCTCACGGTCCTCGTAGGACCGCTGCTTCAGCCGGCCCTGCACGATCACGCGCATGCCTCGCTGGAGCGACTCGGCGACGTTCTCCGCCGCCTGACGCCAGACCGAGCAGGTCAGGAACAGGCTCTCGCCGTCCTTCCACTCGTTCGTCTGGCGGTCGAAGGTGCGGGGCGTGGACGCGACGCGGAACTTCGCGACCGCCGCACCGGAGGGGGTGAAGCGCAGCTCGGGGTCGTCGACAAGATTGCCGATGACCGTGATGACGGTCTCGCCTGCCATGGGGAACCTCTCGGCGGGTGTGCTGGCTGCTGGTGCTGCTACTCGAATCCCGAGGCCGGCTGAGCCGAAGGGCTCAGTGGGTCTCGGGGCGGAGGACCTTGGTCCGGAGGACCGACTCGTTCAGGTTCATCTGGCGGTCGAGCTCCTTGACGACCGCAGGCTCGGCCTGCAGGTCGATGACCGAGTAGATGCCCTCGGGCTTCTTCTTGATCTCGTACGCGAGACGACGACGGCCCCAGGTGTCGACCTTCTCGACCTTTCCGCCGCCGTCACGGACGACAGAGAGGAAGTTCTCGATCAGCGGGGAGACAGAGCGCTCCTCGAGATCGGGGTCGAGGATGACCATCACCTCGTAGTGACGCATGTGGAACCCACCTCCTTTGGACTCAGCGGCCACGGTCGTTCCGTGGCAGGAGGGTTGTGATGCGTACGCAATCGTGTCTGCCAGTAAAACAGCCGGCACTGACAAGCGGGGTCGGCCGGCGGGATCGCCGGGCTGTCCTGCGCTCCGCCCGGAAGGCAGACACGGGTGCAGACGGTACAGAGTACCCGCACCCGTGCTTCCGGTTGAAATCGGTGGTCCGTTCCCGGCAATCTGGACACCTCGGGTGTGTACGGCGCTACCATGCGCCGCCCTTCGCAGGAGGTGCCCATGGCACAGACGATGCGACCGAACACCGCCGGCAGCGGCCTGCTCGCCACGGACGGCAAGCCCCATCCGCTCCAGGACACCCTGCTCCTGGTCACCCTGGTGCTCGGCCTGACCGCGTTCATCACCGGCCTCACCGCTCCCGGCCTGCATCTGCTCAGCTCCTGGGCCGGTCTGGTGGGCATCCTCACCGGCGCGTACGGCCAGTGGATCTCGGTGACGACACGCCAGCGCTTCGGGCTGATCCTCGGCCTCGGCGCCTCGGCCATCGGCTTCTTCCTCGGCATGTGGCACGGCGGCCCCTTCGGCGGTGTCATCGGCTGACCCGCTCCCACCGGACCCTCCTCGCGCGGGGACGTCCGCCGCACGGCGCGGACGCCCCCGTGGCGAGCACGCGAACGCCCCGGCGGGCGACGGGCCGGGACGAAGGTGGTGTGCGGCCAGTCTGCGCGCTCCCCTGGCGCAGTAGGCTTCGGCGCGAGAGCCGGAGCCCCTGAACCCATGGGGACACGCCAGCCCGAGGAGCGCCCCGAATGAGCCTGACCCTGAGGACCATCAGTCGAGAGCAGCATCTGGCCTACATCCAGAGCCTGCCGGCGGCGAGTCACATGCAGGTTCCGGCATGGGCGGACGTGAAGGCGGAGTGGCGCTCGGAGAACCTCGGCTGGTTCGACGACCGCACGGGTCAGATGGTCGGCGCCGGTCTCGTGCTGTACCGCCAGCTCCCCAAGATCAAGCGCTACCTCGCCTATCTGCCCGAGGGCCCGGTCATCAACTGGTTCGCGCCGAACCTGGAGGACTGGATCCAGCCGATGCTGGCGCACCTGAAGCAGCAGGGCGCGTTCTCCGTGAAGATGGGCCCGCCGGTGATCATCCGGCGCTGGAACGCCGAGACCATCAAGCGCGGCATCCAGGACGCCGACGTCAAGCGCCTGCGCGACCTGGAGGCCGACTTCATCGAGCCGCGCGCCTTCGAGGTCGCCGACAAGCTGCGCCGGATGGGCTGGCAGCAGGGCGAGGACGGCGGCGCCGGCTTCGGCGACGTCCAGCCCCGCTACGTCTACCAGGTGCCGCTGGCCAACCGGTCCCTGGAAGAGGTGCACAAGAACTTCAACCAGCTGTGGCGCCGCAACATCAAGAAGGCCGAGAAGGCCGGCGTCGAGGTCGTCCAGGGCGGCTACTACGACCTCGAGGAATGGCAGCGGCTGTACGAGATCACGGCCGTGCGCGACCACTTCCGGCCGCGCCCGCTGTCGTACTTCCAGCGCATGTGGTCGGCCCTCAACTCCGAGGACCCCAACCGCATGCGGCTGTACTTCGCCCGGCACAACGGCGTGAACCTGGCCGCGGCGACCATGCTGATCGTCGGCGGGCACGTCTGGTACTCCTACGGCGCCTCCGACAACATCGGCCGCGAGGTGCGGCCCTCGAACGCGATGCAGTGGCGGATGCTGCGCGACGCCTACGCCCTGGGCGCCACCGTGTACGACCTGCGCGGCATCTCGGACTCGCTGGACGAGACCGACCACCTGTTCGGCCTGATCCAGTTCAAGGTCGGCACCGGCGGCCAGGCGGCCGAGTACCTCGGCGAGTGGGACTTCCCGCTCAACAAGCTGCTCCACAAGGCGCTCGACATCTACATGTCGCGGCGCTGACCCCGCGCTCACCGCTCCGACTCCGGCGCAGGCGTCCCCGCCTCCGCCGCACCGCTTCATCCCTCTGACACACCGCAGCCAGGAGAAAGGTTCCAGGTCCGGCCATGGCGCTCACGCTCTACGTCGACACCGCGCGCTGGCGGGCGCACCACAAGCACGTGCAGGAGCAGTTCCCGGGACTGGTCCCGGTCTGCAAGGGCAACGGCTACGGCTTCGGGCACGAACGGCTGGCGGAGGAGGCCACCCGGCTCGGCTCGGACGTCCTCGCCGTCGGCACGACGTACGAGGCCGCACGGATCAAGGACTGGTTCGGCGGTGACCTGCTGGTGCTGACGCCCTACCGGCGCGGTGAGGAGCCCGTGCCGCTGCCCGACCGGGTGATCCGCTCGGTGTCGTCCATCGACGGCGTCTACGGCCTCGTCGGGGCCCGGGTGGTCATCGAGGTGATGTCCTCGATGAAGCGGCACGGTGTCACCGAGCAGGAGCTGCCGCAGCTCCAGTCCGCCATCGAGAACGTCCGCCTGGAGGGCTTCGCCATCCACCTGCCGCTGGACCGCACCGACGGCTCGGACGCCGTCGAGGAGGTCATCGGCTGGATGGACCGGCTGCGCGCGGCCCGGCTGCCGCTGCACACCATGTTCGTCAGCCACCTCAAGGCCGAGGAGCTGGTCCGGCTTCAGCAGCAGTTCCCGCAGACCCGTTTCCGCGCCCGGATCGGCACCCGGCTGTGGCTGGGCGACCACGACGCCACCGAGTACCGCGGCGCGGTCCTGGACGTCACGCGGGTGGCCAAGGGCGACCGCTTCGGCTACCGGCAGCAGAAGGCCGCCTCGGACGGCTTCCTGGTGGTCGTGGCGGGCGGTACGTCGCACGGGGTGGGTCTGGAGGCCCCCAAGGCGCTGCACGGCGTCATGCCGCGTGCCAAGGGCGTCGCGCGGGCCGGCCTGGCCACGGTGAACCGGAACCTGTCGCCGTTCGTCTGGGGCGGCAAGCAGCGCTGGTTCGCCGAGCCGCCGCACATGCAGGTGTCGATCCTGTTCGTGCCCTCCGACGCGCCGGAGCCGAAGGTCGGCGACGAGCTGGTGGCCCATCTGCGGCACACCACGACCCAGTTCGACCGCCTCGTGGACCGCTGAGCGGCCCGCCGCCGTCCTGCGTATGAGCGGCCCTCCGCCGTCCAACGCATGCCGAAGGCCGTACCCGGAACCTGCCGGGTACGGCCTTTCGTTCGCTCGCCGGGGGTCCTGAACCCCGGTGGGCAGCCGGCGCGGACCGGTGCGGTCCGCCGCGTCCGAACGCCGTTCGCTCAGAGCGAACGGTCTTCGGGCAGGGCCGCCGGGCGGCCGCCCCACTCCGTCCGGGCTCCCTCGAAGGGCCCCTCGTCGTGCGGCGCGTGGGCCTGTGCCCCGAGGACGAAGACGTCGTCCGCGCGGTCCAGCACACCGCCCGACGGGTCGTCGTCCCCCGTGCGGCGCACGACGTCCCGCTCCGGCCGGAGGATGTCGCGCACGACGATCGCGCACAGGTAGAGCGTTCCCGCCAGGTGCAGGGCGATCGCCCAGTGGTAGCCCTCGGTCGGCAGTCCCTTGTGGGCGTCCCCGCTGGTCGTGTACGCGAGGTACATCCAGATCCCGAGGAAGTACGCCACCTCGCAGGCCTGCCAGATCAGGAAGTCCCGCCACTTGGGGCGCGCCAGCACGGCCAGCGGCACCAGCCACAGGACGTACTGCGGCGAGTAGACCTTGTTGGTGAGGACGAAGGCCGCAACGATCAGGAAGGCGAGCTGGGCGAAGCGCGGTCTGCGCCGGGCGGTGAGCGCCAGGGCCGCGATCCCCAGGGCACAGAGCACCATCAGCAACGTGGCCCCGGTGTTCACGAAGTCGGTGCTGGGCGGGTCGGTCGACTCCTGCGACCAGATCAGCCAGAAGGAGCCGAAGTCGACGCCCCGGTCGTGGCTGAACCGGTAGAACTGCCACCAGCCGTCGGAGGCGAAGAGCATCACCGGCAGGTTCACGACGAGCCAGGCGACGACGGCGCCGCCCAGGGCACTGCCGAATTCGCGCCAGCGGCCCGCGCGCCAGCACAGCACCAGCAGCGGGCCGAGCAGGAGCACCGGGTAGAGCTTGGCGGCCGTGGCGAGACCGATCAGCACGCCGAAGGCCAGGGACCGCCCGCGGGACCACATCAGCATCGCGGCGGCCGTGAGGGCGACCGCCAGCAGGTCCCAGTTGATGGTCGCGGTGAGCGCGAACGCCGGCGCCAGGGCCACCAGCAGACCGTCCCAGGGGCGCCGGGCGTGCGTCCGGACCACGCACACGACGATGACGGCCGCGCAGACCATCAGCATCCCGGCGTTGACCATCCAGTACCACTGCTCCTGGTGCTGCATGGTCCCGCTGTGCGGGGTCAGCCAGGAGGCCACCTCCATGAACACCCCGGTGAGCACCGGGTACTCCAGGTACGGCATGTCGCCGGTGAGCTTGTCGAAGTAGGGCACCAGGCCGTCGGCGAATCCACGCCCCTGGTAGAGGTGCGGGATGTCCGAGTAGCAGGCCTTCGTGTACTGGGAGCTGGCGCCGAAGAACCAGCCGCTGTGGTAGCAGGGCGCCTTCTGGACCAGACCGAGGGCGAACATCCCGATCCCGACGAGCGCGATGACGCGCACCGGGGTCCACCAGGACGCCGCGAGCAGGGCACGCCGCCCGATCGGGCCGCCGATCAGCTCGCTGCCGGCTGCGGCGACCTCGTCCTGCCGGGTCGGCAGCACCGGGCCGGGCTCGTGCGCGCTCGCTTGCGTCGATTCAGCACTGGGCATGCGGACATCCTGCCGTATGCCGCTGGGAATACGCCGTGGGCCGCCGCACCCGGTGGGTGCGGCGGCCCATGTTTCACGTGAAACGGCCCGGCGGACGACGTCCCGGCTAGTTACCGAAGACGCCTCCTCTGCTGCCCCAGGTGCTGCCCTGGCCGCCGTCGCTCTCCCCGGACGACTCGCTGGAGGACGGTGACGGATCGGTGCCGCCTCCCGTGCCGCCTCCGTTGCCGTTGCCGCCGTTGCCATTGCCGCCGTTGCCGTTGCCGCCGTTGTCGGAGCAGCCGAAGAAACCGCAGATGGTCTCGGTCGGTGTCGGCGACGGGGTGGTGGCCGTCTCGCTCGGCGTGGGCGTCGGCGTCGGCGTCGGGCTGGACGTCTCGCTCCGGGTGGGCGAGGGGGTGGGCGTCGGGCTGGGCTCGGGGTTGACGATCTCGCCGATCGGCTGAGGCTCCGGGAACGACTTGGCCGGCTGGCCCGCCAGCGCCTGCGACATGTAGTCGTGCCAGATCTCGGCCGGGAACGAGGCGCCGTGGATCTTCTCCTTGCCGCCCGTGCCGAACATCGACAGGAACGTCCGCGCCTTGTTGTTCGCGTCGTCGTCGAGCCGGAACATGCTGATCGCGGTGGACAGCTGCGGGGTGTAGCCGACGAACCAGGCGGACCGGTTGCCGTCGGTGGTGCCGGTCTTGCCGGCCACCTCGCGGCCGGGCAGCTTGGCGCTGGTGCCGGTGCCCTTCTCGACCACGGTCTTCAGCACATCGGTCACGTTGTCGGCGACGTTCGCGGTGAACGCGGTCTTCGTGACGCTCTTGTGCGTGTAGATCGGTCCGTCCTTGCTGGTGACCTTCGTGACAGAGAACGGCTCGTTCTGCTTGCCGCTGGCGGCGAAGGTCGCGTACGCCCCCGCCATACGGATGGCGCTGGGGTCGGAGATGCCGATGGAGAAGGACGGGTAGGTGGTGCCGGTCAGGCTGTCCTTCTTCAGACCCGCGTCCAGCGCGGCCTGCTTGACCTTGTCCAGGCCCACGTCCATGCCGAGCTGGACGAAGGCGGAGTTCACCGACTCGCGCATCGCCTCACGCAGGTCGATCATGTAGTTGGGCGGGCTGCCGTACGACAGCTGGTCGTCGTTGGTCTGCAGCCACTCCTCGCCCTTCTCGTTCTTCCAGACGGAGCCGTTGTAGTTCTTGATCTTCAGCTTGTTCTTCCCGCTGAAGCGGCTCTTGGGCGAGACCTGGGTGCGCTCGTCCTGCGCCTGGATCTCGTCGCCGTTCGGGTCGCGGACACCGTCGCGCATGGCCGCCGCCAGCACGAACGGCTTGAACGTGGAGCCGACCTGGGCGCCGGTCGCGTCGGCGTTGTTGGTGAAGTGCTTGGTGGCGTCCTCACCGCCGTAGATCGCCTCGATGGCCCCGCTCGCGGGATTGACCGAGGCGCCGCCGAACTGGACGTAGGTGTCGTGGTCCGGACGCTTCTTGGGATCGATGTTGGCCTTGCGGACCTTGGTGACGGCCGCCTCCAGCTCCTGGACCTTCTTCTTGTCGAAGGTCGTGCGGATCTGGTAGCCGCCCCGCTGGAGGTCGTCCGCCGTGATCTCGGTGTTGTTGATGATGTAGGCCTTGGCCAGGTCGACGAGGTAGCCGATCTGGCCGCTCAGCCGGGTGTTCGACCGCGGGTTCTGCCACTTGGGGAGCGTGGTGTACTTGGCCCGCTCCGCGGCGCTCAGATGCCCGTACTCGACCATCTTGTCGAGCGTGTCCTGCATCTGCGACTCGGCCCGCCTCTTGTTGGCCTCGGCGGTGGCGGTCGGGTCGATCGAGGTCGCGCCGGCCGGGTCGTAGTACGTGGCGCCCTTGAGCATCGCCGCGAGGAAGGCGCACTCGCCCGGGTTCAGGTGGTTGGCGTCCTTGTTGAAGTACGCGCGCGAGGCCGCCTGGAGTCCGTAGGCGCCGCGCCCGTAGTACGCGGAGTTCAGGTACCCCGACATGATCTCGTCCTTGGGGACCTCGGCGCCGACCTTGATGGCGACGAAGATCTCCTTGAACTTGCGGGAGATGGTCTGCGACTGGTCGTTGAGCATCGCGTTCTTGACGTACTGCTGGGTGATGGTCGAACCACCCTGCGTCTGACCGCCGCGCGCCATGTTGAACAGGGCGCGCGCGATGCCCTTCGGGTCGATACCGCTGTCGGTCTCGAAGGTCTTGTTCTCCTGGGAGATGACGGCGTACCGCATCTCCTCGGGGATGTCCGCGTAGTTGATGATCTGGCGGTTGATCTCACCGCCGGTCCGCACCATCTCGGAGCCGTCGGACCAGTAGTACACGTTGTTCTGGGCGGTCGCCGTCTGGGCGACGTTCGGCACGCTCACCATCGCGTAGCCGACTCCCGCGATGGCCACCAGGCTGCCGACGAAGCCGATGAACAGGCCCGTCACGAGCTTCCAGGAGGGCATCCAGCGGCGCCAGCCGTCCTTGCCCACGCGCGGGTAGTCGATGAACCGCTTCTTGGCGGGCGGCGCCGTCCGGCCCCGGCCCCTGCCCGGCCCGCTCGGGCCCGGGTCCGCTCCTCTGCGCCGGCCGCCGCCGCGCTGCGCCGCGCGGCGTGCCTCGGCGCGCCCGCCGTAGGGGCGCTGGTCGCCTCCGGCGCCGTACGAGCCCGCCCCGTAGGAACCGGACCCGTAGGAGTCGGCGGGAGATCCGGTGGCGCCTCGCGGAGCCGCGCGGCGGCCGGAGGACGAACCGGAGGGACCGCGTCGGGCCGCGGCACGTCCGCCTCCCTGCGGCTGCGGCGGTTTGCGACGGTGCTCGCTCATCGAACGACTACTCCTCGGGCAGGCGCACCCGTGCGCGCCTGGAAACGGCGGCTGGTTTCCGGTCCCCCCGAAGTACGGATGTGGTCGGTCTCGCATTCACCCGTACTGCACCGGGGACGAGGACGTCCCCAGGCGTCACTCGGTTCCCGGTGGTCTGCATGGCGCACAGACTACGCACCGGCAAAACCCGCCGTGCCCCGAAGTTCACCGCAAACCAGGCAACTTGGTCTCAACGAAACAGGGATGTGATCCCGTTCACGATCCCCCCTCTTGTCGCGCGCGGACCGCCGTTCTATCGTCGTGATGTATCGAGTCGATACATCAGCGCGACATAAAGACCGTCACGGCACCCAGAACGGCATCCGCCAGCACCGGGTCGCGGCAGAGAGGAGGCGACGATGGGCCGGCGTTCCGGGATCCTCGAGTTCGCCGTACTCGGCCTGCTCCGCGAGTCCCCGATGCACGGCTATGAGCTGCGCAAACGACTCAATACATCACTGGGTGTGTTCCGCGCCTTCAGTTACGGGACGCTCTACCCCTGCCTCAAGACGCTGGTCGCGAGCGGCTGGTTGACGGAGGAACCGGGGAACACGGCCGAGGACGCCCTCGCCGCTCCGCTCGCGGGGCGCCGGGCCAAGATCGTCTACCGGCTGACGGCGGAGGGCAAGGAGCACTTCGAGGAACTGCTCTCCCAGACGGGCCCCGACACCTACGACGACGAGCACTTCGCCGCGCGTTTCGCCTTCTTCGGGCAGACGTCGCGCGATGTGCGCATGCGGGTGCTCGAGGGGCGCCGCAGCCGGCTGGAGGAGCGCCTGGAGAAGATGCGCGCCTCCCTCACGCGCACCCGGGAACGCCTCGACGACTACACCCTCGAGCTCCAGCGCCACGGAATGGAGTCCGTGGAGCGCGAAGTGCGCTGGCTGAACGAGCTCATCGAGAGCGAGCGGGCCGGACGCGACCTCAAGGGGTCCGCCGGGGGGACCGCTCAGCAGGACACCACATCTGGAACGACGGGCGGCCTGCCCCGGACCGGGGAGCCGCCCCGGCCGGATACGCCCGGCGACACCGCCACGTGATGCCCGCTCAGGGCTTCACCGAGTACACACAGGGAGCAACCGGAATGGGTTCGGTTCGCGTAGCCATCGTCGGCGTGGGCAACTGCGCCGCATCGCTGGTGCAGGGCGTCGAGTACTACAAGGACGCCGACCCGGCGGCCAAGGTCCCGGGCCTCATGCACGTGCAGTTCGGCGACTACCACGTGCGTGACGTCGAGTTCGTCGCCGCCTTCGACGTCGACGCGAAGAAGGTCGGTCTGGACCTCGCGGACGCCATCGGCGCCTCCGAGAACAACACCATCAAGATCTGCGACGTCCCCTCCACCGGTGTGACGGTCCAGCGCGGCCACACCCTGGACGGTCTCGGCAAGTACTACCGCCAGACCATCGAGGAGTCCGCCGAGGAGCCGGTCGACGTCGTCCAGATCCTCAAGGACAAGCAGGTCGACGTCCTGGTCTGCTACCTGCCCGTGGGCTCCGAGGACGCGGCGAAGTTCTACGCCCAGTGCGCCATCGACGCCAAGGTCGCCTTCGTCAACGCCCTCCCGGTCTTCATCGCCGGCACCAAGGAGTGGGCGGACAAGTTCACCGAGGCGGGCGTCCCGATCGTCGGCGACGACATCAAGTCGCAGGTCGGCGCCACCATCACGCACCGCGTCATGGCGAAGCTGTTCGAGGACCGCGGTGTCATCCTGGACCGCACCATGCAGCTGAACGTCGGCGGCAACATGGACTTCAAGAACATGCTCGAGCGCGAGCGCCTGGAGTCCAAGAAGATCTCCAAGACGCAGGCCGTCACCTCCCAGATCCCCGACCGGGAGCTCGGCGAGAAGAACGTCCACATCGGCCCGTCCGACTACGTGGCCTGGCTCGACGACCGCAAGTGGGCCTACGTCCGCCTCGAGGGCCGTGCCTTCGGCGACGTCCCGCTGAACCTGGAGTACAAGCTCGAGGTCTGGGACTCCCCGAACTCCGCCGGCGTCATCATCGACGCCCTGCGCGCCGCGAAGATCGCCAAGGACCGCGGCATCGGCGGCCCGATCCTCTCCGCGTCCTCGTACTTCATGAAGTCCCCGCCGGTCCAGTACTTCGACGACGAGGCCCGCGAGAACGTCGAGAAGTTCATCCGCGGCGACGTCGAGCGCTGACGGACCGCTGAAACCGCTCCTGCCAGGGCTGTGAGGGCCCCCGGACGCACCGCGCGTGCGCCGGGGGCCCTCGCGTATGTGAGGCTGTGCCCCATGGCCGTCGTCCGTGACCTGCGCGTCCTGCTGCGTCTGCGGGACTTCAGGCACCTGCTCGCGATACGGCTGCTGTCCCAGAGCGCCGACGGCGTCTACCAGGTGGCTCTCGCCACCTATGTCGTCTTCTCCCCGGAGCACCAGACCTCGGCCGCCGCGATCGCCTCCGCCATGGCGGTGCTGCTGCTGCCGTACTCCCTGGTCGGCCCGTTCGCCGGCGTCCTGCTGGACCGCTGGCGGCGCCGCCAGGTGTTCCTGTACGGCAATCTGGCGCGCGCGGTGCTGGCCGCCGCCACCGCCGCGCTGATGGTGGCCGGCGCCGCGAACTGGCTGTTCTACGTCTCCGCGCTGTGCGTCACCGCGGTCAACCGCTTCGTCCTGTCCGGCCTGTCCGCCGCGCTGCCCCGGGTGGTCGACGCCGAGCGGCTGGTGATGGCCAACTCCCTGTCGCCGACCGCCGGCTCGCTGGCCGCTTTCGCGGGCGGCGGCCTCGCCTTCGCCGTGCGCCTGGCCGGGGCGGACTCCGACGCGGCCGTGGTGCTGCTGGGCGCCGCCCTGTACCTGTGCGCGGCCCTCGTGTCGCTGCTGACGGCCCTCGAACTGCTCGGACCCGACCGCCCCGCGGCACGGCCGCGGCTGGGCGCCGCGCTGACCGGCACGGTCCGCGATCTGCTGGCGGGCGTGGCGCACCTCGCCGAGCCGCGGCGCCGGGAAGCGGCTGGCGCGCTGGCCGCGATGACCCTGATGCGGTTCTGCTACGGCGCACTGACCGTCCTGGTGCTGATGCTGTGCCGCTACGGTCTGACGTCGAGCACCGATGCGGGGCTGCGGCTGCTCGGACTGGCGCTCGGCTTCTCCGGCGCCGGGTTCTTCGTGGCCGCGCTGGTGACGCCCTGGGCGGCGGGGCGGCTCGGGCCGATCCGGTGGATCGTCGTGTGCGCCGGGACCGCGGCCGTCCTGGAGCCCGCCCTCGGTCTGCCGTTCGCCGGCGGCCCGCTGCTGGCCGCGGCCTTCGTCCTGGGGCTGACCACCCAGGCCGCCAAGATCGCCACGGACACGGTCGTGCAGTACGAGGTGCGGGACGCCTTCCGCGGCCGGATCTTTTCGCTGTACGACGTCCTCTTCAACGTCGCCTTCGTCGGCGCCGCGGCCGTCGCCGCGCTGATGCTGCCGCCCGACGGCCGCTCGGCCGCCCTGGTGATCACGGTCGCCGTCATCTACGGAGCGATTGCTGCGGCTATGACCCGGTATACGCGCCAGTAAGTGTCACATCAATGACACAGACCCCCCGGTGAGGTACGGGGATGTCAGTGGGGGCCTGTAGCTTACGTGCGTCTTATGTCGACGCCATGTTCGCGTCATCGTGCCTACGTTTCTCTAGGGGGACCCCCAAGTGACCACTCCGCCGCCCCAGGGCCCGAACCCGTACGCCCAGGCGCCCGCCGCTCCCGTGGGGCAGCAGCCCGGTCAGCCGGGAGTCCCTCAGCAGCCCTACGCCCCGTTCCCGCAGCAGCAGGGCGCGCCGGTTCCCCCGCCGCCCGCTCCGGCCGGCAAGCGCTTTGGCAAGAAGGCCGTGCGCATCATCGGCGCGATCGTCGTCGCCGTCATCATCGCGGTGCTGAAGTTCGGCGCGGGCTGGTTCCTGACCCGTGACGACGCGGAGACGACCTCGGTCGGCTCCTGCATGCACAACGACGGCACCATGTCCAAGCCCGACCTCCAGGACGTCGACTGCTCGTCCGCCAAGGCCGAGTACGAGGTTGTCCAGAAGTTCGACGGCTCCACCGACGAGAAGAAGTGCGAGACCGTCGCCGCCGCGACGATCTCCTACGTCCAGTACGGCGGTGGCCACGATGTCGTGCTCTGCCTGAAGGAAGCCAAGAAGTAACAGCGGTACGCATGACGAAGGGGCGATGTTTCACGTGAAACATCGCCCCTTCGTCATGTCCGGTGCGCGGACCCCCACCGGGGAGGCCAGGGAATGCCGACCCGGCCGGGGCCGTGTTTCACGTGAAACATGACCCCGCCCCACGGCATCAGTTCTGCTCGGCCCACCATTCCTTCAGGGCCGCCACCGCCGCGTCGTAGTCCATCGGGCCGTTCTCCAGGCGAAGCTCCAGCAGGTGCTTGTAGGCCTGCCCGACGGCCGGTCCGGGCTTGACGCCCAGGATCTCCATGATCTGGTTGCCGTCGAGGTCCGGACGGATCGCGTCCAGCTCCTCCTGCTCCTGGAGCTGGGAGATGCGCTCCTCCAGGCCGTCGTACGCCCGGGAGAGCGCCGCTGCCCTGCGCTTGTTCCGCGTGGTGCAGTCGGAACGGGTCAGCTTGTGGAGGCGGTCGAGGAGCGGCCCGGCGTCACGGACATAGCGGCGGACCGCGGAGTCCGTCCACTCGCCGGTGCCGTAGCCGTGGAAGCGCAGATGCAGCTCGACCAGGCGGGAGACGTCCTTCACCAGTTCGTTGGAGTACTTCAGGGCGGTCATGCGCTTCTTGGTCATCTTCGCGCCGACCACCTCGTGGTGGTGGAAGGAGACCCGGCCGTCCTTCTCGAACCGGCGGGTGCGCGGCTTGCCGATGTCGTGCAGCAGCGCGGCCAGCCGGAGGGTGAGGTCGGGACCGTTCTCCTCCAGGGCGATCGCCTGTTCCAGCACGATCAGCGTGTGGTCGTAGACGTCCTTGTGCCGGTGGTGCTCGTCCCGCTCCAGCCGCAGGGCCGGCAGCTCGGGCAGCACCCGGTCGGCGAGGCCGGTGTCGACCAGCAGCGTCAGCCCCTTGCGGGGATGGTCGGAGAGGATCAGCTTGTTCAGCTCGTCCCGGACCCGCTCGGCGGAGACGATCTCGATGCGCTCGGCCATCTCCGTCATCGCCGTCACGACCTCGGGAGCGACCTCGAAGTCAAGCTGAGCGGCGAACCGGGCGGCCCGCATCATCCGCAGCGGGTCGTCCGAGAAGGACTCCTCGGGCGTGCCCGGAGTACGCAGGACACGCGCCGCCAGGTCCTCCAGCCCGCCGTGCGGGTCGATGAAGTCCTTCTCCGGCAGCGCCACCGCCATCGCGTTGACCGTGAAGTCGCGTCGGACCAGGTCCTGCTCGATGGAGTCGCCGTAGGACACCTCGGGCTTGCGCGAGGTGCGGTCGTAGGCCTCGGACCGGTAGGTCGTCACCTCGATCTGGAAGCACCGCTCGACGCCCTCGACGCGAGCCTGCTTCTGCGCGCCGACCGTGCCGAAGGCGATCCCCACGTCCCACACCGCGTCCGCCCACGGCCGCACGATCTTCAGTACGTCCTCGGGGCGGGCGTCGGTCGTGAAGTCCAGGTCGTTGCCCAGCCGGCCGAGCAGCGCGTCCCGGACCGAGCCGCCGACCAGGGCGAGGGAGAACCCGGCCTCCTCGAATCGGCGCGCGAGGTCGTCGGCGACAGGGGCCACGCGCAGCAGTTCGCTCACCGCGCGCTGCTGTACCTGGCTCAGGGCAGGGGTGTCTTCATTGGCGTTCGGCACAACAGAAGAGAGTACGTGGCCCGGGCGCCCGGCCGCTTCGCCGTCACACCCGCCGGACGGCCCGCAAGCGGGACCTACGTGACACAACGAACACAATCACCGGATACCCCTATATAGAGGCCGCTCACGTCGGCCCGCCGATCTTGTGACAGCCTCCGTGGCACTTACCCTCCGCCCGCATCGTTACCATGCGGGGACGCACATTCCGACGACCACTGACGACGACGAGGGACGGGCGAGCGCGTGGCCGAGGCGGCAGACTTCCAGGGGACCTCTCCCTCACCTGCCCGCCGCCTGCTGCGGCGCACCGGGGCACTGCTCGCCGGAGCGCCGCTGATGGCCGCTCTGTTCCAGCTGCCCGCCGCTCCGGCCGCGCACGCCACGGGCCAGCAGACCGTGCGGGCGGCGGCCACCGGGTCGCGCACGGTCGCCGTCTCCGTCGACTCCCTCACCCCCAGCGTCCCCTCCGACGGGGACACGCTCACCGTCTCGGGCACGGTGACGAACAACGGCAAGCAGCCGGTCACCGACGCCCACGTGGGTCTGCGGGTGGGCCAGGAGCTGGAGACCCGCTCCGCCATCGACGACGTCGCCCGGAGCACCTCGTTCGACCCGGTCTCCGACGGCCCGGAGATCGGCGGCAAGTACGTCCAGAAGTTCAGCCGGCTGGCCCCCGGGGTCGCGCAGCGCTTCAGCATCGCCGTGCCCGTCAGCAAGCTGGAACTCGGCTCGGACGGCGTCTACGCACTCTCCGTCTCGCTGTCCGGCCAGACCCCCGCCGAAGCCTGGGAGCAGGTGCTGGGCATCCAGCACACGTTCCTGCCCTGGCAGCCCGACGACGCGGCCGCCAAGACCAAGACGACCTATCTGTGGCCCCTGATCTCCACCGTGCACATGACGGCGGAGACCGGCCCCGGCGCCCAGCAGGTCCCCGTCTTCCTCAACGACGACCTCGCCAAGGACCTCGCCCCCGGCGGCCGGCTGGAGCGCATGCTGTCCCTCGGCAAGGACCTCGACGTCACCTGGGTGATCGACCCCGACCTGCTGGCGTCGGTCGACGCGATGACCCGCAGCTACCGCATCCGGGCCGACGGCGACGCCGGCCCGGTCGCCGGCACCCACCAGGCCGTGGCGAAGCAGTGGCTCGCCGAGCTGCAGCGGGCGGTGGCGGGCAAGGAGGTCGTGGCGCTGCCCTTCGCCGACCCGGACCTGGCCTCCCTCGCCCACAACGGCACGAGCGTCACCGGTTCGCTGAGCCAGCTCAAGGACGCCACCGACGTGGCCGCCAGCACCGTGGAGACGGTGCTCCACGTGAAGCCCGACACCGACTTCGCCTGGCCGGTGGACGGCGCCGTCGACTCGTCGATCGTCCGGGTCGCCACCTCGGCGGGCGCGGACAAGGTCATCGCGCGCAGCGACAGCCTCGAGGAGTCCGACACGCTGACGTACACGCCCTCGGCCGCCCGCCCGATCGGCGGCGGAACCACCGCGGTCGTCGCGGACGCACGGCTGTCGCGGGCGTTCGAGGACGACCTGACGAAGGCCGGCGCGAGCACCCTCGCCGTGCAGCGGTTCCTCGCCCAGAGCCTCGAAGTCAACGGCCAGACCGCCAAGCAGCGCAGCATCGTCATCGCCCCGCAGCGGATGCCCAGCGCCGACCAGGCCCAGGCCATGGCGCAGGCGCTGGGTCTCCTCCAGCAGAGCACCTGGTCCCAGTCGCAGCCCCTGAGCGCGGCCGCCAAGGACAAGCCCGACCCCGGCGCGACGACGAAGATCCCCTCGTCCTCGCACTACCCGTCCGCGCTGCGCAAGCAGCAGCTCCGCCCCTCGGCGTTCGCCGAGATCGCCCGGACGCAGGACAAGGTCGACAACTTCAAGGTCGTGCTCACCGACGAGTCGCGCGTCGTCACGCCGTTCGGCCGGGCCATGAACCGGGAGATGTCCACCTCGTGGCGGGGCCGGAAGCAGGCCGCGGCGGACTTCCGCGACGGCGTCGAGGACTACCTCAACGACATCTCCGAGCAGGTCAAGCTGATCGACAAGTCGGAGACCAAGCTGTCCGGCCGCAGCGCCACGATCCCCGTCACCGTGCAGAACAACCTGGTGCAGGGCGTCGACCACCTGGTGCTGCGCCTCACCTCGACCAACCCGACCCGCCTCAAGATCAGCGGCCGGGCCTACTCAGAGCAGCCCGTCGCCGTCTCCGGCGGACACAGCCAGTCGGTGAAGTTCACCACGTCGGCCAACGCCAACGGCCCCGTCTCCGTGATCGCCCAGCTGTACACGCAGGACGGCCGGCCGTACGGCGAGCCCGTCACCTTCGACGTGAAGGTCACCGAGATCACCGCCACGGTGATGCTGGTCATCGGCGGCGGCGTCCTGCTCCTCGTCCTCGCCGGCTTCCGCATGTACACCCAGCGCAAGCGCGCCGCGGCCAGGGAGAACGCCGGAGACCCGCAGGACGGGGACGGGCCGGGGGAGGCCGCCGAGGAGCCCGGGCAGGCCGGCGAGGACACGGAACGGCCTGAGGGCGAGCGGGCCGAGAACCCCGCGGGCACCGCCGAGCGTCTCACGGAAGAGCCGGGCGCCCGGCCCCGGGCCGAGGGCCCGGAGCAGCCGAGTGACCCGACACCGGACACCGCAGCGGAAAACGCCGACCCGTCCGGCACGGGTGAGAAAGTGGACCGTTGAGGATGTCGTGGCCCGGAGGGCCCGGGACGATGAGGTGGGGTAACCATGAACGCGCCGTACGACGGTGACCGCGGCCAGGCCGTGGGCGGCTCGGGGCACCCCGATGCCCCGCCGCCCGAGCACGGCCAGGCGCCGCAGCAGCATCCGGCGGACATGTACCTCCAGGACGCCTACGCCGAGGACCCCTACCGGGCGCAGGACCTCACCGCGCAGGACCCGGTCGGCGAGGCGCTGTACGACCGCGCCGCGCACCCGCCGCCGCCCCCGGGCTCCTACGAGCCCCAGCAGCCGCTGTACGGCAACCCGCCGCAGTCGCCGTACGCCCCAGACCCGCGCGTATGGGCCCAGACCCCGCCGCCCGAGCCGTCCGGCGCGGCCACCCAGCACCTGCCCTACGGCGAGGACCCCCGCACGACGCAGTTCGTGGGCGTGGACGACCTGGTCAGCCACTCCGGCGAGGAGTACCAGGAGCCGGACGCCTTCGCCCACCTCTTCCGCGACCAGCAGCAGAGCGGCTACCAGGGCCAGCGCCACGGCGACGGTCAGGGCCCCGAGCAGGGCTACCAGAACTACCAGCAGGGCTACCAGGACCCCCGCGCGGGCGGCTACCAGGCCGCCGGCCAGTACGGCTACCAGGCCCCGCGGCAGGAGACGAACGCCTACCCCCCGATGGGCGTCCCCGCCAATCCCGGCCCGGCCCCGGTCGCCGCCGGCCAGGGCCCGGCCGGCCCCTACGCGCCCGCCCCGGCCCCCGACGCGACCGTGCAGGCGGCCGTCGCCGCGCCCCCCGAGGCCCCGGCCGCGAAGAAGGGCGGCAAGGCCTCCGGCCTGCTCAAGTCGAGCGCCGTGATGGCGGCGGGCACGCTGGTCTCCCGCCTCACCGGCTTCGTCCGGTCGGCGCTGATCGCCTCGGCCCTCGGCATCGGCGTCCTCGGCGACACCTTCCAGGTGGCCTACCAGCTGCCGACGATGATCTACATCCTGACCGTCGGCGGCGGCCTCAACTCCGTCTTCGTGCCGCAGCTCGTGCGCAGCATGAAGGAGGACGACGACGGGGGCGAGGCGTACGCCAACCGGCTGCTGACCCTCGTCATGGTCGCGCTCGGCGCGCTGACCGTCGTGGCGATCCTCGCCGCCCCCCTCCTGATCCGGCTGCTGTCCGACTCGGTGGCCAGCGACCCGGCGTCCAACCAGGTCGGCATCACCTTCGTCCGCTACTTCCTGCCCTCGATCTTCTTCATGGGCGTCCACGTGGTGATGGGGCAGGTCCTCAACGCACGCGGCAAGTTCGGCGCGATGATGTGGACCCCGGTCCTGAACAACATCGTCATCATCGTCACGCTCGGCATGTTCATCTGGGTGTACGGCACCTCGGCCGACTCCGGCATGAAGGTCACGAACATCCCGCCGGAGGGCCAGCGGCTGCTGGGCATCGGCGTGCTGCTCGGTCTGGTCGTGCAGGCCCTGGCGATGATTCCGTACCTGCGCGAGACCGGGTTCCGGCTGCGGCTGCGCTTCGACTGGCGCGGCCACGGCCTCGGCAAGGCCGCGACCCTCGCCAAGTGGACGGTCCTGTTCGTCCTCGCCAACCAGGCGGGCGCCCTCGTCGTCTCGCAGCTGTCCACCGCCGCCGGCAAGCACTCCGGCGTCGGCGGCACCGGCTTCTCCGCCTACGCCAACGCCCAGCTGATCTGGGGCCTGCCGCAGGCCATCATCACCGTCTCCCTGATGGCCGCCCTGCTCCCGCGGATCTCCCGCTCCGCCTCCGAGGGCGACGGCGGCGCCGTCCGCGACGACATCTCCCAGGGCCTGCGCACCACGGCCGTCGCGATCGTCCCGGTCGCCTTCGGCTTCGTCTCGCTCGGCATCCCGATGTGCACGCTGATCTTCGGCTCCTCGGGCATCAGCGACGCGACGAACATGGGCTACATGCTGATGGCGTTCGGCCTCGGCCTGATCCCGTACTCCGTCCAGTACGTCGTCCTGCGCGCCTTCTACGCCTACGAGGACACCCGGACGCCCTTCTACAACACGGTCATCGTGGCCGCCGTCAACGCCGGCGCCTCGGCCCTGTGCTACTTCCTGCTGCCCGCCCGCTGGTCGGTCATCGGCATGGCCGCCGCGTACGGCCTCGCCTACGCCATCGGTGTCGGCGTCGCCTGGAACCGGCTGCGCAAGCGCCTCGGCGGCGACCTCGACGGCTCCCACGTGCTGCGCACCTACGCGCGGCTGTGCATCGCCTCCGTGCCGGCCGCGCTCATCGGCGGCGCCGCCTGCTACGCCGTCGGGCACGCGCTGGGCCAGGGCGTCATCGGCTCGTTCGCGGCGCTGGTGGCCGGTGGCGTCCTGCTGTTCGGCGTCTTCTTCGTCGCCGCCCGCCGGATGCGGATCGAGGAGCTGAACTCGCTCGTCGGAATGGTCCGCGGGCGGCTGGGACGTTGAGGCGGGGGTAGGCGCACAACCATCGGCCAAAGCTGTGTGTCGTGCATAGCAGCGGACTGTGGGCACAATTGGTTTCGGCGCTGGACAACGCGCGATGGATGGGGAGGCAGGAGCGGCGGTGGCGGAACGGAGCACGGCTGCCGTCGACGTGGCAGACAACAGCGGTGACGAACCGCTGACCGCCGAGGCGGACCAGGCCACGGCCGACGGGGTGGCCAAGATGCGGGAGCGGGACACGGACATCGACGAGGCGCAGAAGGACGGCGGGACCGAGCGTCCCGCGACCAGGACCACACCGCCCGAACTGCACAGCGGCCACAAGCTGGCCGGGCGCTACCGCCTCGAGGAGTGCGTCACCCGTCTGGACGGGTTCAGCAGCTGGCGGGCGGTGGACGAGAAGCTCCGCCGGGCCGTCGGCGTGCACATCCTCCCCGCCTACCACGCGCGCGCCCGCTCCGTACTGGCCGCGGCCCGCTCCTCCGCCCTGCTCGGCGACCCCCGCTTCGTCCAGGTTCTCGACGCCGTCGAGGAGAACGACCTCGTCTACGTCGTCCACGAATGGCTCCCCGACGCCACCGAACTCACCACCCTGCTGTCCGCCGGCCCGCTGGAACCGCACGACGCCTACCAGCTGGTCAGCCAGGTCGCCTCCGCCATGGCCACGGCGCACCGCGAGGGCCTCGCCCATCTGCGCCTGAACCCCAACGCCGTACTGCGCACCTCCACCGGCCAGTGGCGCATCCGCGGCCTCGCCGTGAACGCCGCGCTGCGCGGCATCAGCTCCGACACCCCGCAGCGCACCGACACCGAGGCGATCGGCGCCCTGCTGTACGCCGCGCTCACCCAGCGCTGGCCCTATGGCAACGACGCCTACGGCCTGTCCGGCCTCCCCAAGGACATCGGCCTCATCGCCCCCGACCAGGTCCGCGCCGGGATCCATCGCGGACTGTCCGAGCTGGCCATGCGCGCCCTCGCCAACGACGGCGCCACCGCCTCCCGCCACGAGTCGCCGTGCACCACTCCCGAGGAGCTGGTGA
Organism: Streptomyces sennicomposti; assembly: GCF_019890635.1. Taxonomy (GTDB): domain Bacteria; phylum Actinomycetota; class Actinomycetes; order Streptomycetales; family Streptomycetaceae; genus Streptomyces; species Streptomyces sennicomposti. Next base: position 109,318 of record NZ_JAIOAB010000009.1, read on the forward strand.
AGGCGATCGGCGAGATGCCGCGCATCCGCCCGCCGGAGCCCTCGTTCACCACCCCGCCGGAGTACCAGAGCACGTCGTACCAGCAGGGCGCCTACGGGCGCCCGACGCCGCGCCCCGGCGTCCCCCAGCCGGTCCCCGCCCCGCCGCCCCCGTTGCAGAGCCGCACCGGCAAGGCCCTGAAGTGGGCCGTCTCGGCGCTCCTCATCGCCGCGCTCGGCCTGGGCAGCTGGCAGCTCGCCGACGCCCTGATGGACCAGGGCGGCAAGTCCGGCAAGGACACCCAGACCCAGACGCAGGACGGCAACGACAAGAAGGGCCAGCTGCCGAAGCCGGCCCTGCCGATCAAGATCCAGGATGCCCGGGAGTACGTCGCCAGCGGTGACGCCCAGGCCCCGCAGGACGTCGGCAACACCTACGACGACGACACGTCGACGTACTGGCGGACCAGGCGCTACAACGACGGTCCGCGGCTGGCCCCGTACAAGCCGGGGGTGGGCATCGTCTACGACCTCGGCTCCTCGCAGACGGTCGGCACCGCGTCCATAGGGCTGCGCTACTCCGGCGCCCGCACCACGGTCCACCTCTACGCCACGGACTCCTTGTCCCCCTCGACCGGTGTCGACGGGATGCAGGAGATCGGAACCGCGACCACCGACGGGACCTCTCTCACGGTGAAGGCGTCGAAGCCCGCGAAGACGCGGTACGTGCTGCTGTGGATCACGGACGTGCCGATGGCGCCCGGTGACGGCTACAGCGGCGCCGGCTACAAGCAGGCCCTCACCGAAGTGAAGTTCACGGGCTGACGTCTCACCGAGGGGGAGGGCCCGATGGGGGACGACACCGGCTACGGCGACGCGAGCGACCAGGATCTCCTGTCCCGTCATGTGGCGGGCGACCACGACGCCTTCGGTGAGCTGGTACGCCGCCACCGCGATCGCCTCTGGGCCGTCGCCCTGCGCACGCTGGGGGACCGCGAGGAGGCCGCCGACGCCGTGCAGGACGCGTTCGTCTCCGCCTACCGGGCCGCCCACACCTTCCGCGGCCAGTCGGCCGTCACGACCTGGCTGCACCGGATCACCGTGAACGCCTGCCTGGACCGGGCCCGCAAGGCGGCCGTCCGCAAGACCTCGCCCGTGGACGACACCGAGCGGCTGGAACAACTGCTGGAGCCGCACGAGTCGGCCTCGGCGCCCGCCGAGCGCAACGACGTGCAGCGACAGCTCGTCGAGGCGCTCGGCACCCTGCCGCCCGACCAGCGGGCCGCCCTGGTGCTCGTGGACATGCAGGGCTACCCGGTCGCCGAGGCCGCCCGCATCCTCGACGTGCCCACCGGGACGGTGAAGAGCCGCTGCGCCCGGGGCAGAGCCAGACTCCTGCCGCTGCTCACGCACCTGCGGCCGCAGAGCGCCGGGAAGGAGCCCGCCGCGGGACGGAACCGGGCGCAGGGGACATCCGTCCCACCGGCGGCGAGTCCCGGGGGTCACGGCTCCAGGGACCCCGGGCCAAGTGATTCAGCTGCTGTGAAGGGCGGAGGTGGGCGATCGTGACATCCACGACGGACACGGCCGGGCACCCGGACGTCACCGAGATCTCCGACCTCACCGAAGGCCTGCTCACCGATACCAGGGCCGAGGAGCTGCGTCGGCACCTGGACGGCTGTGCGTCGTGTGCCGACGTGCTCGCCTCGCTCGAGGAGATCCAGAGCCTGCTCGGCACGTTGGGCGGACCTCAGGAGATGCCCGGCGACATCGCGGACCGGATCGACGCGGCCCTGGCCGCCGAGAGGGACACCCCGCGATCCGGCGCCACCGAGACCTCGCACGTTTCACGTGAAACATCGGCCGTGTCACGTGAAACATCGGCCGTGGACCGCCCTGCGGGCCGCGCCCGCACCTCCAGCACCGGCCCCGGCCGCAAGAGCCGCGCACCTCGCGGCCGCCGCAGGATCGTCCTCCTCGGGACCGCCTTCACCGTCGCCGCGCTCGGAGTCGCCTCGGCGGTCCTGGTCTCCCTGCACGACGACAAGGGACCGGACACCACGGCTCACGGCCGGCCGAGCACCGCGGCGGACACCTTCTCCGAGGGAACCCTGGAGAAGCAGGTTTCCGGGCTTCTCACCGAGGCGCCGAAGTCGTCAGGTCCCGCCCGCCCTCCGCACAGCTTCGGCGTGGAGTCGGACAAGGGCAGCGACAGGCCGCACGTCTTCAAGAGCGAGCCCACCGTCTCGGTGCCCGCCTGTGTCCGCCAGGGCATCAACAGCACCGAGTCCCCGCTCGCGGCCAAGGCCGGCACCTACGACAGCAGGGACGTCTATCTCGTCGTCCTGCCCGACGCGGAGGGCAACCCGGCCCGGGTCACGGCCTACCTCGTCGACGCGACCTGTGTGCACCACCCCTCGGCCCCCGCCAAGGTCCTGCTGGGCCACTCCTACCCGCGTTCCTGAAGCCCGGACGCCTGGTCCCGGCACTGCGCGGCATCCCGTACCCCGGAGCGCTTGCGTGTGCGCCGACACAGCGGGAATGCGCGCCCCTTAGGATCCGTTGGGTGGGGTGAGAGCAGAGAGAAGGGCTCCCCCCGGCCGTAGGGACACAGTCCAGAGACGAGGAATCAAGCCGTGAGCGACGTCCGTAACGTGATCATCATCGGCTCCGGGCCTGCCGGCTACACGGCGGCGCTCTACACCGCGCGTGCCTCGCTGAAGCCGCTGGTGTTCGAGGGCGCCGTCACCGCGGGCGGTGCGCTGATGAACACCACCGAGGTGGAGAACTTCCCGGGCTTCCGCGACGGCATCATGGGCCCCGATCTGATGGACAACATGCGCGCTCAGGCCGAGCGTTTCGGCGCCGAGCTGGTGCCGGACGACGTCGTCTCCGTGGACCTGACGGGGGAGATCAAGACCGTCACGGACACCGAGGGCACGGTGCACCGGGCGAAGGCCGTCATCGTCACCACCGGCTCGCAGCACCGCAAGCTGGGCCTGCCGAACGAGGACGCGCTGTCCGGCCGGGGTGTGTCCTGGTGTGCCACCTGTGACGGCTTCTTCTTCCGCGACCAGGACATCGCCGTCATCGGCGGCGGCGACACCGCGATGGAGGAGGCCACCTTCCTCTCGCGCTTCGCCAAGTCCGTGACGATCGTGCACCGCCGGGACACCCTGCGCGCGTCCAAGGCGATGCAGGAGCGCGCCTTCGCCGACCCGAAGATCAAGTTCATCTGGGACAGCGAGGTGGCCGAGATCCAGGGCGAGCAGAAGCTGTCCGGGCTGAAGCTGCGGAACCTCAAGACGGGCGAACTCTCGGACCTCCCGGTGACGGGTCTGTTCATCGCGATCGGCCACGACCCACGGACCGAGCTGTTCAAGGGCCAGCTGGACCTGGACGAGGAGGGCTACCTGAAGGTGCAGTCCCCCTCGACGCGCACCAACCTGACGGGTGTCTTCGGCGCGGGCGACGTCGTCGACCACACCTACCGCCAGGCCATCACCGCGGCCGGCACCGGCTGCTCCGCCGCTCTCGACGCCGAGCGCTTCCTCGCCGCCCTCTCGGACAACGAGCAGAAGGCGGAGCCCGAGAAGAGCACTGTCTGACCTTCTCACCCACCCCACCGCACCGAACGAGTTAAGGAGCCTGCCGTGGCCGGCACCCTGAAGAACGTGACCGACGCTACCTTCGACGAGGACGTCCTCAAGAGCGAGAAGCCCGTCCTGGTGGACTTCTGGGCCGCCTGGTGCGGCCCGTGCCGTCAGATCGCCCCCTCCCTGGAGGCGATCGCCGCCGAGCACGGCGACAAGATCGAGATCGTCAAGCTCAACATCGACGAGAACCCGGCCACGGCGGCCAAGTACGGCGTGATGTCGATCCCGACGCTGAACGTCTACCAGAACGGCGAGGTCGCCAAGACCATCGTCGGCGCCAAGCCGAAGGCCGCGATCGTCCGCGACCTCGAGGACTTCATCAGCGAGTGACGCGACAGGCCGTCGCACACGACGGCGCATGTTTCACGTGAAACACGAATGGGCCGACCCTGACGGGTCGGCCCATTCGTGTTGCGAGGTCCGCTGTCCGCCCGCCCGGCTTGCAGGGCACGTCGCAGACAGCGGCGGCTCGGCGGGCTACAGCGGTCGCAGCGCCGGTTCCTTCTGTACCGCTCCGAGCAGCCGGTCGAGCGCCATCTCCACGTCTTCCTTCCAGGACAGCGTCGAACGCAGCTCCAGCCGCAGCCGTGGATGCGCGGGATGGTGCCGGACCGTCTTGAAGCCCACTGCCAGCAGATGGTCCGCCGGCAGGATGCAGGCGGGTTCCTTCCAGCGTGCGTCCCCGAAGGCCTCGATGGCCTTGAAGCCCCGCCGCAGCAGATCCTTGGCGACCGTCTGGACCATCACCCGGCCCAGCCCCTGCCCCCGGTAGCCCGGCATGATGAAGGCGGTCATCAGCTGCACCGCGTCCGGGGAGACGGGGCTGGTGGGGAACGCCGCGGAGCGCGGCACATAGGCGGGGGGAGCGTAGAGCACGAACCCGACCGGAACGTCGTCGACATAGACCACCCGGCCGCAGGAGCCCCAGTCCAGCAGCACGGCGGAGATCCATGCCTCCTTCTCCGAGGCGGCTCTGTCCTCCTTCAGCGCGGCCTCTCCGCTGACGGGGTCCAACTCCCAGAAGACGCACCCGCGGCAGCGCTGGGGGAGGTCCTGAAGGTTGTCCAGTGTGAGCGGCAGCAGCCTGCGACCCATGAGGGCTGATCCTCGCTTCCTGCGCCTGCGGCGTCACGAGCGGCGCTGCACCATGAGCGCCCCCCGGTGGATATGCCATGCCCGATCGCATCGTAACCGCGAGGCGATCTCCTCAACACCGACGGACAGCAAAGAGCGGGCCGTGTTCCGGTACAACCGGTCACGGCCCGCTCCTGCCGGGCGACTGGCCCGAGGGCCCGCGTTTCCCGCGGTCTCAGGCGTCCTCTTCCGTCTCCTCCGGACCACCGTCCAGAAGGCTCTTCTGCAACACCGGGCCCTCGCCGGGCGCCAGCGTGCCGAGGATGCGTTCCAGGTCCTCCATGGAGGCGAACTCGACGGTGATCTTGCCCTTCTTCTGCCCCAGGTCCACCTTCACCCGGGTCTCGAAGCGGTCGGACAGACGGGTCGCGAGATCCGAGAGCGCCGGGGAGACCCGGCCGCCGGCGCGCGGGCCCTTGGAGCGCTGCGCCGCCTTCGGCCGCGACCCCATCAGGGTCACGATCTCCTCGACCGCCCGCACGGACAGGCCCTCGGCCACGATCCGGTGAGCCAGCCGGTCCTGCTCCTCCGAGTCCTCCACCGAGAGCAGCGCCCGCGCATGACCGGCGGAGAGCACTCCCGCGGCGACCCGGCGCTGCACCGCAGGCGACAGCTTGAGCAGTCGCAGGGTGTTGGAGACCTGGGGGCGGGAGCGTCCGATCCGGTCCGCCAGCTGGTCGTGGGTGCAGCTGAAGTCCTTCAGCAGCTGGTCGTAGGCGGCCGCCTCTTCCAGCGGATTGAGCTGAGCCCGGTGCAGGTTCTCCAGCAGGGCGTCCAGGAGGAGCTTCTCGTCGTCCGTGGCGCGCACGATCGCCGGGATCGCCTCCAGGCCCGCCTCACGGCAGGCCCGCCAGCGCCGCTCGCCCATGATGAGCTCATAGCGCTCCGGGCCGAGCTGACGTACGACGACGGGCTGGAGGAGACCGACCTCCTTGATGGAGGTGATCAGCTCGGCCAGCGCGTCCTCGTCGAAGACCTCACGCGGCTGACGCGGGTTCGGCGTGATGGCGTCGAGGGGGATCTCGGCGAAGTGCGCACCCATCGGAGGCGCGGGAAGCTCCGCGGCACCGCTCGGCGACGACTCCTCTGTTTCACGTGAAACAGGCGGCAGCGCGGCCACCCGAGCGGCCGCCACCCCCCGGTCGCCGCGTTCCGCGGTCAGCACCGGGACGGCCGTGGGGGAGGTCGAAGCCGCGCTTCCCACATTCGCCTGGGCCGGCGTCTTCTCCCCGGTCGGGGCAGCGGGGATCAGCGCGCCGAGGCCACGGCCCAACCCCCTCCGTCGCTCGCTCACTGAATGCCCTCCACCATGCTCGCGTCGCTCTGAGCGCCGATGTGAGCGTGGGTGGCGTCATAGCTGACACCTACGCCCCTCAGCGCGATTTCTCGTGCCGCCTCAAGGTATGAGAGGGCACCGCTCGATCCTGGATCGTAAGTCAGCACCGTCTGGCCGTAGCTGGGCGCCTCGGAGATACGGACGGAGCGGGGGATGCTGGTCCGCAGGACCTCGTCGCCGAAGTGGGTGCGGACTTCCTCCGCGACCTGGGAGGCAAGGCGTGTCCGGCCGTCGTACATGGTGAGCAGGATGGTCGAGACATGCAGCGTGGGGTTCAGATGCCCGCGCACCAGGTCCACGTTGCGCAGGAGCTGTCCCAGGCCCTCCAGGGCGTAGTACTCGCACTGAATCGGGATGAGGACTTCCTCGCCGGCGACCAGGGCGTTGACGGTCAGCAGGCCGAGCGAGGGCGGGCAGTCGATGAGGATGTAGTCCAGCGGCTGCTCATAGGCCTGGATCGCCCGCTGCAGCCGGCTCTCCCGGGCCACCAGCGACACCAGCTCGATCTCCGCACCGGCGAGATCGATCGTGGCAGGGGCGCAGAAGAGGCCCTCGACATCGGCGACCGGCTGGACGACCTCGGCCAGCGGCTTGCTCTCCACCAGCACGTCATAGATGGAGGGGACCTCGGCGTGGTGGTCGATTCCCAGCGCCGTGGACGCGTTGCCCTGCGGGTCGAGGTCGATCACCAGGACACGGCCGCCGTGCAGAGCCAGGGAGGCGGCGAGGTTGACCGTCGTCGTGGTCTTGCCCACCCCGCCCTTCTGGTTGGCGACCACGATGATGCGGGTCTGTTCCGGTCGCGGCAGTCCATCGCCTGCACGGCCGAGAGCCTCGACCGCCAGTTGGGCGGCACGACCGATGGGGGTGTCGTCCATCGGGGGCGGTGTTTCACGTGAAACATGCTCCCCCATGGACTCGGTACGGGGACCGGGGACCGGATCGGTCATCGGTCCCGCGATGTTGGCGTCGGACCGCAAGGATTCACTCTCCTCGACTTCAGGCTCGCGATGAACAGAGCCTCCCATGCCTTCGGGGTCGCGAACCAGTGAGGCCTGGCGTTCTGTGGAGAAATCCACCTCTGTGGACAACTCCGTTACCTCTCCGAGTGAACCGAGAGGCTTGCGATCGCGCGGTTGGGCCGCAGCGCGGCCCCGGTTGATGATGCCGTGCAGCAGAGAGCGACGTTTCACGTGAAACACGATGCACAGCGACGGGGTCCGAACTGTCGCGACACTCCGTCATAGGACGGTTCGGCAGCTTGTGTGGAGTACGCCCGCTCGTCGTCCCGGACAGCCCACCAGCCCCGGTCCGCTCGTCGTCCCGAACGGGCTAGCGGCGTCGGCGGGCCCGGCCGGTCCGGGCGGCCTTCGCCCGTTTGGCCGCGAAGCGCACACCGCCCGGGCTCTCCCCGACCTCGACCCGCACCACGGTGGACAACGGGTCCACGATGCCCTCGCCCACCTGGAGGATGGAGGTCTCCACCGCGCCGAGCTTGGCCAGGGCGGTGGCCGCGCTCTTCAGCTCCTCCTCGGCCGTGTCCCCCTTGAGGGCGAGCATCTCGCCGTACGGGCGCAGCAGGGGGATGCCCCAGGTGGCCAGCCGGTCCAGCGGTGCGACCGCACGGGCGGTGACCACATGGACAGGCGTGATCTTGCCCATGACCTCCTCGGCGCGGCCCCGGACGACGGTGACGTGGTCGAGGCCCAGCAGCTCGACGACCTCGGTCAGGAAATTGGTGCGCCGCAGCAGCGGCTCCAGCAGCGTGATCTTCAGGTCCTCACGGACCAGGGCCAGCGGGATGCCCGGCAGGCCGGCGCCGGAGCCGACGTCGCACACCGTCACCCCCTCGGGCACCACCTCGGAGAGCACCGCGCAGTTCAGCAGGTGCCGCTCCCACAGGCGCGGCACCTCTCGCGGGCCGATGAGACCTCGCTGCACTCCGGCCTCGGCCAGCAGCTCGGCGTAGCGGACCGCGTCGGCGAAGCGATCACCGAATACGTCGCGTGCCTGCTCGGGCGCAGGGGGGAGCTCCGCTGCCTCCGTCACGGGGGACCGTCCTTCCGTACCGCATCAGCGCCAGCGGCGCCGACCACCAGAATCCTCAGGCTGACAAAGTTCCGGCCCCGCCTGCGCAACAGACGGGGCCGGTGAACGGGGTACCGCTCAGGCGGGAAGCACGACGACGAAGCGCTGCGGCTCCTCGCCCTCGGACTCGCTGCGCAGGCCGGCGGCCTTGACCGCGTCGTGCACCACCTTGCGCTCGAAGGGGCTCATCGGCTTCAGCTTCACGGACTCGCCGCTGGCCTTGACCTCGGCCGCGGCCTTGGCGCCCAGCTCGGACAGCTCGGCCCGCTTCTTGGCGCGGTAGCCGCCGATGTCCAGCATCAGACGGCTGCGGTCGCCGGTCTCCCGGTGGACGGCCAGACGCGTCAGCTCCTGGAGCGCCTCCAGCACCTCGCCGTCCCGTCCGACCAGCTTCTGCAGGTCCCGGCTGCCGGTGTCGCTGATGATCGAGACAGCGGCGCGGTCCGCCTCGACATCCATGTCGATGTCGCCGTCGAGGTCGGCGATGTCCAGCAGACCCTCAAGGTAGTCGGCCGCGATCTCGCCCTCCTGCTCCAGGCGGGTCAGGGCGTCTGCACCCTCGGCAGCGGCGGAGGTGGTGCCTTCCGTCACGGGATGGGCTCCTTCTTACTTCTTGGACGGGGACTTGGGCCGCTGCGGACCCTTGCGCTGGCCGGACTGGGCCTTGCTCCGGGCGCCGTTGCCGGGCTTGGGAGCGGCCTTGCCGTTCGCGGTGGGCGGGGCGTCCTGCGGCTCGGTGGACTTGGTCAGCGACGTGGTCGGCTCGGACTCGGGGTCACCGGCTCCGGCCGCCTTCGGGCCGCCCGACTGGCGCTTGGCCTTGGTCTGCCGCTTGGGCTGCTGCCGCCTGGGCGTGGCGCCGGCGGCGGTCGCGGTGGTCGTCGTGCCGTCCTCGGACTCGACGGTCACGGCGCTGTCGCTCTTCACCACGGTGCCGTCGGGCTGGGCGGCCAGGCCCGCCTTGTTCAGACCGTTGATGAACTTGCGCTCGAACTCGTTGCGGTCGCGGCCCTTGGCGACGATCGCCTTGACGATGGCCTTCTCGCCCCGTCCGCGGGTCTTGCCGTGGTGCGTGACGTGCTTGAGCAGTCGCTCCAGGTAGGAGGCCTGGGCCTTGGAACCGGGGGTCGGGTTGTTGTGGATCACGTACATCTGCTGGCCCATGGTCCACACGTTGGTGGTCAGCCAGTAGACGAGGACACCGACCGGGAAGCGGATGCCGAAGAAGGCGAACATGATGGGGAAGACGTACATCAGCATCTTCTGCTGCTGCATGAACGGCGTCTTCACCGTGGTGTCGACGTTCTTCGTCATCAGCTGGCGCTGCGTGTAGAACTGCGACGCCGACATCAGGACGATCATGAGGGCGGTGACGACCCGCACGTCGGTCAGCGACGCGCCGAGCTTGGCCACCGTGTCGGCGCCGTCCAGGAACTTCGCGGCCAGCGGGGCGCCGAAGATGTGCGCCTGGCGGGCGCTGGCGAGCTGGGCGTCGTTGATGTAGCCGATCTTGTTGCCCGACGCGATGCCGTTGAGCACGTGGTACAGGGCGAAGAAGAACGGGGACTGCGCCAGGATGGGAAGGCACGAGGAGAGCGGGTTGGTGCCCGCCTCCTTGTACAGCTTCATCATCTCTTCGGACTGACGCTGCTTGTCGTTCTTGTAGCGCTCCTGGATCTTCTTCATCTCGGGCTGGAGCGTCTGCATGGCCCGGGTCGCCTTGATCTGCTTCACGAAGAGCGGGATCAGGCAGATACGGATCAGGATCACCAGGGACACGATGGACAGGCCCCAGGCCCACCCGGTGTCAGCTCCGAAGATCGCCCCGTACACCTTGTGGAACTGGACGATGACCCACGAAACGGGCCAGGTGATGAAACTGAAGAGGCTGGCAATCGTGTCCACTAATCATGCTCCTTGGGCATGGGACGAGGTCTCTGCGGCCGGGCTCGACGGCATACTCCCGTCGGTGGCCGGTTCGGCGGCGGAGGGCCCGCCCCTGCGCGCACGCCAGGCGTCGCGCAGCATTTCGTGCCACCGCGGACGCTTGCGCGGCGGGACATGGTCCACGCCACCGAGCGACCACGGATTGCACCGCAGGATGCGCCAGGCGGTGAGTGCCGTGCCCTTGATCGCACCGTGCCGGTCGATGGCCGTGTAGCCGTAGTGAGAACACGACGGGTAGTACTTGCAGACCGGCCCCAGCAGCGGACTGATCGTCCACTGGTACAGCTTGATCAGGGCCAGCAGCGGGTACTTCATCGTGCGCCCCCTCCCAGCAGTCGTTGAAGGGCGGCATCCAGGTCTCGGGCCAGCTGTGCGTGCTCGGCGTCACCCGAGCCGGGCAGCGCTCGTACGACTACCAGGCTACCGGGGGGCAGCAGGGTGACCCGGTCGCGCATCAGATGGCGAAGTCTGCGCTTCACCTTGTTGCGCACGACGGCTCCCCCCACTGCCTTGCTCACGACGAAACCCGCACGTGTCGGGGGAGCGCTCTCCCCTGGCGCGTGCGGGTCCGTGGCACCGCTACGAAGGTGGACGACGAGGAGTGGGCGTCCTGCCCGGCGCCCTCGTCGTACCGCGGTCGCGAAGTCCTCGCGCCGCCTCAGCCGGTTCTCGGTAGGCAGCACGATGTCATGACCTGATCGGGATCAGGCGGACAGACGGGCGCGACCCTTGCTACGGCGGGACGCGAGAATCGCGCGGCCGGCACGGGTGCGCATACGCAGCCGGAAGCCGTGGGTCTTCGCGCGACGACGGTTGTTCGGCTGGAAGGTGCGCTTGCTCACTCGGGGGCTCCAGAAAGAATCGGTAGGTGGCGGGGTGCCGTCCTGGCTGTCACCGTGCGCCCACGAGTAGCTCGCAGTCACGCCCGTGTGCACCGCTTACCGATCACCTTGACGCGATCTGTGCCCTTCGGAGGCAGGCGGCAGCAGCCATCGACAACTCGACCTGGTTACGGTACGCGCGGCCGGGCCGTCCGGTCAAACCGGCTGACGGCGGGGGACACTGTCCACAGCCTGGGGACAACAACTTGAACCGTACCCGCCGCGCTGACTACCGTGGCTGGTCTCCCATTCGTTCCCTTGTCCCCCGTTTACATCCCGACCCGTCCCGAACCACACGTTCGTGGGACCCCGTGAGAGAGCGTGCCCTGTGGCTGACGTACCTGCCGATCTTGCCGCAGTGTGGCCACGAGTTCTCGAACACCTCCTCGGGGAAGGGCGCGGGCAGGGGGTCGAGACGAAGGACGAGCACTGGATCCGCCGCTGCCAGCCGCTCGCGCTGGTCGCCGACACCGCGCTGCTCGCCGTGCCGAACGAGTTCGCGAAGAACGTGCTGGAGGGGCGCCTCGCCCCGATCGTCAGCGAGACCCTGAGCCGCGAGTGCGGCCGGCCGATCCGCATCGCGATCACCGTCGACAGCTCGGTCGGCGAGTCCCAGCCTCCTGCCCCGCCGGCGCCCCAGCAGCGCTACGAGGAGCAGGAACTGCCCACCGGCCAGGGCGGTTACGAGGGGTACGGCCGCCGTCGGCCCGACCACCGCGGCGAGGGCCACCGCCCCGGCCGCGGCGACCAGCACCAGGGCGGGCCCGGCGACCAGCTGCCGTCGTCGCGCACCGGCCCCCAGCAGTCCGACGGCACGGACCCGCTGCCCACCGCCCGCCCGGCCTACCCGTCGGAGTACGCGGAGTACCAGCGCCCCGAGCCCGGCGCCTGGCCGCGCCCCGGCCAGGACGACTACGGCTGGCAGCAGCAGCGGCTCGGCTTCCCGGAGCGGGACCCGTACGCCTCGCCCGCCCAGGAGCCGTACGGCACGCGCGACGGTTACGGCCAGCAGGACACGTACGGCCAGCAGGACGGCTACGGCTCGCAGGACTCCTACGGCGGACAGGACGCGTACGGGTCCGCCAAGGACTCCTACGCCCGGCAACAGGACTACCGGCCGCGGCCGATGGAGCGCCCCTCCTACGAACAGTCGCGCTCCGACTACGAGTCCTCCCGCGGCGACTACGAACAGCGGGACTACGACCAGCGGGACGGCGGCCGCCGGGAGCCGCCCGAGCCGCCGGCCGGCTCCGGGCACGGTCCCCGGGGCGGCCCCGGCGGCCCGAACCAGCCCGGCCACGGCGCATCCGGCCCCTCGGGCGCACCGGCCAAGCCGGCCCCCGGGCCGGGGGAGCCGACGGCGCGGCTGAACCCGAAGTACCTCTTCGACACGTTCGTCATCGGCGCGTCCAACCGCTTCGCGCACGCGGCGGCGGTCGCGGTCGCCGAGGCGCCGGCCAAGGCGTACAACCCGCTGTTCATCTACGGCGAGTCGGGCCTCGGCAAGACGCACCTGCTGCACGCGATCGGGCACTACGCGCGCAGCCTGTACCCGGGCACGCGCGTGCGGTACGTCAGCTCCGAGGAGTTCACCAACGAGTTCATCAACTCCATCCGCGACGGCAAGGGCGACAGCTTCCGCAAGCGCTACCGCGAGATGGACATCCTGCTCGTGGACGACATCCAGTTCCTCGCGGACAAGGAGTCGACGCAGGAGGAGTTCTTCCACACCTTCAACACCCTGCACAACGCGAACAAGCAGATCGTGCTGTCCAGCGACCGGCCGCCCAAGCAGCTGGTGACGCTGGAGGACCGGCTGCGCAACCGCTTCGAGTGGGGCCTGATCACCGACGTCCAGCCGCCCGAGCTGGAGACGCGCATCGCGATCCTGCGCAAGAAGGCGGTGCAGGAGCAGCTCAACGCCCCGCCGGAGGTGCTGGAGTTCATCGCCTCGCGGATCTCGCGCAACATCCGTGAGCTGGAGGGCGCGCTGATCCGGGTGACGGCGTTCGCCTCGCTCAACCGGCAGCCGGTGGACCTGGGGCTGACGGAGATCGTCCTCAAGGACCTCATCCCCGGCGGCGAGGACTCGACCCCGGAGATCACCGCGACGGCGATCATGGCGTCGACCGCGGACTACTTCGGCCTCACGGTGGACGACCTGTGCGGGACCTCGCGCGGCCGCCAGCTCGTCACCGCCCGGCAGATCGCCATGTACCTGTGCCGCGAGCTGACCGATCTGTCGCTGCCGAAGATCGGCGCGCAGTTCGGCGGGCGCGACCACACGACCGTCATGCACGCCGACCGCAAGATCCGGGCGCTGATGGCGGAGCGGCGCTCCATCTACAACCAGGTCACCGAGCTGACCAACCGCATCAAGAACGGCTGACGACGGCCGCCGGCCGGTCCGGCACGGTCGCAGGGCGCTCCGGGGTCTCCGGGGCGCCCTTCGTCGTCCCGGGCGCCCGGCGGGCAGGCGGCCCGGGGAGGGCGGCGAGGCGCCTGGGGAGGCGTCCTTGGGACGGGGGTGCGGGCGCTGTGGGGGAGGGCCCCTCGGGACGCAGGTGCGGGTGCTGTGCGGAGGCTTCCTCGGGACGGGGGTGCGGGTGCTGTGGGAGGGGTGCTGGGCGTCCTGAGCGCCCTGAAGAGGCCCTCGGGGCGATGTCCCCCGCCTCGCCGCCCGCGCCGACGCCCCCTCCGCTGTTCGATTTCGAGGCGGGGTTACGGCCTTCCTCCACAGATTCGGCGACTTTTTTCCGTCCACATGCTGGGGACTGCGAAGTTGTCCAGACTGCGTCCACAGGCCAGCCTGTGGGGAGATCATCATCCCAGCTCAGGTGCCTGTGGATCCGTGGACGAAGGATCTCCACAGGCTGTGGACAAAGTGGCCGTCCACAGGCTGTGGATCGAGTTGTCCACGGGTAACCCACAGGCTGTGGGCGGTTGTCCCCAATGATCGGCCCCTTCTCCACATGGCTGTCCACTGTTCGGCAACGCGGCGACCCCGATCACCGCGTCGAGTGAAAGCCGTCACACCAGGCTGCCGGTTTGGGGTGTGGGAAACCCGGGAAAATCTGGGGACGCAGCTGGGGAGAACTGCCCTCAGCCTGTGGGCGAGGTGTGCAGAACTTTCTGTTCTCCACAGAAGCGCCCGGTTGTCCACCGGCTCCACCCACAGGGGCAGTGGACAAAATCTCCGCGCTGAGCTGGGCAAACGTGGTTATCCACCGTATCCACAGGCCCTACTACTACTCCCGACTAGAGAGAGCGTGGAATTCGTTTCGAAGCGGGGCCTGTGCACAACTCGCCGTCTCGAGCCCGGCCGCCCCTCGGAGCGACTTGACCCCGACAGGCACCTACTGTCAGTGGCGTGCGTCAGACTGGTCCCCCGGTGTCCTTCCCGCCGCAGTGCGCGGTGACACCGAGTCGGAGGACTCAGAAGCAACAGCAGGAGGCGGCTTACGGTGAAGATCCGGGTGGAACGCGACGTACTCGCGGAGGCAGTGGCCTGGGCGGCACGCAGCCTCCCGGCCCGTCCGCCGGCGCCTGTTCTCGCCGGCCTGCTGCTGAAGGCCGAGGACGGCCAGCTGAGCCTGTCGAGCTTCGACTACGAGGTCTCCGCCCGGGTGTCGGTCGAGGCCGAGGTCGAGGAGGAGGGCACGGTCCTGGTCTCCGGCCGCCTGCTCGCCGACATCTCCCGCGCCCTGCCCAACCGGCCGGTGGAGATTTCCACAGACGGTGTACGGGCGACCGTGGTCTGCGGCTCGTCCCGCTTCACGCTCCACACACTGCCTGTGGAGGAGTACCCGGCGCTGCCGCAGATGCCGAACGCGACGGGCACGGTGCCCGGCGAGGTCTTCGCCTCCGCCGTGCAGCAGGTCGCCATCGCGGCCGGCCGCGACGACACGCTGCCCGTCCTCACCGGTGTCCGCATCGAGATCGAGGGCGACACGGTCACGCTGGCCTCCACCGACCGCTACCGCTTCGCGGTCCGCGAGTTCCTGTGGAAGCCGGAGAACCCGGACGTCTCCGCGGTCGCCCTGGTGCCCGCCAAGACGCTCCAGGACACCGCCAAGGCGCTGACCAGCGGCGACAGCGTGATCCTGGCGCTGTCCGGCTCCGGCGCCGGTGAGGGCCTGATCGGCTTCGAGGGCGCGGGCCGGCGGACCACCACGCGGCTGCTCGAAGGCGACCTGCCGAAGTACCGCACGCTGTTCCCGACCGAGTTCAACTCCGTCGCCGTCATCGAGACCGCCCCCTTCGTGGAGGCCGTCAAGCGCGTGGCCCTGGTCGCCGAGCGCAACACCCCGGTGCGGCTGAGCTTCGAGCAGGGCGTGCTCATCCTGGAGGCCGGCTCCAGCGACGACGCACAGGCTGTGGAAAGGGTCGACGCCCAGCTCGACGGCGACGACATCTCCATCGCCTTCAACCCGACGTTCCTGCTGGACGGCCTCAGCGCGATCGACTCGCCCGTGGCTCAGCTCTCCTTCACGACGTCCACCAAGCCCGCCCTGCTCAGCGGCAAGCCCGCGGTGGACGCGGAGGCGGACGACGCGTACAAGTACCTGATCATGCCGGTGCGGCTGAGCGGCTGAGCCGGCGGCCGGGGCGCGGGGGCGTCGCCCACAGGCGCGCCACGGGTGCCACAGGCACCACTGGCGCCCCGCCGCTGCCCCCGCGGGACCGCCTTGAGCGGCTTGAGCGCCCTGAGCGGCTTGCCGGCCCGGTTCTCCGCCGGTCCGTCCGGGGCGTGGGCATACGCCTTCGTATGAGCGCGTATGCCCACGGATGTGCGCGAGCGTCCGGGTTTAGGCTCGGCCGGGGCACGCGAGTGCCCCCATGCCACGTCGGAACCCCTAAGGACACAACTGATGGAGCTCGGTCTCGTCGGCCTCGGCAAGATGGGCGGCAACATGCGCGAGCGCATCCGCCGCGCCGGCCACACCGTCATCGGATACGACCGCAACCCCGACCTCGCGGACGTCCACAGCCTCGAGGAGCTTGTGGGCAAGCTGCAGGGCCCGCGCGTGGTCTGGGTGATGGTCCCGGCCGGCGCCCCGACCCAGTCGACCATCGACGCCCTCGCCGAGCTGCTGGAGCCCGGCGACGTGGTCGTGGACGGCGGCAACTCCCGCTGGACCGACGACGAGAAGCACGCCGAGGAGCTGGCGGCCAAGGGCATAGGCTTCGTGGACTGCGGCGTCTCCGGCGGCGTCTGGGGCCTGGAGAACGGGTACGCGCTGATGTACGGCGGCGACGCCGAGAACGTCGCCAAGGTGCAGCCGGTCTTCGACGCGCTGAAGCCGGAGGGCGACTTCGGCTCGGTGCACGCCGGCAAGGTCGGCGCCGGTCACTTCGCCAAGATGGTCCACAACGGCATCGAGTACGCGATGATGCAGGCTTACGCCGAGGGCTGGGAACTCCTGGAGAAGGTCGACTCCGTCGACAACGTCCGCGAGGTCTTCCGCTCCTGGCAGGAGGGCACCGTCATCCGCTCCTGGCTGCTCGACCTCGCCGTCAACGCGCTCGACGAGGACCAGCACCTGGATGGACTGCGGGGCTTCGCGCAGGACTCCGGCGAGGGCCGGTGGACCGTCGAGGCGGCCATCGACAACGCCGTGCCGCTGCCCGCGATCACGGCCTCGCTGTTCGCGCGGTTCGCCTCCCGCCAGGAGGACTCGCCGCAGATGAAGATGATCGCCGCGCTGCGCAACCAGTTCGGCGGCCACGCCGTGGAGAAGAAGTAGCCCGCAGGACCGCACGACGGTCCGCATTGCTGGAGGAGGCCGGCGAAGGTCCATGCACGTCACGCATCTGTCGCTGGCCGACTTCCGCTCGTACGCCCGGGCCGAGGTGCCGCTCGACCCGGGCGTCACCGCCTTCGTGGGCCCCAACGGGCAGGGCAAGACCAACCTCGTGGAGGCGGTCGGCTACCTCGCCGCCCTCGGCAGCCACCGGGTCGCCACCGACGCCCCGCTGATCCGGATGGGCGCCGAACGCGCGGTGATCCGCGCCCAGGTGCGCCAGGGCGAGCGGCAGCAGCTGGTCGAGCTGGAGCTGAACCCGGGCCGCGCCAACCGGGCCCGGATCAACCGGTCCTCGCAGGTCAGACCGCGCGACGTGCTCGGCATCGTACGGACCGTGCTGTTCGCGCCGGAGGACCTCGCCCTGGTCAAGGGCGACCCCGGGGAGCGGCGCCGTTTCCTGGACGAGCTGATCACGGCCCGCTCGCCGCGCATGGCGGGCGTGCGCTCGGACTACGAGCGGGTGCTCAAGCAGCGCAACACGCTCCTGAAGTCCGCCGCGCTGGCCCGGCGGCACGGCGGCCGCTCCATGGACATGTCCACGCTGGACGTGTGGGACCAGCACCTCGCGCGCGCGGGAGCCGAACTGCTCGCGCGGCGCCTCGACCTGATCGCGGCGCTGCAACCGCTGGCCGACAAGGCGTACGAGCAGCTGGCGCCCGGCGGCGGCCCGCTCGCGCTGGAGTACAAGCCGTCCGCGCCGGGCGAGGCGCACACGCGCGAGGACCTGTACGCGCAGCTGACGGCGGCGCTCGCCGACGCCCGCAAGCAGGAGATCGAGCGGGGCGTCACCCTGGTCGGACCCCATCGTGACGACCTGCTCCTCAAGCTCGGCCAGCTGCCCGCCAAGGGGTACGCCTCGCACGGCGAGTCCTGGTCGTACGCGCTGGCGCTGCGCCTGGCCTCGTACGACCTGCTGCGCGCCGAGGGCAACGAGCCGGTGCTGATCCTCGACGACGTCTTCGCCGAGCTGGACGCCCGGCGCCGGGAGCGGCTGGCCGAGCTGGTGGCGCCCGGCGAGCAGGTCCTGGTGACCGCCGCGGTGGACGACGACGTGCCGCACGTCCTGGCGGGGGCGCGGTTCACGGTGTCGGACGGGGCGGTGGAGCGCCTATGAACCCCGAGCACGGCCCGGCGGCCGGCCGCCCGCAGCCGAACCCGAACCCCGCGCCGAGTCCCGCGCCGAACCGGACGACGAGCCCCGCCTCGCATCCCGCGGCGGACCCCGGCCGGCAGCCCTCCGGCGCGGCCCCCGGCCCTGCCGCGAACAGCCCGAAGACCCCCAGGACCCCCGAGCCCTCGGGCGTCGACCTCGCGCGCGTGGCGTTGCGCGCCGCGAAGGAGGCGGCGCGCGCGCGGGGCGACGCGGCGCAGCAGAAGAAGCAGGCGCGGCGCGGCGGTCTGCGCTCCGGCGCGCGCGCCGACGGCCGCGATCCCCTGGCGCTCGGCGCCGCGATCAACCGCCTGATCACCGAACGCGGCTGGGAGACCCCCGCGGCGGTGGGCGGCGTGATGGGCCGCTGGCCGCAGATCGTCGGCGCGGACGTGGCCAAGCACTGCGCGCCGGAGCGGTACGACGAGGACGAGCGCGTGCTGACGGTGCGCTGCGACTCGACGGCGTGGGCGACGAATCTGCGCCTCCTCGCGCCGACGCTCGTCGCCCGGCTGAACGAGGACCTCGGCCATGGCGCGGTCCGGCTGATCAAGGTCTTCGGCCCCGGCGGACCGGTCCGCCGGCACGGTCCCCTGCGCGCTCCGGGCAGCACGGGACCCGGTGACACGTACGGGTGAGGTAACTCACACAGGCAGTTCACGGAGGCCTGCGAGGGGCGTGGAAACCGCCTGCCGCGCGGCCTTCCGCGCATCCGCACGCCCTTGCGAATCCGTACCTGACCCCTGAGTAGCGAAGGGTTGACGCCCGGAAGCGCTGAGTGCCGCTGTGAGCCTCTTTGGGCCCCCTTCCGCATATCGGGACCCGTTCGAGACCGGTTCAGGGCGGCACATGCGGACTCAGGTGCCCGCAAACCCCCATCACTGTCGGCGCTACCGGTAGACTGGAAGACAATCCCGCCCCGAACGTGGGGACCGTCCGGGAAAAGCTGAGCAACGCTGATCAAGGCTGATCAAGGCTTACCAACGCAACATGCCGCAGCCGCTCCGGCAACCTGCCGCCGAGCCCGGCTCGTGCTGTGCCAGAAAGGGCGCTTCGTGGCCGATTCCGGCAACCCCAACGAGAACATCCCGTCCACCGACGCCGGCGAGAACGGTGCCGCCGCCTCCAGTGGTGAGGTCACGGCCTCGTACGACGCCAGTGCCATCACCGTCCTCGAGGGTCTGGACGCGGTCCGCAAGCGACCCGGTATGTACATCGGCTCGACCGGTGAGCGAGGACTGCACCACCTCGTGTACGAGGTCGTCGACAACTCCGTCGACGAGGCGCTGGCCGGCCACGCGGACACCATCGACGTGACGATCCTCGCCGACGGCGGCGTCCGCGTCGTCGACAACGGCCGCGGCATCCCGGTGGGCATCGTTCCCTCCGAGGGCAAGCCGGCCGTCGAGGTCGTGCTGACGGTGCTGCACGCGGGCGGCAAGTTCGGGGGCGGCGGCTACGCGGTCTCCGGCGGTCTGCACGGCGTGGGCGTCTCCGTGGTGAACGCGCTGTCCTCGAAGGTCTCCGTCGAGGTCAGGACCGACGGGTACCGCTGGACGCAGGACTACAAGATGGGCGTCCCGACGGCCCCCCTGGCGCGGCACGAGGAGACGGCCGAGACCGGCACCTCGGTCACCTTCTGGGCCGACCCGGACATCTTCGAGACCACCGAGTACTCCTTCGAGACGCTGTCGCGGCGCTTCCAGGAGATGGCGTTCCTCAACAAGGGCCTGACGATCCGGCTCACCGACGAGCGCGAGTCGGCCAAGGCCACCTCCGGCGCGGACGAGGCGGGCGCCGACGAGACGGACGAGGTCAAGTCCGTCACGTACCACTACGAGGGCGGCATCGTCGACTTCGTGAAGTACCTCAACTCCCGCAAGGGAGACGTGGTGCACCCCACCGTGATCGACCTGGAGGCCGAGGACAAGGACAAGAGCCTGTCCCTTGAGGTCGCGATGCAGTGGAACGGTGGTTACAGCGAGGGCGTGTACTCCTTCGCGAACATCATCCACACGCACGAGGGCGGCACCCACGAGGAGGGCTTCCGCGCGGCTCTCACCAGCCTGATCAACAAGTACGCGCGCGACAAGAAGCTGCTGCGCGACAAGGACGACAACCTCACGGGCGACGACATCCGCGAGGGCCTGACCGCGATCATCTCGGTCAAGCTGAGCGAGCCGCAGTTCGAGGGCCAGACCAAGACCAAGCTGGGCAACACGGAGGCGAAGACCTTCGTCCAGAAGGCGGTCTACGAACACCTGAACGACTGGCTGGACCGCAACCCGGTCGAGGCCGCGGACATCATCCGCAAGGGCATCCAGGCGGCCACCGCGCGCGTGGCGGCCCGCAAGGCCCGCGACCTCACCCGCCGCAAGGGCCTGCTGGAGTCCGCCTCCCTGCCGGGCAAGCTCTCCGACTGCCAGTCGAACGACCCCACCAAGTGCGAGATCTTCATCGTCGAGGGCGACTCCGCCGGCGGCTCGGCCAAGTCCGGCCGCAACCCGGAGTACCAGGCGATCCTCCCGATCCGCGGCAAGATCCTCAACGTCGAGAAGGCCAGGATCGACAAGATCCTGCAGAACCAGGAGATCCAGGCGCTGATCTCCGCGTTCGGCACCGGCGTGCACGAGGACTTCGACATCGAGAAGCTCCGCTATCACAAGATCATCCTGATGGCGGACGCCGACGTCGACGGCCAGCACATCAGCACCCTGCTGCTGACCTTCCTGTTCCGCTTCATGCGGCCGCTGGTCGAGGCCGGGCACGTGTACCTCTCCCGTCCCCCGCTCTACAAGATCAAGTGGGGCCGGGACGACATCGAGTACGCCTACTCCGACCGCGAGCGCGACGCGCTGATCGAGATGGGCCGCCAGCGCGGCAAGCGCATCCGCGAGGACTCGATCCAGCGCTTCAAGGGTCTCGGCGAGATGAACGCCGAGGAGCTGCGCGTGACCACCATGGACCAGGAGCACCGGGTCCTCGGCCAGGTCACCCTCGACGACGCCGCGCAGGCCGACGACCTGTTCTCGGTCCTGATGGGCGAGGACGTCGAGGCCCGCCGCCAGTTCATCCAGCGCAACGCCAAGGACGTCCGCTTCCTCGACATCTGAGTCGGTCTCAGCTGACCGCACCAGGAAGGATCCTCACCAGCAATGGCCGACGAGAACACTCCAGTCACCCCTGAACAGGGCGGCGAACTCGCCATGCGCGTCGAGCCCGTCGGGCTCGAGACGGAGATGCAGCGTTCGTACCTCGACTACGCGATGTCCGTCATCGTCTCGCGAGCGCTGCCGGACGTGCGGGACGGCCTCAAGCCCGTCCACCGCCGCGTGCTGTACGCCATGTACGACGGCGGCTACCGCCCCGAGCGCGGCTTCTACAAGTGCGCCCGCGTCGTCGGCGACGTCATGGGCAACTACCACCCGCACGGCGACTCCTCGATCTACGACGCCCTGGTGCGCCTCGCCCAGCCGTGGTCGATGCGGATGCCGCTGGTGGACTCCAACGGCAACTTCGGCTCCCCGGGCAACGACCCGGCGGCGGCCATGCGGTACACCGAGTGCAAGCTCGCGCCGCTGTCGATGGAGATGGTCCGCGACATCGACGAGGAGACCGTCGACTTCACGGACAACTACGACGGCCGCTCCCAGGAGCCGACCGTCCTGCCCGCCCGCTTCCCGAACCTGCTGATCAACGGCTCGGCCGGCATCGCGGTCGGCATGGCGACCAACATCCCGCCGCACAACCTGCGCGAGGTCGCCGCCGGCGCCCAGTGGTACCTGGAGAACCCGGAGGCCTCGCACGAGGAGCTCCTGGACGCGCTCATCGAGCGCATCAAGGGCCCCGACTTCCCGACCGGCGCGCTCGTCGTCGGCCGCAAGGGCATCGAGGAGGCGTACCGCACCGGGCGCGGCTCCATCACGATGCGCGCGGTCGTCGAGGTCGAGGAGATCCAGAACCGCCAGTGCCTGGTGGTCACCGAGCTGCCGTACCAGGTCAACCCGGACAACCTCGCGCAGAAGATCGCCGACCTGGTGAAGGACGGCAAGATCGGCGGCATCGCCGACGTCCGCGACGAGACCTCCTCGCGCACCGGCCAGCGCCTGGTGATCGTCCTCAAGCGGGACGCGGTCGCCAAGGTCGTCCTGAACAACCTCTACAAGCACACCGACCTGCAGACCAACTTCGGCGCCAACATGCTGGCCCTGGTCGACGGCGTGCCGCGCACCCTCTCGCTGGACGCGTTCATCCGCCACTGGGTGACGCACCAGATCGAGGTCATCGTGCGCCGGACCCGCTTCCGGCTGCGCAAGGCCGAGGAGCGCGCCCACATCCTGCGCGGCCTGCTCAAGGCCCTGGACGCCATCGACGAGGTCATCGCGCTGATCCGGCGCAGCGAGACCGTCGACGTCGCGCGCGGGGGCCTGATGGGCCTGCTGGAGATCGACGAGATCCAGGCCAACGCCATCCTCGAGATGCAGCTGCGCCGGCTGGCCGCCCTGGAGCGCCAGAAGATCGTGCAGGAGCACGACGAGCTGCAGGCGAAGATCAACGAGTACAACGAGATCCTCGCCTCCCCGGTCCGCCAGCGGGGCATCGTCAGCGCCGAGCTGGCCGCGATCGTCGAGAAGTACGGCGACGACCGCAAGACGAAGCTGATCCCCTACGAGGGCGACATGTCCATCGAGGACCTGATCGCCGAGGAGGACATCGTCGTCACGGTCACCCGCGGCGGCTACATCAAGCGGACCAAGACCGACGACTACCGCGCCCAGAAGCGCGGCGGCAAGGGCGTGCGGGGCACGAAGCTGAAGGAAGACGACATCGTCGACCACTTCTTCGTCTCCACCACGCACCACTGGCTGCTGTTCTTCACCAACAAGGGACGGGTCTACCGCGCCAAGGCCTACGAGCTGCCCGACGCCGGCCGGGACGCGCGCGGCCAGCACGTCGCCAACCTGCTGGCCTTCCAGCCGGACGAGTCGATCGCCCAGATCCGGGCCATCCGCGACTACGAGGCGGTGCCGTACCTGGTGCTGGCCACCAAGGCCGGCTTGGTCAAGAAGACGCCTCTGAAGGATTACGATTCGCCGCGCTCCGGCGGTGTCATCGCCATCAACCTGCGCGAGCGGGAGGACGGCACCGACGACGAGCTGATCGGCGCGGAGCTGGTCTCGGCGGACGACGATCTGCTGCTGATCAGCAAGAAGGCCCAATCCATCAGGTTCACCGCCTCGGACGACACGCTGCGCCCGATGGGCCGTGCGACCTCGGGCGTCAAGGGCATGAGCTTCCGCGAGGGGGACGAACTCCTCTCGATGAATGTGGTGCGACCCGGTACGTTCGTGTTCACTGCCACTGACGGTGGGTACGCCAAGCGGACCCGGGTCGACGAGTACCGCGTCCAGGGCCGCGGCGGCCTCGGCATCAAGGCCGCCAAGATCGTGGAGGACCGCGGTGAGCTGGTCGGCGCGCTGGTGGTCGAGGAGACCGACGAGATCCTCGCCATCACACTCTCGGGCGGTGTGATTCGTACGCGAGTCAACGAGGTCAGGGAGACGGGCCGTGACACCATGGGCGTCCAACTGATCAACCTGGGCAAGCGCGATGCCGTGGTCGGCATCGCACGTAACGCCGAGGCGGGACGCGAGGCGGAGGAAGTCGACGGCGACGTGGCCGTGGACGAGACCGCCGAGGGTGTCGCGACGGACGGCACGGACGAGGGTGAGGCGCCCTCGGCCGAGTAGCACGAGGAGAAGAGTCATCGTGAGCGGAGCCACGGGCGCCGGATCGACCGGTACCTCCACGGGTACGGAAACGGACGGCGGCCGTGGCTCCGCCGCGCGTGCGACCGACCCGCACACGACCAACCTGAAGCCGATCAAGCCGTCGGCGGCAGAGCAGCACTCGCCCGACTCTCACGGACCCCAGGGGGGAACGGTGACGGACACCCGAGGCCGCCAGACCCAGCCCGGCGCCGGCCGGCCCGGCTCGCCGCTGCCGGGCGAGCGGCAGCCGCAGCAGTCGTCGGAGCCGTACCACCCGCCGCAGGCCTACCCGGCCGCCGGCGGGCCCGCGGACCGCACCGGCACCGTGCGCCGCCCGCGCACCGGCGCCCGGACCACGCCGCGCACCCGCAAGGCCCGGCTGCGGGTGGCCAAGGCCGACCCGTGGTCGGTGATGAAGGTCAGCTTCCTGCTCTCCATCGCGCTCGGCATCTGCACGGTCGTCGCGTCCGCGGTGCTGTGGATGGTCATGAACGCGATGGGCGTGTTCTCGACGGTCGGCGGGACGATCTCGGAGGCCACCGGGTCCAACGACTCGAACGGCTTCGACCTGCAGTCCTTCCTGTCCCTGCCGCACGTCCTGATGTTCGCGGTGATCATCTCGGTCATCGACGTCATCCTGGCGACGGCGCTGGCGACGCTCGGCGCGTTCATCTACAACCTCTCGGCGGGCTTCGTCGGCGGCATCGAGCTGACGCTGGCCGAGGACGAGTGAGGACGCGCTGACCGCTGGCTGACCGCTGGCTGACCGCCGGCTGACCGCCGGCTGACCGCCGGCTGACCGCCGGCCGGGCGCCCGGCTGCCCGCCCGGCGCTTTTGACCAGGGCCGACGCCCGTGGGACGCCCTCCCGACAACCGATTTTGGGACTGCCGCCCTCGTGCGCTAATCTTCAGGAGTCAGCGCGCGGGACACACACCGCAGAGCGCGGCGGGGCTATAGCTCAGTTGGTTAGAGCGCATCCCTGATAAGGATGAGGCCACAGGTTCAAATCCTGTTAGCCCCACAGTTGTGAAAGAACCCCCGGACCACTTGGTCCGGGGGTTCTCTCGTGTGTCGGGGGATTTGGGCCCGGGGAACTGTGCGAGGGCGGGTCTGCGGTTGCGGTTATGCCGGGTTCTGTCGGGCCTGCGGGGGTGTGAGGGTGGGCCTGTGGGCGCGGGCTCAGGGGAACGGGCGTCCTGTGAGCTGTGAGGGCCAGGGGGAGAGGGGTGATCGCCTGTGACGGGGCCGGGGGTCCGTGCGTCCTTGCCGGGCGCCGGTACGGGTGCGGGTGTGGGGCTTGTGGATGTGCGGGAACGACAGAAGATCCCCGGTCGGCGCCGACCGGGGATCTTCTGGGTTTCGGTGGTGTGCTGTACGCAGTCCGCCGTTGTCTCATGAGGTTCGGGTGGTGGCTCCGGCGTGGGCCGGGCCGGTTCTGTCAGCGTTGCAGCGGGATCGTGGGCCGGGCCGGTGGTTCGGCGGCGGTGTATTCGGTCTCGGTGGTGAGCGACGCCGTCTCGTTCTCCGCGCGGTGCCGGCAGCTGGGGGACTTTCCGTGGGCCTCGGCCCGGATCCGCTGTTTCATCGTGGGGGGCAGTGACCGGGCGTGCCGGGCTTGGCTTCTGGACCAGGTGGATGCCGTCGTCTGCGCCGGGAGCCGGGTGGAGCTGTTGGGCGCCGTCCCGGTCTTGGGGGCGGCGGAGGCCGCGCCGGCGGTCGTGGTGATGAGTCCGAGCGCCGTGCAGAGCGCGAGGAAGGCGGTGACGATGGCGGTCCACAACTTCATGATCTTGTGCTGGTCCATGGCCCCTCACTTTCGGGTTGGGCGATTTGCGTACTTTGCTCATGATGTGTATGTGGACCGCGAAGTGGTGGACCGACGCCCGTGGCGCCGCGATCTTCGGATGAACACCACTCGGATGGAGGCATGCGGGGCGAAAAGGTGCGCAGACGGGAGGAGGGCGGGCAAAGTCGCGTTCCGTGAGGGGGTGATCACCCTTCGTCCGCCGTGTCCTAGCGGCCTCGCGCACCCGGCAGTTGAGGGCCGACGCAGGTCACCGATCGATATCGGCCGGTGTGTATAGTCGGGCGCCAGAGGTCCCCTACGTCAACGAAAGACGA
The DNA here is from genome assembly GCF_019890635.1 of Streptomyces sennicomposti. GTDB lineage: Bacteria > Actinomycetota > Actinomycetes > Streptomycetales > Streptomycetaceae > Streptomyces > Streptomyces sennicomposti. Next base: position 135,189 of record NZ_JAIOAB010000009.1, read on the forward strand.
GGTCGCGCGGTGAAGAAGCTTCTCCTGGTCGCACTGGCCGCCATCGGCGGGCTCCTTGTGTACCGCCAGATCCAGGCCGATCGCGCCGAGCAGGACCTGTGGACGGAGGCGACCGACTCCGTGCCCACGGGTTCCTGAACCACCCGACATCCGGTACTGAACAGACCCCGACCGCCGCAGCGGTCGGGGTTTTGCGTTGCGTACGCACTCCGACGGGCGCCAGGCCCGGCGCCGCGTCCCGTGTTGCGGGGCGGGGACACGCGGGGTAGGGGACGTCTCGTGAGACGTACGGTTCGGACGCCCGTACGGAATGTGCGGATGGCGCAACGACGCCCGGGGCAGGATGGGCGACGGCGGGGAACAGCGGACGCGGGACGCGAGGGGTGGCGCGGGATGGGACGGCCTACGGCTGCACGGCGGGCTCCGGGCCGGCCACCGGCACCAGTACGGGTACGGGAGCGAGTACGGGGGCGAGTACGGGTTCAGGTGGTGGCGCGCGGCTGGGGTGGTCGCCGCCGGGTCAGGGGCGACGTCTTAGGGCCGGGCGCCGTCACCGCTTTCAGCGCCGTCACCGCCCTCCGCCTGGCCGCCGCCACGGCGGTGCTGGGGCTGCTGGCCGTCGTGGCCGGGCTGCAGGCGGTGGCGGCCGGGTCGCAGGCGGTCGCGGCCGGGGATCCGGGGGCGTACGGCTTCGGCGGCGGCGCCCGGTCCGTCACCGGGGCGGCGACCACTGCCGACGCCCCGCTGCTCGACGCCGGCCGCACCTACCGCAGCGCGCTGCCGCACCACGGCAAGCTCTACTACCGCCTCCAGCTCGACGCCGCCTCCACCGCCTACGTCTCCGCCACCGCCGTCCCCGCCGCCGGCAGCACCGTCTCGGCCGAGGACGGCGTCAGGGTGTCGGTGCGGGACGCCCACGGCGGTTCGTGCTCCTACCAGGCCACCCGCTTCGGCGCGGGCCGCAGCCCGCACCCCGTCGCCGCCTGGGGCGCCCGGGACGCCGCCCCGGGCCGCACGCTCTGCCAGGGCGCGGGCACGTACTACGTCCTCATCGAGCGCATCGACGCGAACGGCTCCTCGCCGGACACCTGGCCCCTGGAGCTGGCCACCGCGACCGAGCCGGCCCTGGACCGGACCGGCCCGACGACGGCCCCGCGGACCTGGGACTCGGCCACGCCCGAGCCGGTCGGCGGCCGGGCGGCGGACCGGGCCGGCGGCAACGGCTTCGCCACCGCGACCGCGCTCGGGCACGGCGTGTGGCGGGCCTCGGTCCGGCCCGGGCAGACCCTCTTCTACCGGGTGCCGGTCGACTGGGGACAGCAGCTGAACGCGGTCGCCGAACTGTCCGGCGCGGGTAGCAGCGGTTACGTCGAGGGCGCGCTGACCCTGTCGCTCTACAACCCCGTGCGCGGCTACGTGGAGGACGCGTACGCCGGTTACACCGGGCAGCGGACGGCCGCCGCGCTCGCGCCCCTGCCGCCCGTCGCCTACGCCAACCGCTACGGCTTCGCCGACCCGGCGAAGGCCATGCGGTTCGCCGGGTCCTACTACCTCGTCGTCCACCTCGCCGACCAGACGGCGGACCGGTTCGGCACGGGACCCTACGACCTGACGCTGCGGGTGCGGCTCGACGGTACGGCACGGCCGGGGCCGGGGTACGCGGGCCCGTCGGAGCCGCGGAACCGCTTCGAGGTGACGGAGGCCGACCGGATCGCGGTGACACGGGCCGGGCCGCAAGGCGGCTCGGCGGGCGGTTCGGAAAGCGGCTCGGCGGGCGGGTCCGGTGCGCTGCGGGCGGTCGCCGTGGGCGGGATCGGTGCGGGGACCGCCCTGCTGGTCGCCCTCGGGGTGTGGACGCTGGTCGCCCGGCGGCGGGCGGGCGCCTGGTAGCTCGTCCGGTGCCGCCCGGGGGCTCCGGTTCTTGCTCGGGGGCTCTGGTTCTTGCTCGGGGGCTCTGGTTCTTGGCGGGGTTCGGAGTCGGCTCGGGGGTTCCGGTTCTTGGCGGGGTCAGAGTCGGCTCAGCGCCCAGAAGCCGACGGCGTAGCAGGCCAGCGCCAGCAGCAGCAGCGGCACCACCGCTTTCGCGGGCGGGCCCGGGCGGCGGGGGCGTACGGCGCGGTGCCGGGAGGCCGCCCGGGTGGGGGCGGGCGGCTGCGCGGCGGGCGGACGCGGGTCCTCGGCGGTGTAGGAGGCGGTGGCAGGGTCGGCCTGCGGGCGCGGTGCGGGGGGACGCAGCGCGTGCGTCGGGTCGTGGGCCCGGCCGGCGGTCGCCTGCGCCACGGGGCCGAAGGGAGCGCCGGTGGCACGGGTGGCGGGGGTGGCGGTGGGCGCCTGCGCGGGTGGGGCGGCGGTACGCGGCGCCGCCGGTCGGTGGGAGGCCTCGGGGAAGGCCGTCTGCGGGGGCGGCAGATGGAAGCTGCCGGTGTCGGACGGGTCCGGGGAGGACGGCAGGCCGCGCGAGCCGGCCGAGCGAGGCGAACCGGTCGAGTCGCTTGAGCGGGTCGAGTGGGGCGAGCGCGTCGAGTAGGGCGAGTTGGGCGGGTGGGCCGCGTCGGTGGAGCCGCTTGTGTCGGGCGGGGCTGTGGGGCGGCGCGCCCCGGGGGTGTGGCCGACGTGGTCCGGGAACGACTCCGTCGAGCCCGTGTCCCGCCGGTAGCCGTGGCGCGGGTCGGAACCGGAACCCACCGAGTCGCCGGCCCGGCCGCGGGACCCGGCTGTGCCGTACGCGCCCGTGCCCGTGCCGCCGGGGAGCCCGACCCCGCCGTACGACGCGTCTGTTCCGCCGTACGACGCGTCCGTGTCGTCGTACGACGCGTTTGTGCCGCCGTACGTGTCCGTGCCGCGGGGCGTCCCGGTCGCCGCGGGCGGTAACGCCGCGCCCACGCTGCCGGTCGCCGAGCCGGCTCGGGGAACGCCCCTGAAGGCCCCGCCGGTGTCAGCCCCGACGCCGTCACCGCCTCCGGCGTCCCAGGCATCCCCGGTGTCCCCGGAGCCACCGACATCCCCGGAGTCACCGACGTCCCCGGTAACCCCGTGAGCCCCCGTGGTGTCGGAGGTTCCGTCGTCCCGGGGCTCCCGGCCGGTCCCCACCGTCACCCCCGGACTCCGCCGCAGCGGGCCCTCGGGGCCGAACCCGGGCGGCAGTGGGCCGAGTTGGTCGAAGATCTCGATCAGCTCGTCGTCGGGGCCGGGCTCGGGCAGGAGTTCGACGGCCGCCGCGAGGGCCTTGCGCGCGCCCGTGGCGGTCCGGAACCGGGCGTCGGGGTCCGGTTGCAGCAGCGTGGCCACCACCTGCCACAGCGGCTCGGGAACTCCCTTGGCCGCGCTCGGCGTTCCGTGCTCCGAGAAGTACTCCACGAGCGCCTTGGCGTCCGGCTTGGCGCCCTGGAGGAGATAGAGGGCGACCAGTCCGGTGGCGAACAGATCGGCGGGGAAGTCGGGTTCGGCGCCCATCAGCTGCTCGGGCGCGAGGTAACCGGGCGTCCCCACCACGAGGTTGGTCTCGGTCAACCGGGGTTCGCCCAGCCGCATCGCGATGCCGAAGTCGGACAGCCGCAGCCTGGGGCGGCCGGTCCCGGTGGCCTCCAGCAGGACGTTGGCCGGCTTGATGTCGCGGTGCACCACCCCCTCGGCGTGCACCGCGGCGAGTCCTGACAGCAACTGGTCGAGGAGGGTGCAGACGAACGCCGGGGGCAGCGGGCCGTAGTCCCCGACCAGATGGACCAGCGAGCCGCCGGCCACGAGGTCCATGGTGAACAGGACCTTGTCGTCGTCGGCGGCCCAGCTGGCCGGGGCGAGCACATGGGGGTGGTCGATCCGCAGCGCCTGCTCGCGGACGAAGCGCAGCAGGGAGTGGGCGTCGCGCTGCTGGAGGACCTTGGCGGCCACGTAACGGCGGCGCCGGTGGTCCCAGGCGCGCCAGACCGCGCCGACCCCACCGCGTCCGATCGGGTCGGCCAGTTCGTACCGGCCGGCGAAGACCTCACCCATGGCTGTGCGTCGCTCCTCCCCCTGTGGTCTTCCCCCTTGCCTTTCCCGCGGCGCGCGCCGCGACCCCTCGCCGGGGGGTCAGTTCTGGTGGTGCTGGTAGTGCGCGACGGCGTCGGAGGTGCGGCCGGCGCCGTACACCCGCAGGAACTCGGCCAGTTCGGGGTGGCTCGGGGCGAGGCTGTCCGCCGCCTCGATGATGTCGCCGGCGGCGGCCACCGAGCGGAGCAGGGACTGGATCTCGCGGACCACGCGCTTGACCGTGGGGGCGCCCGAACTGCTCGTGGTCTGCGTGGTGTTGCTGAGGACCGAGCCCCCCTGCGAGCGCTTGATCTCGTCCATGCGCTCGGTCGCCTCGGCCGCGCTGACGCTGCCGTCGGCCACCTGGCCGGCCAGCTCCTGGAGCAGCTGGACCCGCTGGACGACCGCCGGGTTGCCGATCTTCGCGCGCTGGCCGCTCATGAGCTGCGACAGCATCGGGGCGGACAGCCCCAGGACCCCCGCCAGCCGGGCCTGGTTGAGCCCGAGATCGTCTATGAGCTTACGGAAGAGCGCCCCCAACGGCTCCCCATACCAGTTCCGCTGCAGTTCCCGCGCCCTGGCGGTGGCTTCCTGCTGTGCGGCGTCCATTGCGTCTCCCCATCGCTTCCCCAAGTACGGCGGTTCGCTGTAGCGAACCACGCGGAGCATCTTACGGAGCGTGGTCGGTCGCGGGGACCCCCAATCTTTTTGCGAGATCCGGGGGGTGACCCGGTACTCTGGTCTGCGGCACCCGACCGGCGGGCGCTTCCTCCGGCCGGATGCTCCTCTCGCGGGGCCTTAGCTCAGTTGGTAGAGCGCTGTCTTTGCATGGCAGATGTCAGGGGTTCGACTCCCCTAGGCTCCACTCATAAAGCCCCTTTGACCTGCGGAAACGTCGGTTCGGAGGGGCTTTTTCGCGTGGGGCCGGACGGCGCGTTGGCCTCGATTCGCCGCGGGTCCGCGCGGAGTGCGCCCCTCCCGGCGTTCCCCTGCGGCCCGGGTGCGGCGGCGGGACGAGGACGCGAGGCGGTCGAGGCGGCCCCGGCGCCGTTGATGGGGCAGGGCCACACGTCCCCCGTCTCCCGTGCGCCGTCGGCGCGGCTGCGGTCGAGGCGGTCCTGCCCTGCGGCGGCGGCGCCCAGGGGCGTGCCGACGTCCGGCATCGACGCCATGACCAAGCTCCGCGGCGAACGGTTCGCCTCGTCAGCGTGTGGCCGGCCGTGGCGGGGACGGGCCTCCCATCGACCATCGCTGACCGAACGTCAAGCGGCGTGCCACGCCGTTTGATTCGCCTGTGCAACCCGTGAGTCCACTTCCCCGCACCCTTCTGACCTGCGTAAACGCGGGCATGGGGCGTTTTTCGTGTCCTGGGTGGCAGTGGTCAGCCGGCCGTGCGGCGGGCGTAGGCGCGGGCGGCCCGGGCGCGGTCGCCGCAGCGGACCGAGCACCAGTGCCGGCGGCCGGAGCGGAGCAGGTAGCGGTTGCAGGGGGCCGAGCCGCAGGCGGTCAGGCGTGCCGCGTCGGGACCGGTGAGCAGCTCGGCGGCGTCCGCGGCGAGGACGCCCAGGGCGTGGTCGACGGTCTGGTCCGTGGGATGCGGGGCGGCCCGGTACGGCCCGTGCACCGGGTCCCAGTGCAGGAGGGCGGCCGTGGGGACCCGGGTGAGGGCCTCGTTGACGGCGGCGAGGGCCTCCTGGGGCGCGGGCCGTCCGTCGATCCGGGAGGTGAACAGGGCCCGGATCTGCTCGCGCAGGGAGCGCATGCGCAGGGCGCACGTCTCGCGCAGTTCGGTGTCCGCCGGGGCGAGGTTCCGCTCGGTCAGCCAGCGCGCCGCGTCCTCGGGGGTGGCGAGCAGGTCGAGGGTCCGTCCGCCGGGCAGGGTGACGACGCTGTCGGCGAAGTCGAGGGCGGGGTACTGCTCCGCACCTGGCGCGGTGGCCGGTACGGGTGCGGTGGACGCGGTCCTGGTCATCACTTTCACGGTACACCTTGCCCCTATCCATGAGAAGCCGTAACTTCACGGTTAGCGAATCGCTTATCCGTGATGTTTCTTCCGTGAGGGTGTGCTGTCATGACTGCTGCTGTTCCCGTCCGCGTCCTCGGTGGCCCGACCGCTCTCCTCGAGTACGGCGGACTGACGTTCCTGACCGACCCGACCTTCGACGGCCCCGGAGACCACCCCCTGGGCAACGGCCGGGTCCTCACCAAGACGGCTCCCGCCGGGGCCGCCCCCGCCGACCTGGGCAACATCGACGTGGTTCTGCTCTCGCACGACCAGCACCCGGACAACCTCGACCGCTCCGGGCGCGCCCTGCTCGCCGACGTTCCGCTGACGCTCACCACCCGCGGCGGCGCGGACCGGCTGGGCGGCACCGCGCGGGGGCTCGCCCCCTGGGACTCCACCGTCCTGCCGGTCCCCGGCGGAGTGGACGTCACCGTGACCGCGGTCCCCGCGCTGCACGGGCCCGAGGGCTGCGAGCCGGTCATCGGCGAGGTCGTCGGCTTCGTGCTGAGCGGGGACGGGCTGCCCACGGTCTACGTCAGCGGTGACAACGCCTCGTTGGACCTGGTCCGGCAGATCGCCGAGCGCTTCGGCCCGGTCGACACCGCCGTCCTGTTCGCCGGCGCCGCGCGCACCGCGGCCCTCGACGGGGCGCTGCTCACCCTGGACAGCGGCCAGGCCGCCGAGGCCGCGCGCATCCTCGGGGCTCGCCGGATCGTCCCGGTCCACTTCGACAGCTGGGCCCATTTCACCGAGGGACGGGAGGAGCTGGTGGCCGCCTTCACGGCCGCGGGCCTGCTGGACCGCGTCCAGCTGTCCTGAGCCGCTTCGGCCGCGCCGAGCCGGCCCGAGCCTGTGCGGACCGCGCCGCCCTGCCCCGAGCGGCGGTAGCCGCGGGCGTGAGGCCCGCGGCTACCGTGTGGCGTCGGCCGTCCGATGGGTGCGTGCGCCGTGCCGTCCGGCGGCGTCAGCGTCCGGACGCCGCCGTGTCAGCGGCCGGACGCCCCACCGTGTCAGCGTCCGGACGCCACCGCGGCGGGCTGCGCCTCTCCGGCGCCCGGCGCGGTCGCGACCGGCTTCGCCGCGGCCTGCGCGGCCTGCGCCGCCTGCGCGGCGGCCGTGCGCTGGGCGACGCGGCGCAGGTACAGGTTGTTGAGGACCAGGGCGAGGGCGGTCAGCGAGGCGCCCACGATCTGCATGCCCGCGGGGATCACGCCGGTCAGGGCCGAGATGACGAACGCCGTGATCGGGACGACGTCCATGAACAGGACGCCGTTGAGCGGGCCGAGGTACTTGTTGCCGAAGTTCCAGCCGAGGACGCCCACGAACCCGGCGATGACGCTCATGTAGGCCAGCTCGGGCAGGACCGCGGTCACGTCGTGGCCGCTCGGGACGGGGACGCCGCCGGCGGCCAGGATGACGGCCGTGATGACGGCGGCGCTGGCCAGGCCGAGCACCGTGGTGATCGCGGTGTACTTGATCGGGGACCAGGTCGGGAAGAACGTCGCGCCGGACGTGTAGATCACCCAGCACAGCGCGGCGAACAGCAGCAGGGCGTCGGGGCCGAAGTCCGAGGGGTGGGCGAGGAGCGTGCTGAGGCTGCCGTCGGAGACGACGAGGATGACGCCGACGAAGGACATGGCGATGAAGGCGAGCGCGCCCTTCGGCGGGACGACCTTGCGCAGCACCCAGTTGACCAGGAAGCCCATCATGGGCATGGTCGCCATCATGATCGAGGCGTTCAGGGCGCCCCGGGCGCCGATGAGGTCCTGGCCGAAGAACACCAGGAACTGGAAGCCCGCGAAGCCGGCCGTTCCGAACAGCCAGGCCAGACCGATCCGTTCGCCCTTCAGCCTGAATCCGGCCGTGCCCTCGCGCAGCTTGAGGAACACCAGGAACATCGCGCCGGCGATCGCGTAGCGCAGGCAGGTGAAGGTGAAGGGGTCGATGTGCTTCAGGGTCACGTCCATGAGGGGGAACATCGCTCCCCAGGACACCGTGGCCAGCAGGCACAGCAGCAGGCCGCGGCTGTAGTTCTTCTGATCGTTCATGACTCTTCCTGTCGAGTGGGGGGACCGAGGGCCGGAGGTGGCCGGTCGGGTCAGGCGGGGACGAGGCCGGAGCGGCGGGTCGCTGCCTCGGCGCGGACGAGGGGCAGCACCGTCTCCAGCAGCCGCGCCGCCCGCACCTTGCCGGTCGGGCTGTACGGGATGGCCTCCACCGGGACCACGTACGCGGGCAGGCACGGCACCCGACGGGTGCAGGCGGCGGCGACGGCACGCCTGCCGCTCTCCAGCCGCTCGGGGGAGACCGGGGCGAACGGCACGATCAGCACGTCCTCCCCGGTGTCCTGGAGCTTGGTGCGCAGGACGGCGGTCTCGCGGACGCAGGGCAGGTCCATCAGGTCGTTCTCGAGGCCGAAGATGTTGACGTCGAGCGGCTTGCCCTCGGCCGCCTTGGAGACGCCGTCGTTGCGGCCGGTGAGTTCGAGCCGGCCGGCCTCGTCGATGAAGCCGCTGTCGCCGGTGAGCAGGAAGCGCTGGACCCGGCCGCCGTACTCGAGGTCGAGGAACTCCGGTTCGGCGGTGGCGTAGGCGTCCATCAGCTGGTAGCTGGCGATCGCCACCCGGCCGCGTACGCCCTTGGGCACCGGACGGTTCTCCGGGTCGAGCACGGCGATGGTGTTGCCCGGCATCGGGCGGCCGGAGCGGCAGGGCGCCACATGCAGTTCCTCGGGGCCGATCATGACGTTCACACCGGTCTCGGTGGTGCCGTAGTAGAGGTGCAGGACCGGTCCCAGGCGGTCCCAGGCGTTGTTCACGACCCAGCGGTTCAGGTGCCGCCCGCCGGAGAGCACGAAGTGCAGCCGCGAGGTCTTGTGCAGGTGCTCGGAGGCGGGGTGGGCGACGACCCGCTTGAGGACCGGCGGGACCATGAGCGTGGTGGACACGCCCTCCTGCTGGATCAGCCGGATCAGGGCCGCCGTGTCGTCGTACGGGCCGAGGACGACCGTGCCGCCCAGGGACAGGAAGATGCGCGCCCAGCCGGGACCCGAGGCGTGGTACAGCGGGACCGTCACCAGGTGGACGTCGTCCTCGTCGAAGGAGTACTGGTCCACCAGGTCGGCGAACCGGCGCGCCTCGAAGGAGGACCGGCGGATCACCAGCTTGGGGATGCCGCTGGTGCCGGAGGTGAAGGAGAACGCCTCGAACGGCTGCTCCACCGGCCGGGGTTCGCCCGGCTCCGACAGGAGCAGGTCGGTGAAGGCGACGCCCGGCGCGTTCTTCGGCGGGTCGCTGTCCAGCCGGATGTCGAGGACGTCCCGGCCGTCGGGCCAGCCGGCCTCGGTGAGCACGGCGCGCTGGGCGGAGGTGCTGATGACCACGGTCGGCCGCAACTGCTCCAGGGCGCCGGCGGTGGCCTCGGGCCCGGCGGTGTAGTCGAGTCCGACGCACGGGATGCCGAGCGAGGAGACCGCCGCCATGGCGACGACCAGCTCCCAGCTGTTCTCGGCGACGAACACCGCGCGGGCCGGGCGTATGCCGGGCAGCCGTTCCTCGACGGCGGTCGCCACCCGGGCCACCTTGTCGGCGAGGCTGGCCCAGGTCAGCCGGACCTCGCCGTCGACCAGGGCGACGTGTCCCGGGCGGCGCTCGGCGTGCTTACGGATGTCCGCGAGCTTGATCATTTACGGTCACTTCCTTCCTGCGGGAACAGCGGGAACAGCGGGGAGTGCGGAAACGCCGGGGACCGCCGCGGAGACGGGGGGTCCCGAGGGAACGGGGACGGCGGCGGTGGAGACACCGGGCTGGTGCAGCGTGTAGATCTCGCAGCCGTCGGAGCGCAGGGCGTCGATCTCGCCGAGGGTGCGGTCGCAGACGCGCTCCCCCGGCACGGCGATCGGGATGCCCGGCGGGTACGCGATGATGAAGTGGTCCGAGGCGCCCGGCGTCAGGGCCGCCGACGTGGTGCGGCAGGTGCGCTGGATGGTCCGCAGCGCGTCCAGCAGCCGCAGCAGGGTGGCCTCGTCCACCCCGATGTGGAGGTGGAAGAGCACCGCGTCGCCGCTCTCGCGGGCCACGTAGAGGGCGTACTCGTCGAAGAGGACCCGCCGGAACTCGGCGGCGGTGATGCCCAGGGCGCCGATGTCGACCAGCACCCGGGTCGGGTCGTCGCTCACCAGGAGCGCCGGATCGGTCAGGTGGCCCTCCGCGCCCAGCGTGCGGTACGCCGACAGCCGCGGGTCGGTGCCGAGTTCGGTGCGCAGGGTCTGGGCGAGGTGCAGCGACCGCTCCAGCAACTGCTCGCCCTCGGTCTCCGCCTGCAGGCGGGCCAGGTCCAGGCTGGCCAGCACCGGCCAGCTGGGCGAGGTGGTGTGATGCTGGAACAGCGCCTGGGCGACGCGCTCCCGGGCCTCGCCCTCGCCGGCCAGATGCAGGTACGAGCCCTGCCGCAGCGCCGACATCGACTTGTGCGCCGAGTGCGTCACGGCCACCGTCAGGGGCGGCGCCGACGCGGTGCGGCGCAGCCTCTCCACCGCGTGCAGCGCGGTCAGCGGCCGCAGCCGGGGATGGAAGCGGTGCACCGCGCCCCACGCCTCGTCCACCAGGACCCGGACCCCGGGGTGGGCGGCGGCCAGCTCGGCCAGCACCGTCGGCAGGTCGTAGCGGACACCGTCGTACGACACGGCGGACAGCACGACGGTGTCGTACGGCCGGCCCTCCGCCACCGCTTCCCGGAACGTCTCCAGCAGCCGGGGCAGGTCTCCGAAGGTGCGCGGGCAGTCGGCACAGCACCTCTGCATGGGCGCGTAGACGACCTCCACGCCGAGCCCGCCGAGCGCGAAGTGCACGGACTGGTGGCAGCTGCGGTCGGCGAGCACCCGGCCGCCCGGACGGGTCAGCGCCGTCAGGGCGACCCGGTTGGCGGTACTGGTGCCGGTGGACAGGAAGTACGTCGCGTCGGCGCCGAAGCCGCGGGCGGCCAGCCGCTGGGCCTCGCGCAGCGGACCGCGGGGGCGGAAGAACGAGTCCAGCATCGTCCCGCTGTAGGACACGTCGGCGGCGAGCTGGGCCGCGCCGAACAGGCTCTCGTAGGACTCCCGGATCCGGGAGTCGCGGATCGACCGGCCGTGCGACAGAGGAAGGGCGTGGAAGGAGGCGATGTCCCGGCGCGCCGCCGCGAGCACGGCATCGGCCAGCGGTGTCCTGCCCGCCCCGTGGCGCCCGGGGAGGGGCGCCGGCGCGTTCTCCCCGGAGGGGGGAGTGGAGCTGGTGGGTTCGGTCATGCCCTCATAAAACAAAACCTTTGCGAAGGTATCAAATACTATCGGGGATCCTGATGACAGCGGCTCGGCGACGCCCGCGCCGGAGCAGCGGCCCGTCCCCCGGAGCACGCCCCGGACAAGGGGATACGTACTTCTCCGGCGGGTACTTCCCCGACCCGGACCCGCCGGCGGTGCTGCCGTCGAACGCCGCGCTCCGGTGCGCGAACGGCCCTGGGGCGGAGGACTTCGGCGCAGGGCGAGGGGCGGCTTCGGCGCACGGGTGAGGGGCGCGGCCGACGGCCGCGCCCCTCACCTCGCCGCTCGCCCCTCGGCCGCCCGCACGGGACGGCCCCGGCGCCGACCACCGGCCCGCGGGCCGGCCGGGCTCCTGAGCCCGGCTCATCGGCTCGGCTCCCGAGTCCGGCTCATCGGCCCGGCTCACCGGTTCGAGGCGCCGGTTCGAGGCACCGGTTCGACGCACCGGTTCGACGCACCGGCTCGGCTCGCCGCGCCGGTGCGCTCCCCCCTGTGCCGCGGCCCGCACCGGGCGGCGGACCCTACGCCCGCAACGCCGTGGCCGCGTACGCCGCGGCGGCCGGGTCCGGGCGCAGGGACGCATGGGCGCCCACCACGTGGATGTCGCGCCAGGCGCGCTGCAACGGGCTCTCCGGGGCCAGCGCGCGCATGCCTGCCGTGCGGAACAACTGCCCCACCGCCGCGGTCAGGAGATCGACCGCGACCGAGGCGTCCCGTCCGTTGCGGGCCGCGGCCTCCGGCTCGAAGGCGGCCGGCGGCGTGAGCGCCGCCCGGTCCGCCCGCGCTGCCGCCGCCTCCAGCAGCAGCGCCGCCGCGTCGATGTCGGCCGAGCAGCGGGCCAGGGTGTGCCGGACGCCGCTGTCGTCGCTCGTGCCGCGTTCCCGGACGAGCGCGGTCCAGGCGTCGAGAGCGCCGCGGGCCGCGCCGAGCGCGGGGGCGCAGAACAGCAGCGGCGCGACCAGGGTGTACGGCACCCGGTGACAGGGCGCCGCGTCCGCCTCCGGCACGCCCGTCAGCAGGACGTCCCGCAGGCAGGAGCGGTGCTCCGGCACGAAGGCGTCCTCGACGGCGACCGTGTGGCTGCCGGTGGCGCGCAGGCCGACGCTGTCCCAGGTGCGCAGGACGCGGACGTCCTGGCGCGGGAGCAGGAGGACGCGGTAGGCGGGGGGCTGGTCCGGCCGCTCGTCGAGGCAGGCGAGCAGCACCCAGTCGGCGTGCTCGACGCCGCTCGCCCAGGACCAGCGGCCGGTCAGCCGCCAGCCGCCGGGGACCGGGGTGAGCCGTCCGGAGGGTGGCACGACGGCCGCCGCGATGGCCGTGTCGGGGGAGTCCGACCACAGCTCCGCCTGGGCCCGCGCGGGCAGATGGGCGGCGAGCCGGGCGTGCGCGGCCAGCAGGGCGCAGCACCAGGCGGTGGACGCGCAGCCCTGCCCGACGGCGGCCACGGCGCTCACCAGTTCCGCGAAACCGCCGGCCCGGCCGCCCCAGCGGCTCGGCACGAAGTGGCGGGCGAAGCCGGTCGCGGGCAGCGCGGCCGCCACCTCCGGGTGCAGGCGGGAGGCCACCTCGGAGGTGCGGGCGTGCCGGGCGGCGAGAGCGGTGACGGCACCGGGGGCGAGAGGCGGTGTCGCGAGGGCCGAGATCATGGCTGCCTTTCCTGAACGACGGTGAACGGTATAAAAAGATTCAGTCGGGAAGGTATTTTCTTGAGGACGCAGGCCGGAGACGAGGACGGGAACGTGAAGCAGACCAGAGCGCGGCACACACACGAACTGCTCATGGATTCGGCGGCGGCCGAGTTCGTCCGGCACGGCTTCTCGGGCACGAACCTGTCCGACGTCGTCGCCCGCGCCCGGCTCACCAAGGGCGCGCTCTACGGCCATTTCACGTCCAAGGCCGAGCTGGCCGAGGAACTGGAGCGGCGGTTCGAGCGGGCGTGGGGGGAAGTGCTGGCGTCGTCGGGCGCCTCCCCGCGCCGGCTCGTCATCGAGCTGGCCAGGAGGGTGGACGACGATGTGCAGTTCGCCGCGGGGCTGCGGCTCACCAGGGACGCGGCGCTGGGGGACCAGCGGGACCCGGCGCCCTTCGGCGCACTCCGGCGGCACCTGGAAGCGCTGATCGACGAGGGCCGGCGGGAGGGGCGGATCGGCGCGGACCACGAACCGGGCCTGCTCGCCCGGTTCGTGGTGGCGCTGTTGATGGGGGCCTGTTCGAACCGCTGGACCGCGGCGGACCGGGCAGGCGGGATGGAGGAACAGGTCAGGGAGATGTGGGACGTGGTGGTGCCGGTGCTGGGCGACTGAGCCGCCGGGCGCCGGGGCGTGGGTGCGTCACGGCGGGCTGCCCAGCAGACCGTTCAGAGCGGGGCCGGGCAGCCGCGTCCAGTTCGCGCGGGCCGCGTGTTCCGTCAGGGCCGGATCGCCGCCCACGACCACCGGGTTGCCGACGCTCCGCAGGAGCGCCAGGTCGCTGGCGTCGTCGCCGTAGGCGTGGCAGCGCTCGGGGCGCAGCCCGAAGGCGGCCATGACGCGCCGCGCCTCCTGCGCCTTGGCCCGGCCGATCATCGGGCGTCCGGTCAGCTCGCCGGTGAGGGTGCCGCCCGCGACCTCGGGGATCGTGCAGATGACGAGGTCGGCGCCGACGGCCTGGCTGATCGGGGCGAGACAGGCGCCGAAGGAACCCGAGACCAGGACCGTGAGGTCGCCGGAACGAGAATGCCGCCGCAGGGCTTCGAGGACCGGCGGGTGGAAGAGGCCGCGCCGGTGTTCCCGGGCGAACCAGAGGCGGCCGCTCTCCGCCAGGTCGGCCTCGCGGCTGCCGCGCAACAGCCGGTAGTAGGCGCGGTTGACCTGCTCGCGGGGCACTCCGGAGCGGATCTGGTGGCCGAGCGAGGCATGGGCGGACGCGGTGGACGACGCGGTGCGGCCCTCGCGGGCCCAGTGGAAGGCGAGGAAGCTCAGCATGCTCTTGCCGGTGATGAGCGTCTCGTCGACGTCGAAGAACGCGGCTCTGGGAGGGTCGATCGTCATGACAGGGGAAACCTTTGTGAGGCCCTGCGGGTACAGGGGACCGCGCTGGGAACCGGGTGCGCGGGAGACCGGGCGTCCGGGGACGGAGGCGCCGTCACCTCCGCGTGAGCAACTCCGAGCGGGCGGCCTCGACCAGGTCGAGGATCTGATCGGCGTAGGGGCGCAGCCGGGCGCCCGCCGCGGTGAGTTCGATGGCCCGGTTGCCGCGGCGCACGAACAGCGGCGTGCCGACGGACTCCTCCAGGCCCTTGATCTGGGCGGTCACGGTGGGCTGCGAGTAGTGCAGGTTCCGTGCCGCCCGGGTGAAGCTCAGCTCCCGGGCGACCTCGCGAAAGGCGCGCAGACGTTGCAGGTCCATGGCCGTCAGGCACGCACGAAGAGGGCGTCGGCCTCGGCCAGCGTGCGCTCGCCCTGGTGGGCGGTCAGGTGCAGCGGGCCGTCGGGGCGTGCGGCCGAACGGATCACGATCGGCCGGCACAGTTCGCCGAAGGCCCGGAACCTGGCCTCCAGGGAGGCCAGTACGCAGTCGCGGGCCGCGGCCAGATGCCCCGCCTGGCGGAACGCCTCCAGCAGCACCATGCCCGGCACGTGGTCCGACGGATGCTCGAAGTACCCGGGGTGCCGGGGGTCCACGTGCAGCAGCCAGGTGTCGGGGCCGGCGCCGTCCACGCTGCGCAGCAGCACGTCGGCGTCCTGGCGGCCGGCGACGGCCGGCGCGGTCGAGGGCGCCGCGGTGTCGGCGGGCGCCGCGGCCGTGAGGTCCCGGCCGCGGCGCCGGACGATGTCGTATCCCCGTGCGTCGAGCACGACGACGGAGACCGAACCGTACGCACAGGGCCGCCCGTCCACCTCGACGGTGACGTCGAGGCGGGCGTCGAGCCGGCGCGCCGTGTCGCCGGAGGCCGTGACCGTGATGTCGAGGACCGCGCCGAGCGGCGTGGCGCCCACGCGCAGGGAGTCGAGGTCGTCGATGCGCAGGTCGAGCGACCTGAAGACGAAGTGGTGGCCCAGCGGGAC
This sequence comes from Streptomyces sennicomposti, assembly GCF_019890635.1. Classification (GTDB taxonomy): domain Bacteria; phylum Actinomycetota; class Actinomycetes; order Streptomycetales; family Streptomycetaceae; genus Streptomyces; species Streptomyces sennicomposti. The sequence continues at coordinate 150,547 of NZ_JAIOAB010000009.1, forward strand.
GTCGTGGAAGCGGTGGATCAGGAAGATCCCGGCCTGCCGGACGGTCTCGGCGAGCAGCATGAAGTCGTGGCGGCCGGACCGGTCCGGGCGGTAGAGCACGTGCCGGCGGGGCCACTGGGCGCCGACCAGGAAGCGGTCGGCGGCGATCCGGGTGCCGTCGGTCAGGAAGACCTCGGCCACGGACGCACGGTGGACCAGCTGGCGCGGCACCGTACGGTCGAAGGTGAGTGCGGTCCGGTTCTGCTCGACCGGTGACGGTGTGGACCGCAGCGTGCTGGCAGACATTCTCAAATCCCCCCAAGAGATGAGCGTGCTGGCGCGCGGGGAGGTCGAATTCTCGCCTCCCGGCGGCGAAGAATATACCTTCGGGAAGGTATATTGCCAAGAGGTGAGCCAAGGAGGCGCGATGACAACGACAGGCAAGCGAAGCGAACCGAAGCAGGAGCGGGCGCGGCGGACGAGGGCCCAGATCCTCCGGGTGGCCGCCGAACTCTTCGCCGAGCGCGGCTACGCCACGGTGACGCTGCAGGACGTCGCCGAACGGGCGTCGATGACCAAGGGGGCGGTGTACTTCCACTACAAGAACAAGGAGGAACTGGCCGTCGCCGTCGTCCAGGAGCACTACGCCCGCTGGCCGGCGATCCTCGAGGAGGTGACGGTGCGCCGGCTCCCGCCCTACGAGACGCTGGTGACCGTTCTGGACCGGGTGACCCGCGCGTTCCGCGACGACATCGTGGTCCAGGCCGGTGCGCGGCTGCAGGTCGAGCGGTCCCTCATCAACGGCGACCTGCCCAAGCCCTATGTGGGCTGGGAGGACTATCTGACCGGTCTCGTCGAGGCGATCGACGAGGCCGGTGAGCTGCGGCCGGGCATCACCCCGCGCGGCGCGGCCCGGGTGCTCGTCGCGGCGTTCTTCGGCATGCAGCACATCTCCGACGTCCTGGCCCGCCGCGCCGATCTCACCGAGCGGTACGGGGAGTTGCGCCACGTGGTCCTCGAAGGGCTGCGCGCCTGACGGAGACCGGGCGTGCCGGGGTACGCCCGCCCTCCGCCCGCGGCGCCGCCCGCCGCTACTCCTTGATCCCCACGGCGCAGACCGCGTACCCCTCCTCCGGGGCCGTCGCGGCGGCCTGCCGGTCCGGGCGCCAGTGGCCCGTCTTGACGAGGCCGGGCTCCAGGAGGCGCAGGCCGTCCAGGAAGGACTCGATCTGCTTGGCCGGGCGCAGGTGGTAGGAGTTGGCCGACTGGCCGTTGTAGGCGGCGATCGCGGTCTTCAGGGTCTCGCTGGTGTCGGTGCCGTCGCTGAGGGCCACGTAGCTGCCCCGGGGCAGGGCGGCGATCAGGTCGCGCACCACGCGCGCGGGGTCCTCGTCGTCGGAGAGCTGGCCGATGATGCCGAGCAGGACGAGACCGACCGGCCGGGTGAAGTCCAGGGTGGCGGCGGCCCGCGTCAGGATGCGGTCCGTGTCCCGTACGTCGGCGTCCAGGTAGGCGCACGCGCCCTCGGGGGTCGAGCGCATCAGGACCTCGGCGTGCGCCAGCACGATGGGGTCGTTGTCCACGTAGACGACGCGGCTGTCGGGGGCGATGCGCTGGGCCACCTCGTGGGTGTTGTCGGCGGTGGGCAGGCCGGTGCCGATGTCCAGGAACTGGCGCACGCCCGCCTCCTCGGCCAGGAAGCGGACCGAGCGCCGCAGGAAGGCGCGCTGCTGCCGGGCGATCGCGGCGATCTCGGGGAAGGCGCGCAGGATCAGGTCGCCGGTCTCGCTGTCCACCGGGTAGTGGTCCTTGCCGCCGAGCAGGTAGTTCCACACCCGCGCCGAATGCGGCCGGTCGGTCTGCAGCCGGTCGCGCCAGTCACCACGTGATTCAGTCATGGGCAGAGCATCACACACGGTCGACGCGGTGTCAGAGCCCTGTGGAAAAAGGCCCGTTGGGCTCCGCGGGAGGGGGCGTGGGCTGCGTCGGAGCGGACAGCGGTGAGGCCCGGGGACCCTCGGGTCCCCGGGCCTCACCGTCCTGCGGGCGGCCGGTGTGCGGCCGGATCGCGCCGGTGGACGCCGGCGCTGCGCGTCCGCCGGCCGAACTCGTCCGCCGGCCGAACTCGTCCGTCAGCCGCGCTCGTCGCGGCCGGCCTCGTCCTCGGCTGCCTTCGCCTCGACCTCAGGGTCCAGCACCGGCTCGCCGGTGCCGTCGACCGCGGTCAGCCGGCCGCCGGGCTCGGGCGCCTCGGTCGGGGCCGGCGGCTCCACCAGCCAGTCGGGGTTGGCCTGCTTGTCCCACCACTTCCAGGCGGCGAACGCGCCGCCGGCGAGCACGCCCGCCACGGCGAACACCTTCACGACCCGGCCGGCCCGGGACCGCCGGCACTGCTTGCGGGCCAGCTTCTGGATCTTGTCCGCCGGCACCTGGCCGCGCAGCGCGACCAGCGCGGCGGCGCCGCGCGCCGCGGCCTCGTCGGCGACCGGAGCGGCCGCGGCCCTGGCCTGCTCGATCCGCGGCCTGGAGTACTCGGCGGCCTGCCGGGCGGCCCGGCGCGTCCGCTCGGCGGCCTCCTGGGCGGCCTGGTCGACCTTGGGCGGGACGTAGGCGCGGGCCTGTTCCAGGCGGGGTGCGACATGGGCGCCGTACTGGACGCGGGCCTGGTCGGCGGCGAGGGACACTTTCGGCGCGAGCCGTACGCGGGCCTCGTGCGCGTACTGCGCGGCCCTCTCCTTGGCCGTGTCGGCGTAGGGCGCCACCACTTCCGCGGCGTGCAGCACGCTGTCCTTCGCCGAGCCGGTCGCGGCGCGCACGCTGTCGATGCGGGTCACGGGTTCCTCCTCCTCGGTGGCGTACGGTAATTCGACTTTCCACCCTTTTACGGATCATGCCTGTCAGCGGGCCCGGAGGCATGTGCGTCCGGGCATCCGGGTCACGCGCGGGGACCCGGCGGCGCTGTGCCCGGGAACCCGGCCGTGCTGTATCGCGGTGCTATAGCGGATGAAAACAGGGCAACGGGAGCTTGTCCCCGACAATGCCACGGATCGCCGCGCCGCGCTCCCGACCCGAGGAGACTCGCCCGCATCCGCGCAACCGATTCCGGCGGATGCGCCACCTGAGGAGGTCCTCGCACGACGCGCGGCGGCCGTCGTGCGAGGATCGGGGGGTTACAGGAGGACAACGGAAGGCAGATCGTGGCTGAGCAGCTCCACGCCACCCTGAAGACCAACCACGGCGACATCGAGGTCCGGCTCCTGCCGAACCACGCCCCCAAGACGGTCCGCAACTTCGTGGAACTCGCCACGGGCGAGCGGGAGTGGGTCCACCCCGCCACCGGCGAGAAGACCACGGCGAAGCTGTACGACGGCACGGTCTTCCACCGGGTGATCAGCGGCTTCATGATCCAGGGCGGCGACCCGCTGGGCAACGGCACCGGCGGCCCCGGCTACCAGTTCGAGGACGAGTTCCACCCGGACCTCGCCTTCAACAAGCCGTACCTGCTGGCGATGGCCAACGCGGGCCCGGGCACCAACGGCTCGCAGTTCTTCATCACCGTCGCCCCGACGGCGTGGCTGACCCGCAAGCACACCATCTTCGGCGAGGTCGCCGACGCGGCCGGCCAGAAGGTCGTGGACGCCATCGCGGCCACCCAGACCAACCCGCGCACCGACCGCCCGGTCCAGGACGTCGTCATCGAGTCGGTCGTCATCAAGGGCGACCTGCCCGAGGTCAAGAAGATCTGAGCCGGCAAGCTCCGGGCACCGCCGTGCCGTAACCCGCGGGTACGGCACGAGGGAACCAAACGCCCCGCTCGTCCGTAAGGATGAGCGGGGCGGTGCGTTGCCGCGGCACGCGGCGCGGACCCGCACCGCCCACGACGCAGACCGACCCGAGGGGACCCGATGGACCAGGCACCAGGCAGCCCGCAGGGCCCGGCGGACCACGGCCCGGCCGGCCGCGGCCCGGCGGACCCGGCGCCGCACGGCGGCCAGTCCCTGCCCACCTGCTACCGCCACCCGGACCGCGAGACCGGCATCCGCTGCACCCGCTGCGAGCGGCCGATCTGCCCCGAGTGCATGGTCGACGCCTCCGTCGGCTTCCAGTGCCCGCAGTGCGCGCGCAGCGGCCAGGGCACGGGCGCCGCGCCCGCGGCCGCCCGGCCGCGCACCCTCGCCGGCGGCTCGGTGGCGGCCGACCCGCGGCTGGTCACCAAGGTGCTGATCGGCCTCAACCTGGCCTTCTTCCTGGTCCAGCTGTCGGTGGGCGACGCCTTCACCGACCGCTTCAGCCTCCTCGGCCAGGCCTACGTTCCACAGTTCAACTCGGTGGAGGGCGTCGCGCAGGGCCAGTGGTACCGGCTGATCACCGCGATGTTCCTGCACGCCAACTACTTCCACATCCTGTTCAACATGCTCAGCCTGTGGTGGATCGGCGGCCCGCTGGAGGCGGCGCTCGGCCGCGCCCGCTATCTGGCGCTCTACTTCGTCTCCGGGCTGGCCGGCAGCGCCCTCACCTATCTGCTCGCCGCCCCGAACCAGCCCTCGCTCGGCGCGTCCGGCGCGATCTTCGGCCTGTTCGGCGCGACCGCCGTGCTGATGCGCCGGCTCCGCTACGACATGCGGCCCGTCATCGCCCTGCTGGTGATCAACCTGATCATCACCTTCGGCTGGGGCAGCATCGCCTGGCAGGCCCACATCGGCGGCCTGGTGGCCGGTGTGGTGGTGGGCTACGCGATGGTCCACGCCCCGCGCGAGCGGCGCTCGCTGATCCAGTACGGCACCTGTGCGGTGGTGCTGGCCGCCGCGGTCGTCATGACCGTGATCAGAACGGGCCAGCTGGGCTGACCCGGCTGCCGACACGGGGCGGCTGGGCCGACCCGGCTGCCGGCCGCTCGGTGCACACTCTTGTCCACAGTGTGTGCCGGATCTTGTGCACAGTGTGCGGGAACAGCTGTGCCCCCTGCCGTGACCTTGGTTTGTGCAGGTCAGGCAGGGGGCGAACAGGTTGCCGAATGGCGGTGCGACAGTCGTACCGGCGTCAATGGCGGACTGGTTATCCACAGATCGTCGGAGTTTTCCCCAGGCCTCGTGTGGAAATTCGAGCAACCTGTGGATAACTCAGCGAACAGCCGTGGGCAGAGCTGCCGTCACGGCCGGGCGGACATCCTCGCTCCACCCGCTGTGACCTGCTGCTTCACCGGTCCGCAGCGGTGGCTCCCGGGCGTGCGGACCGCTACTTCCACTGGGTGGAGACGGCGAAGCCGGCGGCGATGAAACCGAAACCGACCACGATGTTCCAGTTGTCCAGCGAGTCGATGGGCAGCGTCCCGTCGGTCACGTAGAAGACGACGATCCACGCCAGGCCGATGACGAACATCGCCAGCATGACCGGCGCCACCCAGCCGCGGTTCTCCAGCTTGATGACCGCCGCCTGCTTCGCCGGCGGCGGCGTGTAGTCGGCCTTCTTGCGGATACGTGACTTCGGCACGAGGGTCTCTCCTGTCGATGCGCTGCGTGGCCGCGCAGGGAACTGGACTGGCTCCGGGGCAGCGTACAGGGGCACTGCGAGGGGACTACAAGGGGAAACGGGCACTCCCCCGGGCGTCCGTTAGCGTAGTGCTTCCGCGGCGCTGAAGGAGATAAGGGTACGTTGAGCAATTCCGCCGACTCCCCCGGGACGGACACCGGTACCGGTACGGGCACCGGCCCGGCCCCCGCGCGCCGCTTCCCGCCCGTGCGGATCCTCACCGTGGCCGTCTTCGCGCTGGCCGGGCTGATCTTCTTCACCAGCTTCGACACGGCCAAGGGCACCAACATCCGCACGGACACCTCCCTGCTGAAGCTGTCCGACCTGATCCAGGAGCGCAGCCGCAAGAACAAGGAGCTGGACGAGTCCAACGCCGCCCTGCGCGACGACGTCGAGGCCCTGGCCGAGAGCGACGACGGCAGCAGCGGCGCCCAGGACCGCAGGCTGTCCGGCCTGGAGAAGGCGGCGGGCACCCAGCCGGTCAAGGGCGAGGCCGTCACCGTCACGCTGAACGACGCCCCGCCCGACGCCACCGCCAAGCTGCCCGGCTATCCCGAGCCGCAGCCCGACTACCTCGTCATCCACCAGCAGGACCTCCAGGCCGTGGTCAACGCCCTGTGGAACGGCGGCGCCCAGGGCATCAAGGTCATGGACCAGCGGCTGATCTCCACCAGCGCCGTGCGCTGCGTCGGCAACACCCTGATCCTCCAGGGCCGCGTCTACTCCCCGCCGTACAAGATCACGGCGGTCGGCGACCCGGACCGGCTGAAGAAGGCGCTCGCCGACTCCCCGGCGATCCAGAACTACATGGTGTACGTCAACGTCTACGGCCTCGGCTGGAAGGTCACCGAGGACGGCGCCGTCACCCTTCCCGGTTACTCGGGCACCGTCGACCTGCACTACGCCCAGCCCGTGGGGTAGCCGTTGTCCACAGGCCGGGAAACAGAGGACCCCGCGCCGCTAGTCTGGTCCGGTACGGCGTGAATCCGGTGCCGTGGCAAGACGGGAAGGGACGGCATGTACGGCTGGATCTGGCGGCATCTGCCGGGTAACGCGTGGGCGAAGGCGCTGGTCTCACTGGTGCTGGTCCTGGCCGTGGTCTACGTCCTGTTCCAGTACGTCTTCCCGTGGGCCGAGCCGCTGCTTCCCTTCAACGATGTGACGGTGGACAACCAGTGAGTGCGCGGATTCTCGTCGTCGACAACTACGACAGCTTCGTCTTCAACCTGGTCCAGTACCTGTACCAGCTCGGCGCCGAGTGCGAGGTGCTGCGCAACGACGAGGTGTCGACGGCGCACGCCCAGGACGGCTTCGACGGCGTGCTGCTCTCGCCCGGGCCGGGCACGCCCGAGCAGGCCGGGGTGTGCGTCGACATGGTCCGGCACTGCGCGGCCACCGGCGTCCCGGTCTTCGGCGTCTGCCTCGGCATGCAGTCGATGCAGGTGGCCTACGGCGGCGTGGTGGACCGCGCGCCCGAGCTGCTGCACGGCAAGACCTCGCCGGTCGAGCACGAGGGCAAGGGCGTCTTCGCCGGACTGCCCTCCCCCTTCACGGCGACCCGCTACCACTCGCTGGCCGCCGAGCCGGCCACCGTCCCGGCCGAGCTGGAGGTCACGGCCCGCACCCACGACGGCATCGTCATGGGCCTGCGTCACCGTGAACTCCCCGTGGAGGGCGTGCAGTTCCACCCCGAGTCGGTGCTGACCGAGCACGGGCACCGGATGCTGGCCAACTGGCTGGCGGAGTGCGGCGACCAGCAGGCCGTGGCGAGGTCGGCGGGGCTCGCCCCGGTGGTGGGCAGGGCCACGGCGTGACCGCGCTGCGCCCCGAGCGCGAGTCCGGCGCCGACCGCTACGGCACGGAGGCGTACGACGCCGCCGGCGAGCCGTACGCCCCGGCGCCGTACGACCCGCACGGCTCGGCGGCGCGGCACGGCACGCGCGCCCCGCGCGGCACGGCGCCGCCGCAGGCCCCGGGCGGGGCGGCGGGACCGTACGCCCCGGGTGGTTCGGCGGGAGCGTATGACGCACGCGGTGCGGCGGGGGCGGTTGAAGCACCCGGGGGGGGGGGCCCCGGAGGGAGAGGGGCGTGGGGGGGAAGAGAGGGGTTCCCCGGGGTGGATGTCGGGGGGGGCGGGT
>NZ_JAIOAB010000090.1 GCF_019890635.1 Streptomyces sennicomposti
AATTTTTGGGAAAACCCCGCACCGTATGGTGCGGGGTTTTCTGCATTTCGGGGCCCACTTAGGATTCCCGTATGCGTCACGACCTCATCCTCTTCGACAACGACGGTGTCCTCGTGGACAGCGAGCCGATCTCCAACCGGCTGCTGGCCGCCTACCTCACCGAGCTGGGGCACCCCACGTCGTACGAGGACTCCCTCCGCGACTACATGGGGGCGGCGATGCACCGGGTCCACGACCTGGTCCTGGAGCGCTCCGGCCGGCGGCTTCCCGAGGACTTCGACGCTGTGTTCCACGCCCGCGTCTTCGCCGCGTTCGAGCGGGAGCTGAAGCCGGTGCCCGGCGTCGCCGAGGTCCTGGAGAAGCTGACGGCCGACGGCGTGCCGTACTGCGTGGCCTCGTCCGGGAGTCATGAGCGCATCCGCGTGGGGCACCGGACGACCGGGCTCGACCGGTGGTTCGACGACGCCCGGATCTTCAGCTCCCAGGACGTCGGCCGGGGCAAGCCAGCGCCCGACCTGTTCCTGTACGCCGCCGAGCGGATGGGTGTCGCGCCCGAGAAGTGCCTCGTCATCGAGGACTCCCCGCTCGGCGTGCAGGCCGCCCTCGCGGCCGGCATGGAGGTGTACGGGTTCACCGCCATGACGCCCGCCCACCGGCTCGCCGGCGCCGGTCAACTCTTCTCCGACATGGGGCAGTTGGCCGACCTGCTGGGACAGTCGTCGGCATGACCCGGGCCACCCGCGGGGCACTGACATTTGTCACGCCGACCTCCGGACGATCGTTCCTACCGGCGGACCCCGCCCGGCGGCGAAGCTGAGGGCATGACGAAGAACACGGGGAACCAGGGCCGGGCCGACCAGCAGCAGCCGAGCGTGCTCGACAACCTCAGGCCGCTCATCCTCGACGTGGCGGTGCCGCTCGGCTCGTACTACGTCTTCCGGGACGGCCTCGGCATGAGCACCTTCGCCGCCCTCGCCTGGAGCAGCGCGGTGCCCGCGGCGCGGACCGTGTGGAGCCTGGTCAAGGAGCGGCGGACCAACGCCCTGGCCGGCCTGATCCTGGTCGTCAACGTCGTCTCGCTGCTGCTGAGCTTCGTCACCGGCGACCCGCGGCTGATGCTCGCCAAGGACAGCGGCGTCAGCAGCACCGTCGCGATCGGCATCCTGGTCTCCGTGGCGCTCGGCAGGCCGATGATGACCGCGGGGATGAAGCCCTTCCTGGTGAAGGGCGACGCCGCCAAGGAGGCCGCCTGGCAGCGGCTGATGGCCGGCGACTCGACGTGGTCCGCGGCGTTCCGGCGCAAGGAGCGTGTGTTCTCCCTGGTGTGGGGGCTGGCGCTGCTGGCCGAGTGCGTGGCGCGGATCGTGGGCGCGTACACGGTCCCGGTGGACACGATGGTCTGGCTCGGCACGGTCGTCATGGTGGCCGCCATGGCGGTCGCGTTCCTGGTCAGCGGCGCACTGGCCGCCGGGCCGATGGAGCACATGCTGGCCGCCGAGGCCGAGACGGCCGAGACGCCCCGCCCCACCGAGTCCGCTCCCACCGAGTCCGCCCCCGCCGAGGCCGCCTCCACCGCCGTCGCCTCCACCGCCGTCGTCCCCACCGGCACGGGCCCCGCCGGGCAGGCACGGCAGGCCGTCCCCGCCGTCGCCGCCTGAAGCCGGCCCGCCGGAAGCTGAAGGAAATTCATCTTCTACGGATCTACCCACAGGTAGCCCGGGGCCCTACGCTCGCCGCCATGACTGAAGTGCTGCGGCGCGGTAGGGCCTCGCTGGCGTTCTCCTTCTTCGCCCAGGGCGCCGCCTTCGCGCTGCTCGTGACGCGGATCCCCGCCATCCAGGACCGCTACGGCATGTCCGACAGCGTGCTGCCGATCTTCCTGGCCGCCGTGCCGATCCTGGCCGGCGTCGGCAGCGTCACGACCGAGCGCCTGGTGCGGCGCGTCCGCCCCAGCCGGGTGCTGCGCTGGTCGCAGCCGCTGGCCATGCTGGCCCTGCTCGCGGTGGGCGCCGGGCACGGGATCGCCGCCGTCGCGGTCGCGCTCGGCGTGTTCGGGCTGGCGGTGGGCGCGCTGGACGCGTCGATGAACATGCTCGGCGTGAGCCTCCAGCGCTCCTACGGCCGCAGCATCATGCTCAGCTTCCACGCCGCCTACAGCCTCGGCGGCATCGTCGGGGCGTCGCTGGCCTGGGCGGGGGCGCACTGGCACCTGGCGCTGTGGGTGTCGTACCTTCCGGTGGTGGCGGTGCTGCTGCCGGCGGTGCTGATCGGCAGCCGGTGGTACGTCGACGCGGACGGCCCGGAGAAGGCGGCGGAGGCGAGCGGGGGCGTGGCCGGGGCCGGTTCCGTGGTCTTCAAGGCGCTGCTGCCGCTCTGCCTGGTGATGACCTTCGCGTACATCGGCGACTCGACCGTCTCCAACTGGAGCGCCAAGTACCTCCAGGACACGCTGGGCAGCTCCGAGCAGCTCGCGACGGTGCCGTACAACGTCTACATGGTCACCACGCTGCTGGGGCGGGCCATCGGGGACGTGGGGGTGCGGCGGTTCGGGGCGGCGACGGTCGTGCGGCTGGGCTCGCTGGTGGCGGCGCTCGGGTTCGCGGTGGTGGCGGGGGCGCCGGGACCCTGGGTGGGCATGCTCGGCTTCACCCTGCTGGGGCTCGGGCTGTGCGTGCTGGTGCCGCAGACCTTCGCGGCGGCGGGCCGGTTGTTCCCCGGTTCCTCCGACGCGGCGATCGCGCGGCTGAACATCTTCAACTACGTCGGTTTCCTGGTCGGCTCGCCGCTCGTCGGGGCGCTCGGCGACGCGTGGAGCTACCGCGGGGCGATGCTGGTGCCGATGGTGCTGGTGCTGGTGACGTTGGGGTACGCCAGGTCGTTCGCGCCGGGCGAGGACCGATACGGTGGCGGGCATGAGCGGCCGCGCACAGCTGATGTGGGACGAAGCGGTAACGGGGTATGACTTCGGCCCGGACCATCCGATGGACCCGGTCCGGCTCGCCCTGACCCGCAAACTGGTCGGCGCCCTCGGGCTCGACCGCGAGGTGCCGCTGGTCGCGGCCCGGCCGGCCGGCGAGTCGACGCTGCGGCTGGTGCACCGCGAGGACTACATCGAGGCGGTGAAGGCCGCCTCGGCCGATCCGGGGTCGGCGGACGGGTCGTACGGGCTCGGGACCGTGGACGATCCCGCCTTCGCCGGGATGCACGAGGTCTCCGCGCTGATCGCGGGCCAGTCGGTGGGCGCGGCGGAGGCGGTGTGGCGCGGGGACGCGCTGCACGCGGTGAACTTCACCGGCGGGCTGCACCACGCGATGCCGGGCTCCGCGTCCGGGTTCTGCGTCTACAACGACGCGGCGCTTGCCATCGCCCGGCTCCTGGAACTGGGCGCCGAGCGGGTCGCGTACGTCGACGTCGACGTGCACCACGGGGACGGCGTGCAGGCGGCGTTCTGGGAGGACCCGCGGGTGCTGACGATCTCCCTGCACGAGCACCCGAGGACGCTGTTCCCGCAGACCGGCTGGCCGGGGGAGACCGGCGCCGAGTCGGCGGAGGGCTCCGCGGTGAACGTCGCGCTGCCCGCCGGGACCGGCGACGCGGGCTGGCTGCGGGCGTTCCACGCGGTGGTGCCGGAACTGCTCGCGGACTTCCGGCCGCAGGTGCTGGTGTCGCAGCACGGCGCCGACACGCACTTCGAGGACCCGCTGGCGCATCTGGCGGTGTCGCTGGACGCGCAGCGGGCGGTGCAGGTCGCCTGCCACGAGCTGGCGCACGAGCACGCCGGGGGCCGGTGGGTGGCGCTCGGCGGGGGCGGCTACGCGGTGGTGGAGGTCGTGCCGCGGTCCTGGACGCATCTGGTGGGGATCGCGGCGGACCGGCCGGTGGAGCCGGAGACGGTGATCCCGGAGAGCTGGCGGCAGGAAGTGTACGCGCGGACCCGGCAGTTGGGGCCGATGCGGATGACGGACGGGCGCTGGCCGGTGGCGTTCGCCGAGTGGGAGGCGGGGTACGACCCGGCCGACCGCCTGGACCAGGCGATCCTGGCGACCCGCAAGGCCGCGTTCCCGCTGCGGGGCCTGCTGCCGTAGCGGTCGCGGGGCGCGCGGTCCGCGAGCGGCGGGGCGTGTCGGTCCGTGAAGCGCGGGGCCCGCCGTCCGCGATGCGCGCCGGGCGGGTGCCGTCCGTGAAGGGGGCTCCGCGTGTCCCGCTGTCATCCTCCCTTACGCCGACCGTGGGGTGTTCGCCCGTTCCCGCCCCGGCCGCGCGGGCCGTCCGTCAGCATCGCACCCGTGCCGACCACCACCGCCCCGTGCGGCCCCTCGCGCGACCGTCTGCGCGACCACCTCCTCGCCGCCCGGCTGGCCGGGCCCGTGGCCACCACCCGGGAGGCGAGCCTGCGCAGCTACCGGCTGTTCGCGGCCCGGGACCCCCGCGCCCTGCTCGGGATCGATCCGGAACGGGAGTGGCGCCAGCCGGATCTGATCGAACTGATGGCTGAGAAGTGCGGCGTTTCGGCCGACCCGGAGCACACCTTCGGCCATGATGTGATTGACCCGGACCTGACCCTGGCGGCGCTGGACGCCTTCGCCGACCGGATCCGGGAGATCGCCCGGAGGGCCGCGCCCGTCCTCCTGGGCACCGGGCACCCGCATCGACTGCTGGGTTTCTACGCCGAGTTGGCGGCCGCCCTGTCGGCGGCGGGATGTGCCGTCCTCACCCCGGCGCAGGGTCGCTCTGTCGACATATTGACCCGGTTCGGTCTACGCACGCACCGCCTGGAGTACGTACGGGGCGTCGGTCTGGTACGCCCCTCGGGCCCCGAACGCACCGGTTGTGAGCCGGGCGCGCACACGCACTCCCCGCTGCCGGTCCGGCTCGCCCTCGACGCGGCGGCGGACGCCGGCGGGCCGCTTCCGGAGGTGGTGATCGGGGACCACGGCTGGGTCTGCGGAGCAGGTCAGCTGGGGTTCGACGCGATGGGGCCGGCCGACACGGACGACCCCGCGCTGTTCGTGGGGCAGGCGGAGGGGCGCGTGTCCGTCGTCGTCCCGCTCGACGACGCCGTACGGTCCGCCTACTACCGCCCGCTCATCCGCTACGTACTCAATCGAGCGTGTCTGTCACAGTAGGCCGCCGATGGGTGCACCTCTTCCCCACTCGCATCACCCGCCCCTACATTGGGGAGTGAGCACGCAGCGACGAAGAGTCACCGGAAGGGGAAGCCGGTGGCCGTCGAGTGCGGAAGGTGCAGGTGTGTCATGGCTGCAGCTGGCGAGAGGCCTCTCAACGAGGTCCAGTTCCTCACCGTGGCGGAAGTCGCCTCGGTCATGCGAGTGTCGAAGATGACCGTGTACCGCCTGGTGCACAGCGGTCATCTGCCCGCGATCCGGGTGGGGCGGTCCTTCCGCGTCCCGGAGCAAGCGGTTCACGATTACCTTCGCGAGAGCTATGTGGGGGTGGAAACCGCCTGACGATCGCCCCGACGACGGCCGGCGGGGTCCGCACCGGGCCGTATGCCCTGTACAGGGCGGTGCCGGGCCCCTCCGGGCGCCTCGATTAACGGCCTCAGCACTCGGGCGGGTAGGCTAGCCCCTCGTAGGTCGTGTGGGCCCATGGCGCCCAAACACCGAGTGATGAGAAGTGAGCGAGGGTAGTCGTGGGCTCTGTTATCAAGAAGCGGCGCAAGCGGATGGCCAAGAAGAAGCACCGCAAGCTGCTGAAGCGCACCCGCGTCCAGCGTCGCAACAAGAAGTAGTGACGCCGGTCGCCACGTCATAGTGCGCGACATCGCGAGAGCGTGTCCGCAGCCCCTCACCGCATCCGGTGAGGGGCTGCGCCTTTTTCCGGCCGTGCCATGGCCGTCACCTCCCGCAGTCGGCGGCCATCACAGCGCAACATGGAACCGGTAGGTTGGCGGCAGTCGGGGAACGCGACAGTGACGGGACGCCGACATCCGGGTGCCGCGACCGGGAGCCGGGACCGTGCCGCGGTCCCCGTACCGGGAAGCGGCGCCGGAGCCCGGACACCGGTGCCGGCTGCCGGAACCAGTCGCTGGAAGGAAGGCGCTGATCGTGGGACAGGTCGTGCTCGTGACCGGAGCGGCCCGCCGGCTGGCCGGCCGGTTCGTCCGGCGGGTCCAGCGTGATCCGCAGGTGGACCGGGTCGTCGCCGTGGACGTGGTCCCGCCCGAGCACCATCTCGGCGGCGCGGACTTCGTCCAGGCGGACATCCGCCAGCCCACCATCGCGCGGGTCCTCGCCGAGACGGGCGCCGACACGGTCGTCCACATGGACGTGACCGGCACCGCCCTGGGCGGCGGCAGCCGGGCCACGGTCAAGGAGACCAACGTCATCGGCACCATGCAGCTGCTCGGCGCCTGCCAGAAGTCGCCCAGCGTGCGCCGGCTGGTGGTGAAGTCCTCCACCAACGTCTACGGCTCCGCGCCCCGCGACCCGGCGGTGTTCACCGAGACCACCCCCGCCAAGTCCCTCCCCAGCGGCGGCTTCGCCAAGGACGCCGTCGAGGTCGAGGGCTATGTGCGGGGCTTCGCGCGGCGGCGCCCGGACGTGGCCGTGTGCGTGCTGAGATTCGCCAACATCCTCGGCCCCACCGCGGACACCCCGCTCGCCTCCTACTTCGCGCTGCCGGTCCTGCCGACGGTGTTCGGCTACGACCCGCGGCTCCAGTTCGCCCACGAGGACGACGTGATCGAGGTGCTGCGGATCGCCTCGCACGAGGCCCGGCGCGGCACGCTCAACAGCGGCACGTTCAACATCGCCGGGGACGGGGTGCTGCTGCTGTCCCAGTGCGCCCGGCGGCTCGGCCGCCCCACCGTGCCGCTGCTGCTGCCCGCGGTCACCTGGGCGGGCTCGCTGGTGCGTACGCTGGGGATGACGGACTTCTCACCCGAGCAGATCCGGCTGCTCACCCACGGCCGGGTCGTGGCCACGGACGAGATGCGCGAAACGCTCGGCTTCGAGCCCCGGTACACCACCGCGGAGACCTTCGCGGACTTCGCCCGCAGCCGTGGCCCGGGACTGCTGCCGCCAGAGGCCCTGGCAGGGGCCGTCGACCGGATCGCCGCCGTGTCCCAGCGGGCCGGCGGCCACCTTCCGACGCAGAGCGCCAACTGAGGAGAGCGGCAACGATGGCGGACGCCAAGGTCATTCCGTTCGACGACGACCGGTCCCGCTCCGGCGCGGGCCAGCGGCCCTCCCGCCGCCGCGGCACGCCCGGCCGCCGCCCCGGCGGTCCCGGCGGCGAGTCCGCCGCGGCCGGCGAGGTGCAGCCGCTCCAGGCCCTGGCCGCGGCACGGGAGGAGGGACCGGTGACCGGCGGCGAGAGCCCCGAGGACCGGCCGCAGGAG
Organism: Streptomyces sennicomposti; assembly: GCF_019890635.1. Lineage (GTDB taxonomy): Bacteria > Actinomycetota > Actinomycetes > Streptomycetales > Streptomycetaceae > Streptomyces > Streptomyces sennicomposti. The sequence goes on from NZ_JAIOAB010000090.1 coordinate 7,364, forward strand.
CCCGAGACGCCCCGCGAGGGCGACGGCGCCGCCGAGGGCCTGGCGGCCGGTCTCGAACGGCGCATCGCGAGCGGCCTGTCGTTCCTGCGCCGCCGCGTCACCGGCGACTACGACGTCGACGACTTCGGCTACGACGCCGAACTGACCGACCAGGTCCTGATGTCCCTGCTGCGCCCGGTGTACGAGAAATACTTCCGGGTGGAGGTCAAGGGCGTCGAGAACATCCCGAAGGAGGGCGGCGCGCTGATCGTCGCCAACCACTCGGGGACGCTGCCGCTGGACGGCCTGATGATGCAGGTCGCCGTCCACGACCACCATCCGGCGGGGCGTCATCTGCGCCTCCTCGCGGCGGACCTGGTGTTCGTGCTGCCGGTGGTCAACGAGCTGGCCCGCAAGCTCGGCCACACCCTGGCCTGCGCGGAGGACGCCGAACGGCTGCTGGGGCAGGGCGAGCTGGTCGGGGTGATGCCGGAGGGCTTCAAGGGCATCGGCAAGCCGTTCGGCGAGCGCTACAAGCTGCAACGTTTCGGCAGGGGCGGTTTCGTCTCCACCGCGCTGCGCCAGGGCGTGCCGATCGTGCCGTGCTCAATCGTCGGCGCGGAGGAGATCTACCCGATGATCGGCAACGCCAAGACCCTGGCGCGGCTGCTCGGGTTCCCGTACTTCCCGCTGACGCCGACCTTCCCGTGGCTCGGTCCGCTGGGCCTGGTCCCGCTGCCGACGAAGTGGACGATCCAGTTCGGCGAGCCGATCCCGACGGACGGCTACCCGCCGGAGGCGGCGGAGGACCCGATGCTGATGTTCAACCTCACCGACCAGGTCCGCGAGCAGATCCAGCACACGCTGTACAAGCTGCTGGTCCAGCGGAGGTCGGTCTTCTTCTGACCGGACTTCTGCCGGCCGGGCCTCTCCTGGCCGGGTTTCCGCCGGCCGGTCTTCTTCGCCCGGGTACGCATACGGCGCTGGGGGCGCCCTCGGTGGACGAGGGCGCCCCCAGCGCCGTACCGCTGTCGCTACTTCGCGTCCTCGCCCTCGATGCCGAGGCCGGGCAGCAGGCCCGGGAGGAGGGGCGGGATCGTGACGTCCGGGCCGGCGCCGGGCGTCTTGCCGGCGGACGGCGAGGCGCTGCTGCTGGGCCCCGGCGGGTCGAGCAGGCCGCCGGCCGCGCCGCCGATCAGGCCCTCGCCGTTCTGGCTGCCGGAGCCGGCCGAGGCGCTCGGGGTGCCGCTGCCGGACTCGTGGCCGCCGGACGGCGTACCGCCGCCGGTGCTGGGCGTGGCCGTACGCCCGGGGTGGGTGGTGTGCGCGGAGGCGCTCGGCCCGGCGCCCTGCCGCTTGCCGTCGCCGCCGGCCGGGGGCTCGGGCAGCAGCGACTGGAGCGGGGCGACCTCTTCGTCTATGGCGTCGAACACCGACGACACCTCGTCGCCCACGTCGCCGAGCTGCACCGGCAGCCGCTCCCGCAGGGCGCCCCAGGCCTCCCGGTGCGAGCGGGAGAAGGCGGAGAGGGCGCGGATGGGGCCGAGGGAGTCGGGGTCGCGCTCGTACGCCTCGTGCAGCAGGCGGTGGCCCTCGGTCGCGTCGTGCTTCATCCCGGACAGGGTGCGGCGGATCTCGGCGAGGTCCTCGTGGTCGAGGTGCCCGGCGCGGTCGCGCTCCATCAGCCGGCGGGCCTCGCCGAGCCGGGTGCCGGCCAGGTCCAGATAGGCCTGGCCCTGCTCGTCGGCGCCGTCGGTCAGATAGGTGAGCTTGAAGTCCTCGATGCCGCGCTTGAGGCCGTACAGCGAGTCACCGGGGAGGGCGTCGGAGCTGGCGGCGGCCACGCCGCCGAACGCGCCCGCGGCCACTCCCACGCTGAGCCCGCCCGCGGCCAGGCCCTTCGCCAGCCGACTGCGCGGCCGCAGTTTCCCCAGGCCGCTCGCCCGGTGGGCGCCGTGGGCCCGGTGCGAACGCTGCCCGGGCAGCGCGGAAAGCTCCCTCGCCTCGCCCGCGGCGGTGCCCTCCTGGAGCATGGCCTCCATCGCGGCCACCAGTTGGGCCCGCTGGGCGACCTTGACCTCGGGGTCCAGCCCGGGCCGGGGCAGCGCGCCGAGACCGGTGGCGACGGCCAGCAGCCGGTCCTGTTCGGTCGGGTCCGCCGCTGCCGGCTCCGGAGCGGGTCCTTCGGACCGCTCGGCCGCCGCGCCCCGGTCGGATGACTCCTCCAGGGCCTGGGCGAAGGCGTTCGCCCGCCGGTGCGCCGATACGTTCGCGATCACTGGCGGCACCTCCTCTCGTCATGACGGTCGACTCCCCAGGGGTCCTGAGGGTTGCACGCTCGCGACCGCCGCCACCCGGACGAGTGATCAGCGTGGGCCAAGGCGTGACCGCAGGGAGCCTCTATCCCGCACAACGAGCGGCTCGGCACTTCGGTTACGGATGTCCGGGGATCGGATCGAGAAGTCAACGTACCCCTGGAAAGGGCGAGTTGGCGGTCGGCCGGCCGGGACGGTCAGCGGGCGTCCTCCGGCAAAAGCCGGGCGAGGGTGCGCACGGCGCGGTACTGGAGGGTCTTGATCGCGCCCTCGTTCTTGCCCATCACCCGGGCGGTCTCGGCGACCGAGAGACCCTGGAGGAAGCGGAGCGTGACGCACTCCTGCTGCTGAGGGTTGAGCCGGCGCACGGCGTCCAGCAGGGCGGCGTTGGACAGGGACTCCAGGACGGAGTCCTCCGGGGAGCGCTCGACCTCGTTGGCGTCGAGCATTTCGCCGGTGGTGACCTCGAGCCGGAACCGGCTGGACTTGAAGTGGTCGGCGACGAGGTTGCGGGCGATGGTCACCAGCCAGGCGCCGAAGTCGCGGCCCTGCCAGGTGAACGTGCCGATGCGGCGCAGCGCCCGCAGAAAGGTCTCGCTGGTCAGGTCCTCGGCGGTCGCCTTGCCGCCGACGCGGTAGTAGACGTACCGGTACACGGTGTCGCTGTACTGGTCGTAGAGGCGGCCGAAGGCCTCGGCCTCGCCGGCCTGGGCGCGCTCGACCAGCTCCATCATCCGGGCGCTGTCGCTGTCGGCGGCCGGCCGCCGGACGGCGGCGCCCGTCGCGGCCGTGCGCCCGCGCCGGCCGCCCGCCCGGCCGTCGGCGGTGCGCCGCCCCTCGACGACGGCGCTGCGCGCGGGCCCCTGCTCCAGCCCGTCGGCCAGCGCGTAGCACGGCCCTACGGGCGCGGCGGTGGCGAAGGCGGGACCGGCGGACGCGGTGGGGACAAGACCGCGCAGCAGCTCCAGGACCGTAGCGCGGAGCGTAGCCAGGCCCGAGGCGTCAACCCCGACGTGTGGGTACACGGGACTCCCAGAGGCAGAGCTTCCATCACGTGCAGTGCGGAACCGTTCACCCGTCGTAGCGACGGAGAGATATCGGTTTGCGTCTGAGGAGAATAACGCTTCGTGCAGGGGCTGCTACACCGAGTTGCTCAAATCATCGATTACGTCGCTTCCGTAACCGGTTGACGCCCGATCAGGTGCCGGAGAGTGACCGTTTGCCGATCGATTCGGTTCGGCTTCGGTATAAGTCGCGGACGGGTTGTGGCGGTGTACCGCCAAGGGGTATGGCCAGGGCGGCGGCCGGGTGCGTTCGCCCGTTCGACCGGAATCCGGCGCGGCGACACGGCGGTGACCGCAGTGGCGCACGAACGGTCATGGGGCGCCGCGTCAGGGCGGCGCGGGCCCGCGCCGGGCGGCCGTAAGAGGCGGGCGGCGCGGTGGCGCGAGGTGGTGTCCGGGCGGGCGCGGGAGGCGACGGGCGGTCAGCGGCGGCGGCGGTGCAGGGCGATGGCCGCCGCGGTGCCGCCGGCGACCGCGCCGACGCCGGCCGCCGCCGGGATGCCGACCTTCGCGGCCTTGCGGCCGGTGCGGTAGTCGCGCAGCCGCCAGTCCATCTCGCGGGCGTGCCGGCGCAGCTTGGCGTCCGGGTTGATGGCGTAGGGGTGGCCGACCAGCGACAGCATGGGGATGTCGTTGTGCGAGTCGCTGTAGGCGGCGCACCGGGACAGGTCCAGGCCCTCGGCGGCGGCCAGGGCGCGCACCGCCTCCGCCTTGGCGGGGCCGTGCAGCGGTTCGCCGACGAGGCGGCCGGTGTAGACGCCGGCGACGGACTCGGCGACCGTGCCGAGGGCGCCGGTCAGACCGAGGCGGCGGGCGATGACCTGGGCGATCTCGACGGGCGCGGCGGTGACGAGCCACACCTTCTGACCGGCGTCGAGGTGGGCCTGGGCCAGCGCCCGGGTGCCCGGCCAGATCCGCTCGGCCATGTACTCGTCGTAGATCTCCTCGCCGATCGACTTCAGCTCGGAGACGCGGTGGCCCTTGACGATGGACAGCGCCGAGTCGCGGACGTCCTGCATGTGCTCGGGGTCCTCGACCCCGGCCAGCCGGAACCAGGCCTGCTGCCAGGCGAACCGGGCCAGGTCGCGGGTCTCGAAGAACTTCCGCTTGTACAGGCCCCGGCCGAAGTGGAACAGGGCGGCGCCCTGCATGACGGTGTTGTCGAGGTCGAAGAAGGCGGCGGCGCTGACGTCGCCGTGCACCGGGAACTCGGCCTCCTGCGGGGGCGGAGGCGCGGTCTCCTGCGAGGACTTGCGCGCGGCCTCCGCCGAGGCCTCGCCTGCCAACACGCTCCGCGCCGTGGCGGAGCGCCTACGGGGGGTGAGCCATCCGAGAGCGGCCATGGCGTGAGCATAGCCAGTCCGTTCGGCGCTTCCGGAGCCGCGAGGTGCGAACCCCGTGAACTCCGGGCGACGAGTCGCCGGGCGGGGGCGCGGTGAGGCGGGCCCGGGGGCGTGCGGGGGCGCGGCGCCGTGCGGCCGCGGGGGTCCGGCGGGGCGGGTGAGAATGGCGGGTATGAGTCCGTTGTTTCGTCGTAAGCCGGCCGCGCCCGCGGACCGGCTCGTCACCCTCGTCCGCAAGCCCGGCTGCCATCTGTGCGACGACGCGCAGGCCGTGGTCGAGAAGGTGTGCGCCGAGGTCGGTGCGCGCTGGGAGCAGAAGGACATCGGCGAGGACCGGGAGCTGTACGACCGGTACTGGGAGCAGATCCCCGTCGTGCTGATCGACGGCGAACAGCACACCTTCTGGCGGGTGAACGAGGACCGGCTGCGCAAGGCGCTCACCGGCTGACGGCTGACGGCTGACGGCTGACGGCGGCCGGCCGGGGCCGGGCGGCCACCGGGTGTTCACCGTCACAGCGATACGGCCGAGTGGCCGTGGGGCGACGGCGATACAGCAGCCGGACGACGGCCAGGCGGCAGCCGAGCGCTTGGTCGGGCGGCAGCCGGAGGGCGGCCGGGTACCCGTGGGACGGCAGCCGAACGCCTGGTCGGGCGGCGGCCGTACGGCAGCCGTACGACGGCCGGGCGGCGGCGGGGTGACACCCGGACGACACCCGGGCGACGCCAGGGCGGCGGTCCGGTGTCCGTGGGGCGGCTCACAGCCGTGCCGGTAGCCGCTGATCAAGACTGACCGGCGAGTACAAACTGACCGAAATTCGCTTAGGATCGACGGCGACTTGGTCTCGGGGGCGGGGATCGTAGAGGAGAGTGTGCGATTTTGCCCCCAACAAAGAAGGAACGCGGTCGCGACTGCGCCGGTTCCGCGCCGGAGCGCCGGGGGCGCGTGACCCCGGTCACGTTGGCCGGGCAAATCGGACACCATCTTTGTGCACGCGTTCACAAAGACATAGCCTGCTTCCGACGGGGCGGTCTGGGGACGTATGACCGCCAAAAGCCCCGCTCTACCCGCAGGAGCACCGTGGCAACTGGCCGAACTCACCGACCGGCGACCCGTAGCCGAGGGATTCCCGAGGCCACCGTCGCCCGCCTTCCGCTGTACCTCCGAGCCCTGACCGCACTGTCGGAGCGCTCGGTGCCCACGGTCTCCTCCGAGGAGCTGGCCGCCGCGGCGGGAGTCAACTCCGCCAAACTGCGCAAGGACTTCTCCTACCTCGGTTCCTACGGGACCCGGGGCGTGGGCTACGACGTCGAGTATCTCGTCTACCAGATCTCCCGCGAGCTGGGGCTGACCCAGGACTGGCCGGTTGTGATCGTCGGTATCGGAAACCTCGGCGCCGCCCTCGCCAACTACGGCGGTTTCGCCTCCCGCGGCTTCCGCGTCGCCGCCCTGATCGACGCCGACCCGGCGATGGCGGGCAAGCCCGTCGCCGGCATCCCCGTGCAGCACACCGACGACCTGGAGCGGATCATCCAGGACAACGGCGTGTCGATCGGCGTGATCGCGACCCCCGCGGGCGCCGCCCAGCAGGTCTGCGACCGGCTCGTCGCCGCCGGGGTGACCTCCATCCTGAACTTCGCGCCGACCGTGCTGAACGTCCCCGAGGGCGTCGACGTGCGCAAGGTCGACCTCTCCATCGAGCTGCAGATCCTCGCCTTCCACGAGCAGCGCAAGGCCGGCGAGGAGGCCGCCGCCGACGGCGCGCTGCCCGCCGCCGGCTCCGCCGCCGCCCGCAAGGCGTCCGCCGACCAGGGACCCGACGGGGCCGCCCCCGCCGTGATGCCGGCATGAGCCTCCTCGTCGTCGGACTGAGCCACCGCAGCGCCCCGGTCAGCGTCCTGGAACGCGCCTCGCTGAACGAGGACGACCGGATCAAGCTGCTCCAGGACACCGTGGCCGCCGAGCCCGCCACCGAGGCCGCCGTCCTGGCCACCTGCAACCGCATCGAGCTGTACGCCGACGTGGACAAGTTCCACGCCGGTGTCGCCGAGCTGTCCACGCTGCTCGCCCAGCACAGCGGCGTCGGCCTGGAAGAGCTGACTCCCTATCTCTACGTGCACTACGAGGACCGCGCCGTCCACCACCTGTTCTCGGTGGCCTGCGGCCTGGACTCGATGGTGGTCGGCGAGGGGCAGATCCTCGGCCAGATAAAGGACTCCCTGGCCCGCGCCCAGGAACTGCACACCGCCGGCCGGCTGCTGAACGACCTGTTCCAGCAGGGCCTGAGGGTCGGCAAGCGCGCCCACTCCGAGACCGGCATCGACCGCGCCGGACAGTCCCTGGTCACCTTCGGCCTTGAGCAGCTGTCCCAGGGCGCCGATGTGCAGGAATGGGCGCACGGCAAGAAGGCCCTGGTCATCGGCGCCGGTTCGATGTCGTCGCTGGCCGCGGCCACGCTGGCGCGCGCCGGGGTCGGCGAGATCGTCATCGCCAACCGCACCGCCGAGCGCGCCGAGCGGCTGGCCCAGATCCTCACCGAGGGCGACGACACGCACGTGCTGGCCCGCGCGGTACCGATGGACGCGGTGCCGGCCGAGCTGACACGTGCAGACATCGCCGTCTCCTGCACCGGCGCGACCGGCCTCGTGCTGACCGCCGAGACGATCGCCGCCGCCCTGGAGGGCCGCACCGGCGCGCCCGCCGCCGTCACCGAGCCCGCCGCGGAGGCCGGGGAGGACGGCCGTGCCCAGGCCGGCGCCCAGGCCGGCCCGCAGGCGAAGGCCGCGCGTGGCGACGTACGCGAGACGCCGCTGCCGCCCGCCGCCGGCGAGGACGGCTGCCCGCTCGACCTGGCCACCGCGGAGAGCGGCTTCTCGCTGCTCGGGGAGTCCGCGGTCGCCGGCATCGACGCCGCCACGCTGGAGCAGCACGGCACCTGGGTCGACAACGGCGGCTCCGTGGACCGCCGGGACGCCGCCGGGCGCGGGGTCGAGGCCGACGCGGAACTGATCACCGCGCTCGCCGCGACCGCCGCCACCGTCGGCCGCATCCCCGAGCGCCGCAAGCCGGAGCCGGTGCCCGTCGCACCGCGCCCCGAGCCGGTCCTGTTCGTCCTCGACCTGGCCATGCCGCGGGACGTGGACGCGGCCGTGCACCGGCTGGCCGGGGCGCGCCTGGTGGACATCGAGTCGCTGGCCGGGGCGTCCGCGGACGCGCCGATGGCCTCCGACGTGGACCAGGTCCGCCGGATCGTCGCCGACGAGGTCGCCGCCTTCGGCGCGGCCCAGCGGGCGGCGCACATCACGCCCACCGTGGTCGCCCTGCGCACCATGGCCGCCGACGTCGTCAGCAGCGAGATCGCCCGCCTGGAAGGGCGGCTGCCCGGCCTCGACGACAAGCACCGCGCGGAGATCACCCAGACCGTGCGCCGGGTGGTGGACAAGCTGCTGCACGCGCCGACCGTCCGGGTCAAGCAGCTCGCGGCCGAGCCCGGCGGCGCCGGGTACGCGGACGCGCTGCGCACCCTGTTCGACCTGGACCCGGAGACGGTGGCCTCCGTCTCCCGGCTCGGCGCCGGCGCCGCCGGCGCCGACCACACCGACGACTTCGACCAGAACGGCAAGAACCGAGGGCCAGCATGAGTGAGAAGGCACTGAGGCTGGGGACCAGGCGGAGCAAGCTCGCCATGGCCCAGTCCGGGCAGGTGGCCGACGCCGTGAGCCAGGTGACCGGACGGCCCGTCGAGCTCGTCGAGATCACCACCTACGGCGACACCTCCCGCGAACACCTGGCACAGATCGGCGGCACCGGCGTGTTCGTCGCGGCGCTGCGCGAGGCGCTGGCGCGGGGCGAGGTGGACTTCGCGGTTCACTCGCTCAAGGACCTCCCCACGGCACAGCCCGCGGAACTGGTCCTGGCCGCCATACCCGAGCGCGAGGACCCGCGTGACGTACTGGTCGCCCGGGACGCGCTCAAGTTCGCCGACCTGCCCCGCGGGGCGCGCGTCGGCACCGGCTCGCCGCGCCGCATGGCGCAGCTGAACGCGTACGCCCGCGCCCACGGCCTGGACATCGAGACCGTCCCGATCCGGGGCAACGTCGACACCCGCATCGGCTTCGTGCACGGCGGCGAACTCGACGCCGTCGTCCTGGCCGCCGCCGGTCTCAACCGGATCGGCCGCGGCGACGAAGTGACCGACTTCCTGTCGGTCGACACCGTTTTGCCCGCCCCCGGCCAGGGGGCCCTGGCGATCGAGTGCGCCGCGGACCGCGCGGACCTCATCGCGGCGCTCGCCGAACTCGACGACCCGCACACGCGGGCCGCCGTGACGGCCGAGCGGTCCCTGCTCGCCGCCCTGGAGGCCGGCTGCAGCGCCCCCGTGGGCGCGTTGGCCGACCTTCCCCCGCTCTCGGCACCGCTGGAGCGGGCGGAACCCCAGGCCGACCGGCAGATTGTCAAGGAAATGCGCCTGCGCGGCGTCGTCGGCACGACCGACGGCTCGACGCTGGTGCAGTTGTCCACCACCGGTCCCGTACCCCGGACGCACGACGATGCGATGGCGCTCGGTCGCGAACTCGCCACCGAGATGCTCGCCCGGGGCGCGGCCGGTCTGATGGGGGAGCGAGCACTTTGAGCCCCACCACCCTTCCCGCCGGTCCGGAACACGGGCACGTCACCTTCCTGGGTGCCGGACCCGGAGATCCGGGACTGCTGACACTGCGCGCCGTGGAGGCGCTGGCGAACGCGGACGTCCTCGTCGCCGAGCACGAGGTGCTCGACGTCGTACGCACGCACGCCCGAGCGGGCGTCACCGTCGTGCACACGGACCCGGACCCGGCGCAGAACCCTGTTCCGGGCACGGGCACACCCCAGCTGACGGTCGTTGACGGCACGTCAGCAACCGTTGGGGCGCCCGCGGTACGGGATGCCGCACATCTTGTCATGGAGGCCGCGCGCGGCGGCAGGCGGGTCGTCCGTGCGGTGACCGGCGACCCCGGGCTCGACACGGACGCCGCCGCCGAGATGCTCGCGTGCGCCGCCGCCGGGGTCCCCTTCGAGGTGGTGCCCGGCATCGCCAGCGCCGTCGGCGTGCCCGCGTACGCCGGTGTGCCGCTGCGCGACGCGGAGGGCACCGACGTACGGTTCGTCGACGCCCGCACCGCCTCGGGCCGCTGCTGGACCGAGGTCGGCGCCTCCGACGGCACCGTCGTGGTCTCCACGACGCTGGACGCGGTGGCCGCCGCCGCCGGTGAACTGGTCTCCGCCGGCCGCAAGCCGGACACCCCGATGACGGTCACCGTCGCCGGCACCACCACCCGCCAGCGCACCTGGACCGCCACCCTCGGGACGGTCGCCCAGACGCTGAAGCAGGCCAAGGTGCTGCCGTCCCCGGACGGCGGCCGGCCGGTGATAGCCGTCGTCGGCGAGCGCAGCGCCGCCGCGCAGCGCGACCAGCTGTCGTGGTTCGAGTCCAAGCCGCTGTTCGGCTGGAAGGTCCTCGTGCCGCGCACCAAGGAGCAGGCCGCCTCCCTCTCCGACCAGCTGCGCTCCTACGGCGCGGTGCCGCACGAGGTGCCGACCATCGCCGTGGAGCCGCCGCGCACGCCCCAGCAGATGGAGCGCGCGGTCAAGGGCCTGGTCACCGGCCGCTACGAGTGGATCGCCTTCACCTCGGTCAACGCGGTCAAGGCGGTCCGCGAGAAGTTCGAGGAGTACGGCCTGGACGCCCGCGCCTTCGCGGGCATCAAGGTCGCGGCGGTGGGCGAGCAGACCGCCAAGGCGCTGATCGCCTTCGGCGTGAAGCCGGACCTGGTGCCGAGCGGCGAGCAGTCGGCCGCCGGTCTGCTGGAGGACTGGCCGCCCTACGACCCGGTCTTCGACCCGATCGACCGCGTCTTCCTGCCGCGCGCCGACATCGCCACGGAGACGTTGGTCGCCGGTCTGATCGAGCTGGGCTGGGAGGTGGACGACGTCACGGCCTACCGCACCGTGCGCGCCTCGCCGCCCCCGGCGGAGACCCGCGAGGCGATCAAGGGCGGCGGCTTCGACGCCGTGCTCTTCACCTCGTCCTCCACGGTCCGCAACCTGGTCGGCATCGCGGGCAAGCCGCACAACGTGACGGTGATCGCCTGCATCGGCCCGGCCACCGCCAAGACGGCGGAGGAACACGGCCTGCGGGTGGACGTGATGGCCCCCGAGCCGTCGGTCCACAAGCTCGCCGAAGCCCTGGCCGACTTCGGCCTGCGCCGCCGCGCCGCCGCCCTGGAGGCCGGCGACCCGGTCACCCGCCCGAGCGAGCGGAGGCCGGGGGCGCGCAGGCGACGGTCGACGACCTGAGGGACGCGAGCCCGCCGAACGGCGGGGCCCCGAGGGATGTGAGTCCGAAAACGGCGGGGGGGGCCCGGGGGGGAGAGGGGGGGGCCCCCC
>NZ_JAIOAB010000091.1 GCF_019890635.1 Streptomyces sennicomposti
ACGACGTCGTCTCCGTGGACCTGACGGGGGAGATCAAGACCGTCACGGACACCGGCAGCGTCCGGGCGACCGCCTCGGTGACGCTGGTGGCCAGCTCGACCGGCAGGTCCTTGCGGCAGCGCACGCCCAGCTTCCGGTAGACGCGGGTGAGGTGCTGCTCCACGGTGCTCGGGGTGATGAACAGCTTGGCCGCGATCTCCCGGTTGGTGTAGCCGCTGACGGCGAGCGCGGCGACCCGGCGTTCCGAGCCGGTGAGCAGTGCCCCGTCGCCGAAGCCGGCGCCGGCCGGGGACGGCTGCTCCTCGGCCTCGTCCGGGAAGGAGAACAGCTCCTCGGAGAGCGAGGCCGCCCCGCACATCCCGACCAGATGGCGGGCGCGCCGCACATGGGTACGGGCGCGCCGGTTGTCCCCGAGTTCGTGGTAGGTGGTGGCGAGGTCGCCGAGGACCCGGATCTGCTCGTACCGGTCACCGCACCGCTCATACAGGTCCAGCGCCTCCGACAGCATCTGCGGCCGGCGCGCCACGGGCCCGCCCACGGCGAGGGTCCTCAGGGCCGCCGCCCGGGGGCGGGCGCCGTTGGTGCCGGGCCGGCCGAGCTGGTCGTAGGACAGCCGCGCCGCCTGCTCCCGGTTGCCGAGCGCGAGCCACGCCTCGGCGGCGCTCGTGCGCCACGGCACGACGCCGGGGACGTCGATCCCCCAGGCCCGCATCCGGTCCCCGCAGGCGAGGAAGTCGGCGAGGGCGGCGTGCGGGTGGCCGGTGAGCAGGTGGTACTGGCCGCGTGCGTGCAGGTAGTGCAGGCCGTAGCGGGTGTCGAACATGTGCTTGGGGACGGCGTGGGTCAGATAGGCGCCCGCCTCGTCGTAGTGGCCCATGCGGGTGGTGGCGAGGACGAGGCTGCCGAGGGGACCGCCCACGGCGACGCCCCAGGCGGCCGGGTGGATGTGGTTGAGGGCCTGCTGGGCGTGGTCCGCGGCGCCGGTGAGGTCGCCCAGGCGCAGAGCGGCCTCGGACCGCATCGCGGACAGCATGGCCATCCAGGTCGGCGAGTAGGGCGTGTGGCCCTCGCGCAGCAGCCGGTCGCACCAGGCCGCCGCGTCCGGGGAGTCGGTGCACAGCAGCACGCCGAGGGCGAGCAGGGCGGGCTCCTCCGGCCAGCTGAGGTCGTAGCTGGGGCCGCGGTCCTTGAGCACCTGGTGGGCCTGGCCGACGGCCTCGTGGGCGCGGCCGTTGACCAGGGCGTCGGCGAGCAGCGCGGCGGGGCGTCCCTGCCCGGTCGGCCGGGGGGTGCGGCGGGCGAGGGTGGGGTGCGTCCAGGCCAGCCACTTCTCGGTGTCCTCCAGCAGGGCCGCGGCCTCGCTGTGCGCTTCCGGGCGGGCCGTGCGCAGCCGGTCCAGCAGCTCGCCGGCCTCGGCCGTACGGCCCTGCCACAGCAGTTGGCGCACGAGGTCGAGGGTGCGGGCCGGGGCCAGCTCGCCGGCGCGTGCGGCGGTGGTCAGGGCCGTCAGATGGCGTTCGGCGGTCGCCGGGTCGAAGAGCCGCCGCACCTGGATCAGCCGCGACTCGATCGCGGCGCGCTCGGCGCCGCTGCCGACGGGGGCGCGCAGCGCGGCCTCCAGGGCGGCGACGGCGTGCTGCGGCCGGCCGGCGAGCAGCTCCTGCTCGGCCGCCTCCGACAGGACGCGCACGCTCCACGCGCCGTCCGGCCGGTCCGCCTCGACGAGCAGCGGGGCGATGGCGCGGGGCGGGCAGCCCTGCTCGTGCAGCAGCGCGGCGGCGGCCAGCCGCAGGGTGGTGCGGTCCTCGGGGGCCAGGTCGTCGAGAACGGCCTGGCGGACGATGTCGTGGCGGAAGGTGAGGCCGGCGACCAGGCCGACCGATCCGAGGGTCCGCAGCGCGGTCTCGACGGCGCCGTCGTCGACGCCGGCGAGCCGGGCCAGACGGTCCGGGGCCTCGGCGCTGCCCAGGACGGCGAGCGCCCGGGCCACGGCCGTGACGGGCTCCTCCAGCCGGCCGAGCTGGCGCAGCACGGCGCGGCCGTAGCCGTCCTTGCGGACGCCGCCGCAGGCCAGGTGGTCCTCCAGCAGGGCGCGCAGCAGCAGCAGATTGCCTCCGCTGAGGGTGTGGAACTCGCCGGCCAGCCGTTCGGCCTCGTCCCGCTCCAGTTGCCGGGCCAGCAGTGCGGTGATCTCGGCCTCGGCGAGCGGCGCGAGGGGCACGCGCCGCGTGTGCGGCTGGTCGAGCAGCTCGGTGCGGAAGGGGCTGCGGTGGGCGGCCGTGTCGTCGGTGAGGACGGCCATGACGCGGGCGGCCCCGGTCCGCCGCACCAGATACAGGAGACAGGCCAGCGACTGCGCGTCGGCGTGCCGGACGGTGTCGACGCCGATGAACACCGGGTTCGCGGCGGAGAGTTCGAGCAGGGTGGCGGTCACCTCGTTGAGCAGCAGGGCGAGCTGGGGGCCGATGGCGACGGCGCCCCGGGCGGGGTCGTGCGGGGCCGCCTCGGCGGCCAGGGGGCTGTTCGGCGCCTGCAGCCGGGCGAGCGGGCCCTCCACGGCGGGCACGGAGGAGAAGAGCTGCCCGAGGACCCCGAACGGCAGCGCGCTCTCGGCGGGGGAGCAGCCGGCGTGCAGGACCAGCCCTCCGCCGCGCCGGGCGCGCTCGGCTGCCTGGTGCAGCAGTTCGGTCTTTCCGCTGCCGCCGGAGCCTTCGAGCAGCACGACGGAACCCTTTCCGGCGCCGCATTCGCTCCATATTCGTTCGAGCTCCGATTCCTGCTCGTCACGTTCGACCAGATTCACTGGTTCCCTCCGTACGAATGGGGTTTCGAGAAGACCGACGGGCCGAAGCTAGCAACCCTTCAAGGGGCCCCGGTTTCTCCGCGCACACCGGCCTCCCATCGGCCGCCCATCGGCCTCCTGCGGGGCCGCCGGGCCACCCGGAAGGGCGCGTTCCGTGCGTTCGGGGGAGACGCGTTCGTGGACCGCTCTCCCTCCGGTGCGCGGCCAAATGCCTTCTGACCTGCTATTTCTGACGTTCTGGATGGTTGCGAGCGGCTGTGTGTACGGCTTGACAAACAGGTCAGGTGGTTTTTTACTGTAGGGGTAGCGTGCGCCGCTTGGCTGCCGCGTGAACCGGGGGTGGTTCTCCATGCGATTCAACCTGCTCGGCCCTTTAGAGGCGGTATCCGAAGACGGTCCGGTGGAGTTCGGCGGGTTCAATCATCGAGCCATCGCCGGATTTCTTCTCCTGCGCGCCAACGAGGTCGTGCCGACGAGCAAACTGATACAGGCGCTGTGGGGATACGACACTCCCGCGACGTCGCGGAAAATGGTGCACAACGGCGTGTCCGCGCTGCGCAGGATCATCGACCGGCACGCCCGGCCCGACGGGTCCGTGCGGCTGACGACCGCGCCGCCCGGCTACCGCCTCACCGTCGCCGACGGCCACCTGGACCTGTGGCACTTCCGCCGCCAGGTGGAGCTGGGCCGGGCCGAGATCGCCGAAGGACAGCGCGAGTCGGGCACGGACAAGCTGCGCTCGGCGCTCGCGCTGTGGCGCGGGCCCGCCCTCGCGGACCTCGCGGAGAACGGCATCGCCTGGCCGGAGCTGAAGGCGGTCACCGGTCTGCGGATGAGCGTCTTCGAGGACTACGCGCAGGAACTCCTCAGGCGCGGTCAACACCAGGAGATCCTCGGCGAACTCGAGGAGATGGCCGCCGCCGAGCCCACCGAGGAACGGCTGTGCGGGCTGCTCATGGTCGCCCTCTACCGGGTCGGCCGGCAGCACGACGCGCTCGCCGCCTACCGGCGCACGCGGGCCGCCCTGCTGGACAACTTCGGGCTCGACCCGGGGCGCGAGCTGCGGGCCCTGGAACTGGCCGTCCTCAACCAGGACCCGGCGCTGAACCCCGAGTCGCGGCCGTACTGGCAGCACACGGCCCGCCGTCCGGTGGGAGTGGGCCGCTGCGAGCACCGCCTCAGGGGCGTCGCGGGCCGCGGCGGCACGATGCTGCACAGCCGCCGGCGCCCTTAGGGCCTCCCGTCCGGGCCCTGGACGGCCGCGCGGTCCGTGCCCCGGCCGAAGCGACGCTTCGGCCGGGGCACGGACCGCGTCGGCGGGAACGGCGGTTCGGGGCGGCCGGGTTCGCGTCGGCGCCGGCCGGGGGGGGGGGAGGCTCTCGTCGCGCTGCCGTGGTACGCCGGTTCGGGGTGTGCCGTCAGGAGGGGTGCGGGGCGGTCCCGATGCCCAGGCCGCGGGAGAGCAGGAGTGCGCCGTCCAGGGAGGACAGGCCGCCCAGCAGGGCCGGGCGTATCTCGGGGGCGGGGCCCGTGGGGCGTCGCAGGGCGTCGGCCGCGTCGGCCACCTGCGTGGCGTAGCCGGGCAGGGCGGCCGCGAAACCGCCGCCGATCGTGATGACCTCGGGATGGGTCAGTTCGGACAGGGACACCGCGACGGCGGCGAGCGCGGCGACGCCCGGGGCCACCGTCCGCACCGCCCAGTCCTCCCGCTTCGTCCACGCCTCGCGCAGTTCGTCGAAGCCGGCCGGCCGGCCGAGCACCCGCGCGGCCCGCCGCAGCGTCGACCGTCCCGAAGCGAGAGCCTGGACGCAGCCGCGCCGGCCGCAGTCGCACCGGGCGTCGCCGTCGTGGTCGACGACCACGTGCCCCACCTCGCACGAACCGCGGCCGGTTCCCGGACGCATCACTCCGTCCATCACCACGCCGCCGCCGATCCCCGTGCCCACGCCGAAGTGCACCAGGTCGCGGCAGCCCGCCGCCCGCGCCTCGGCGAGCGCCGCCAGGTCGCCGTCGTCGGCGATGCGCACCCGCGCGCCGGGCAGCAGCGCCACCAGCCGGGCCCGGACGTCGAGGCCCTGCCAGCTCGGCCGGCCCGGCCAGCCGCGCACCCGGCCCTCGGCGTCGACGGCGGCGGGCAGCGCCACACCCACCGACGTCACCGGGTCGCCGGACGGGCGGCCCAGCCTCTCCACGGCGGCGGCCAGCGCGTCCATGTCGGCGGCGGCCCCGCCCTCCTCGGGCCAGGTGAAGCGGACCTCCCGCGCGGGCGCGCCCGCGGCGGCGCCGTCGCGTTCCAGCCGCAGCGCTGCTTTCGTGCCGCCGATGTCGATTCCCAGATGACTCACGGTCGTGTGCTCCCGGCCTCTCGGCACGTCAGGAAAGGAAACTCCGGACTAAGGAAACTCCGGACTGCTGTTCAATTCACGTCGGAAAGATGGGGTTCCAGCGTCGAGCGCAGCACCTCGATGACGGCCCCGGCGTGCTCGGCGAGATAGAAATGCCCCCCGTCGAAAACGCGGAGGGAGAATGCCTCGTCGGTGTGCCGCCGCCATTCCCCGACTTCCGCGACCGACACCCGCGGGTCGTCCGATCCGACCAGTGCCGTGATGGGCGTCGTCAGCGGCTCGGTGTGGGTGCAGCGGTAGGCGGCGACCGCCCGGAAGTCGTTGCGCAGCACCGGCATGGTGAGCTGCAGCAGCTCCTCGTCGAGGGCGAGGGCGGCGTCGCTGCCGCCGAGCAGGAGCACCTCCCTCAGCAGGGCGTCGTCGTCGAGTTCGTGGAAGCCGTCCGCGCGCTCGACGGACGGGGCGCGGCGCGCGGAGACGATCAGCGCCGCGGCGGGCGAGCCGCACTGCTGGAGGCGCCGGGCGACCTCGTAGGCGACGGTCGCGCCCATGCTGTGCCCGAACAGGGCGATGGGCCCGGCCCACGGCATCAGGGCCCGGGCGATGTGGTCGGCCAGGTCGTGCACGGAGGGGACCAGGGCCTCGTGCCGCCGGTCCTGGCGGCCCGGATACTGCACGGCGAGGACCTCGACGTCGTCGCCGAGCGCCGCCGACAGCGGATGGAAGTAGCTGGCCGAACCGCCGGCGTGGGGCAGGGCGACCAGGACCATACGGCGTTCCGGCTTGGGGTGGAACCGGCGGATCCACTGCTGGGAACACGTGACGGTGGTGCTCATTGCTGGCTCCTTGGCGGACGGGACTCCAGGGCTGCGGGGCTGCGGGACGCGCGGACCGGCGCCGTGACCGTACTAGGCGGTCGCGGCGAGCGTCGGCGCGGCCGGCCGCACGTCGCCGGCGATGGTGAGCAGGGCGCGGGCGCCGAGCCGGTAGCCGAGCGAGCCGAGACCGACCACGACGCCCGAGGCGAGCGGTGCGATCACGGATTCGTGCCGCCACTGCTCGCGGGCCCACACGTTGGACAGGTGGACCTCGACCCAGGGCCGCGGATAGTTCGCGAGGGCGTCGCGCAGGCTCCAGCCGGCGACCATCAGCGCACCGGGATTGACCAGGGCGCCGACCGTGCCGTAGTGGGCGTGCACGGCGCGGACCAGGTCCCCCTCGGAGTCGCTCTGCACGGAGATCACGTCCCAGCCCCGGTCGGCGACCTCCTCGCCCACGGCCCGCTCGACGTCCGCCAGGGTGTCGGTGCCGTACACCTCGGGCTCGCGTTGCCCGAGGATGCCGAGGTTGGGACCGTTCAGCAGCAGTATCGCGCTCATGACTCACCTCACAACTGCGGTTGGAAAACCGGCTTCTCGTGGTCGACCCGGACGCACTCCATTCTTTATCGCCCGCACCCGTTCGTGGCCGGTGTCGGGGGGTCGAATTCGGCGACAGGGGGGTCGGCTCATGGCTTTCAGGGGGATGTCCGGGGACCCGGTAGGGGATGGGAGACGCTGCCGCCGGCGCGGTAGCGTGATATTCCCCGCCGCCGATTCTTGGATTTCCGGGGTGGGTTGGCCCTTTCGCGGAGATGTCCGCGTTCCCCAGGACAGGAATGGACCGTCATGAATGATCAGGCGAAGTTGCTCGCGGATCTCCCCGTGTGGCCGCAGTACGGCGAGGAGGAGCGGACAGGTCTGCTGCGCGCACTGGAACAGGGTCAGTGGTGGCGCATGGGAGGCAACGAGGTCGACTCGTTCGAGCGGGAGTTCGCCGACCGCCACGGTGCGCCCTATGCGCTGGCCGTGACGAACGGCACCCACGCCCTCGAACTCGCCCTCCAGGTGCTCGGCGTGCGCGAGGGCGGCGAAGTCATCGTCCCGGCCTTCACGTTCATCTCCTCCTCGCAGGCCGCCCAGCGCCTCGGCGCCGTCGCCGTACCGGTCGACGTCGACCCGGAGACGTACTGCCTCGACCCGCAGGCGGTGGCCGCCGCGGTCACCTCCCGCACCAGCGCGATCATGCCGGTCCACATGGCGGGTCACTTCGCGGACATGGACGCCCTCGGCAAGCTGTCGGCCGACACCGGGGTGCCGCTGATCCAGGACGCCGCGCACGCCCACGGGGCCGAGTGGGCCGGCCGCAAGGCCGGCGAGCTGGGTTCCGTCGCCGCGTTCAGCTTCCAGAACGGCAAGCTGATGACGGCCGGAGAGGGCGGTCTGGTCACCTTCCCCGACGAGGCCTCCTACCAGGAGGGCTTCCTGCGGCACAGCTGCGGCCGGCCGCGCACCGACCGCAAGTACTACCACCAGACCTCGGGTTCCAACTTCCGGATGAACGAGTTCTCCGCGGCCGTGCTGCGTTCCCAGCTGGGCCGGCTGGACCAGCAGATCGCCACCCGCGAGCAGCGCTCGCCGCTCCTCGCCTCCCTGCTCGGCGAGATCCCCGGGGTCGTCCCGCAGAGCCGCGACGAGCGGGTCACGGCCCACCCCCACTACATGCAGATGTTCCGGATCCCCGGCATCGGCGAGGAGGCCCGCGACGCGCTGGTGGACCGGCTCGTCGAGCGGGGCGTGCCCGCGTTCATCGCGTTCCGGGCGATCTACCGCTCGGACGGCTTCTGGGAGTACGCGTCGCCCGACGCGACCGTCGCGGAACTCGCCGACCGCTGCCCGGTGACCGAGGCCATCACCGCCGACTGCGTCTGGCTGCACCACCGGACCCTGCTGGGCACCGAGGAGCAGATGCACGCCGTGGCCGAGGTCGTGGCCGAAGAGGTCGCGCGCGCATGAACACCCCGCTGAGCGCACGAGGACCGGGCCGTGCTCCGGTCCGCACGAGCGTGGTGGGTCTGGGGTGGGCGGCGAAGTCCATCTGGCTTCCGCGACTGCGCCAGCACCCCTCCTTCGGCGTGTCGTTCCTGGTGGAGCCCAACCAGGCCGCCTGGTCCGACGTCCCCCAGGACCGCACCGGGACCCGGCTGCTGTCCGACGTGTCGGAACTGCGCCGCGACGAGGTCGACCTGGCGATCGTGGCGGTGCCGAACCACCTGCACTCGGCCGTCGCCTGCCGCGTCCTGCGCATGGGCATCCCGGTGTTCCTGGAGAAGCCCGTCTGCCTCAACTCGGCGGAGGCGGACCAGCTGGCCGCCGCCGAACGCGAGGGCGGCGCGATGCTCCTCGCGGGCAGCGCGGCCCGCTACCGCGCCGACGTGCTCGCCCTGCGCGAGGTGATCCAGCGGGATCTGGGCGAACTGCGGCACATCGAGCTGTCCTGGGTGCGGGCCCGCGGGGTGCCGAGCGCCGGCGGCTGGTTCACCCAGCGGCAGTTCGCCGGCGGCGGAGCCCTGGTGGACCTGGGCTGGCACCTGCTCGACACCGTCGGGCCGATCCTCGGCCCGGTCGGCTTCGACCAGGCGGTCGGCACCGTGTCCGACGACTTCGTCAACGACCGCTCCTCGGAGGCGGCCTGGCGCGAGGACGCGCCGCGCGAGCCGGACGCGGCGGGCGACGTGGAGGACACCGCGCGCGGCTTCCTGGTCACCGAGACCGGGGTGTCGGTGGCGATCCGGGCCAGCTGGGCCTCCCACGAGCCGTACGACACGACCCGCGTCCGGGTGGACGGCAGCGCCGGCAGCGCCACGCTGGACTGCACGTTCGGCTTCAGCCCCAACCGCCGCAAGGGTTCCCGGCTGGTCCTGGTGCGCGACGGGGAACGGACCGAGGTCCCGCTCCCGGAGGAGGAGATCGGCGCCGAGTACCTGCGCCAGCTGGACGAACTGCCGCAACTGCTGGCGGACCCGGCGGCGCGGGGACGGACCGTGGAAGAGGTCCGCCGCACCATCGCGGTGATCGAGCGCATCTACGGCTCGGCCCGCCGGGCACGGATCGGGGCCCGCTCCACAAGAGCGGCCCACGCCGTGCCCCGTTCGACGCTACTGAACTAGGAGAGGCAGCGGCATGCTTGACAGGCACAGCGATGACGACGGGGCGGCGGAGCCCACGGCCGACGGGGCCGCTCCACGCGTCGAGGGCGGCCTGCGGGCCGTCGTGTTCGACCTCGACGGCGTGCTCGTCGACAGTTTCGAGGTGATGCGGGAGGCGTTCAGCGTCGCCTACGCCGAGGTCGTCGGCGTGGGCGAGGCGCCCTTCGCCGAGTACAACCGCCATCTGGGCCGGTACTTCCCCGACATCATGCGCATCATGGGGCTGCCGCCGGAGATGGAGGAGCCCTTCGTGCGGGAGAGCCGCCGACTGGCTTCCCGGGTGCAGGTGTTCCCGGGGATCGCTGAACTGCTGGAGTCCCTGCACCGGCGCAAGGTGCCGATGGCCGTGGCGACGGGCAAGGCGGGCGACCGGGCCCGCGCCCTGCTCGCCGGGCTCGGGCTGCTGGACCTGTTCGAGGTGGTGATCGGCTCGGACGAGGTCCCGCGGCCCAAGCCGGCGCCGGACATGGTCCGCCTCGCGCTCTCGGCGCTGGGGGCGCCCGCCGGGCAGACGGTGATGGTCGGCGACGCCGTCACCGACCTGCACAGCGCCCACGGCGCGGGAGTGTACGCGGCGGCGGCGCTGTGGGCGGGCGTCGACCCCGAGCCGCTGCTGGGCGCGCGGCCGGACGTGGTCCTGCGGCACCCGGCCGAACTGCTGGAACTCGTCGCCACCCCGGTCACCGCCGGCTAGGGTCTCGCGTCCGGCTCAGATCGGCTCAGGCCGGATCAGATCGGATCAGACCGGTTCAGGCCGGATCGGCGACCGTGGTCCGGCGCCTCGCGAGGCCGGTCACGGACGGAAGGCGGCACCACCGCGTCCACGGTGGTGCCGCCTTCCGGCGCGTCTGCGCGTGTGCGCGTCTGCGCGTGTGCGCGTCTGCGCGTGTGCGCGCCCGCGCACCCGGGGCACGGGCACGGGCACGGGGAGCGGGACGCGGGGCGCGGGACACAGGGAGCGGGCCGCCGTCGATCGCCCGCGTCCGGCGCACCGTCCGCGTCCGGCGCACGGCCACCCGCGCCCAACTCCCCGCCGCCCACGCCGACGCCCCGCCGACCAGGCACAAGGGTCGGCCGCCCACGCCGACACCCGGCCGACCAGGCACAAGGCCCGGCCGACCAGGCACAAGGCCCGGCCGACCAGGCACAAGGCCCGGCCGACCAGGCACAAGGCCCGGCCGACCAGGCGCAAGGCCCGGCCGCCCACGCCGGACGCCCGGCCGGGGCTTCCCGGCCGGGCGCCTGTGCGAGCCGCTCGCCGTCCGATCGGCACGACCGCGTGGCGCGGCCGGTCCCGGGAACCGCCCTCGGCGTCCGGGCCCTCGGGCGTGCCCGGGTCAGGGCGCCGGGACGGGCGGCGACGCCGCGGGACGGGCGCCGTCCCGGGGCATCGCGGCGAGCTCCGCCCGCACCAGCTCCTCGGGGACGCCGGCGACGAGGGCCGGGCCGCCGGGACCGTCCAGGACGAAGGTCAGGGCATGGCCCTCCGCCTTCTTGTCCCGGCGCATGTACGCGATCAGCGTGTCGTGGTCCACGTCGGCGGGCAGCGCGGTCGGCAGGCCGTACGACGCCACCACGTCCAGATGCTCCCGCACCCGGGCCGGCGGGATGCGGCCCAGGGCGCCGGCCAGCCGGCCGGCGAACACGGTGCCGACGGCGACCGCCTCGCCGTGCCGCAGCGCGTAGTCCGTCGCCCGCTCCAGGGCGTGGCCCAGTGTGTGACCGTAGTTCAGGACGTGGCGCAGCCCCTGGTCGCGTTCGTCGCGGGCCACCACGGACGCCTTCAGGGCGACGCTGCGGGCGATCTGCCGCTCCAGCGGCAGGGCGGCCAGCCCCGGGGCGCCGATGAAGTGGCAGCGGGCCAGTTCGCCGTAGCCGTTGACGCGTTCGCGGGGCGGCAGAGTGGCGAGGAAGTCCGTGTCGCACAGCACCGCTCGGGGCTGCCAGTAGGCGCCCACGAGGTTCTTGCCCTCGGGCAGGTTCACCCCCGTCTTGCCGCCGATGCTCGCGTCGACCTGCGCGAGCAGCGAGGTCGGCAGGTGGATGACGGGCGTGCCGCGGTGGTAGAGGGCGGCGGCGAGACCGACGGTGTCGGTCGTGGTGCCGCCGCCGCAGGAGATCACCACGTCGGAACGGGTGAGGCCGAAGCGGGCGAAGCGTTCGCACAGTCCGGCCACCGCGGCGAGGTTCTTGCCGGTCTCGCCGTCGGCGGCGGCCAGCCACAGCGTCTCGACGCCGAGCGCCGGCAGCAGGCCCCGCGGGCGGGCGGAGACCACGACGGCGCGTTCGGCGCCGGCCGCGGCGACCAGCCCCGGCAGCAGGGCGCGCACACCGGGCCCGATGTGCACCGGGTAGGAACGTTCGCCCAGGTCCACGTCCACGCGGAAGGCGGCGGTCTCGCTCATCGCTGTCCTCCCCCTACGCCGTCTGGAGCACGGCGCCGGGCACGGCGAGGGGCTGTCGGTCCGCGCCGGACGGCGTGAGCGCCGCACGCAGCGTACGGGCCGCCAGCGCCTCCACGGCGGGCGGCACCCGCAGCCGGCGCAGCGTGAGATGGGTGTGCTCGAAGAGCAGGTAGTTGACGGGCGCGTCACCGGCCCGCCAGGCCAGTGCGGTCCGGCGCAGGGTGCGCAGGTAGCCGTCCCAGCCGCGCTGGACGGCCGGGCTCATGGCGGGCAGCCCGTCCGCGAGCACCGTGCAGGTCTCGGCGCCGCGGGTGCACAGCGCGGTGCGCTGCGCCGGACTCAGCGCGGCCGTGCGGTGCTGCCAGACGCGGAACAGGAAGCCGCGCCGGGCGGATTCGTCCAGGAGCGCGACGACATGCCGCAGCTGCCAGACGGCGAGGGCGAGCTGGGCGCGCTGGTCGGCGACGGGTTCCGCGCAGACGGCCAGCGCGAGTTCACTGGAGGCCGTCGAGACCTCGTCGGCGCATTCGATGCCGAGCAACTCGCGTGACATTCCGGCGGGGGCCGGGAATTCACCGTGCGCAGGGGGGTGTCCGGGGGTTTTCCCGAGTGCCGCGCCGAGTTCTTCGAAACGGGGGGCGAATTCCTCGAGAACGCCGGCCGTGCCGCCCGCCCACACGTCGAGGGCGGACGGGAAGGGCTCGTCGGACCAGTGAAAGAACCAGCGGCCGGCCGGGTCCGCGGCACGCAGGTCGCTGACCAGGCCATGGAGGGCCGCAGGTGGCTCCGGACGGGAAATTCCCCGGGCTCCGACGTGCTCGGAAGCGGATATGCGCACATGGTTCCAGTGCAGGGTCATGGGGATTGCCTCAGCTCTTCTGGGTACGACGGAATGGTTCGTACGGAACGGGCTGCGCACCATGCTAAAGGCAGTCGGACGCCGTTCCCACGGGCCGCCGACGTGATATGCGACCGGCCCGGAATGAGGGTGGTGTTAGGGGTCGTGCTGGGGTTACCGAAAAGACCTCGGCCAGCAGAATCGGCGGTACCGGCCATCCGCCGTCCGTGCGCCCGGTTTCCCGGATCCGCCGAGGCCACCGCATTCGTTGACGCCGTGCTTTTCCGAGAGGTGTGGGGACATGCTGCGAACCGAGCTGATCAAACCGCTGCCCGAGCTGCTCGCGGCGCACGCGAACCGTTTCGCGGACAAGGTCGCCTACCGCGACGCCCGGCGCGCGGTCAGCCACGGCGAACTCGAACGGCGGACCGCCCGCATCGCCGGCCACCTCGCGGCGCTGCGCCTCCAGCCGGGTGACCGGGCGGCGATCCTGCTCGGCAACTCCGTGGAGACGGTGGAGAGTTACCTGGCGATCGTCCGGGCCGCCGCCATCGGCGTCCCGCTCAACCCGCGCTCCACCGACGCGGAACTCGGTCATCTGCTCGGCCACAGCGGCGCCCGGGTCGTCGTCACCGACCGCGCCCACCTGGACCAGGTGCGCCGCGTGCTCGGCACCCTGCCGGTCGCCGGCGACCCGGTGCGGATCGTCGTGACCGGCGGCGAACACCCCGTGGGCACCGTGTCGTTCGAGAAGCTCGCCACCACCGAGCCGCCGCTGCCCGCCCGGGACGACCTGGGCCTGGACGACGTGGCGTGGATCCTCTACACCTCCGGCACCACGGGCCGGCCCAAGGGCGTGCGGTCCACCCAGCGCAACGCGCTGTGGTCGGTGGCCGCCGGCTATGTGCCGATCCCCGGGCTCGGCCCGGACGACCGCATGGTGTGGCCGCTGCCCCTCTTCCACAGTCTGTCCCACATCGTGTGCGTCGTCGCCGCCACCGCCGTGGGCGCGTCGGTGCGCCTCGTCGACGGCTTCGACGCCGACGACGTGCTCGCCGCGGTCCGCGCGGACGAGGCGACGTTCCTGGCCGGCGTGCCGACCATGTACCACCACCTGGTGCGCGCCGCCGCCCGGCAGGACTTCACCGCCCCCCGCCTGCGGGTGTGCCTGGTCGGCGGCTCGGTGACCACCGCCTCCCTGCACACCGCGTTCGAACAGGCCTACGGCGCCCCGCTGCTGGACGCCTACGGCTCCACCGAGACCTGCGGCTCCATCACGATGACCTGGCCCTCGGGCGCCCGCGTGGACGGCTCGTGCGGGCTGCCGGTACCGGGCGTCAACGTGCGGCTGGTGGACCCGCCCACCGGCTCCGACGTGCCGCCCGGCGAGGAGGGCGAGGTCTGGGTCAGCGGACCGAACGTCATGGCCGGCTACCACAACGATCCCGAGGCCACCGAGGAGGCGCTGCGGGACGGCTGGTACCGCACCGGCGACCTCGCGGTCCGCGACGAGGCCGGGTACTTCACGATCACGGGCCGGCTGAAGGAACTCATCATCCGCGGCGGCGAGAACATCCACCCCGGGGAGATCGAGGACGTCCTGCGGGACGTGCCCGGCGTCGCGGACGCCGCCGTCGTCGCCAAGCCGCACGAGGTGCTCGGCGAGGTGCCGGTGGCGTTCCTGGTGCCGGAGGGCGACGGCCTGGACCCCGAGGCGCTGTACGCGGCCTGCCGGGAGCGGCTCGCCTACTACAAGGTGCCCGAGGAGCTGTACGAGACCGCGGCCGTCCCGCGCACCCAGTCCGGCAAGATCGTCCGCCACCAGCTGCTGCACCGCCCGATGAGGCTGCGCGCCGCCAACAGCACCCACTTCGAGTCGCTGCTCAGGGTCGACTGGGTGCCGGCGGCGCTGCCCGACGACCCCGCCCTCGCGCCGTGGACGGTGCACGGCCCGGACGCCCCGTCCCTCACCGCCCGGCTCGACGCCCGGCTGACCCGGGCCGCCGCCGACGGCGAGGACGTACCGCCGGTCGTGGTGCTCGCCCTGGAGGCGCCGAAGGCGACGGCCGCCGCGGACTTCGCCGCCGGCGCCCGGCGCACCGTCCACGAACTCACCGGGGAACTGACCGGCCTGCTCGCCGATCCCCGCCTGGACGGCGTCCGCATCGCCGTGGCCACCCGGGGCGCGGTCACCGCCGGCTCGCAGGAGACCTTCCACAACATCGCCCACGCGCCCGTCTGGGGTCTGCTGCGCGTGCTGCAGGCCCGGCATCCGGAGCGTCTCGTCCTGGCCGACCTGGACGAGACGCCCGCATCGCTCCAGGCGCTGCCCGCAGCCCTCGCCACCGGTGAGCCGCAGCTCGCGCTGCGCACCGGCGTCCTGCTGCTGCCGCGACTGGCCCGGGTCTCCGTCGTCACCGACGACGGCGCCCACCGGCCGATCGACCCCGAGGGCACGGTCGTCGTCACCGGCGCCGACGGCGCCGAGGGCGCCGCGCTGGCCCGGCACCTGGTCGCCGGCCACCACGCCCGGCACCTGCTGCTGATCGGCACGTACGACACCGAGGACGAGACCCTGGTCGCGCTGCGCGCCGAACTGACCGCGCTCGGCGCGACGGTGGACACGGCGGCCTGCGATCCCGCCGACCGGCGGGCCCTCGCGACCGCGCTGGTCCGGGCGCGGCGCCCGCTGACCGCGATCGTGCACACCGGCGGCTGGCGGACGGCGCTCGCCCACCGCCCCGACCGTGCCCTGGAGCCGGCCGTCGCCGCCCTGCTGCACCTGCACGAACTCTCCCGCGAGCACACGGAACTGGCCGCCTTCGTGGTGTGCTCGTCCGCGGACGCCCTGCTCGGCGCGGCCACCGACGGCGATCGGGCGGCCTACGACGCGCTCCTGGACGCACTCGCCCGGCACCGCGCCGACCGCGGACTGCCCGCCCTGTCGCTGGGCTGGGGCCCCTGGGAGCCGGCGGCCGCCGACGGCCGCGGCGGCGAACCGGTCACCGGAGTGCGCCAGCTGAGCGCCGCCGAGGGACTGGCCATGTTCGACGCCGCCCAGCTGGCCGGACCGGTGCACTGCCTGCCGCTGGCCCTGGACACCGCGGCGCTGACGGCCGGCGCGGGACGCGTGCCCGGCTCGTCCCGGCCGTCGGCGCTGCCCCCGCTGCTCAGCGGCCTCATCGACGTCTCGGCGGCGCCCACCCCCGCCGACGGAGCGGTCACCGAGGCGCTGCGGGAGCGGGTGGGCCGGCTGCCCGGCCCGGAACGGCAGCGGATGCTGCTCGACCTCGTGCGCACCGAGACCGCGCGGGTACGGGACGTCGGCGGCCTGTCGAAGGTCGGACCCGGACGGCCCTTCAAGGACCTCGGGTTCACCTCCCTGGAGGCCGTCACCCTGCGCAACCGCCTCACCCAGTCCACGGGCCTGACCCTGCCCGCCACGCTCGCCTTCGACCATCCCACGCCGCAGGCCGTGGCCGAACTGCTGGACTCCCTGATCACGGGCGTCGAGGCGCCCGTCGAGGAGGTCAGGCCGGAGAGCGCGGGTTCCGGCGAGCCGATCGCGATCGTCGGCATGGCGTGCCGGCTGCCCGGCGGGGTGAGCACCCCGGACGAGCTGTGGGACCTGGTCGCCGAGGGCCGTGACGCCGTCTCCGGCTTCCCCGAGGACCGCGGATGGAACGTGGAGGAGCTGTACGACTCGGAGGGCTCCCGCCCCGGCACCTCGTACTGCCGCGAGGGCGGCTTCCTCTACGACCTCGCCGACTTCGACGCGGAGTTCTTCGGCATCTCCCCGCGTGAGGCCACCGCCATGGACCCGCAGCAGCGGCTGCTGCTGGAGACCTCCTGGGAAGCCCTGGAGAGGGCCGCCATCGACCCGACGAAGCTGCGCGGCGAGCCGGTCGGCGTGTTCTCCGGCGTCATGTACCACGACTACGGCTCCCAGACCCGCATCCCCGAGGAACTGGAGGGCTACCACGGCATCGGCACGGCCAGCAGCGTGGCCTCGGGCCGCGTCTCGTACACGCTCGGTCTGGAAGGACCGGCGCTCACCGTCGACACGGCCTGCTCCTCGTCGCTGGTCGCGCTGCACCTGGCGGCGCAGTCGCTGCGCAACGGCGAGTGCACGCTGGCCCTCGCGGGCGGCGTGGCGCTGATGTCGCAGCCCACGTCGTTCGTGGAGTTCTCCCGCCAGCGGGCGCTCGCCGCCAACGGCCGCTGCAAGGCCTATGCCGAGGCCGCCGACGGCACCGGCTGGGCCGAGGGCGTGGGCGTCCTGGTCCTGGAACGGCTGTCGGACGCGCGGCGGTCGGGGCATCCGGTGCTGGCGGTGGTGCGTGGTTCGGCGATCAATCAGGACGGTGCGTCCAATGGTCTGACGGCTCCGAGTGGTCCGGCGCAGCAGCGGGTGATCCGTCAGGCGCTGGCGAACGCGGGTGTGTCCGCGGACGGTGTGGATGTGGTCGAGGGTCATGGGACGGGTACGACGCTGGGTGATCCGATCGAGGCGCAGGCGTTGCTGGCGACGTACGGCAGGGACCGTGAAGTGCCTTTGTGGCTGGGTTCGTTGAAGTCGAACATCGGTCATGCGCAGTCGGCGGCCGGTGTCGCCGGGATCATCAAGATGGTGCAGGCGATGCGGCACGGGGTGTTGCCGAGGACGCTGCATGTGGACCAGCCGTCCACGAAGGTGGACTGGGGTTCCGGTGCGGTGGAGCTGCTTACGCAGGCGCGTGCGTGGCCGCAGGTGGAGCGTCCGCGGCGGGCGGCGGTGTCGTCGTTCGGGGTGAGCGGCACCAACGCCCACGTCATCCTCGAACAGGCCCCGCAGGAGGCGGAGACGCCGCCCCCGGCCGGCGACGGCGGCGCACGCACGGTGCCCTGGCTGCTGTCCGCCAAGTCCGAGGCCGCGCTGCGCGCCCACGCCGAGCGCTTCCTCGCCGACGTCGTCGGTCTGGACTCCGTGGCCGTCGCGCAGACGCTGCTGCACAGCCGGGCGGCGCTGACGGAGCGTGCGGTGGTGGTCGGTGGTGAGGGTGGGGAGTTGTCGCTGGGGTTGCGGGCC
>NZ_JAIOAB010000092.1 GCF_019890635.1 Streptomyces sennicomposti
CCGAGCCGATGAACTTGTCGGCCCCGCACCAGGCGCCGCGGCGCACGCCGCTCGCGCCGGGGGCCGCCGGCCATGGGCACGCCGGGCGTCCCCGCCCCGCGCCGGGCGCCGCAGCGCGCGCCGCTCCGGGCCGGGCGCCGCCGGCCATCGGCTGCCCGCGTCGGGCATCGTCCCGCGCGTCGGCGGCGGGGCGCCGCACCGCACCACATCGCGCCGCACCGCACCACATCGCGCCGCACCGCGCCGCACCGCGCCGCACCGCACCGCACCGCACCACATCGCGCCGCACCGCGCCGCGCCGCACCGCACCGCACCGCACCGCACGGCTCAGCCCTGCCGGGGCCATCCGGCGGGTGCGGGGCGTGTGGGACGCACCGGCACGCACCAGCACGCACCGGCACGCGTGTCACCCAAGTGGTGGGCCGCAGCGTGCGGATTTGCCTGGGGGTGTGCCGTTCACGTACTCTCCTCAGGAAGCCAAAGACCGCTGGTCGTTGCCGTGCACTCGTTCGAGGGCGCGGTGGCCGAAGGATCCGCTGTACATGCGGACGACCCGCGCAGGTGACTGTGGAAGAACTCCCGGAGTGCGCACGCTCGTGCCGTGCGTCCGACCGGTCGAGTCCGCCCCGTGCCCTGCGCCGGGGCGTTTCGTTTTCCCAGTCCTCCTTCGGGTCCGCGCGGTCCGAATCACCCGGAAGGAGGCCGAGGCTCTATGGCGAGGCCCGACAAGGCTGCCGCGGTTGCCGAGCTGACGGACAAGTTCCGCAGCTCCAACGCCGCCGTGCTGACCGAGTACCGCGGTCTCACCGTGGCGCAGCTCAAGACGCTGCGCCGGTCGCTCGGTGAGAACGCCCAGTACGCCGTGGTGAAGAACACGCTGACCAAGATTGCGGCCAACGAGGCCGGGATCACGCTCGACGACCAGCTCTTCGCTGGTCCGACGGCTGTCGCCTTCGTCACCGGTGACCCGGTGGAGTCGGCGAAGGGTCTCCGTGACTTCGCCAAGGACAACCCGAATCTCGTCATCAAGGGCGGTGTCCTTGACGGCAAGGCGCTGTCCGCCGACGAGATCAAGAAGCTTGCGGACCTCGAGTCCCGCGAGGTTCTGCTCTCCAAGCTGGCGGGTGCCTTCAAGGGCAAGCAGTCCCAGGCTGCTTCGCTCTTCCAGGCGCTCCCCTCGAAGCTCGTCCGCACCGTGGACGCGCTTCGCGCCAAGCGCGACGAGCAGGGCGGTGCCGAGTAACTCGGCTCGCTTTCTGACCCGGGCCGCCTAGGCGGCGAGGGTCGCAGCGGGCCGACGTACGCCCGCCACACCCAGTACATCCGGCACCTGCCGAATCAGTGGAAGGATCGCCCATCATGGCGAAGCTCACCCAGGAAGACCTCCTCGCCCAGTTCGAGGAGATGACCCTCATCGAGCTCTCCGAGTTCGTGAAGGCCTTCGAGGAGAAGTTCGACGTCACCGCCGCCGCGGCCGCCCCGGTCGTCGTCGCCGGTGGTGCCGCTGGTGGCGCCGCCGCCGAGGCCGCCGAGGAGAAGGACGAGTTCGACGTCATCCTCACCGGTGCCGGCGACAAGAAGATCCAGGTCATCAAGGTCGTGCGCGAGCTGACCTCCCTCGGCCTGAAGGAGGCCAAGGACCTGGTCGACGGTGCGCCGAAGCCCGTCCTGGAGAAGGTCAACAAGGAGGCCGCGGACAAGGCCAAGGAGTCCCTCGAGGGCGCCGGCGCCTCCGTCGAGGTCAAGTAAGACCTCACGGGTCCGCACGGACTCACGCGCGCCGTCAGCGGCCCGCGGCCCGTCCCGTAGGACGGTCCCAGAAGGGCTGTAACGCGAACGCACCGAAGAGCGATCATCCATCCGGGTGGTCGCTCTTCGGCCTTCCCGGGGGGTGGCTGTGGCGGCCTTGCACCCGACACCGGGAGGGGTAAGGTGATCTTCGCTGTGCCTCTGGAGGCGCCCGGCGGCAGGCCGCACGTGACGATCGCGGCAACCGGTTCGGGCATGGGAGGCCTTGACGAACCGCACGCAGCGCGCAATTCTCAGGACGCGTCGTCACGAGGATCCGAATCCGAGGCATGGATCGACGGCGAAGAGGGCAGTATCAACCTGCGTTGAGGGCAAGCAGGCCATAGGCGGTGACGACGACGAGGGTCTCGGGAAACCGGCACTGGACATCAGTGGGCCAAGTGGCTACACTGACCCTTTGCGCTGCCTGTTAGCTGTCCCCTGCCCGTCACCAGGGGCATGCCCTCGCTCGAACATCGACGACCGGACCGCACCTGACCTGGCCCCTCGGCCACGTCGGGCACCGTCTGTCCCGATGGCCCGGGAGAGGGGCCGGTACGCGCGTAGTGAGTCCGAGCCCTCGGAAGGACCCCCTCTTGGCCGCCTCGCGCAACGCCTCGACCGCGAATACGAACAACGGCGCCAGCACCGCCCCGCTGCGCATTTCCTTTGCAAAGATCAAGGAGCCCCTCGAGGTTCCGAACCTTCTCGCGCTGCAAACCGAGAGCTTCGACTGGCTGCTCGGCAACGACGCGTGGAAGGCTCGCGTCGAGGCGGCTCTGGAGTCCGGTCAGGACGTCCCCACCAAGTCCGGTCTGGAGGAGATCTTCGAGGAGATCTCCCCGATCGAGGACTTCTCCGGGTCGATGTCGCTGACGTTCCGCGACCACCGCTTCGAGCCGCCGAAGAACAGCATCGACGAGTGCAAGGAGCGCGACTTCACGTACGCGGCCCCGCTCTTCGTCACGGCCGAGTTCACCAACAACGAGACCGGCGAGATCAAGTCCCAGACGGTCTTCATGGGCGACTTCCCGCTCATGACCAACAAGGGCACCTTCGTCATCAACGGCACCGAGCGTGTCGTGGTGTCGCAGCTGGTCCGTTCGCCGGGTGTCTACTTCGACTCCTCCATCGACAAGACGTCCGACAAGGACATCTTCTCCGCCAAGATCATCCCCTCCCGGGGCGCCTGGCTGGAGATGGAGATCGACAAGCGCGACATGGTCGGTGTCCGCATCGACCGCAAGCGCAAGCAGTCCGTCACCGTTCTTCTGAAGGCGCTCGGCTGGACCAACGAGCAGATCCTCGAGGAGTTCGGCGAGTACGAGTCGATGCGCGCCACCCTGGAGAAGGACCACACCCAGGGCCAGGACGACGCGCTGCTCGACATCTACCGCAAGCTGCGCCCGGGCGAGCCCCCCACGCGTGAGGCCGCGCAGACGCTGCTCGACAACCTCTACTTCAACCCGAAGCGCTACGACCTCGCCAAGGTCGGCCGCTACAAGGTCAACAAGAAGCTGGGCGCGGACGCGCCGCTGGACGCCGGCATCCTGACCGTCGAGGACATCATCTCGACGATCAAGTACCTGGTGAAGCTGCACGCGGGCGAGACCGAGACCGCCGGTGACAACGGCGGCACGATCGTCGTCGAGACCGACGACATCGACCACTTCGGCAACCGCCGTCTGCGCAGCGTGGGCGAGCTCATCCAGAACCAGGTCCGCACCGGCCTGGCCCGTATGGAGCGCGTCGTCCGCGAGCGGATGACCACCCAGGACGTCGAGGCGATCACGCCGCAGACCCTGATCAACATCCGGCCGGTCGTCGCCTCCATCAAGGAGTTCTTCGGCACCAGCCAGCTGTCGCAGTTCATGGACCAGAACAACCCGCTGTCGGGTCTCACCCACAAGCGCCGCCTGTCGGCCCTTGGCCCGGGTGGTCTCTCCCGCGAGCGGGCCGGCTTCGAGGTCCGTGACGTGCACCCCTCGCACTACGGCCGCATGTGCCCGATCGAGACGCCCGAAGGCCCGAACATCGGTCTGATCGGCTCGCTCGCCTCCTACGGCCGGGTCAACGCGTTCGGCTTCGTCGAGACCCCGTACCGCAAGGTCGTCGACGGCCAGGTCACCGACGACGTCGACTACCTGACCGCCGACGAGGAGGACCGCTTCGTCATCGCGCAGGCCAACGCCACGCTCGGCGACGACATGCGCTTCGCCGAGGCCCGCGTCCTGGTCCGCCGCCGCGGCGGCGAGGTCGACTACGTCAGCCCCGAGGACGTCGACTACATGGACGTCTCGCCGCGCCAGATGGTGTCGGTCGCGACCGCCATGATCCCCTTCCTCGAGCACGACGACGCCAACCGCGCCCTCATGGGCGCGAACATGATGCGCCAGGCCGTTCCGCTCATCAAGAGCGAGGCCCCGCTCGTCGGCACCGGCATGGAGTACCGCTCCGCCGTCGACGCCGGCGACGTCGTCAAGGCCGAGAAGGCCGGTGTGGTCCAGGAGGTCTCCGCGGACTACATCACCACCGCCAACGACGACGGCACCTACATCACCTACCGGCTGGCCAAGTTCGCCCGCTCCAACCAGGGCACCTCGGTCAACCAGAAGGTCATCGTCAACGAGGGCGA
Source organism: Streptomyces sennicomposti (assembly GCF_019890635.1). Classification (GTDB taxonomy): domain Bacteria; phylum Actinomycetota; class Actinomycetes; order Streptomycetales; family Streptomycetaceae; genus Streptomyces; species Streptomyces sennicomposti. The sequence goes on from NZ_JAIOAB010000092.1 coordinate 4,424, forward strand.
CCACGTCGTCGCGGGCCAGGTGCTCGCCGACGGTCCCGCCACCGAGAACGGCGAGATGGCCCTCGGCAAGAACCTGCTCGTGGCGTTCATGCCGTGGGAGGGTCACAACTACGAGGACGCGATCATCCTGTCGCAGCGCCTCGTGCAGGACGACGTCCTCTCCTCGATCCACATCGAGGAGCACGAGGTCGACGCCCGTGACACCAAGCTCGGCCCCGAGGAGATCACCCGGGACATCCCGAACGTCTCCGAGGAGGTCCTCGCCGACCTCGACGAGCGCGGCATCATCCGCATCGGCGCCGACGTCGTCGCCGGCGACATCCTGGTCGGCAAGGTCACGCCCAAGGGCGAGACCGAGCTGACCCCGGAGGAGCGCCTGCTGCGCGCCATCTTCGGCGAGAAGGCCCGTGAGGTCCGTGACACCTCGCTGAAGGTCCCGCACGGCGAGATCGGCAAGGTCATCGGCGTCCGCCTCTTCGACCGCGAGGAGGGCGACGAGCTGCCGCCGGGCGTGAACCAGCTGGTGCGCGTCTACGTCGCGCAGAAGCGCAAGATCACCGACGGTGACAAGCTCGCCGGCCGCCACGGCAACAAGGGCGTCATCTCCAAGATCCTGCCGATCGAGGACATGCCGTTCCTGGAGGACGGCACCCCGGTCGACATCATCCTGAACCCGCTCGGCGTCCCGTCCCGAATGAACCCGGGACAGGTCCTGGAGATCCACCTCGGCTGGCTCGCCAGCCGCGGCTGGGACGTCTCCGGCCTCGCGGAGGAGTGGGCGCAGCGTCTGCAGGCCATCGGCGCCGACCAGGTCGCCCCCGGCACCAACGTCGCCACCCCGGTCTTCGACGGTGCGCGCGAGGACGAGCTGGCGGGTCTGCTGCAGCACACCATCCCGAACCGGGACGGCGAGCGCATGGTGCTCCCGACCGGCAAGGCGCGGCTGTTCGACGGCCGCAGCGGTGAGCCGTTCCCGGACCCGATCTCGGTCGGCTACATGTACATCCTGAAGCTGCACCACCTGGTCGACGACAAGCTGCACGCCCGTTCGACCGGTCCGTACTCGATGATCACCCAGCAGCCGCTGGGCGGTAAGGCGCAGTTCGGCGGCCAGCGGTTCGGCGAGATGGAGGTGTGGGCACTCGAGGCGTACGGCGCCGCCTACGCCCTCCAGGAGCTGCTGACCATCAAGTCCGACGACGTCACCGGCCGCGTGAAGGTCTACGAGGCCATCGTCAAGGGCGAGAACATCCCCGAGCCCGGCATCCCCGAGTCCTTCAAGGTGCTCATCAAGGAGATGCAGTCCCTCTGCCTGAACGTGGAGGTGCTGTCCAGCGACGGTATGTCCATCGAGATGCGCGACACCGACGAGGATGTCTTCCGCGCCGCGGAGGAGCTCGGCATCGACCTGTCCCGGCGCGAGCCGAGCAGCGTCGAAGAGGTCTGACGGGAGTCCGGCAGGGGCCTCGCCGATGAGTGAGGCCCCCGCCGACCCCCAGGCCCCCGTTTCAGACCACAGACTTACGACCCTGAGAGGGATTGACGCATAGTGCTCGACGTCAACTTCTTCGACGAGCTCCGGATCGGCCTGGCCACCGCTGACGACATCCGTCAGTGGAGCCACGGCGAGGTCAAGAAGCCCGAGACCATCAACTACCGCACCCTCAAGCCGGAAAAGGACGGGCTCTTCTGCGAGAAGATCTTCGGCCCCACCCGGGACTGGGAGTGCTACTGCGGCAAGTACAAGCGCGTGCGCTTCAAGGGCATCATCTGCGAGCGCTGTGGCGTCGAGGTCACGCGCGCCAAGGTGCGCCGTGAGCGGATGGGCCACATCGAGCTGGCCGCCCCCGTCACCCACATCTGGTACTTCAAGGGCGTCCCGAGCCGGCTGGGCTACCTGCTGGACCTCGCCCCGAAGGACCTGGAGAAGGTCATCTACTTCGCGGCGTACATGATCACGTACGTCGACGAGGAGCGCCGCACCCGCGACCTGCCCTCGCTGGAGGCCCACGTCTCCGTCGAGCGCCAGCAGATCGAGCAGCGCCGCGACGCCGACCTGGAGGCCCGCGCCAAGAAGCTCGAGACCGACCTGGCCGAGCTGGAGGCCGAGGGCGCCAAGGCCGATGTGCGCCGCAAGGTGCGCGAGGGCGCCGAGCGCGAGATGAAGCAGCTGCGCGACCGCGCGCAGCGCGAGATCGACCGCCTCGACGAGGTCTGGACCCGGTTCAAGAACCTCAAGGTCCAGGACCTGGAGGGCGACGAGCTGCTCTACCGCGAGCTGCGTGACCGCTTCGGCACGTACTTCGACGGTTCGATGGGCGCCGCGGCGCTGCAGAAGCGCCTGGAGTCCTTCGACCTGGAGGAGGAGGCGGAGAAGCTCCGCGAGATCATCCGCACCGGCAAGGGCCAGAAGAAGACCCGTGCCCTCAAGCGGCTGAAGGTCGTCTCCGCGTTCCTGCAGACCTCCAACAGCCCCAAGGGCATGGTCCTGGACTGCGTCCCGGTCATCCCGCCGGACCTGCGTCCGATGGTGCAGCTGGACGGTGGCCGCTTCGCGACCTCCGACCTGAACGACCTGTACCGCCGTGTCATCAACCGCAACAACCGCCTGAAGCGGCTTCTCGACCTCGGCGCGCCCGAGATCATTGTGAACAACGAGAAGCGCATGCTCCAGGAGGCCGTCGACGCGCTCTTCGACAACGGCCGCCGCGGCCGCCCGGTCACGGGCCCCGGCAACCGTCCGCTGAAGTCGCTGTCCGACATGCTCAAGGGCAAGCAGGGCCGCTTCCGTCAGAACCTGCTCGGCAAGCGAGTCGACTACTCGGCGCGTTCCGTCATCGTCGTCGGCCCGCAGCTCAAGCTGCACCAGTGCGGTCTGCCCAAGGCGATGGCCCTTGAGCTGTTCAAGCCGTTCGTGATGAAGCGCCTGGTGGACCTCAACCACGCGCAGAACATCAAGAGCGCCAAGCGCATGGTCGAGCGCGGCCGCACGGTCGTGTACGACGTGCTGGAAGAGGTCATCGCGGAGCACCCGGTTCTGCTGAACCGTGCGCCCACGCTGCACCGCCTCGGCATCCAGGCCTTCGAGCCGCAGCTGGTCGAGGGCAAGGCCATCCAGATCCACCCGCTCGTGTGCACCGCGTTCAACGCGGACTTCGACGGCGACCAGATGGCCGTGCACCTGCCGCTGTCCGCGGAGGCGCAGGCCGAGGCCCGCATCCTGATGCTGTCCTCGAACAACATCCTCAAGCCCGCCGACGGCCGTCCGGTGACGATGCCGACCCAGGACATGGTCCTCGGTCTGTTCTTCCTCACCACCGACGGCGAGATGCGGGACGTCAAGGGCGAGGGCCGGTCGTTCGCTTCGGTCGCCGAGGCGATCATGGCGTTCGACGCCGGCGAGCTGTCCCTGCAGTCGAAGGTCGACATCCGCTTCCCGGTGGGCACCATCCCGCCGCGCGGCTGGACCCCGCCGGCCCGCGAAGAGGGCGAGCCGGAGTGGCAGCAGGGTGACACCTTCCGCCTCCAGACGACGCTGGGCCGCGCGCTCTTCAACGAGCTGCTGCCCGAGGACTACCCGTTCGTCGACTACGAGGTCGGCAAGAAGCAGCTCTCCGAGATCGTCAACGACCTCGCCGAGCGCTACCCGAAGGTCATCGTGGCGGCGACGCTCGACAACCTGAAGGCGGCCGGCTTCTACTGGGCCACCCGCTCCGGCGTCACCGTCGCCATCTCCGACGTCGTCGTTCCCGAGGCGAAGAAGGAGATCGTCAAGGGCTACGAGGCGCAGGACGAGAAGGTCCAGAAGCAGTACGAGCGCGGTCTGATCACCAAGGACGAGCGCACGCAGGAGCTCATCGCGATCTGGACCAAGGCGACCAACGAGGTCGCCGAGGCGATGAACGACAACTTCCCGAAGACCAACCCGATCTTCATGATGGTGAACTCGGGTGCACGAGGCAACATGATGCAGATGCGTCAGATCGCCGGTATGCGTGGTCTGGTGTCGAACGCGAAGAACGAGACGATCCCGCGTCCGATCAAGGCGTCGTTCCGTGAGGGCCTGTCCGTGCTGGAGTACTTCATCTCCACCCACGGCGCCCGTAAGGGTCTGGCGGACACCGCTCTGCGTACCGCCGACTCGGGTTACCTCACCCGTCGTCTGGTCGACGTCTCCCAGGACGTCATCATCCGCGAGGAGGACTGCGGCACCGACCGCGGCCTCAAGCTCAAGATCGCGGAGCGGGGCGCGGACGGCGTGCTGCGCAAGGCGGACGACGTCGAGACGTCCGTGTACGCGCGCTGCCTCGCCGAGGACATCGTCGTCGACGGCCAGGTGCTGGCCCCGGCCGGCACCGACCTCGGTGACGTGCTCATCGAGGAGCTGGTCGGCCGCGGCGTCGAGGAGGTCAAGACCCGCTCGGTCCTGACCTGCGAGTCCGCCGTGGGCACCTGCGCCATGTGCTACGGCCGTTCGCTGGCCACCGGCAAGCTGGTCGACATCGGCGAGGCGGTCGGCATCATCGCCGCCCAGTCCATCGGTGAGCCCGGCACCCAGCTGACGATGCGTACCTTCCACACCGGTGGTGTGGCCGGTGACGACATCACCCAGGGTCTGCCGCGTGTCGTCGAGCTCTTCGAGGCCCGTACCCCGAAGGGTGTCGCCCCGATCTCCGAGGCGGCCGGCCGCGTCCGGATCGAGGAGACCGAGAAGACCAAGAAGATCGTCATCACGCCGGACGACGGCAGCGACGAGACGGCGTACCCGATCTCGAAGCGCGCCCGTCTGCTGGTCGGCGAGGGCGACCACGTCGAGGTGGGCCAGAAGCTCACCGTGGGCGCCACCAACCCGCACGACGTGCTGCGCATCCTCGGCCAGCGCGCCGTCCAGGTCCACCTGGTCGGCGAGGTCCAGCGGGTGTACAACTCGCAGGGTGTGTCGATCCACGACAAGCACATCGAGATCATCATCCGGCAGATGCTGCGCCGCGTGACGATCATCGAGTCCGGCGACGCCGAGCTGCTGCCCGGCGAGCTGGTCGAGCGCTCGAAGTTCGAGCAGGAGAACCGTCGTGTGGTCCAGGAGGGCGGTCACCCGGCCTCCGGTCGTCCGCAGCTGATGGGTATCACCAAGGCCTCGCTGGCGACGGAATCCTGGCTGTCGGCCGCCTCCTTCCAGGAGACGACCCGAGTCCTGACGGACGCGGCGATCAACGCCAAGTCCGACAGCCTCATCGGCCTCAAGGAGAACGTCATCATCGGTAAGCTCATCCCGGCCGGTACGGGTCTGTCCCGCTACCGCAACATCCGGGTGGAGCCGACCGAGGAGGCCAAGGCCGCGATGTACTCGGCCGTCGGCTACGACGACATCGACTACTCGCCGTTCGGCACGGGCTCCGGCCAGGCCGTCCCGCTGGAGGACTACGACTACGGTCCGTACAACCAGTAAGCGAGCGATCGCTTGAACTGAAGGGCGGTCACCCTGCGGGGTGGCCGCCCTTCGGCGTGTTCGGTGTGCTCGGCGGGCTGCCGCCGGCCGTTGACGCCGCCGGCCGTTGACGCCGTCGGCCGGTGGCGTCGTCGGCCGAGGGGCACGGTCGGCCGACGACGCCGGTGATCAGCGGCGCAGCCGCAGATACGGCTCCAGGGCGGCGAGCCGGGCGTCGTGATCGGGGTGCGAGGACAGCAGCCGGGCCAGAGGGCCCGGCTGCTTCAGCTTCTGCCCCCGTGCGAGGGCGGCGGCCTTCGCGCTCTCCTCCTCCAGCCGGGAGTGGTGGATCACCTCGGCCAGCCGGTGGGCGAACCCCAGCTCGGCGGCCTGCTGGTCGGCGCGCAGCTCACCGCGCCGGCCGACGTAGGCGAGCAGATAGGGCGCGGCCACCAGCGGGATCGTGATGTACCAGGCGACGACGAAGCCGGCGATCACCGTGAAGCCGAGGACGAGGTACACGATCCCGGCGGCGGCCAGGGAGAACACGCCGGCGACGGCGATCGCGACACGGGCCAGCCCCCGCGTCACCGCCCAGGCGATCCGGCCGGGCAGCGAGTACCAGTAGCCGAGCAGGCCCGCCCAGGCGTGACCGGCGGTGTGGTGGCCCAGCTCGTGGGCGAGCACCGCGGCCAGGTTGCCGCTCGGGATCCGGTTCAGCGCGTACGTCGTGACGCCGACGACGTGCCCGGCCACCGCGACCGCGTTCAGGCCGTCGCTGTTCTCCACCATCAGCTCGTAGGTGTGCGCCTCGATGCCCGCGCGCGCCGTCACCTCCCGCCAGACCGGCTCCAGCCGCGCCCGCTCGTCGGCCGTGGGCACGCGCAGCTTGAGCACGTGCCGGGCGAACGCCAGCTCGGTGGGCCGGTGGAAGACGAGGGCGCCGCTGGCCAGCCAGGCCAGCACGACGACGGTGCCGACGACGTGCCCGCAGATGCCGAGGGCGAACGAACTCACCACGGCGAGGCTGACCAGGAACCCCGGTATCTGCACCGCCAGCCGCCCGATGGCGGTGGCGTCGGCGCCCCGCTGGTGCTCGGCGACCAGCACCCGCGCGCCGCGGTGCCGGTAGTCGAGGTCGTCCGGAGCCGGCTCGGGCGGCGCGCCGGGCGCGCCCGGCGTGGGGGGAACGGTCTGCGACGGCACACCGGGGTGGGGCGGCGGCGCGGCGACGCCGCCCGGGAGGAACGGCGGCACGGCCCCCTGCGGGTACGGCGGGGCTGCCGGCGCGGGGTGGGCCGCTGAGCCAGCGCCCGGGTAGGCCGGCGCGCCAGCGGGCTGGACCGGGTACGGGGGCGGTGCGGGCTGGGCCGGGTACGGGGGCGGGGCCGGGGACGCCGGGTGGGCCGTCGTCCCGGGGCCGGGGTAGGCCGTCGTGACGGCGGGCTGGGGCGGGTAGGGCGGCGGTGCGGGTTCGGCCGGGTACGGGGGTGGGGCCGAGGGCGGTGGGGACACCGGGTGGTCGGCCGCGCCGGTGCCCGGGCGGGCCGGCGCGCCCGTGGGTTCGGCGGGGTAGGGCGGAGGGGCGGGCTGGTCCGGGTACGGCGGCGGAGCCGGGGGCGTCGGGTGGGCCGTAGCGTCGGGGCCGGGGTAGGCCGGCGCGCCGGTGGGTTCGGCCGGGTACGGCGGCGGGGTCGGGGGCTCCGGGTGGGTCGTTGCGCCGGTGCCCGGGTAGGCCGGCGCGCCCGTGGGTTCGGCGGGGTAGGGCGGTGGTGCGGGCTGGTCCGGGTAGGGCGGAGCCGCCGATGGGGCCGGGGGCGTCGCGTGGGCTGTTGCGCCGGTGCCCGGGTGGGCCGGCGCGCCCGTGGGTTCGGCGGGGTACGGCGGTGGTGCGGGCTGGGCCGGGTAGGGCGGAGCCGCCGGCGGGGTCGGGGGCGTCGGCGGTAACGGGGTGGCCGGGTACTCGGGTGCGGCAGCGGCGCCCGGGTAGCGCGGGGCGGCGCCGGGGGAGGGCGGTGCGGTGTCGTCCGGGTACGGGGGCGCGGCGCCCGGGTACTGCGGGGCCGGGGCGGGCGCGGCGGGGCCGGGGTGCGGTGGCTCGGCCGGGCGGGGGGCGGCCGGCGGCACGGCCGGGTCCGGGGACTGGGGCATGGGGCGGGGCTCCTTCGGTGGTGCGGTGACGTCGGGCCGGCTCAGCCGATGAGCGGGGCGGCGGGCAGCAGGAAGGCCCCCGCGCAGTAGGCGATCAGGCCGCTGCGGATCCACCGGTGCTTGCTCGCGGCGATCCGGCTGGTGGCGGTCAGGGCGGCCAGCAGCCCGGCGGTGGGATCGCGGTCGGTGTCGGCGAGCGCCTCGGCCAGGCGGCCCGCGCGCACCGCCTGCTGGATGTCGCCGAAGTAGCACAGCGGGCGTCCGGCCGCCCAGGACCCGGTGTCGTAGCGGGGCAGCACGGCGAGCAGCAGCGCGCCCAGGGACAGGGCGAGGGCGGCGGTGCCGGCCCACCAGACGACGGCGCCGGGGGCGGACAGCTCGCCCGGCGACCAGTTCCGCCCGGACAGCAGCCCGGTGAACACGCCCGCCGTCACGCCGAGGGCCGCCACCAGCACGGACGCCTTGGCGTCGGCACGGGCGATCTCGCCGCGCAGTTCGCCCAGCAGCCGTTCGGCGGCCCGGCCGCCGGGTCCGCCGCCGGGCGCCGTCGCCGGCCGCGCGGCCGTCGTGGGGTCCGGGGCGTTCACGCGGGGTCCGTCCCGGTCCCGTCGGACTCGGGCCGGGCCGGGCGCGCCGCGGGGCCGTCGGCAGCGGCGGGCGCCTGTCCGGGCGGCGGCGGTACGACCGGCGCCGGACCGGCGGCCACGGGCGGCACCGGGGGCGGCACCAGGGCGGCCTGCCCGTACGCCCCGGCGTACCCCGGCGCGGCCGGACCGTACGGCGGGGGCGCGGGCGCGGCCGGCGGGACGTACGGCGGCTGTTGGGGCGCCGGCCCGGACCCCGCGTACGGCGACTGCGGCACCGGGGGCGGCACCGGGGCGTACGGCGGCTGCGGCGGGACCGGCGGTGCTCCGGCGTACGGCGGCTGCGGGGGGAGGGGCGGATTCCCGGCGTAGGGGGGCGCGCCTCCGCCCGGGAAGGGCGCCGCGTGGGGCTGTGTCGGCGGCAGCGGGCCCGGCGGCCCCGAGGGGGGCTCCGGGGCGGCGGGCGTGCCGGGAGGGCCGTACGGCGGTGTCTGGGGCGCCGCGCCGGCCGGGAGCGCCGGGGGCGGTGGCTGCGCCGCCCGGTCCTGCTGCTGGATGAGGTCGTCGACGGAGCGCAGCACCGACCGCGCCGACTCCGCCTTCTGGAAGTCCTCCAGCGTGTCCCCGGCGATCAGCTGCAACTGCTCGCGGATGGCGCCGAGCTGGTTCTTCTGCAGGGCGCCGATCACCATCTGGGTGTCCATGGGGTGCTGGGCGAGGTGCAGTGCCCAGGCGGCGACGCCGCCGTGCTGCAGGTGGTACTGGTAGAAGGCGATCTTCTGGGCGATCAGCTGCTGCGACTGCTGCTGGCGCAGCCACTCCAGTTCGTGCTCCTGCTGGGCCTGGCGGAGCCGGAACTCGTGCTCGGGATCGAGCATCTCGCTCTCGTAGCGCAGGGCCCGCTTGCGCCGCCGGTGCGCGATCGCCTCGTCGTCCAGGCGCAGCCGCACCACGCACGTCACGTCGAGGCCGGTGCCCGCGGCGAACCGGCCCTCGGCCCGGACCGCCTCCAGCACGGCCTGTTCGGCGTCGGGGCTGTCCTCGATGGAGAAGCGCCGGGTGATCGGGCGGGCCAGTTGCTGCAGCTCCCGGTCGAGCCGGGTGGGCACGTCGCGTTCGCCGCAGGCCACGAAGGCGACCGGATCGGCCACCCGCCAGGTCAGGTCGGCGACGGCGCCGAAGGAGAACGCGTCGTCGTCGCTCGGCAGCCGCAGCTCCAGCTGGACGGGATGGCTGCCCATGTCCACCTCGTACACCGAGGTGTAGCGCCGGGTCGCCGCCTCCGCGCGGCTGGGCCGGTGCGGCGGCATGAAGACGTCGTAGGCGCCGCCCGCGGTGACGAAGACCAGCGCGTGGTCGATCGCGCCGACCTGTCTGCGGGCGACGTAGTCGAAGCGGGAGATCGGGCGCACGGTCAGCACCGGGTCGATCAGGGTGCTGTGCCGGTCGGCGTCCTGCTGCCACTCCGGCCGTCGGCGGAAGTCCGCCATGGGTCAACTCCTTGTGCGAATACGTGTGTTCAGTGCGTGGGCGCCGGGTGCAGCACCGTGAGCAGATGGTCGGCCAGCGGCGGGCGCCGGCCGTCCTCGGCGCGCAGCGTGCGCAGTTCGTGGTCGAGCCGCTTGCGGTCGTCGGCGGTGACCACGAGGGCGGGCAGCAGCAGCTCCAGGGCGCGGGCGGCGTCCGCGCGGCGGCCGGCGACGTACACCCAGGTGTGCAGGGCGTCCAGGGCCGGGCGGGTGTGGGCGCGGTCGTTGAGGGCGGTGCGCCACAGGGTGGCGAGGTCGCCGGCCGCGTCCGCCTCGTACATGCCGCTCTCGGCGTACCAGCCGACGAGCGCGCCGTCCTCGGCGTTGTCGCAGGCGCGGACGAACGCGCCGAGGGCCAGGTCGCGGACGGCCGCGGTGTCCTGGTACAGCAGCCGGACGAACTCGGAGAGCACCTCGCCGCGCCGCCGGCCGGGGCCGCCGGACAGCAGCAGGGCGGCGGACTCGGTGAGGTTCTCCCGCTCGGCCCGGTCGCCGGCGTCCGCGCGGGCCCGCCCGGCGAGCGCGGCGAGCGCGGGCGCGGCCAGGTCCGGGCGGAGCGGGGCGAGCAGTCCGAAGGCGCGGATGGCCGTCCAGCGCCGGCCGCCGTGCCCGTCGGAGCACCACTGGGTGAGCAGCCGCAGCACCACGGGCGCGCCGAGGAGCTGGGCGAGGGTGAGGGTGTTGGCGGCGGTGACCCGCGGCCCGTAGGCGCGCGAGGTGGCCCAGGGATCGACGAGGTGGGCCATCGTCGAGGGCAGGTCGGCCGCGGCGAGCAGCGCGGTGGCGGCGGCCGCGCGGGTGCGCACCAGGGGCCGTCCGTCGCGGGCGAGGCCCCTGATCCACTCCACGAGCGCGGGCCGGGCGGAGGGGTGCCGGGTCCAGACCTCGGTGAGCAGCACGCGCGGGGTGCGCTCCTCCAGGAAACCGGCCGTGAACTGGGTGACCGTCCCCCATTCGGTCGCCTCGCCGCGCACTTCCCCCACGGCGCGGGCGAACGCCAGCCGGTCGGCCGCCGCCGGTCCGAACACCGGGATCTCGGGCGGTTGTTCGGGGTGCTGGAGTTCCTGGAAGTGGACGTAGAGCAGATCGGCGAGTTCGGCGGCCAGGACGTAGGGGGCCTGGTCGAAGACGGCGAGCGAGATGAGGAAGGCCTTGTCGCGCAGGCCGGTGGCCGGGTCGCCGAGCCAGTCGCGGCACTGCTTCTCCACCGCGGCCTGCCCGAAGTCGGTGAGCCGGGCCAGGGCCTGTTCGCTCCCGTCGTACGCGGCGAGCGCCTCGGCGAACGCGGCGGCCTCGGCCGGGTGCCGGCCGGCCGCCAGGAACTCGGCCACCGGCGGGAGGGCGAGCAGCCGCTCCGGGTCACCGCCGCCCGGCCGGCGCCGTGCGAGATGGGCCCGTACGACGTCCTCGGCGCCCGGCGGCGTCCAGGCGCAGGCGGTGACGCCGGGCAGGTGCGGGGAGTTCTCGACGGTGACGACGAGGTGGCCGTCGCACTTCTCCAACTGCTCGCGGGCCGCGTACAGGTGGGTGTCGCGCAGCGGGCGGTTGCGGCTCAGGGGCAGGTCCCGCAGCACGTGCCCGCCGGGCCGGGTGAGCCGGCCGGCCAGCGCTCCGGGGGTGGTCTCCGGGTCCAGGGCGTGCACGGCGGGCACGCCGAGGCGGTGCAGCAGCATCAGCGCGGCGGCGTAGCGGCCGGTGGCGTGCGCGCCGGACAGGACGAGGATCCGCTCCTCGCGCAGCCGGCGCAGGGCGTCAGCGAAGGCGGGGCCGTCGGCGAAGACCGCGGCCAGCGTCTCCAGAAAGGCCCGGGGTATCTCGCCGGTGGCGTGCGCGGCGGCGTCGGCCGGACCGTGGTAGTGGTGCTCGGTCCGGCCGCCCAGGTAGACGTCGCCGTCGACCCGGCCGCCGGACACGCCGTGCTGGGCGCCGCCGACCAGGCTGCCGCCGAAGGCCGCGCTGTCCCCGAGGATGAAGCCCGGGGTGTGCGCGAACAGTTCCCGCTGCGCGGCCCGCGCCTCCTGGGGGAGTTCCTCGGTGCGCTCCTCCTCCGGTCCGGGGGCGCCGGGCGCGGGCCGCTGCCCGGGTCCGGGGCCGGCGGCCGGGGGAGCGTCGTGGGGCGGTTGCGCCGCCTCGGGCCCCGTCACGCGTCCTCCCCCGCCGAACCGCCGAGCCGTACGTCGCCGGTGACCTGCCCGCCGGACACGCCGTGCTGGTCGCCGGCGACCAGGCTGCCGCCGAAGCGGGGCGCTCCGCCGGTGAAGTGGAAGACGGGCCCCGCGGGGGCGTGTCCTCCCGGGGCGGCGCCTCCGGGGACGGTCTGCGCGGGCTGTGCGGGCTGTGCGGCCTGCGCGGTCTGCGCGGACGCCGTGGTCCCCTGGCGCACGGGCCCGGCGGCGTCCGCGTCCGCACGGCCGTCCGCCGCCGACCCGTCCGCCGTCGCCGTCGTCCCGCCCGCCGCCGTCCCATCAGCCGTCGTCGCCGTGGTCCCGGCCGCCGTCTCCGTCCGGGGGCGTGACCCCGGTGCCGGGCCGTCCCCCGAGGCACCCGGCACCGGGGTCTCCCCCGCCCCCGTTCCACAGTGGTCGTCGCCGTCGGGCACCGGGCCGTGCAGCCAGGCGCGCAGCGGGCCGTTCTTGCTGTCCAGCGTCACCGGACGGAAGTCGGCGGCGGGCACGCCGGGGTGGTCGTGGCGCACGATCCCGGCGTGCACGCCCTCCGACACGCACAGCGCGAAGCCGTCCGGGCGGGACCGCAGCGCCTCGCGCAGCAGCTGGGCGTCGAGCAGCCGGCAGGCGTGGTTCAGATCGGAGCCGACCCAGCCGCCGTGCTCGTCGACGGCCACGTAGCCGCCGGCCACCACGCCCCGCAGCCGGATCTGCGCGGTGCTGGACGCCATCCGGTTGTACGCGTGCAGCTGCGCCGGCACCTCGGTCAGCAGCGCCCGCAGCAGCGACCGTACGGAGGCGCCCGCGTCGATCAGCTCCATCACCGAGTCGCCCCGGTCCGCCCGTGACCGCAGGGTCTCCGCGATGCCGGCGGCCTCCAGCGTGCGGTCGGCGATGTCGTAGAGCTTGCGCCGCAGCATCGCCTGGGCGACGTCGTCCCGGTCGCTGTACTTCTCGATGTCGAGCAGGAGGATCGTCCGGCTCAAGGGGTCGGTCATGGTCGCCTTTCGATGGCTGGTCCTCGGTACCGCGCGGGGCGTCGGCCGGGGGACCGGGGCGCCGCCCGCGGCAGCAGGATGGTCCGCCCGGCG
>NZ_JAIOAB010000093.1 GCF_019890635.1 Streptomyces sennicomposti
TGAGGGGGTGGGGGTTTCTCGGGTGTGGGCGGGTGCGGGTGGGTTGTGGCTGGGCGCGCAGTTCCCCGCGCCCCTTGGCTGGGCTTCGCCCTGCGCCTGTGGGCGCCTTCCGGGGTGGGGGCTTCTTGTTCGTGGGCGGGTGCGGGTTCGTTGGGGCTGGGCGCGCAGTTCCCCGCGCCCCTGGCGGGCTGGGCTTCGCCCTGCGCCCGCCGTTCCGCCGTGCGGCGTCCGCGCGGGTTCGCGCCGTGCGGCCCGCGCATCCGTCCGCGCGCCGTACGCGTGCCGTGCCCCCGCGAGGCGTACGCGTCCCGTGTCCGTCCGTGCCGTGCCCCCGCGTGCCGTACGCGTCCCGTGCCCGTCTGTGCCATGCGGTCGCGCACCGTACGCGTCCCGCGCTCGTCCGTGCCGTGCCGTGCCCCCGCGCGCCGTACGCGTCCCGCGCTCGTCCGTGTCGTGCCGGTGGTGGCCCCCGTACCGGGCGGTGCCCGTCCCCCGGCGCCCCCGTTGCGGCCGCCGCGTCGGTACGGGGGCCGGAGGCGGAAGCCCCGTCTCTCCCGCCTCCGATCCGTGACGGGCCACGCCCCTGGGCGGTCCGTCGCTTCATTCTGTGGCACGACCGGAGCGTTCCGGAATCTTTTCCGGAAAACATTCTGGAAATGATTTCAGAATCTCCTCCCGTCCCGCTTCGCGGCTACGCTCCCCGCAAGAGCGAAGCGGCAGGCCGGGAGCGAGGACGACTGACCCATGGGTCCCAAGCAGCGACGGGGGGAGACGACCGTCGAGCGGGTGCTCGACTGCGCCCTGGACCTCTACTCCGCGGGAGGCGAGGAGGGGGTCACGGTGAGCGCGGTGACCTCCGCCAGCGGGGTCAGCGCCGGCAGCGTGTACCACCACTTCGGCAGCCTCCAGGGCGTGCTGACCGCGCTCGCGCACCGCTGGCTGGGCCGGCTGCTGGCGGAACTGGCCGGCGCGGTGGAGCGCTCGGAGGGCGACGCGCGCAGCGGTATCGAGGCCCTGGTGGGCGCCTATCTGCGCTTCGTCCGGGAGCATCCGGACGCGGCCCGGCTCATGCACTCGGTCACCGTGGACCGCCACGCCATGGAGCAGGGCCGGCAGGTGCGCGGCTCCCAGGAGGCCCGGCTGGCCCCGCTGGCCGTGTGGCTGCTGGCCCGGCAGGAGGCGGGCGAGGTGGCCGCGCTGCCGCCGGCCGTGCTGGAGGCCCTGGTCATGGGCCCGGTGACCGCGCTGGCGCGGCGCTGGCTCGCCCTGGGCGACGTGGACCTCGACGAGGCCGCGCCGGCCCTCGCGCACCGCGTCTGGCGCTCGGTCAGCCCCTAGCGGGACCTGCACGGACCCCGCCAGCCCCGAGCGGGACCCGCGCGGACCTCGCCAGCCCTTGGCGGGACCCGCGCGGGCCCCGCGTGCGCCCGCGCCCCGGAGGCCCCCTTTTCGCGTGCGTGACGAGGGTTACTGCTCCGCCTCTTTACCACCTGCCCTACCCGCCGGTACGTTTGTGTGAGCAAGCGCTTAGACAGCCGAGGCATGTGGAGGTGGCGGCGTGCGCCGTACGGTGTTCAACGAGGATCACGAGGCGTTCCGGGAGACCCTTCGCGCCTTCATCGAGGCCGAGGTCGTACCGGTGTACGACGAGTGGTTCGCCGCCGGCCAGGCCCCGCGCGACTTCTACTACAAGCTGGGCGAGCTGGGCATCTTCGGGATCAACGTCCCCGAGGAGTTCGGCGGCGCCGGCATGGACAGCCACAAGTTCGAGGCCGTCCTCTACGAGGAGACCGCCCGCGCGGGCGTCCAGTTCGGCGGTTCCGGCGTGCACGTGCTGCTCGCCCTGCCGTACATCAAGATGCTCGCCACCGAGGAGCAGAAGAAGCGGTACCTGCCGAAGTTCGTCACCGGCGAGGAGATGTGGGCCATCGCGATGACCGAGCCGGGCACCGGCTCGGACCTCGCGGGCATGAAGACCACCGCCAAGCTCTCCGAGGACGGCACCCACTACGTCCTCAACGGCGCCAAGACCTTCATCACCGGCGGCGTGCACGCCGACAAGGTGATCGTCTGCGCCCGGACCTCCGCGCCGACCGCCGAGGACCGCCGCTTCGGCATCTCCCTGTTCGCCGTGGACACCAAGTCCGAGGGCTACTCCGTCGGCCGCAAGCTGGACAAGCTGGGCCTGCGCACCTCCGACACCGCCGAACTGGCCTTCGTGGACGTCAAGGTCCCCGCCGAGGACCTGCTCGGCGAGGAGAACAAGGGCTTCTACTACCTCGGCCACAACCTGGCCTCCGAGCGCTGGGGCATCGCCTTCGGCGCGTACGCGCAGGCCAAGGCCGCCGTCCGGTTCGCCAAGCAGTACGTGCAGGAGCGCACCGTCTTCGGCAAGCCGGTCGCCCACTTCCAGAACACCAAGTTCGAGCTGGCCGCCTGCCAGGCCGAGGTGGACGCCGCCGAGGCCGTCGCCGACCGCGCCACCGAGGCCCTGGACGCCGGCGAGCTGACCCCCGCCGAGGCCGCCTCCGCCAAGCTGTTCTGCACCGAGGTCGCCCACCGCGTCATCGACCGCTGCCTCCAGCTGCACGGCGGCTACGGCTACATGAACGAGTACCCGATCGCCCGTCTGTACGCCGACAACCGCGTCAACCGCATCTACGGCGGCACCAGCGAGATCATGAAGACGATCATCGCCAAGGACATGGGCCTGTAGGCACGTGAGCACGGCACTGGAGTCCCTGCTCGATCTGCTCGACCTGGAGCGGATCGAGCGGGACATCTTCCGCGGCCGGTCCCGCTCCGCCGTCGTGCCCCGCGTCTTCGGCGGCCAGGTCGCGGCGCAGGCCCTGGTCGCCGCCGGGCGCACGGTCCCCGCCGACCGGCACGCCCACTCGCTGCACGCCTACTTCCTGCGGCCCGGCGACCCCGGCGCGCCCATCGTCTACACCGTGGACCGCATCCGCGACGGCCGGTCCTTCACCACCCGGCGGGTGGTCGCGGTCCAGCACGGGCAGCCGATCTTCCACCTCTCCGCGTCCTTCCAGACGTACGAGGAGGGCCTGGACCACCAGGCGCCCATGCCGGCCGCCCCGGACCCGGAGACCCTGCCCACCTCCGCCGAACGGCTGCGCTCCTACGACCACCTCCCGCCCGAGGTCGTCGAACGCTTCCTGGAGGCCCGCGAGGCCGTCGACCTGCGCTACGTCGACGAGCCGCCGTACGGCAGGTTCGGCGAGCCGCGCGAGCCGCACTCCCAGGTGTGGTTCCGCACCAACGGCAAACTGGACGACGACCCCCTGCTGCACGTCGTCCTCGCCACCTACGTCTCCGACATGACCCTGCTCGACTCGATCCTCCTCGCCCACGGGCGCGGCGGCTGGGCCGTCGGGGACGTCGTCGGGGCCTCCCTCGACCACGCCATGTGGTTCCACCGGCCCTTCCGCGCCGACGAGTGGCTCCTGTACGACCAGGAGTCGCCCTCGGCACACGGCGGCCGGGGCCTCGGGCAGGCCCGCATCCACACGCAGGACGGCCGGCTGGCCATCTCGGTGATCCAGGAGGGCGTGGTCCGCGTCCCCCGGGAACACTGAGGGGCATGGCCCTCCCACCCGTACAGGACACGGACCAGGCGGACACCGGCGGCGGCGAGTCCACCTTCACGGTGATCGTCGCCGCCCTCGCCAACCTCGGCATCGCGGTGGCCAAGGCCGTCGCGGGACTGATCAGCGGCTCCAGCGCGATGCTGTCGGAGGCCGCGCACTCGGTCGCCGACACCGTCACCGAGGTGCTGCTGCTGACCGCCCTCAAACGCAGCGGGAAACCCGCCGACGAGGACCACCCCCTCGGCTACGGCCCCGAACGCTACATCTGGGCCCTGCTCGCCGCCGTCGCCACCTTCGTCGGCGGCGCCGTCTTCTCCCTCTACGACGGCGTGCGCACCCTCACCCGCGGCGAGGAACTCGGCGACCCGCTGGCCTCCTACCTCGTCCTCGCCGTCGCCTTCCTGCTGGAGGGCTTCTCGCTGCGCACCGGACTGCGCCAGGCCCGCGGCGAGGCCGCCCGGCTCGACGTGCCCTTCCGCCGCTACTTCCGGCGCACCCCCGACACCGCCGTCAAGGCCGTCGTCATGGAGGACTCCGCCGCCCTGGTCGGCCTGCTGCTCGCGGCCGGCGGCCTGCTCGGCGGCCAGCTCACCGGCTCCGGCGTCTACGACGGCGTCGCCTCCCTGTGCATCGGCGCGCTCCTGCTCTACGTCGCCTGGGTGCTGGGGCGCTCCAACGCCGAACTGCTCATCGGCCGCCCGCTGCCCCGCGCCACCCGCGAACGCATCCGCGCCCTGCTGGTGGGCGTGGAGCACATCGAGGCGGTACTGGAGCTGACCACGCTGGTGCAGGGGCCGGACTCGGCGCTGGTGGCGGCGAAGGTGGACCTGCGGGACGGGGCGGACGCCGCCCAGATCGAGTGGGCGTGCGAGCGGGCGGAACAGCGGCTGCGCGAGGAGTTCCCGGTGATCACCCGGGTCTATCTGGACCCGACGCCCGGGTTGGCGCAGCGCCGCGCTCAGGGGCTGGACCCCTGGCCCTGAGGGGGCCCCGGCCGTGAGGGGGCCCCGGCCGTGCGGCCGCCCTCCGGAAGCCGTCAGGCCAGCCCGGCCTGGTCCAGCAGGTACGCGGTCATCGGGTCGTAGTAGCGGGGGCTGACCACGTGGTCGTCCAGCGGGACCGCCACCTGCAG
Source organism: Streptomyces sennicomposti (assembly GCF_019890635.1). Classification (GTDB taxonomy): domain Bacteria; phylum Actinomycetota; class Actinomycetes; order Streptomycetales; family Streptomycetaceae; genus Streptomyces; species Streptomyces sennicomposti. The sequence goes on from NZ_JAIOAB010000093.1 coordinate 4,738, forward strand.
GGTGCCCTCCGCCTCGGCGAGGAAGAGCGCCGGGTCGTTGCAGTCGGCGTAGCCGGTGGAGTCCACGCCGAGCTGGCCCGCGCAGCCCGCCCAGCCGTGGTCGGCGACGACCAGGTCGGGCAGCGGCCGGCCCGCCGAGTCCAGACCCGTCAGGATGGCGCGCATCGGCTCCCCGGAGTGGGTGTGCCACAGCGTGGCCCCGTGCTCCAGCACCGCCACGTCCGCGAACTGCATGACGTACCCCTCGTCCGTCTGCAGTCCGTCCGGGATCACCACGATCTCGCAGCCGGCGGCGCGCAGCGCGGCGGCCGTGGCGCGGTGCACGTCCAGCAGCCCGCCGGGGTGGCCGGTGGCGAACAGCACCCGCTGGCCGCCGTCGGCCGCCTTGCGCAGCCGGGCGGCCAGCCGCTCCAGGCCGTCCACCGTCAGCTCCGGGTCGATGGTGTCCTGGCCGTGCCGGTACTCCGGGTCGTCGTTGACGCCGACCCGCTCGGCCATCACCGCGAGCACGTCCTGCTCGTCGGTCCAGCGGTCGCCGAGTTCCAGGCCCAGCCAGAAGTTGCGGTCGCCGTTCGCCAGCTTGCGGTAGTGGGAGAGGTTGTTCTCGCGGGGCGTGGCGACGTCCCCGGCGATACGGGTCCTGACGAGGTGGTCGACGAGTTCGGCGCGGCTGGGTGTCCCGGGTATCGGCATGCCACCCATTGTGATGCAGTGATCCGTATCCGTCGCCGCCGTTCCGGCCGCTGGGACGCGGGTCACGCCGCCACGCGGCCGGAGGCGGGCCGGCTTCGGCCCGGTCAGCGCCCGGCTCCGGTCCGGTCCGCGCCCGGCTCCGGTCCGGTCCGCGCCCGGCTCCGGTCCGGTCCGCGCCGGGCTCCGGTCCCGGTCGGCGCCTGGCCCGGCTCCGGTCGGGTCGGCTCCGGTCGGGTCGGCCCCGGTCGTGGCCTCTGTCGGCTCCCGGTCCCGGTCCGCGCCCGGCCCCTGGCCTCGGTCGGCTCCCGTCCCGGCCCCGGTCAGCGCCCGGCCCCTGGTCTCGGTCGGCTCCCGGCCCTGGTCCCGGTCAGGTGTGGCGCAGGGCGAACCACAGCTCCATGCGTGTGTCCGGGTCGTCCAGGTCGGCGGCCAGGAGCGCGGCGCAGCGGGCGATGCGCTGGCGGACGGTGTTGCGGTGCACGGCCAGGGCGACCGCGGTGCGGTCCCAGCTGCCGTGCAGGGACAGCCAGGTGCGCAGCGTCTCGGCGAGCGCGGGCGTATCGGCCAGCGGGGCGAGCAGCGCGCGGGCGTGCGCGTCGGCCTCGGCGGGCGGCAGCAGGGCGGTGAGGCCGGGGCGGGCGCCCGGGGAGCCGTGCCGGACGAGGGCGGTGCGGGTGGCGCGGGCGCGGGCCAGGGCGCGGGCCGCCTGCGTGTCGGCGGCCGGCCAGTGCGCCGGTTCGACGGCCTCGCTCACGCCGAGGGTCCAGCCGGGCTGCGCGGCCGGTTCCCGCCCGGCCGGGACCAGGACCCGTACGACGCCGTCGGCGAGGTCCACCAGCGCCGAACCGAGGGCCGCGCCGAGCGCGGAGGCGGCCACCGCGTCGGCGGCCTGCGCGGCCGGCCGGGCGTGCACGACCGCCCACCGCCCGGCGCCGAGCAGCGGCGCCACCTCCTCGGGCGCGGCGCCCAGCAGCAGCCGTACCAGGGCCGAGGAACGGGCCGCGCCGGTGCCGCTGTGGTGCTCGCCGGTGAGCAGCGAGAGCAGCACGGCGGCGACGGAGGCGATGGTGTGGTCCCCGGGCCCGCGCTGCCTGGAGGCGACCCCGAGCACGAAGCCGTGCCCCGCGCCGAGGGCGTAGGCGGCGAGGTGGCGTCCGGCGACGGTGTCGGTGGCGGAGGAGGGAGCGGGGGAGGGGCGGGCGGCGGCGGGCGGCTCCGCCTCCCCGGCCGGTGCGGGCGGGGGCGTGGCCGCGGGCGCGGGGGCCGGTGGGCGGACCACGTCCGCGAGGGCGGCCAGGGCCCGGGCGGCCGGGGCGTCCAGGGTGCGGCCCGCCGCGGCGACCTCGGTGCCGTCGGGGCCGTACAGCACCGCGCTGCCCGCCGTGCGCTGCGCCAGCTGACGCAGCACCGAGGGCACCGGGTCCGGCCGGGAGGCCGCCGTGGCGAGGCTCTGCTGCGCCTCGGTCACCCGGCGCAGCTCGGCCAGCCGGGCCTGCGCCATCAGCTGCCACACCGCGCGGGCGACCCCGGAGAACGTGGTCTGCGGCGGCACCTCCAGCAACGGCAGCCCGTGCGCCTCGCACGCCGCGACCAGCGCCGGGGGCACGGTGTCGTGCACCGGCGCCACCCCGAAGCCGAGCGCGGCGCCGCCGGCGGCGACGACCCGGGCGACGTACGCGTCGAAGTAGGCTTCCGCGCCGCCGCCGACCGCTCCGGAGGGGGCGCCCGATCCGCCGCCCGCACCGGAGCCGTCGCTCGCACCGGAGCCGCCGCCCGCGCCCGATCCGTCGCTCGCACCGGAGCCGCCGCCCGCGTCCGAGCCGCCCCTTGCACCGGAGCCGCCGCCCGCACCCGAGCCGCCCCTCGCACCGGAGCCGCCCCCCGCGTCCGAGCCCCCGCCCGGCGCCTGCACGCCCGCCGTCAGCAGCAGCTCTCCGCCCAGCAGGTACGGGTAGGGGTCGGCCATCTCCGAGGTGTGCGCCCCGTGGATCACCACCCCGGGACCGGACGGCCCCGCGATCTGCCGCAGCGCCAGGTCCTCGCGGGCCAGCAGCGCCGCCAGCGGGACCGGCGGCGTAGGCGGGACGGGCGGCGCCGGTGGGGCCGGTGGGGCGGGAGACACCGGTGGGGCGGGAGCCGCAGGCGCGGCGGTCGGCACGGCCGCGGACCCGGCCGGGGGCTGCGTGTCCGGCATGGTGTGCGTTCCCTCCATCACGGCCCCCTCGAATGGATGAAACGTACACTTCGCAGTCTCTTTTCGGCCACCTAAGGTCAAGTCCGGACCGGCAGCCGCGGGTACGGGCGGATGTCCCCGCGGCCCCCGCCGGCCCACCCGACCTCAGCGCGCCCCAGGCGCCTGACCTCGGGAAACCCACACACCTGCACGACACGCCACCGGAACGTGCGCGAAGGAGGGCCCCGCATGGCCGTCGACTACACAGTGATCGTCGTCTACCTGGCCGGCATGCTCGGCATGGGCTGGTGGGGCATGCGCCGCGCCCGGTCCAAGAGCGAGTTCCTGGTGGCCGGCCGCCGCCTGGGGCCCGCGATGTACTCCGGCACCATGGCGGCGATCGTCCTCGGCGGCGCGTCCACCATCGGCGGCGTCGGCCTCGGCTACAAGTACGGGCTCTCCGGCGCGTGGATGGTCTTCACCATCGGCCTCGGCCTGCTCGCCCTGTCCGTGTTCTTCTCCGCCCGCATCGCCCGGCTGAAGGTCTACACCGTCTCCGAGATGCTCGACCTGCGCTACGGCGGCAAGGCCGGCGTCATCTCCGGCGTCGTCATGTGGGCGTACACCCTCATGCTCGCCGTCACCTCGACCATCGCCTACGCCACGATCTTCGACGTCCTGTTCGACCTGAACCGCACCGTCGCGATCGTCCTCGGCGGCGCGATCGTCGTCGCGTACTCCACCCTCGGCGGCATGTGGTCCATCACGCTGACCGACATGGTGCAGTTCGTCGTCAAGACGATCGGCGTGCTGCTCCTGCTGCTGCCCATCGCCGTCGTCAAGGCGGGCGGCTTCAGCGGCATGAAGGCGAAGCTGCCGACCTCTTACTTCGACCCGCTGGGCATCGGCGGCGAGACGATCTTCACCTACGTCCTCATCTACACCTTCGGCATGCTGATCGGCCAGGACATCTGGCAGCGCGTGTTCACCGCCCGCAGCGATCGCGTCGCCCGCGCCGGCGGCACCGTCGCCGGCACCTACTGCCTGGTCTACGCCCTGGCCGGCGCCGTCATCGGCACCGCCGCCAAGGTCCTCTACCCGAACCTGACCAGCGCCGACGACGCCTTCGCCACCATCGTCAAGGACGAACTGCCCATCGGCGTGCGCGGACTGGTCCTCGCCGCCGCCCTGGCCGCCGTGATGTCCACCTCCTCCGGCGCGCTGATCGCCTGCGCCACCGTCGCCAACAACGACATCTGGTCCCGGCTGCGCGGCGCGGTCCGCCCCGGCGGCGAGGCGCACGACGAGGCGGCCGAGGCGCACGACGAGGTCCGGGACAACCGCCTGTTCATCCTCGTCATGGGCCTCGCCGTGATCGGCACCGCCATCGCCCTGAACGACGTGGTCGAAGCGCTCACCGTCGCCTACAACCTCCTCGTCGGCGGACTGCTCGTGCCGATCCTCGGCGGCCTGCTGTGGAGGCGCGGCACCGCCCAGGGCGCCCTCGCCGCCGTGATCGTCGGCGGCCTCGCCGTCATCGGCCTCATGGCCGGCTACGGCATCCTGGCCAACGAGCCCGTCTACTACGGCCTGCTGGCCTCGCTCGCCGCCTACCTCGTCGTCTCCCTGGCCACCCGGCCCACCGACGAGGCGGTTCTCGCCGTCTGGCGCGAACGCCTCGCCGGACGCAGTCCAGAACTCGCCTCCGACCCCGTCCCGGCGCACCAGTAGAGTCGTCCGGAAAGCAGTACATGCGCGACGAAGCGCAGGAAAGAAGGCATTTCATCATGAGCGGCAACGAGACGCCCCGCGGCCCCGTCGACTCCTCCCGCATCCCGCGCTACGCCGGTCCCGCCACCTTCGCCCGGCTGCCCCGCCTGGACGAGGTCGGCGCCGCCGACGTCGCCGTCGTGGGCGTCCCGTTCGACTCCGGCGTCTCCTACCGGCCCGGCGCCCGCTTCGGCGGCAACGCCATCCGCGAGGCGTCCCGGCTGCTGCGCCCCTACAACCCCGCGCAGGACGCCTCGCCGTTCGCCCTCGCCCAGGTCGCCGACGGCGGCGACATCGCGGTGAACCCCTTCAACATCAACGAGGCCGTGGAGACCATCGAGGCCGCCGCCGACGACCTCCTCGGCACCGGCGCCCGCCTGATGACCCTCGGCGGCGACCACACCATCGCCCTGCCGCTCCTCAGGAGCGTCGCCAAGAAGCACGGCCCGGTCGCCCTGCTCCACTTCGACGCCCACCTCGACACCTGGGACACCTACTTCGGCGCCGAGTACACCCACGGCACCCCCTTCCGCCGGGCCGTCGAGGAGGGCGTCCTCGACACCTCCGCCCTCTCCCACGTCGGCACCCGCGGCCCCCTCTACGGCAAGCAGGACCTCACCGACGACGAGAAGATGGGCTTCGGCATCGTCACCTCCGCCGACGTGTACCGGCGCGGCGCCGACGAGATCGCCGACCAGCTGCGCCAGCGCATCGGCGACCGCCCGCTGTACATCTCCATCGACATCGACTGCCTCGACCCCGCCCACGCCCCCGGCACCGGCACCCCCGAGGCGGGCGGCATGACCTCCCGCGAACTCCTGGAGATCCTGCGCGGACTGGCCTCCTGCAACCTGGTCTCCGCGGACGTCGTCGAGGTCGCCCCGGCCTACGACCACGCCGAGATCACCTCGGTGGCCGCCTCCCACACCGCCTACGAACTGACCACCATCATGAGCCGCCAGATCGCCGCGGCCCGGAAGGACACCGAAGCGAAGTGACCCACGACCACGACCTGGTGCTCCGCCCCACGCCCGCCCAGACGGAGGCCGCACTCAACCCTCCCCCCGGCCGCAACGGCGGAGACCTGGTCGTGGAGACCCTGGCCGGGCTCGGCGCCACCACCGTCTTCGGCCTGCCCGGCCAGCACGCCCTCGGCATGTTCGACGCCCTGCGCCGCTCCGACCTCGCCTACGTGGGCCTCAGGATCGAGAACAACGCGGGCTTCGCCGCCGACGCCTACGGCCGGATCACCGGCGAGGCCGCACCGCTGCTGCTGTCCACCGGCCCCGGCGCGCTCACCTCGCTGGCCGCACTCCAGGAGGCGGCGGCGGCCTCCGCGCCCGTCCTCGCGATCAGCAGCCAGGTCCCGACCGCCGGACTCGGCGGCGGCCGCCACGGCTATCTGCACGAACTGCCCGATCAGGCCGCCTCGTTCCGCGGCGTGGTCAAGTCGGTCCACACGGTGCGCAGCCAGTCCCAGATCCCGTCCGCGATCGCGGCGGCCTGGAAGTCCGCGCTCACCGCCCCGCACGGCCCGGTCTGGGTGGAGATCCCGCAGGACGTGCTGCTGGCCGGGACCCGGCTGCCGGTGGTGACCGCGCTGGACGCCACTCCCGAGGAGCTGCCGCCCCGCCCCGAACTCACCGCCGTCGCCGCCGACCTGCTCTCCCGCGCGGAGCGCCCGGCGATCATCGCGGGCGGCGGAGTGGTCCGCTCGGACGCCTCCGGGAAGCTGCGGGCCCTCGCCGAACGCCTCCAGGCCCCGGTCGTCACCACCTTCGGCGGCAAGGGCGCCTTCCCCTGGACGCACCCGCTCTCGCTCCAGTCCTGGCTGGAGGACCGGCACACCACCGACTTCCTGGAGGACGCCGACGTCCTCCTCGTCGTCGGCTCGGGACTCGGCGAACTCTCCTCGAACTACCACACGTTCAAGCCCCGCGGCCAGGTCGTGCAGATCGAGGCGGACCTCGGCAAACTGGAGTCCAACCACCCGGCCCTCGGCATCCACGCCGACGCCCGCCTCGCCCTCCAGGCGCTGCTGGAGACCGTGGACGAGCGCACCGACGAGGACGCGCCGGGCCGCGTACGGGAACTCCTCGACAAGGTCCGCGAGCGGATCGCCGCCCAGGAACTCACCCTGGAACAGGACGTCCTGGCGTCCGTGCGCCGCGCCCTGCCCGCCGGGTCGCCGTCCTTCTGGGACATGACGATCCTCGCCTACTGGGCCTGGTCGGCCTTCGACCCCCGCGGCGCGAACACCATGCACTCCGCGCAGGGCGCCGGCGGACTCGGCTACGGCTTCCCGGCCGCCCTCGGCGCGGCCACGGCCGACCCGACCCGCCCGGTGCTGGCCGTCTCCGGCGACGGCGGCGCGCTGTACTCCATCGCCGAACTCGCCACCGCCCGCCAGTACGACCTGAACGTCACCTGGCTGATCGTGGACGACGGCGGCTACGGCATCCTGCGCGAGTACATGACCGACGCCTTCGGCGAGCCCACGGCCACCGAACTGACCCGCCCGGACTACGTCGCCCTCGCCGAGTCCTTCGGCGTCCCCGGCGTCCGTACGACCCCCGAGTCCCTGGAGACGGACCTGGCCAAGGCCCTGTCCGCGCCCGGCCCTTCGGTGGTCGTCCTCCCGGCGGTGCTGCGGATGTTCGCACCTACGCATCTGGGCTGAGGGGCGGGCCGTACGGACGGGCGGCCGGGCGGCCCCCGACCGTTCTGGTCGGGGGCCGCCCGGCGGGTTCGGCGGAGCGAGGGGTCAGCCGACGTCCGAGGGGTCCAGCCGGTAGACGCCGGACTGGCCGCTCTCGGTGGAGGAGCCCTGGGCCGAGGAACCGTCCGCCGTGCCGCTCGTGCTGTACGCGCTCTCCTTCACCGCGGTGCCGTGCTTCTGCACCCAGGCCGTGACCTCGGAGGTGACCGAACCGGAGCCGCCGCCCATGCCGCCGCCGAGCTGGATGTAGTGCAGCTCGCCCTTCTTCACCAGCTCCTTGAGCCTGGCCAGGGTCATCGCCTTGTCCGAGCCGGACCAGCCCCACATGGAGATCACGGGCTGTCCGCTGCTGAGGATGAGCTGCGCGGCGCTCTGCGAGTTGGACACGGCCAGCAGCCATTTGGCCCCGTCCTGGTGCTTCTTGAGGTACGCGACGAGTTCGGTGCTCGCACCGCCCATGCCGCCGCCCATGCCGCCGCCCGCGCCGTCCGTACCGGCCGTGCGGTCGCCCGCGCCGTCCGTGCCGTCCGTGCCGGACGGGCCGCCCTGGCCGTCCTGGCCGCCCTGGCCGTCCGTCCCGCTCGGCGGCGTACCGCCCCCGGGGAAGCCGCCCTCCGGGGCGCCGCCCTGCGGAGCACCGTCGCCGGACCCGCCGCTCGCGCTCCCGGGCATCTCGCCCCCGCCGGGCATCTCCCCACCGCCGGGCGCCTGCGCGCCCTGAGGCATCTCGCCGTCGGCAGCACCCTCGCCGCCGCCCGGGAAGCCGCCTCCGCCGCCCCGGCCGCCGCCCGGGCCGCCGAAGCCGCTGCCGGTGGTCGGGCCCGCCGTGGGGTTCGTGCCGCCCATGCCGCCGGCGGAACCGGCGCCCGCCGGCACCGACCAGGCGTACGCGGCCGGGCCCGCCACCGCCGCGACGAGCGCCGCCGCCACGGAGGCCGCCAGCAGCCGCGCCCGGCGGCTGGAACGGAAGACGAGCAGCCCCGCGATCGCCAGCGCCATCAGCACCCCGATCGACGGCCACAGCCAGGGCTGCCAGCCGGCGGCCCGGCGCAGCAGCACGATCGCCCACAGCGCGGTCGCCGCGAGCCCGGCGGGCAGCACCCACGCCCAGCGCCGGTCCGCACGGAAGGCGCGCAGCAGCATCGCTCCGCCGCCCCCGCACAGGGCGGCGATTCCGGGCGCCAGCGCGGTCGTGTAGTAGGGGTGCATCGTGCCCTCGGCCATCGCGAAGGTCAGGTAGTGCAGCACCGTCCAGCCGCCCCACAGGAGCAGCGCCGCGCGGGTCGCGTCGGTGCGCGGGGCCCGGCCGCAGCGCACCAGACCACCGGCGCAGGCGAGCGCCGCGAAGGGGATCAGCCAGGAGATCTGGCCGCCCAGGACGTCGTTGAACATGCGGCCGAGCCCCGCCGTGCCGGAGAAGCCGCCGCCTCCGCCGCCCCCGCCACCGCCGTTGCCCTCGCCGCCGAAGATCCGGCCCAGGCCGTTGTAGCCCATGATCAGGTTCCACGCGGTGCCGTCCGTCGAACCGCCGATGTACGGCCGCTCGGAGGCGGGCACCAGGGAGACCGCCGCCGCCCACCAGAAGCTGGAGACGGCCAGCGCCGCCCCCGCCACGAGCAGGTTGACGATCCGCCGCAGCAGCGGCGGCCGGGCCGCGAACAGGTACACCGCGACGACGGCCGGCAGGGCGATGTACCCCTGGAGCATCTTCGTGTTGAACGCCAGCCCGAAGCAGACCGCCGAGCCCACCAGCGGCAGCAGCCGCCCGCCCGTCACCGCGCGCAGGGCGAGGGCCGCGCCGCCGACCATCAGCAGCACCAGCAGCGTGTCGGGGTTGTTGTCGCGGTCGATGGCCACGGTGATCGGGGTGAGGGCGAGGACCAGCGCGGCGACGGCCGCCGCGCCGTGGCCCCACACCCGCTTCACGGAGGAGTGCAGGATCCAGATCGTGGCCAGCGCGGCCGCGATCATCGGGGCCATCATCTGCCAGGTGCCGAAGCCGAGGACGCGGCACGACAGGCCCATCACCATCAGCGCGAGCGGCGGCTTGTCGACGGTGAGGAAGTTGCCCGCGTCCAGCGAGCCGAAGAACCACGCCTTCCAGCTCTCGGTGCCGCTGAGCACGGCGGCGCTGTAGAAGCTGTTCAGGCCGGAGCCGGACAGGTTCCAGGAGTACAGCCCGGCGGCCAGGGCGAGGATCGCGAGCAGCACGGGCAGCGACCAGCGGGGCGCCGCGCCGGGGCGGTCCGCGTCGGCGTGCGCCGCGCGCCGGTCGGGCGGCGGCGCGCCGGGGCTCGCGGGCGGACGGGGGAGGGGATCGGTGGCTGAGGTCACCCGGGCATCGTGCACAGCGCGGGTGGGCGCGGCCTGTGGCCCGCCTTGCCCCCGGCTGTGAACCCGGACGGCCCACATGCCCCGCGCAGGACACGCCCCCGGACGGGACACGCACCCCGGCAGGACACGCACCCCGGCAGGACACGCCCCCGGACGGGACACGCGCCCCGCCGGGACACATGCCCCGCCGGGACAAGCACTCCGGCGGGACGTGTACTCCGCCGCGCCGACTCACGGCTCCAGCAGACGCCCGTACTTCTCGGTGTGGGCGGCGCGTTGCGCGTCGTACCCGTCCGCGAACGCCTTCAGTTCGGCCTCCGACATGTTCTTGTCGGACAGCTTCTTCGGCAGCAGGTCCGGTACGTCGCGGAAGACCTCGACCGCCGCCTTCCAGCGGTCGTTGTCCCGGCCCCTGGCCGTGAGGAGACGCCCGGTGAGGGCCTTCAGTTCGCCGCCCACCAGTTCGGTGGGCATCGCCTTCGGCGGGAACGCCCCGCTCTCGGGCGGGGTTCCGCCGCCTCCGGCGAGGAGTCGTACCGTCCACAGGGCCGCGAGGAGACGGCCGGCCAGGACGTGGTCGTGGAACGCGGGATCGGGCATGGGCGATCTCTGCCCAGGGCGGCGGGCCGGTCCACCTCCGACGGGGTCCGGCTGTGCCGGGGCATGACGCGCCGTCATGGTTTCACTCTCCCGTGCAACCTTTTGCGCACGTCTGTGCGTCAACTGTGCATGACTCACTGGATATCCCGACGCGCCAGAGCGCTGGCGGCGGCAGGCGCCGGCGCCGGGATGCTCGCGTCCTGCGTGGCCTTCGCCGCACCCGCCTCGGCGGCCGCCCCCAAGGTCAGCTGCACGTCCGCCAAAGCGGGCCTGGCCGCCAAACTGCAGAAGGACATCACCGCGGCGATGGCCGGCCGCAAGGGCACCGTCGCCGTCGGCCTGCACGACCGCAGCACCGGCACCACCTGCACCCTCCGGGAGACCTCCGCCTACGACTCCGCCAGCGTGGTCAAGGTGACCGTGCTGGCCACCCTGCTGTGGGACGCCAAGAAGACCAACCGTTACCTGACCACCCGTGAGTCGAACCTCGCCAAGGCGATGATCACTCAGTCGGACAACAACGCGACCAGCAGCCTGTGGAAGCAGCTCGGCGTGACGAAGGTCAAGGGCTTCCTCTCCGCGGCCGGCATGACCCAGACCAAGCCGGGCTCGGGCGGCTACTGGGGCCTGACCCAGATCACCGTGCGCGACGAGCAGAAGCTGCTCGGCCTCCTCACGGCCAAGAACAAGGTCCTCAGCGACAGCTCCCGCGCCTACATCCTCAAGCTGATGGGCCAGGTCGTCTCCTCCCAGCGCTGGGGCACCCCGGCGGGCGCGCCGTCCGCCGTCGCCGTGCACGTGAAGAACGGCTGGCTGCAGCGCTCCACCCACGGCTGGCGCGTGCACAGCGTCGGCACCTTCAACGGCGGCGGCCACGACTACACGATGACGGTCCTCACGCAGGACAACAGCACGATGAGCTACGGCGTCACCACCATCCAGAACATCGCGCGCGCCATCCACAAGGACCTTGCGCCGACGAAGGGGGCCAAGTCCGCGCTCTACACGCCCACCGCCCAGCCCCGGGAGGCGCTGGTTCCGGTGCCGCCGAGCGGCTGACGCTTCACAAGGCGGTCTCCCGCCGGACACCCGGGGGCCCTACGGTGACGGTCATGCGCCTGAGAACCGTACTCGCGACCGTCACCGCCGGCCTGGCGGCGGCCACCTGCCTGACCGTCGGGCCGGCGGCCGCCGTCACGCGCCAGGACCACGCCTGTTCGCCCTCCGTCTCCCTGGACCGCTTCTCCGACGCCCTGGACAAGACGACGTACCGGGGAAGCTACGTCGGCAACTTCTCCGCGCTGGCCGCCGACCGGCACGGCGACCTCGCGGCCCTCTCGGACCGTTCGTCGCTGTTCACCCTGGACCGCCGTACGCTGCGGCCGACCGGCGTGGTGCAGCTCGCCGACGAGAACGGCGCCGCGCTCGACTCCGAAGCGCTGGTCGTCGACCGCGACGGGACCCGGCTCGTCACCTCCGAGACCGAGCCGTCGGTGCGCCGCTACTCCCGCACCGGCCGCATCCTCGACCGGCTCCCGGTGCCGTCCTCCCTGCTGGTCGCCCCGGCCGGCCGCGCCACCGCCAACCAGACCTTCGAGGGCCTGACCCTGCTGCCCGACGGCCGCACCCTGCTCGCCTCCATGGAGTACGCGCTCGCCGGCGACACCGCGGGCATCGTCCGCTTCCAGACCTGGCAGCGCACCGGCGACGGCCGCTTCCGGCTCGGCGCGCAGTACGCGTACCGCGCGGACGACGGCCTCGGCGTCCCCGAGGTGCAGGCCACGCCCGACGGCCGCCTGCTCGTCCTGGAGCGCGGCTTCACCTCCGGCGTCGGCAACACCGTGCGCCTCTACCTCGCCGACCCGCGCCAGGCCACCGACACCACGAAGGTCGACCACCTGACCGGGCAGT
>NZ_JAIOAB010000094.1 GCF_019890635.1 Streptomyces sennicomposti
ACAGGGCGGGCGGGGTGACGTGCCGGGCTCACGGGCCCGGGTTCGGCGGCTGCGGGCGTGCCGTCGGCTAGCCTCACGGGACACGTATCCGCCGCCGCACGCACACCCGCACACCTGCACGCACCAGGGAGCCGCCCCATGCCCGATGCCCAGTCCGCCGGTGGAGGCGCGGGCGGGACGGACACGTTTCCGGCCGTCTGCGGTCACACCCATCTCTTCCCCGGCGCCCGCTGCCGTGTCCAGGGGCTGCCGGACCCGGCCGCCTTCGCGGCCGGTCCCTCGCCCCTCGACGTGGACCTGCGCTTCTCCGACGGGGTGCTCACCGCGGCGGAGCTGCGCACCGGGACCCCGGCGGGGCCGGTGCTCGCCGTCCCGGCGTACACCACCGCCGCCGGCACGACGATCGACGGCCGCGTCTGGCAGGTGCGGGACCTCGTCCGGACGGGCGACGAGGTGGAGATCGTCCTCGGCGGTCTCGCGTCGTCGTGACCGGAGCCCACGGGGCCGTCCGCAGTGCGCGGGCCCGTCACCGGCCCGGCGGGCTCACCCGAGGGCCGACAGGAGTTCGCTCTCCCGCTCCCGGCTGATGCCCGCGCGGCGGGGGCGGTCGAGGCCCTGGTCGCGCTCCCAGCGCAGGGTGTCGGTGAGGAGTTCGGTACGGGACCGGTGGCGCAAACCCGCCCGTACGGCGGCGGAGCCGTCGCGCGCCGCCCAGCCCTCCCAGCCCGGTTCGACCAGCCACATGGGCAGGGAGCCGGGCCCCATGTACTCGGCCACTCCCTGTGCGACAAGCCGCTCCGACGACGCCGTGACGACGGGGCCGGTGTGGCCGCCGACGAGGCGCGACAGCTCGATCCAGTCGGCGAAGGGGAGGGCGGGGCCGAGCGCGTTGTAGGTGCCGGTGGTGCCGTGTTCGGCGGTGTCGAGGAGCCAGGTCGCGAGGTCGCGTACGTCGACGACCTGGGTCGGAAGGTCGGGTGTGTCGGGGACGAGGAGCGGCGCCTCGGGGTCCCGGGCGGCGCGGGCCACCCAGTAGCCGGAGCGGTCGCTGTGGTCGCCGGGCCCGCCGATGAGTCCGGCGCGGGCGATCAGGAGGCGGTCGTCGGCCACGGCCTCCCGGGTCAGGGCCTCGCAGGCGGACTTGGCCTCCCCGTAGTGCTCCCGGTCGGCCTCCTCCCGGTCCGTGGGCGGCAGCAGGGCGGCGGACTCGTCCGCGCCGGGCTCGCCGTGGGAGGCGTACACGCTGGCCGAGGACGCGTAGGTCCAGTGCCGGGCCATGGCGCCGAGGGCGGCGGCCGCCCGGCGTACGAAGCCGGGCTGCCAGGACACCTCCAGCACGGCGTCCCATTCCCGGCGGGACAGGGCCGCGTACGCGTCGGGGTCGCGGCGGTCCGCGGCCACCAGGTGTGCGCCGTCCGCCACCGCGCCGCTCTCGCCGCGGGCCAGACAGGTCACGCGGTGACCGCGGTCGACGGCCTGCCGGGACACCTCGCGTCCCAGCCAGGCCGTGCCGCCGAGGACCAGAATCTCCATGCGTTCCATGGCCTCACCCCATCAGAGGGGCCCGCACGCGCCAAGGGGGTTCTGCCGTGGGCAGAGCCGGACGCGGTGCGGCGCCCTCCGATGTCCCGCGCGGCCCGGTTCCGGGGTCACGGCCGGGCTTCGTCCCGCTGGCGGGCTCAGCAGGGCACGTTGAACTCGTTGCCGGCGCGGGTGAGTTGGGCGGCCTCCGCGCGGGAGGTGACCGCCGCTCCGTCGCGGCCTAGGGCGCGCGGCGCCGCCGTCACGATCTCGCCGACACGGGCCGAACGCGCGGTCGCGTTGGCCACCGTCACCCGGTTCCGCTCGGCGGGGGTGAGCTGCTTCTTCTCCTGCACGAACGCCACGAAGCTCTCGAAGTCGCGGACGTGGCGCACGGGGGCCTTGAAGCCGGCGAACGCGGTGAACCCGTCGGCGCCGAGCAGCGTGTACGAGGTCGCGGCGAGGCGGTAGCGGCGGGCCGGGTCCAACGGGCGGCCGTCGATGAGGACATCGGCCGGATCGACGCGGTCGCCGACCGGGCCGGTGGCGTCGAAGGTGTAGCGGACGTTGGCGGACACGGCGAGCGGCGCGAAGCGCAGCGTCCCGTCGGCGGCCGTGGTCCACTGCTGTTCGAGCGCGTCGTGCAGCTGCTGGCCGCTGACCGTGACGGTGAGGATGGGGTCGCCGTAGCCGATGGCCTTCCAGGCCTGGCCGAAGGTGACGGTGCCGCCGGAGGCGGTGTCGAAGGTCAGGTCCTGGTTGATGACGCTCTGGCCGATCTGCGGCGCCGAGACGATCAGGGCGAGTTCGGCCGGGTCGTGGGGGTACCGGTTGGCGTCGTTCATGGGGCCGAGCGGCTGCTGTCCGGCCCACAGGGCCCAGTCCGCCGCCAGGTCGCCCATGGTGCTCTCGCCGCTGTCGTCGCGGGTGCGGGTGAAGGAGGCGGTCTGCTTGCCGATGGCGGTGGTGGCGCGGCGGGCGGCGTATCCCGTCCAGTAGTCGACTGTCTCCTTGAGTTCCTTGTCCGGGGTGACGTCACGGGTGTTGGGGTGGTTGGTGGACGTCGTCAGGGCGCGGACGACCTTGCCGGTGCGCGGGTCCAGGCGCAGGTTGATCTCGTTGATCAGCTGACCGTGGCAGCCGGCCTCGACGAACGGCCGGGGCACGCCGTGCGGGTCGGGGACCATCATGTTGAAGCGGCAGTGCCAGTGGCCGGTGACGATGACGTCGATGTCCGCGGAGACCTTGCGGGCCAGGTCGTAGGCGGGGCCGGAGGGGTCGCTGCCGGAGTTGAAGTCGCTGCCGGCGACCGCGCCGTCGTGCATGCTGAGCACGATCGCGTTGACGCCGCGGGCCTTGAGTTCGGCGGCGCGGTGGTTGGCGGTGACCAGTTCGTCCAGGGAGGACAGGGCGGGCTGGTAGGAGGTGGAGCCGGTGTCGGTGCCCACGGCGGTCAGGTGGATGAAGCCGATCGGCAGCTTGCGGCCCTTCCCGGCGTCCACCCACTCGATGTTGTAGGGCGGCAGCACGGTGCTTGCGGTGCGGGACCACACCATGTTGGCGCTGTAGTAGCGGAAGTTCGCGCCCTTGAAGCGTTGCCCGGTGGAGTCGGGGAAGGAGTCGTCCCAGCCGACGCGCGGGAAGGCGACGCCGTCCTCCATGTGCTGGGTGAGGAAGGCCGGGGACTTGTCGAACTCGTGGTTTCCGGCGGTCGCGAAGTCCAGGCCGAGCCGGTTGAGCGCCTCGATGGTCGGCTCGTCGGCGAGGCTCTCGGCGTCGAACTCCCAGCCGGAGAAGAGGTCTCCGGGCGCGAAGAACAGGGAGTTGCGGCGTCCGTCGCGCAGTCTCTTCAGATGGGTCGCCAGGTAGGCGACCCCGCCCACGGTGTACGTCTTGCCGCCGGCGCCGGTGATGACGGCGGTGCCGCCGGGGGCGGCCTGCAAGTAGCCGTGCAGATCGGTGATGTTGAGCAGCTGTACGTCCACCAGGTCGTCGGCCGTGGCCGCGTCCCGTGCGTGGGCCGACGCGTATGCGGGGCTCCCGACCGCCGCCGTCGTGACGGCCGTCCCGGCCGCCGTGAGGAAGGTACGCCGTCCGAACTCTCGCGCCATCGAGTGCCCCCCTGGGTCGTTGTGACGACCCAGGAGCAAAGCACGGCCACGGGGCCGCGCGACAGCCTCAGAACGGACCGCGTGTGAACGGCCGGGGACACGGAGGCGACAAGGGAACAGAACCAGCCATGTGCGGCCGGCCGCGCGTCTCCGGTTCGCCGGTGTCGGTGTCGGTGCCGAGTCCCACGTCGGCGGTGTCGGCGAAGGCCTCGGTCAACTCGGTACGGGACGGTGCTGAGCGCGCGGTGTCACCGGCCGACGGGCGTGAGGTGTCGTCGGCCGACGGGCGTTCGGCGTCGTCGGCCGGCTCATTCCTCCGTGGGCAGCCAGACGCCGTGCAGACCGAGGGGGACCCGGACGGGGATGCGGGCTCGGGCGACGGGCCCCTGAGCGGGGTCGTCGGCGGGCAGGACGAGGAACCAACTGGTGCCGTCGGTACGGTCGGTGGCGTAGGTCAGCCAGTAGCCGCGCTCGCCGTCGCGCGTGCCGGGCGCCGGGGCGAAGACGGGCTCGCCGACGGAGAGGTCTCCGGCGTTCCACACCTGGGAGGTGACGCCCGAGGCGCCGAGGTCGTACCAGCGCAGGGCGTCGTACTCGCCGGGGAGCAGGCCGTCGACGCGACCGCTGTCGCTCGCCACGGCGAGCCGGTGGTGGGGGCGCGCGAGGAAGCGGTCGTCGATGCGGGGCAGTTCCACCCGGGAGTCGTCCAGCACCGTGCGCCGCACGGTGCCCGCGACGGGATCGATCAGGGCGCGGGTCAGTCCGTGCCGACCGCTGCCCCCGGCCCTGCTGCCGTCTCCGGACCTGCCACCGCCCCCGGACCTGCCGGGGTGCCCGTCCCGCCCGTCGGCGGAGCCGCCCGCGCCGAGCGAGAGGGCCGGCCACTGCACGTAGTCGAGGACGACCTGGCCGCTGCCGGGGTCGTCGTAGGCGTTGACCGTGTGCCAGAGCCAGAACGCCTCGTCGTCCGCCCACCGGACCGGGCCTCCGTCGCGCGGGATCAGGGCGATGCGGGTGCCCCGGTCGGGGCGCCAGGCGATGAAGGAGCCGCCGTTCAGGGCGGCGGTGACGTCGAAGAACGCCGGGGCCAGGACGAGGACGAGATAGCGGGCGGTGAGGGCCATGTCGTGGATCATCTGGGGTTCCTCGGCGCCGGCCACGGGGGTCGGGCCGCTGCGGACCGTGCCGTCCGGGCCGATCGACGACCAGGTCAGGTACGGGGGTTCGAGGGCGTAGCAGAAGACGGCCAGTTCGCCGGTGGCCGGATCGATCTTGGGGTGGGCGGTGATGCCGGCGGGCAGGCGGCCGTCGAAGGTCTCCTTGCCGAGGGTGTCGAGGTCCGGGCTCATCCGGAACGGGCAGTCGGACTCGGCGAGGGCGAGCAGGCGGCCCGCGTGCCGGACGACGTTGATGTCCGGGAGGGGCTTGAAGGTGTGGGCGAGGGCGTCCCCGACCTCCTCGGGGCCGGGCGTGATCATGGACTCCAGCCCGCCCCACAGGGCGCGCCCGGCCCTCTCCTCGGCGATCATGGCGGGGGTGCGGACGAAGCGGTTGCGGTAGCGGGCCCGGCCCTCGGAGAGCCAGACGCCGTGGATCATGCCGTCGCCGTCGATCGGGTAGAGGTAGCTGCCGATCGGGGTGAACCGGGGGTTGGGGCCGTTGCGCAGGTAGACGCCGTCCAGGTCGGGCGGCAGTTCCCCGGTGATCTCCAGCTCCGCCACGTCGACCTCCTCGGTGACGGGGGCGAAGCGTCCGCTGAGGTGGGCGGTGCGCGCGGGGTCGAAGGCGGTGGACGCGGTCATGGGTGCCTCCCCGGACGGAGTGCCTGCCTGCGGCCAGTCAAGTACCGCCCGGCTCCGGCCGCCACCGGGACCGCCAGGGAAGCGGGTGCGCGTCCCGCGCCTCAACACTTCCGCGATCGTTCACGGCCCGTCCGCCTGGGCGGCGGAGTGCCGTTCGGCCGGTGCCGGGAACCTCGTGCCGCCCTGTCCCCGACCCACCCCAGGACGGACTCCGTGACTGCATCGATCGCCCGCCGTCGGCGTCGTGGTCTTGCCCTCTTTCTCGTCGCCGGGCCGCTGCTCGCCGCCGGCGCCCTGACCGCACCGGCCCACGCGGCTCCGGCCGACGACATCCGCATCAACGAGGTGGTCACCACCGGCGACGTCGACGACTCGATCGAGCTGTACAACAAGGGCGCCGGCGCGGTCGACGTCTCGGGCTGGGTCCTCAAGGACGACGACAACGACCACCGGTACACGATCCCCTCCGGGACCACGCTGGCGCCCGGCGGATTCCGCGCCTTCGACGTCCACGCGCAGTTCGGCCTCGGCTCCAGCGACCAGGCCCGGCTGTTCCTGGCGGACGGCAAGACACAGGTCGACAGCTTCTCCTGGAGCGAGCACTCCGACCCCTCCTGGTCCCGCTGCCCCGACGGCACCGGCTCCTTCGAGGCGGCCGCCGTCACCCTGGGCGCGCCCAACGCCTGCGGCGGCAGCGGCGGCGGGTCCACCGCCCCGGTGGCCTGGCCGGGCGGCGGCTCGGTCACGACCGCGGACGCCTCGAACGTCTTCGGCGAGGACCTGAGCGGCCTCTACCAGGAGGGCGGCGTGCTGTGGGGCGCGCAGAACAGCGGCAAGCTGTGGCGCCTGGTCCGGGACGGCTCCGGCGGCTGGAAGCCCGACACGTCCGGCGGCTGGTCCGCCGGCAAGACCCTGCGCTACCCGGGCGGTTCCGGCAGCCCCGACAGCGAGGGCGTCACCGTCACCGGGGGCGGCTCGGGCGCGGGGGTGTTCGTCGCGAGCGAGCGCAACGGCGACTCCTCGGGCACCAGCCGGCTGTCCGTGCTCAAGTACGACGTGAGCGGCACGGGTTCGACGCTGAGTGCCGCCAAGGAGTGGAACCTCACCGGCGATCTGCCCTCCGTCGACTCCAACCTCGGTTTCGAGGGCGTCACTTGGGTGCCGGACTCCTATCTGACCGGGGCCGGTTTCAAGGACGCCTCGACCGGCGCGGCGTACGACCCGTCCCGCTACGGCGCGCACGGCGCCGGTGTGTTCTTCGTCGGCGTCGAGGGCACCGGCACGGTCTACGGCTACGTCCTCCAGGACTCCGGGGCGTTCACCCGCGTGGCCTCGTTCGCCAGCGGGATGAGCGGCGTGATGGAACTCCAGTGGGAGCCGCAGGCGTCGCGGCTGTGGGCCGTCTGCGACGACACCTGCCACGGCCAGCACCGCACCCTGCGGGTGGACGCGGCCACCGGCGCCTTCACCACCGTCGCGGTCTACAACCGCCCCAGCGGCATGCCCGACTACAACAACGAGGGCTTCGCCCTGGCCGGGGCCGACGAGTGCGTGGCCGGCGTCAAGCCGGTGTACTGGGCCGACGACGCGAACGACGGCGGCCACGCCCTGCGCAAGGGGACGGTCACCTGCTGAACCCCCCAACCCGGTCGACGCCCTTACCCGCTGAAGGCGTCGCCTGATCAAGGGCTCACCCGCTGAAGGACCGCCCCCGGCGTGTTCCGCCGCGGCCGCCGATCCCCCGCCCGGGGTCGGCGGCTGCCGCACATCGCGGCCCGGACGGTGGACCGGGCGGCGGGTGGCGGCCCGGGCGACGGGTCACAGGCTCACCGAGCGGTGGCCGGGGGCGCGCCCCGCAGCCGTGGCGGCGGTGGCAGCGGGGCGGCTGCGGGCGTCCGCGGTGCAGCGCGGAACGCCTCGAGGACGTAGGCCGCGAAGCGGCGGGAGGCCGCGAGCCGGGCGGCGGGCGGCGCGTCCTGGAGGCCCCGGTGGGCCATGAGCATCAGGACCAGGTCGTCCACGACGAACCCGGGGCGCAGCCGGCCGCTCCGCTGGGCGCGGCGGGCCAGTTCGGCGACCGCGCGCAGGGCCGGTTCCCGGTCGGCGGCGAAGTCCATGGCCTCGGGGAAGGCGGCCATGAAGGCGTCGGCGAACCCCCGGCTGTGGGCGTGCAGTTCGCAGGTCCGCTCGACCAGGCTCCGGAAGCCGTGCCACGGGTCGGGCTCGGCGAGGGCGTCGTGGACGATGGCCCGGCAGGCGCGGCGCTGATCGGCGAAGGCCGCCGTGATCAGGTCCTGTTTGGCCGGGAAGTGCCGGTAGAGGGTGGCGGGGCCGACCTCCGCGCGCCGGGCGATCTCCCGGACGGGCGCGCTCAGTCCGCTCTCGCCGAACACCGCGCGGGCGGCCGCCAGGATGCGGACCCGGTTGTCGCGGGCGTCGGAGCGGACGGCGGGAGGGACGGCGGGGCGCGCGGGGTGAGGCAAACGGCCGGTCATCGCCTCTCACTTTAGCGAACCGGGCCTACGGGTCCCCTACGGTCCGAGAACGGTGACGCCACCCCGCCCGTCCCGGCACGCGTCGGCGACGGACCGGGCGGGCGCGCCGTTCCCGGCCGTCGCTGCCGTGCGGCGGCCGTCCGCCGACCGGAGGAGATGTGATGAGGGCCGTGGTGATCAGGACGTTCGGGGACCCCGCCGGGCTGGAGGTGGTCGAGGCGCCGGCGCCCGTGCCCGGTCCCGGGCAGGTGGGGATCGCCACGGAGGCGATCGGGGTGGGCGGGGTGGACGCCGTGATCCGCCGGGGGCAGTTGGCCGCGTACGGCTTCCGGGCGGGGCATCTTCTCGGCAGCGAGGTCGCGGGCACGGTCACCGCGGTGGGCGAGGGCGTGGACGCCTCGTGGCGGGGGCGGCGGGTGTGGGCGTTCACCGGGCTGTCCGGCGGGTACGCCGAGCGGGCGGTCGCCGCGGTGGAGGATGTCCTCGCGCTGCCCGACGGCCTGACGTGCGCGGCCGCGGTGACGCTGGGCGGTTCGGGTCCGGTCGCTCATTTCGCCCTGGAGCGGGCCCGGTTCGCGCCCGGCGAGACGGTGCTCGTGCGCGGTGCGGCGGGCAGCATCGGCGTGACGGCGGTGCAGTTGGCGGCTGAGGCCGGTGCGGGCGAGGTGGCGGTCACCACCGCGTCGGCCGAACGGGGCGCACGGCTGCGGGACTTGGGTGCGACTCTGGTGCTCGACCGCTCGGGCGGGGGCGACGGCGCCAAGGCCGCGTCGGGCTTCGACGTGGTGATCGACGTCGTGGGCGGTCCGCAACTCCCCGACTTCCTGGACAGGTTGAACACGAACGGGCGGTACGTCGTCGTGGGCGTGGTCGGCGGGCAGCCGCCGGCCGACTTCGGCGCGCGGCTGCTGGCCGCCTTCCGGAAGTCGCTGTCGTTCGCCACGTTCAGCACCGACAGCGTCCCCGGCCCCGAGCGGCGGGCCGTGCGGTCGGCCCAGTTCGCCGCGGCCGAGCGCGGTGCGCTGCGCACGGTCGTGCACGAGGTGCTGCCGCTGGACCAGGCGGCGTCGGCCCACCGGAGGATGGACGCCGGCGAGGTGTTCGGCCGGATCGTGCTGACGCCCTGAGCCGGACCGGACGGCGCTCGGGACCGCCTTACGACACAGGGGCTTAAGTAAAGCCTAAAGGAAAGTCGGTTCACCTTCTTGACCGAGGCATGGCGGACGGGCATGGTGCGGGAGAGCGCTCTCCCGCACCACGCGCTCCGGGTCCGTCCCGCCCACGGCGCGGACCCGGCGAACGGCTCCCTCCGGGCTGGACCCAGCCCGCCCCGCAACCCCGCCCGGAGGGGCCGCACCCGCAACGAGCCGACTTGTCAGGAGCATTCGTGTCCAGATCCCCCGCCCCCGCCTCTCCCCCACGCCGGGCCGCCGTCCCGCTGCTCGCGCTCGGCGCCCTGCTCGCCTCGTCGCTCACCCTCGCCGCCGCGCCGGGCGCGCACGCGGCCGACGCGCTGCTGTCCCAGGGCAAGACCGCCACCGCCTCCTCGCAGGAGGGCGACGGCTACGCGCCCGCGCTGGCGGTGGACGGCGACCTGACCGGCACCCGGTGGGCCAGCCAGTGGAGCGACCAGCAGTGGTTCCAGGTCGACCTGGGGCAGGTCTCGACCCTCAGCCGCGTGGTCCTGACCTGGGAGGCGGCCTACGGCAAGAACTACGAGATCCAGGCCTCCGACAACGGCACCGACTGGCGCACCCTGAAGACGGTGACCGGCGGCGACGGCGGCACCGACGACCTCGCCCTGTCCGGGACCGGCCGCTACGTCCGTATGCAGGGCCTAGCCCGCGCCGGCGGGTACGGCTACTCGCTGTGGGAGTTCCAGGTCTACGGCACCCCGGGCGGCGGCACCACCCCGCCGCCGGCCTCGGGCGGCGCCGTCAGGGTCGAGGGCGGCCAGGGCGACTGGCGCCTCACGGTGGGCGGACAGCCGTACACCGTCAAGGGAGTCACCTGGGGTCCGGCGGTCTCCGACGGTCCCAAGTACCTGCCGGACGTGAAGGCGATGGGCGCCAACACGATCCGCACCTGGGGCACCGACGCCTCCAGCAAGCAGCTCCTGGACGCGGCGGCGGCCAACGGCATCCGTGTGATCAACGGCTTCTGGCTCCAGCCGGGCGGCGGTCCGGGGGCGGGCGGCTGTGTGAACTACGTGACCGACACGACGTACAAGAACAACTCGCTGACCGAGTTCGCGAAATGGGTGGAGGCCTACAAGAGCCATCCGGCGACGCTGATGTGGAACGTCGGCAACGAGTCGGTGCTCGGCCTGCAGAACTGCTACAGCGGCAGCGAGCTGGAGGCGCAGCGCAACGCGTACACCAGCTTCGTCAACGACGTCGCCAAGAAGATCCACAGCATCGACCCCGACCACCCGGTGACCTCCACCGACGCGTGGACCGGCGCCTGGCCGTACTACAAGCGCAACGCGCCCGATCTGGACCTGTACGCGATGAACTCGTACAGCAACGTGTGCAAGGTCCGCCAGGACTGGATCGACGGCGGCTACACCAAGCCGTACATCATCACCGAGACCGGTCCGGCCGGCGAGTGGGAGGTGCCGAACGACGTCAACGGCATCCCGGACGAGCCCACCGACGTGCAGAAGGCGGACGGCTACACCAAGGCCTGGAACTGTGTGACGGCCCATCAGGGCGTGGCCCTGGGCGCCACCCTCTTCCACTACGGCACCGAACACGACTTCGGCGGCGTCTGGTTCAACCTCGTGCCCGACGGGCTGAAGCGGCTGTCGTACTACGCGGTGAAGAAGGCGTACACCGGCTCGACGGCCGGTGACAACACTCCCCCGGTGATCAGCGACATGACCGTCGACCCGGCCTCCTCCGCCCCGGCCGGCGGCGAGTTCACGGTGCGCGCGGGCGTCCGCGACCCCGACGGCGACCCGATCACGTACAAGGTGTTCCTCAGCGGCAACTACGCCAGCGGCGACAAGGGGCTCGTCGAGGCGAAGTGGCGCCAGACCGGGAACGGCACGTTCGCCGTCACCGCGCCGCAGAAGCTCGGCGTGTGGAAGGTGTACATCCAGGCCGAGGACGGGCACGGCAACGCCGGCATCGAGACCAAATCCGTCAAGGTCGTCGCCCCGCCGGTCGGCGGCACCAACCTGGCGCTGAACCGCCCGGCGACCGCCTCCTCCTCCCAGCAGTCCTACGGCGACTGCCCCTGCACCCCGCAGCTGGCCGTGGACGGCAACGCCACCACCCGCTGGGCCAGCGACTGGAGCGACCCCCAGTGGTTCCAGGTGGACCTCGGCTCGGCCAGGACCTTCCGCAAGCTCCAGCTGGTCTGGGACCCCGCCTACGGCAAGTCCTACGAGGTCCAGGTCTCCGACGACGGCAGCACCTGGCGCTCGGTGTACTCCACCACGTCCGGCGACGGCGACGTGGACACCCTCGACGTCTCGGCCACCGGCCGCTACGTCCGCCTGCAGCTGACCGCCCGCGGCACGAGCTGGGGCTACTCCCTCCACGAACTCGGGATCTACAGCTGACGGCTGGACCCCGGGACGCCGGCGGCGGGGCCCGCGAGGAACCCCGACGGGCTCCGCCGCCACCGCACCGATCGCACCACCCCACGGCACACGTGTGCCGCGGGCCTCTTCCCACCCCACGGGCAGGAGAACCCCATGAGATCGAGTCCGAGAAAACGGCTCCCCGCACTCCTCCTCGGCACCGCCCTCCTCGCGAGCGTCCTCGGCGTCGGCACCATAGCCTCCGCCGCCACCGACAGCGGCGGTGACGCACCCGCCGCGGCGAGCGCCGTCCACACCGGGCACACGATGGCCGTGTCCACCCAGGCGTCCGCCGACGACCCGGACGGCGACGGCTACATCCCGGCCGTGCCGCAGGTCACCGGCGTGACCCCGTCCACGGCCACCCCGCCGGCCCGCTACTTCCACGAGTTCCAGGCCAACTGCTCGGTCACGCACACCGCGCCGGACGACCCGATCGTCTTCCCCGGCCAGCCCGGCAAGTCCCACGACCACACGTTCATGGGCAACACCTCCACGAACGCGTACAGCACCACCGCCTCCCTCGACGGCGGCGCCACCACCTGCAAGGCGCCCGCCGACGCCTCCGCGTACTGGATGCCCTCGCTGTACAACGGCGACCAGAAGATCCTGCCCGTCGGACCGCAGACCATCTACTACAAGGCCGGCGTCACCGACTACACGAGCGTGCGCCCCTTCCCCAAGGGACTGCGGTTCGTGGTGGGCAACCCGATGCAGAGCGCCGACGAGTTCCGCCACCTCAAGGGCTTCGTCGAGGGCTGGGAGTGCGGGGACAGCTACTTCAACGTCGACATCCCGGCGAGCTGTCCCGACCGGGCCGACGTGCAGCTCAACATCCGCTTCCAGGCGCCCAGTTGCTGGGACGGGAAGTACCTCGACACGCCGGACCACCAGAGCCACATGGCCTATCCGGTCGTCAAGCCCGGCACCAACGACAACATGTGCCCCGCCGACCACCCGGTGGCGCTGCCGATGATCGAGTTCAAGATGGCGTTCCCGGTCAACGGCGACATGTCCCAGGTGCGCCTGGCCAGCGGCCGCGGCTACTCCTTCCACTACGACTTCTTCAACGGCTGGGAGGACCGCACGCTCAAGGCCATGGTCGACCACTGCATCGTGGGCGGCCTGCAGTGCGACGCCCGCGGGTACGACCAGACGCACCCGGAGGCGGGCGCGGCCCTGAACGCGGACTACCGGCTGCCCTGACCGCCGGCCCGTTCCGCTCGGCCCGGCCGGCCGTGCGCCCGCACGGCCGGCCGGGCCTCGGCCTGCTCCCGCCACGGGAGACGGCCTTCACCGGCACACCAGGGGGTGGGGATGAACGACGACATGGACGGCGGCGTCGACGACGAGATGACCGACCGGCTGATCGAGAAACTGAGCCCGGCGCGGAGGATCCGTCTGCTCACCGGCGCCACCACCTGGCGCACGGCGGCCGAACCCGACATCGGGCTCGGGCAGTTGGTCCTGTCCGACGGGCCGGCGGGGGTGCGCGGTGAGAGCTGGGACGAGCGGCGCACCTCGGCGCTGCTGCCCTCGGCCTCGGCCCTCGGCGCGCTGTGGGACGAGGAGTTGCTGGAACGGCTCGGCGGGCTGCTCGCCACCGAGGCCGCCCGCAAGGGCGTGGACGTCGTCCTCGCGCCCACGCTCAATCTGCACCGCAGCCCGCTGGGCGGCCGGCACTTCGAGTGCTTCTCGGAGGACCCGGAGCTGACCGGGCGCACCGGCGCCGCCCTGATCCGGGGCATTCAGGCGCACGGGGTCGCGGCCACGGCCAAGCACTTCGTCGCCAACGACGCGGAGACCGACCGGCTCACCGTGGACGTGCGGGTCGCCGAGCGGGTGCTGCGCGAGGTGTATCTCGCCCCGTTCGAGGCGGCCGTCGAGGCCGGGGTGTGGCTCGTGATGGCCGCCTACAACAGCGTCAACGGCACCACCATGACCGCTAGCGACCTGCTCGGGGACGTCCTCAAGGACGAGTGGGGCTTCGACGGGGCCGTCGTCTCCGACTGGGCCGCCCTGCGGACGGCGGAGGAACCGGCCCGCGCCGCGCTGGACCTGGCGATGCCCGGCCCGCACAGTCCGTGGGCCGAGTCGCTGGCCGGCGCGGTCGCCGACGGCCGGGTGCCGCTGGAGGCCGTGGACGACAAGGTACGGCGGCTGCTGCGCCTCGCCGGCCGCGTCGGCGCCCTCGGTCCCGGCGCGCCCCGGCGCGGCCCTGCGGTCTCCGTGCGCGACACCCGTGCGCTGCTGCGCCGTGCCGTCGCGGCCGGTTCCGTGCTGGTGCGCAACAGCGGCGGCGTGCTGCCGCTGGACCCGGCCGCGCTGTCGACGGTCGCCGTGATCGGGGCGCACGCGGCGACGCCGCGCGTCCAGGGCGGCGGCAGCGCCGGCGTCCACCCGTCGGGCGTGGTCACCCCGCTGGACGGCATCCGCACCCGGCTGCGCGGCCGGGCCCGGGTGCTGCACGCGCCCGGCCCCTCGCTCGGCATCCCCCCGGCCCCCGTGGACGCCGACCGGTGCACGGACCCGAGGACGGACACCCCAGGGGTGCTGGTGCGGCTGCTGGACGAGCACGGCCACGAACTGCACGCCGAACACCGCCTGTCGGGCCGCCAGTTGGAGCCCACCCTCGTCCCCGGCGCGCACACCGTGGAGATCAGCGCGGTGCTGCGGCCGAGGTGCGGCGGCGAATGGACCTTCGGCGTGGGCGGGTTCGGCCGGATGACGATCGTCCTGGACGAACAGGTGCTGCTGGACGACGACTTCCCGTGCCGCACCGACGATCCGGCGGTCGTGCACGTCACCCCGCCCCTGCACACCGTCAAGGCCGTCCTCGCCCCGAGGCGGCCCGTGGTCCTCGTGGCCCGGCGCGAACTGGCGGCCGGCACCGGCCGGGCCACGATCCTGGCCGCCGCACCGCCCGAGGAGGACCCGGACGCGGCGCTGGCCGCCGCGGTCGACGCGGCCCGGCGGGCGGACGCGGCGGTGGTGTTCGTCGGCACCACCGAGCACACCGAGACCGAGGGCCACGACCGCACCGGCCTGGCCCTCGGCGGCCGGCAGGACGCCCTCGTACGCGCGGTGGCCGCGGTCAACCCGCGCACGGTCGTCGTCGTCAACAGCGGCGGCCCCGTCGAACTGCCCTGGCGCGAGGAGGTGGCCGCCGTGCTGCTGGCCTGGTTCCCCGGCCAGGAGGCGGGCGGCGGCATCGCCGACGTGCTCTTCGGCCACGCGGAGCCCGGGGGCCGGCTGCCCACCACCTGGGCGGCGTCCCTGGCGGACGCCCCCGTCACCGCGACCCGCCCGGCCGCCGACGGCACCCTGGAGTACACCGAGGGCCTGCACATCGGCCACCGGGCGTGGCTGCGCGCCGGGCGCACCCCCGCGTACTGGTTCGGCCACGGCCTCGGCTACACCACCTGGGCCTATGAGAGCGTGGCCGCGCCCGAGCAGGTGGCCGCGGGCTCGGGGTTCACGGTCCGGGTCGGGCTGCGCAACACCGGGCGGCGGGCGGGGCGCGAGGTGGTCCAGGTCTATCTGGCGTGCCCCGGCTCGGCCGTGGACCGGCCGGAGCGGTGGTTCGCCGGGTACGCGGCGGTACGCGCCGAGCCGGGCGGGACGGCGATCGCCGAGGTGGCCGTACCGGCCCGTGCCCTGCGGTACTGGTCGGAGGCGGACGGCGGCTGGCGCACGGAGCCGGGGACGTACCGGCTGCTGGTCGGACGCTCGGCGGGCGATGTGCGCTGGGAGGACTCGCTCACGGTCACCGAGGAGGGCGGAGGCGAGGTGAGGTGAGGTGAGCGTGGGGCCGGGCGTCGCAGGGGGACGCCCGGCCCCGGCGGGACCGGAGGTCGCGGGGCCGCCGGTCCCGCGGTACGGCCGCGGCCCCGGCCGCCGGGTGTGGTCCGGCGGGCGGGGCCGCGGTGGGTGCGGGTGCGTTCGGGTCGCGTACGGGCGGGTCAGGCCGTGGCGGAGCCCTGGCGGTGGGCGCGGACGATCTCCGCGTAGCGCCGTCCGCTCGTCTTCACGGTGCGCTTCTGGGTGGCGTAGTCGACGTGGACGAGGCCGAAGCGCTTGTCGTAGCCGTACGCCCACTCGAAGTTGTCCAGCAGCGACCAGGCGTAGTAGCCGGCGAGCGGGGCGCCCTTGCGGACGGCGCGGGCGCAGGCGGCGAGGTGCTGTTCCAGGTAGCGGGTCCGGCCCGGGTCGTGGACGGCGCCGTCGGGGCCGACCGTGTCCGGGAAGGCGGAGCCGTTCTCGGTGACGTAGAGGCGGCGGACGCCGTAGTCGTCGGTGAGCCGCAGCAGCAGGCTCTCCAGGCCGTCGGCGTCGACCTGCCAGTCCATGCCGGTGCGCGGCACGTCGGGCAGCCGCACCTCGCGGGCGTACGGGACCGGGCCGTCGGGGTCGTTCTCGACCGTGACCGGGAAGTAGTAGTTCAGCCCGTGCCAGTCCAGCGGGGCCGCGATGGTCTCCAAGTCGCCCGTCTGCTCGGGGAGTTCAACGCCGTACAGCTCGCGCATGTCGGCGGGGAAGCCGCGGCCGTGGATCGGGTCCAGCCACCAGCGGTTGGTGTGGCCGTCCATCCGCGCGGCGGCGGCGACGTCCTCCGGGCTCGTGGACGCGGCCGCGACGGTGGAGTGGTTGGTGACCAGGCCGATCTGTGCGTTCGGGACGGCGGCGCGGATCGCCTGGGTGGCCAGGCCGTGGCCGAGCAGCAGGTGGTAGGAGGCGCGGACGGCGGTGGTCAGATCGGTGAGACCGGGCGCCATCCGGCCCTCCAGGTGGCCGATCCAGGCCGAGCACAGCGGCTCGTTGAGCGTGGCCCACCGGGTGGCCCGGTCGCCCAGACGCCCGGCGACGACCGAGGCGTACTCGGCGAGGTGTTCGGCGGTGGCGCGTTCGTTCCAGCCGCCCCGGTCCTGGAGGGTCTGCGGGAGGTCCCAGTGGTAGACGGTGACGTTGGGGGTGAGGCCGGCTTCGAGCAGGCCGTCGACCAGCCGGTCGTAGAAGGCGAGGCCCTTGGCGTTGACGGGGCCGTCGCCGTCCGGCACCACCCGGGGCCAGGCGATGGACAGCCGGTAGGCGTCCGTACCCAGCTCCTTCATCAGGGCGATGTCCTCGGGCCAGCGGTGGTAGTGGTCGCAGGCGACATCGCCGTGGTCGTCGTTGTCGACCTTTCCCGGGGTGTGGGAGAAGGTGTCCCAGATGGACGGCGCACGGCCGTCCTCGGCGGCGGCCCCCTCGATCTGGTAGGCCGAAGTGGCGGTGCCCCAGGCGAAGTCGTGGGGGAAGGCGGCGAGGTCGATCGGGTCGGACACGGAGAACCTTTCGAAGGTGTCGGAGGGGGGCACT
>NZ_JAIOAB010000095.1 GCF_019890635.1 Streptomyces sennicomposti
TCCGCCGTCATGTGCGGCGTGGACTGGCACACCGGGCCGGGTAGCTTGATCGTCCAGATCTTGGTGCCCTTGGCCGGGTCGTAGCCCACGATCTCGGCGATGCCGGGCTTGGCGTACACCTTGTCCGTGGCCCAGGAGCCGGTGACCGTGACCTGCTGCTCCACCTTCGTCAGCGGCACCTGGAAGAGCATCTTGGCGCTCGGGTCGGCGGGGACCTTCTCCTTGCCGGTCCCCGTGCCGCCGCTGCCGCCCTTGTCGTCGCCCTTGCCGCCGGTGGTGCCGCCGGTGGCGGCGGTGTCCTTCTTGCCGCCGTCACCGGAGTGCGCGTACCAGACGCCGCCGCCGACGATCAGCGCGATGGCGACGACGGCCGCGCCGATGATCGTCAGCTGCTTCTTGCGCTCGCTGCCGCCGCCGCCCGGCGCTCCGCTCTGCGGCTGCGGGACGGTCTGCGGCTGGCCCGGGTAGCCGTAGCCGGGCTGACCCGGGGCGCCCGGCTGGCCCGGCGTGCCCGGGTAGCCGTAGCCGGGCTGCGGGGTGCCGTACTGGCCCGGCTGCGGGGTGCCGTACGCGTGCGGGGCCGCGGGCGTGGGCGGCTGCGCCGGGCCGGGGTAGCCGTAGCCCGCCGGCGGCTGGGGCGGCTGCGGGGCCTGCGGGTAGCCGTAGCCGGGCTGGGGCTGCGGCGGGCCGGCCGGTGGAGCGGGCGGCTGCGGCGGACCCGCCGGGGGCGGCGGGGTCTGCGGCGGCGGGGGCGTCTGCGGGGCGCCCTGCGGCGGCTGCGGGTGGCCGGGGGCCGGCGGCTGGGCGGGCTTGCCGAGGTTCGGGCCGCCCGGCGCCGGCGGGGTCTGCGGCGGCTGCGGGGACGGCCCGAAGCCGCCCTGCGGGGGCTGGTTCGGCGGGGGCGGCGGCTGGGTCATGAACGGTGCACCTCGGAGGAACGGGAAGGACGAGGACGACGGCGGGCGGTCCGGCTCAGTTGCCGAAGGCGAGCATCAGCTTCTCCTTCGACTTGTCGCTGCCGCTCAGCCGTGTGGTGGAGATGTAGAAGCGGCCGTCGACCCAGTCGATGTCCCGGGAGAAGAAGCCGTTCTCGATGTCCGCGGTGCTCTGCGGGTTCTGGAGCAGCTTGGTCGTGGTGTGGCTCGTCCCGGCGGTCGGCACGGACACGATCTGGCCGCCGCTGTCGTAGGACGGCTCGACGTAGGCGATCAGCTTTCCGCCCTCCACCTTGACCGGCATCATCGAGGTGTCCTCGGGGGACTTGACCCGCCACTTCTCCTTGCCGGTGGCCAGGTTGACCGCGACGATCTCGTTGGCGCCGGTGGTCGCCTGGGTCGGCAGATAGAGGGTGTCGGCGTCGGCGGCGACGCCCTGGCAGCCCTGGAGGTCGCGTTCGAGGATGGCCCAGCCGCACTGGGGGGCGAAGGAGCCCTTGACGTCGACCTGGGAGCGGACCGAGCCGTCGTTGTTCAGGGTCGAGACGTTCCAGTGCTTCTTGTCGTCCGTCGAGTACAGGATCAGCGGGTCGACGGAGTAGGTGCGCTGCACCGACCAGCCCTTGGGGATCTTCCTGGTCCACTTGGCCTTGCCGGTGGCCGGGTCCAGCTCCTGCACCTCGTCGTGCTCGTTGGCGCCGCCGGCGCCGCACGAGGCGACCGATATCAGCTTCGCGCCGCCCGCGAACGCGGTCGGGAAGCAGGCCTCGCCGTACTTCTGCTTCTCGTACAGCTTGCGCCCGCTGTCGATGTCGTAGGCGACGCCCGACTGCGAGCGGCCCACCATCAGCGTCTTGCCGGTGACGGACAGCTCGACGGTGATCGTGCTGTCGAAGAGCCGCCCCTCGGACAGCTTGGCGCTCCAGCCCTTCGTGCCGGTCCGCAGATCGAGCTGCTGGAGCTGGTTGCACTTGGCGCTGTCGCTGGTGCCGCTCTCGTAGGCCACCACGACCTTGTCGTCGGCCGTCTTCTCGGGCGTCACCGCGCAGATCTTCTGCGGGAAGGAGACCGGGGCCCACGTGGGGGCGCCGTCGGTGACGTTGTACGCGAAGACCTGCTTGTACGCCGCCTTCACCGCCGCCTTGTCGGTGATCCACATGCCGGGGGCGTCGGCGCCGGAACCGGGGGCGTCGGGCGCCTCCTTGTACCAGAGCACCTTCGCCTCGCCGGCCTGGCGGCCGTCGTTGAAGTTCTCCGGGTCGTCGCCGCCGTCGCTGCCGTCGCCGCTGCCGTCGCCGGGGTTGGCGGGGGCGGCGGAGCCGGAGGGCCCGGGGTCGTCGCTCTTGTGCGCGACGGGCTTCTTGTCGCCGTCGTCGCCGCTGGTGACGGCGTACACGGTGCCGCCGACGACGAGCAGCGCGGCCACCGCGGCGCCGATCACCACGGCGGGGCGGCCCTTGAACGGGTTGCGGGAGCCGCCGGGCGGGGTGCCGGGCGCACCGGGCGCGCCGGGGAACTGCGGCTGCTGCGGGTAGCCGTAACCGGGCTGCGGGGCGGCGCCGTACGGGCCCGGCTGCGGGGCGCCGTAGGGGCCGGGCTGCGGCTGGCCGTACGGGCCGGGGGCGCCGCCGGGAGCGCCCGGCGCGCCGTAGGGGCCAGGCTGCGGGGCGCCGTACGGGCCGGCCTGGGGCTGACCGTACGGGCCGGGGGCAGGGGCGGGCTGCTGCGGGTAGCCGTAGCCGGGCTGGGGCTGCGGGGGGCCGGCGGGCGGCGGGGGCGTCTGCGGCGGACCGGCCGGAGGAGGCGGCGTCTGCGGAGCACCCTGGGGCGACTGGGACGGCTGAGCCGGCGGCTGGGAGGGCTGAGCCGGCGGCTGGGGCGGCTGCGGGGCGCCGAAGCCGCCGCCCTGCGGGGGCTGCTGCGCCTTCGACAGATCGGGCGGCTGCGGAGGCCGGTCCTGCGGTTCCGGTGCACCGAAGCCGCCCTGCGGCGGCTGGTTGGGTGGCTGAGACATCAGCGCGTTTCCCCCTCGTCGACTGATTTTTCGCCACGTCCTGAGCCGCGCGATGGCCCCGGTGCCGTACTCAGCCGGTTTCAGACAGTTCTCGGACGGCCCTTTCTATCACTGGCCGCCGACACCCCACCGGGCCGTGTCCACCCCTGTTTCCAAGGGAGGACCGGCCTGTGATGCCCCCGTTACGGCGCGCCGGGAATCCCCCGCAAACCGGCACGCGCCCTTCACACGGCGCACGCGCCCCCGCCGAGCGCCTACGCGTCCTCGGCGAGTTCGAGCCAGCGCAGCTCCAGTTCCTCGCGCTCGGAGGCCAGGTCCCGCAGCTCGGCGTCGAGTCCGGCCACCTTCGCGAAGTCCGTGGCGTTCTCGGCGATCTGGCCGTGCAGCTTGGTCTCCTTCTCGGAGATCCGGTCCAACTGCCGCTCGATCTTCTGGAGTTCCTTCTTGGCGGCGCGCTGCTCGGCGGCGCTCTTCTCCGGTGCGCCGGAGGTGTCGGCGGCGGGCGCCGGGGCCGGGGCGGCGGACGCGGCGCGCTGCTCCATGCGGTGGCGGCGCTCCAGGTACTCGTCGATGCCGCGCGGCAGCATCCGCAGGGTGCCGTCGCCGAGGAGGGCCTGCACCGTGTCGGTGGTGCGCTCGATGAAGAACCGGTCGTGGGAGATGACGATCATCGAGCCGGGCCAGCCGTCGAGGACGTCCTCCAGCTGGGTGAGGGTCTCGATGTCGAGGTCGTTGGTGGGCTCGTCCAGGAACAGGACGTTGGGCTCGGCCATCAGCAGGCGCAGCAGCTGCAGCCGGCGCCGCTCACCGCCGGAGAGGTCGCCGACCGGCGTCCACTGCTTCTCCTTGCCGAAGCCGAACGTCTCGCACAGCTGGCCCGCCGTCATCTCCCGGCCCTTGCCGAGGTCGACGCGCTCGCGCACCCGCTGCACGGCCTCCAAGACCCGCCAGTCGGGGTCGAGTTCGGCGACCTCCTGGGAGAGGTACGCCAGCTTCACGGTCTTGCCGACGGAGATCCTCCCGCCCGCGGGCTGGACCTCGCCCTCGGTGCGCGCGGCCTCGGCCATGGCCCGCAGCAGGGAGGTCTTGCCGGCGCCGTTGACGCCGACCAGGCCGATGCGGTCGCCGGGGCCGAGCTGCCAGGTGACGTGTTCGAGGAGGGTCTTGGGGCCGGCCTGGATCGTCACGTCCTCCAGGTCGAAGACGGTCTTGCCGAGCCGGGAGGACGCGAACTTCATCAGCTCGCTGCTGTCGCGCGGCGGCGGCACGTCCTGGATCAGCTCGTTGGCGGCCTCGACGCGGAAGCGCGGCTTGGAGGTGCGGGCCGGGGCGCCGCGGCGCAGCCAGGCCAGCTCCTTGCGGACCAGGTTCTGCCGCTTGACCTCCTCGGTCGCGGCGATGCGCTCGCGTTCGGCGCGGGCGAAGACGTAGTCGGAGTAGCCGCCCTCGTACTCGTAGACGTCGCCGCGCTGGACGTCCCACATGCGGGTGCAGACCTGGTCGAGGAACCAGCGGTCGTGGGTGACGCAGACCAGCGCGGAGCGGCGGCCGCGCAGATGGGCGGCGAGCCAGGCGATGCCCTCGACGTCGAGGTGGTTGGTGGGCTCGTCCAGGACGATCAGGTCCTGTTCCTCGATGAGCAGCTTGGCCAGCGCGATGCGCCGCCGCTCGCCGCCGGACAGCGGCCCGATGACGGTGTCCAGGCCCTTGGGGAACCCGGGCAGGTCGAGGCCGCCGAACAGGCCGGTGAGCACGTCGCGGATCTTGGCGTTGCCCGCCCACTCGTGGTCGGCCAGGTCGCCGATGACCTCGTGCCGCACGGTGGCCTCGGGGTCCAGCGAGTCGTGCTGGGTGAGGACGCCCAGGCGCAGCCCGCCGGAGTGGGTCACCCGCCCGGTGTCCGCGTCCTCCAGCTTGGCCAGCATCCGGATGAGCGTGGTCTTGCCGTCGCCGTTGCGCCCGACGACGCCGATCCGGTCCCCCTCGGACACGCCGAGCGAGACACCGTCGAGCAGGGCACGCGTGCCGTACACCTTGCTGACGTTCTCGACATTGACCAGGTTGACGGCCATTTCACTCCTGCCCGGGGGGATGGATCAGCCTTCAAGCGTAGGGCCTCGGGACGGCGCCTCGGAGCGCGGGAAGGTCGTCACTCTTTGTGATGACATGATCGCGAACGGGCCGCTACGGTGGAGGGCAGGCAGCAGGATCCCGTCCATGGGAGGAACCATGACCGCCGAGTCCGTAGAGCACCGCCGCGAATGGCCGGTGCCGCCACTGGACGGCTACACCGTGGACGACCTGTTCACACTGCCCGATCTCCCGCCGCACACCGAATTGATCGACGGGAGCCTCGTCATCGTGAGTCCGCAGCGCAACTTTCACGCAGACGTGATCGACCTGCTGGTCGGCGGTCTGCGTCGGAGCGCTCCGCAGAAGTTCAGGGTGAAACGGGAGATGACGATCGTCCTTGACCGGCGCAACGGCCCGGAGCCTGACGTGAGCGTGGTCCTGGCCGACGCGGTCAGCGGGCCCGACCAGACGAGTTACCAGGCGCTGGACGTGCTGCTGGCCGTCGAGGTCGTGTCTCCGGAGTCGGAGTCCCGCGACCGTACGACGAAACCGCAGAAATACGCGGCTGCCGGAATCCCCAACTTCTGGAGGGTCGAGCGCGACGGCGTCGACGGCCGGCCGCTCGTCCACGTCTACGAGCTCGACCCGCTCACCAAGTCCTACGTGCACATGGGCATGCACCGCGATCGGATCAAGGTCGACAAGCCGTACGCCATCGATATCGACCTCACTGAGATCGACACCTTCTAGGGCTTGCCCTTCACCACCGTCGCCCCCGGCGCCGGTGATGCGGCGACGCGGGTGGTGCGGCAGGTGCCGGAGGTTCGCAGGGTCTCGGCGATCTCGGTCGCCGTCGTCGCGTCCGGGGTGAGGAACGCCGTCGTCGGGCCCGAGCCGGAGACCAGGGCGGCCAGG
The DNA here is from genome assembly GCF_019890635.1 of Streptomyces sennicomposti. Classification (GTDB taxonomy): domain Bacteria; phylum Actinomycetota; class Actinomycetes; order Streptomycetales; family Streptomycetaceae; genus Streptomyces; species Streptomyces sennicomposti. Next base: position 5,938 of record NZ_JAIOAB010000095.1, read on the forward strand.
GCGCCGGCCGCGCGGCCCGCCGCGAGGGTGTCGGCGAGGGACGGGCGCAGGGAGAGGGCGGCGGGCTGGAGGTCGTTGGAGAGGGCTGCCGCCAGCGCGTGGGCGTCGCCCTTGGCCAGCGCGGCCAGCAGTTCCTCGGAGGCGGCCGGCTCGGGGACGGCGACGCCCTCGTTGAGCCGGTCGAACTCGCCGTAGACCGCCGGGGTGGACAGTCCGCCGTCGGCGACCGCGAACACCCAGTGGAAGGCGCCGCCCACCTCCAGCTCGCGCAGCTTCTCCCCACGGCCCGTGCCGAGCGCCGCCCCGCCGACCAGACTGAACGGCACATCGCTGCCCAGCTCGGCGCAGATGTCGAGGAGTTCGTCGCGGGACGCGCCGGTTCCCCACAGCGCGTCGCAGGCCAGCAGCGCGCCCGCGCCGTCCGCGCTGCCGCCCGCCATGCCGCCGGCCACCGGGATGTCCTTGGCGATGTGGAGGTGCACGCGGGCGTCGCGGCCGTACCGCCCGGCGAGCGCGAGGGCCGCGCGGGCCGCCAGGTTGGTGCGGTCCAGGGGGACCTGGGCGGCGTCCGGGCCCGAGCAGGTCACCCGCAGTTCGTCGGCCTCGGTGACGGTGACCTCGTCGTACAGGCCGACCGCCAGGAAGACGTTGGCCAGGTCGTGGAAGCCGTCGGGCCGGGCGGGGCCGACCGCGAGCTGGACGTTGACCTTCGCGGGGACACGGACGGTGACGCTCACTGGTTTCCGGGCTCCTTGTGTTCCTCGGGCGGTGTTCCTCGGGCGTTCGGCGGATGCGGTTCGTTACGCGGGCCGTGCCCCGGGCGGTTTCCCGGGGGCGGGCCGCCCGGCGGGCGCGGGTCGTTCCGCTGGTGCGGTCATTCCGCGGGTGGCGCGGTCATTCCGCGGGCTGGTCCGCGGGCCTCTCCGGCTCCCCCGGCCGGTCCGCGTCCGCGGCCCGCTTGTGCTCCGCGATGCGCGCGAACTCCTCCACGGTCAGCGACTCGCCCCGCGCCTGCGGCGACACCCCGGCCGCCACCAGCGCCGCCTCGGCCGCCGCCGCCGAACCGGCCCAGCCGGCGAGCGCGGCCCGCAGGGTCTTGCGGCGCTGCGCGAACGCCGCGTCGACCACCGCGAACACCTCGCGCTTGGTGGCGGTCGTCTTGACCGGCTCGGTGCGCCGGGCCAGGGACACCAGTCCGCTGTCCACGTTCGGCGCGGGCCAGAAGACGTTCCGGCCGATCGCGCCGGCCCGCTTCACCTCGGCGTACCAGTTGGCCTTCACCGACGGCACGCCGTACACCTTCGAGCCGGGCGCGGCGGCGAGCCGGTCGGCGACCTCCGCCTGCACCATCACGAGGGTGCGCTCGATGCTCGGGAAGGTGTCGAGCATGTGCAGCAGCACGGGCACGGCGACGTTGTACGGCAGGTTCGCGACCAGCGCGGTCGGGGTCGGGCCGGGCAGATCGGCGACGTGCATCGCGTCCGAGTGGACCAGCGCGAACCGGTCGGCGCGCTCGGGCATCCGGGCGGCGACCGTCGCGGGCAGCGCGCCCGCGAGCACGTCGTCGATCTCCACCGCGACGACCCGCTCGGCGGCCTCCAGCAGGGCCAGGGTGAGGGAGCCGAGCCCCGGGCCGACCTCGACGACCACGTCCTCGGGACGGACGCCGGCGGTGCGGACGATACGGCGGACGGTGTTCGCGTCGATCACGAAGTTCTGGCCGCGCTGCTTGGTGGGACGCACACCGAGGGCCGCCGCCAGCTCACGAACGTCGGCGGGGCCCAGCAGGGCGTCAGGGGTGGGGCTGCTCACGGCACCAGGGTACGGGGGTGCGCTGCGCCGGGTGACCGTGGCCGCGCGCCCGGGCGGACGCGAGCGTCACCGCCCGCAGGGGCAGGAGCGTCACCGCCCGCAGGGGCAGGAGCGTCACCGCCCGCGCGGACAAGACCCTCACGGCTCCGCCCGCACCCCGGGGACACGGGCCGCGCACCCGCACGGACGGGAGCACCACCGCCCGCAGGGACGGGAGCACCACCGCCCGCAGGGGCAGGAGCGTGACCAACCGTGCGGACGGGGGGACGCAGCGCTCGCCCGCACCGACGAGCACGTCACCCCCCCCCGGCGGGCGGAGGCGGCACGAGCGCGGCCGCTCCCCGCAGTGGGGCCTCACGAGCGCGGCCGCTCCCCGCAGTGGGGCCTCACGAGTGCAGTCGCTCCCCGCAGTGGGGCCAGGGGCTGGCCCCCCGGCGCACGTACAGCTTCTTCGCGCGGTACGTCTGCTCCGCCGCCGGCGCGTCCTCGGGGCGGCCCCGGCCGCCGAGCCCGTGCCAGGTGGCCGCGTCGAACTGGTACAGCCCCCCGTACGTCCCCGACGGGTCCACCGCGTCGGGCCGCCCGCCCGACTCGCACCGCGCGAGCCCCTCCCAGTTCAGGCCGTCGGCGTCCCGCACGGACCGCGGACGGGCGCCGGTGCCCACCTTGACCAGCTCGGTGCGCGGGGCGCGCACCACCTCCGACGCCACGCGCCGCGGCCGCTCCCGCACGCCGTTGACGGTGCGCAGCGCGTACGTCACCCGCAGCACCCCAGGCCGCCCGGGCCGCTCCACGACCTCCGTGCCCTCGAACAGCGCCGGATCGGCGACGCGCCGCACGGCGTAGGGGATCGGCTCCTCGCGGACCTCCCGCGAGCCGGTGATCCGCAGCACCGTGACGGTCTGCCCCTCGCGCGGGAAGCTGTCCGGCGGCACGGAGAGGGCGTCCTGCCCGCGCAGGGCGACCCCGGCCTCCGCCACCGCCTCGGCGACGGTGGCCGCGCTGGTGCGGACGGTGCGCGCCCGGCCGTCCGCCATGACGGTCACCGTGCGTTCGGTGCGCACCTCCAGCGTGAGGCCCGCGCGGCCGAGGGTCCGGGAGCGCGCGGCCGACAGATACGCGCCCTCCGCCCGCACCCCCCACTCCCGCAGCGCCTCCCCGACCGTGCGCGCCGTCGTCCACGCCTCGTACCGGCGCCCGTCCAGGGTGAGCCGGACCGGCCGCCCGTGCCGGACCTCGATCGCGTCGCCGCTGCTGAGCGCGGCGCCGGGGGCGGGTGTCACCGCGTCGTGCGCGCCCAGCGGCACGCCCTGCTCGGCCAGCAGCCCGGTGACGTCGTCGGCGAAGGTGTGCAGGGTGCGCGGCCGGCCGTCGACGTTCAGCTCGACCGCCTTGTCCTTGGCGACGAACGCGGTGGTGCCGCCCGCGAGGAACGCCACCACCAGCGCCTGCGGCAGCAGCCGCCGCACCCCGGTCTCCGGGCGCGTCCGGTACGCCGGCCGGCCCCCGCGCCGCCGCAGCCCGCGCCCGGCGCCGTCCCGCCGCACCTGGCGTGACTGCCGGGGAAGCGCCGCGCGGGCTTCATAGGCGGGTCGGTAGGTGTCGCCGGGAGCGACCTCGCCGCCGGTCTCAGGGATCCCGTACGGGATCCCATACGGCACCTCCTGCGGGATCTCGTGCGGCATCTCGCGCGGAATCTGGTACGGGATCTCGTACGTCTCGTATGGCGTTCTGCTCACGCCGACACGCTCCAGGGGCCGAGGTCGCGAAGGCCCGGATCGGGCCCCCAGAACCTAGCGGAGCGATCGTCACTCTCCAAAGCGACGCGACTACGCAGCGTACGTCACCGCACGCTCAGTAGTCGAAGGCGCGTGCGGTGTTCGCGGCGAGCGCCGAGGCCAGCGTGTCCTCGTCGATCCCGCGCACCGCCGCCATCGCCCGCACCGTGACCGGCACGAGGTAGGGCGCGTTGGGCCGTCCGCGGTAGGGCGCCGGGGTGAGGAAGGGCGCGTCGGTCTCCACCAGGACCAGCTCCAGCGGGGCGACGGCGAGGGCGTCCCGCAGGTTCTGGGCGTTCTTGAAGGTGACGTTGCCTGCGAAGGACATGAAGTAGCCCGCGCGGGCGCACACCTCGGCCATCTCCGCGTCCCCGGAGTAGCAGTGGAACACCGTCCGCTCCGGTGCGCCCTCCTCCTTCAGGACGCGCAGCACGTCGGCGTGGGCGTCGCGGTCGTGGATGACGAGGGCCTTGCCGTGCCGCTTGGCGATCTCGATGTGGGCGCGGAAGGAACGCTCCTGCGCCGCCTTGCCCTCCGGGCCGGTGCGGAAGTAGTCGAGGCCCGTCTCGCCGACGCCCCTGACCTGGGGCAGCGCGGCCAGCCGGTCGATCTCGGCGAGGGCCTCGTCCAGCGCGGCGTCGCCCCCGGGCTCCCGGGCGCCCTGCCGGGACCAGCCGTCCGGATCGCCGTGGACGATGCGCGGCGCCTCGTTGGGGTGCAGGGCGACCGCCGCGTGGACGTTCGCGTACGCCGCGGCGGTCTCGGCGGCCCAGCGCGAGCCCGCGAGGTCGCAGCCGACCTGGACGACCGTGGTCACCCCCACCGACGCGGCCTTGGCCAGCCCCTCCTCGACCGTGCCGGACTGCATGTCGAGGTGGGTGTGGGAGTCGGCGACCGGGATCCGGAGCGGTTCCGGGAGCGGGGGCGCCGCGTTCTTGTCGGCGTGGGAAGGCATGTCCCCGATCCTACGGAAGGGGCCCGCCCGCACCGCCGCGAAGGCCCCGCCTCCCGGCAGGGCCCCCGTCTCCCGGCGGTCCGCTCGGCCGGTCCGCTCGGCCGGTCCGCTCAGTCCGCCTTGCGGTGGAAGGGGTGCAGCAGGTCGGACAGGTGCCAGTGGTGGCCGTCCTCCGGCTTCCGGTCCGCCGTCTCCTCCCCGGGCGCGGGCTCGGACGCGTTCTCGGACGCGGACGCGGGGGCCGTCACCGGGCCCGCCGGGCGCTGCGGCCGGTGCTCGTGCAGATGGCTCTGCGCGGACGACACCCGGCCGGCCCGCATGATCCGCACGACGTGGCCGTCGCAGTTGCGGCAGCTGGGCCGGCTCAGCGGCGAGGGCACTATGCGGCCCTCGGCGACGTAGAGCACGAACTCGTGCCCGTCCGCGTCCGTGTGGTGCTCTATCTCGTACGACTGCTCCCACCCGTGCCCGCAGCGCATGCAGGCGAAGGAGTACGACTCGTTGACGACGGCGGTGGCCGTGCCGCGGTGGCCGGTCTGCCCCGAGATCTCGCTCATGCCAGCTCCTCATGTCCGCTGGACGAAGGGACCGGTTCGTCCCTGCCTCCAGTGGACGCCTCCGCGGGCGCCGGCGCAGCAGCCCTGTCGAGTGTTGGAGGCGATTTGATCGGCGCTTGCCCAAGGCTCCCCTGAACGGCAGGTGTCGCTTTGCGTTTCGCACACGCCGCTTTGCCCGCCCATGGGGCGCGCGCTCAAGAGAGATACGCCCTGCTCAGAGGGGGTGTGAGCAACGTCCCACCGGCGCACGGCCGTCAACCGGCGTACGCGGGGTCAGCCCCGCCCCGCGCACCGCCGGCGGAGCCGATCGGGCCGCACCGGCCCCACCCCGGAGTGCTCGCACCCCCACCCCGCGGCGCCCGCTCCCTCACCCGGAGTGCTCGGCCCCTCACCCCGCGCCCTCACCCCGAGTGCTTCGCCGCCACCACCGCGTCGAACACCTCGCGCTTGGGCAGCCCGGCCTCCGCCGCGACCGCCGCGATGGCCTCCTTGCGCCGCTCGCCGGCCTCCTCGCGCACCCGCACCCGGCGCACCAGCTCCTCGGGTCCGATCTCCTCGGCGCCCTTCTCCGGCGCGCCCTCGACCACCACCGTGATCTCGCCGCGCACCCCCTCGGCGGCCCACGCGGCCAGCTCGCCGAGCCCGCCGCGCCGTACCTCCTCGTACGTCTTGGTCAGCTCCCGGCACACGGCGGCGCGCCGCTCGGCGCCGAACACCTCGGCCATCGCCGCGAGAGTGTCGTCGAGCCGGTGCGGGGCCTCGAAGTAGACGAGGGTGCGCCGCTCGGCGGCCACCTCGCGCAGCCGGGACAGCCGCTCGCCCGCCTTGCGCGGCAGGAACCCCTCGAAGCAGAACCGGTCCACCGGCAGCCCGGACAGCGCCAGCGCGGTCAGCACGGCGGACGGGCCGGGCACGGCGGTGACGCGTACGTCCTTCTCGACGGCGGCGGCGACGAGCCGGTAGCCGGGGTCGGAGACGGACGGCATGCCCGCGTCCGTGACCAGCAGCACCCGCGCCCCGCCGAGCAGCTCCTCGACCAGCTCCGGGGTGCGGGCGGCCTCGTTGCCCTCGAAGTAGGACACGATCCGCCCCTTGGGCGTCACGCCGAGCGCCTGCGTGAGCCGGCGCAGCCGCCGGGTGTCCTCGGCGGCGACCACGTCGGCGGCCGTCAGTTCCGCGGCGAGCCGGGGCGGCGCGTCCTGCACGTCGCCGATGGGGGTACCGGCCAAGACAAGGGTTCCAGTCACCTGCCCATCCTCTCAAGCCCGCACCGGGCGGTGGCCCCCGGCACCGCGGCGGCCACCGTCCGGGGCGGCCGCGGAAACCCCCGCGAAGGCGGACGCACCCCCACCCGTACCGCCCATGCACGGGACTCACACAGCCCCGTTCCCTACGATGGCGCGGTGACCAGTACCGCGTCCTCCACGGACCCCCGGCAGGACCTGGCCCCGTACGACCGGGAGCCGTCGTGGCGCCGGCGGCTGCGCCGCTTCGGCCACGAGGCGGACCCGGCCGGGCCCGCAGGCGACGTACGCGACCGGCTGGCGCCCCCGTACGCCGAGCCCGGCCCCCGGCTGTGGGCCGCCCTCGGCGTGCCGCCGAGGGCGGCCGGCTTCCTCGCCCGCCGGTCGGGCTGGATCGGCCCGCTGCTGGTCACGCTGCTGGCCGGCGTGCTGCGCTTCTGGCACCTGGGCAGCCCGAAGGCGGTGATATTCGACGAGACGTACTACGCCAAGGACGCGTGGGCGATCGTGCACCGCGGCTTCGAGGTCAACTGGGACAAGAACGCCAACGACCTGATCCTCAGCAGCGGCGGCCACCTGCCGATCCCGTCGGACGCGGCGTACGTCGTGCACCCGCCGGTCGGCAAGTACGTGATCGGCCTGGGCGAGCTGATGTTCGGGTTCAACCCGTTCGGCTGGCGCTTCATGACGGCGCTGCTCGGCACGCTCTCGGTGCTGATGCTGTGCCGGATCGGCCGCCGGCTGTTCCGCTCCACCTTCCTCGGCTGCCTGGCGGGCACGCTGATGGCGGTGGACGGGCTGCACTTCGTGATGAGCCGGACCTCGCTGCTCGACGGCGTGCTGATGTTCTTCGTGCTGGCGGCCTTCGGCTGTCTGCTGATCGACCGCGACAGGGCGCGGGCGAGACTGGCCGCCGCGCTGCCGGTGGACGCCGACGGCCGGGTGCGTCCGGACGCGCACACGGCCGGGACCGTCCGGCTGGGGTGGCGGCCGTGGCGGTGGCTGGCCGGTCTGATGATGGGCCTGGCGATCGGCACCAAGTGGAACGGCCTCTACATCCTGGCCGCGTTCTGCGTGATGGCGGTGCTGTGGGACGTGGGCGCGCGCCGGGTGGCCGGCGCCCGGCGCCCGTACCGCGCGGTGCTGCTGCGGGACACGGGCGTCACGTTCCTGGCGACGGTGCCGGTGGCGATCATCACGTACATCTGGTCCTGGGCGGGCTGGATCTTCTCCCCCACCGACGGCACCGGCGGCTACTTCCGCAACTGGGCGGCGACCGACGGCCGGGGCAGCTCCTGGTCCTGGCTGTTCCCGGACTGGTGGCGCAGCCTGTGGCACTACGAGCACGAGGTCTACAAGTTCCACGTCGGCCTGTCCTCGCCGCACACCTACCAGTCCAACCCGTGGAGCTGGATCGTCGACGGCCGCCCGGTCTCCTACTTCTACGAGTCCCCCGCGCCCGGCGCCGACGGCTGCCCGGCCGACGCCGGCGACAAGTGCGCCCGCGAGGTGCTGGCCCTGGGCACGCCGATGCTGTGGTGGGCGGCGTGCGCGGCGCTGGTGTACGTGCTGTGGCGCTGGTTCTTCCGCCGCGACTGGCGCGCGGGCGCCATCGCCTGCGGCGTCGCGGCCGGCTACCTGCCCTGGTTCCTGTACCAGGAGCGCACGATCTTCTTCTTCTACGCCGTCGTCTTCGTCCCGTTCCTGTGCCTGGCGGTCACGATGCTCATCGGCGCGATCCTCGGCCCACCCGGCGCCTCGGACACCCGCCGCGTCGCGGGCGCGACGGGCGCGGGCGTCCTGGTCCTCCTGATCACCTGGAACTTCATCTACTTCTGGCCCCTGTACACCGGCACGGCCATCCCGATCGAGGACTGGCGGGCACGGATGTGGCTGGATACGTGGGTCTAGCTGGTCAAACACACCATGAGGGCGCGGCCGCCGGCCGCGCCCTCATGGTCGTTGTTGGTCGTCCCTGATCGCTGCCGGCCGCCCCAGGACGGCCCGGAGACGGCCCGGGACACCCCAACAGTTGACAATCCACACGGCGAACAACGCATCATCGTGGCCAGTAGTGGACGAGTGAACCCGACCCTTCGGCTACTCGTGGACAAAGTGGGGGTTGCGTGACTGTTTCCTTCGGCATTGCCGAACTGACGCTGGCCGACGGCACTGCAGTGAGGCCTCCCGCGGATGGCATGACTCTGTTCACAGGTCCCAATAACAGCGGCAAGACCTCACTGCTGCGTGAGCTTGTTAACGCAATCAGCCAATACCCGGGAGTTCAAAATCCCTGCCACTGGGTGCGAACAATAAAGATTCATCAGGAGGGGACCGGGAAAGAACTAGTAGCCTGGCTTAGTGAACGCGGTCATGAGCTTCGATTCCACCGACCTACGGGACGCACACTTCTACCATCTCGGGTTAATCATGACGATCCAGGCGTTGATGTCGAGACCGCCGAGATTCACTGGAATAGCACCACTTTCCATCTAATCTCCCATTTGCTCGTTGCCGACCAGTGGACGAACGAGCGTCTTGGAAACCAGGTCGACTCCCACTTTTGGGACCAGACTCGCCCACCCAATCATCCAGCACAGCGCCTATGGGAGTCGAAAGAGCTCCACGCCCGCTTCTCCCATTTGTTCGAGAAAGCTTTCGGTGAGCCCATCGCGATTAATCGATACGTTCCGCAAATCCGCCTGCAGATCGGATCTCCAGGCATGGATGACACGCCCCCTCCGGCATCCCCAGAGCTTCGAGAGGCATACGATTATTTGCCCTATCTAGCGGAGCAGGGCGACGGCATAAGAGCCTTTACCAATATCCTCTTGCACACTCTTGTGCGGCCAGCCCCAGTAATCTTCATCGACGAACCTGAGGCGTTCCTGCATCCACCACAAGCTCGACTTCTGGGCCGGTACCTCGCCTCCGAGACCCCCTCCCCGTGTCAGGTCTTCGTCGCGACTCACAGCGCGGACTTTTTGAGCGGAGCTCTGGAAGGAAGCGCTGCCCCCCAAGGAACGTCGGCACGCGCTTTGACACTAGTGCGGATAGCTCGCACAGGCGGCACACCAGTTGCGCGAACGCTAGCAGCCGACACTGTCACCGAAATCCTAGATACGCCCCTGCTGCGTTATTCCAACATCGCATCCGGACTTTTTTATGACGGTGTCGTACTCTGTGAAGCGGAAGGTGATTGCCAGTTCTACGCCGCAACCTTTGACACGGTCCGCAATGACACTCCTCACGACAATCTCACATTCCTTCACGTTAACGGGAAAGCTCGACTCACGGATGCAGCACATAAGCTGCGCACGTGTGGGATCCCAGTTGCCGTCGTGACCGATTTTGACTTCCTGAATGACGCCACAAAGGTCAAGCAGGCATTGCTTCATCTCGGCGGCCAATGGGACGAGATCAAAGATGACGTCATCGCACTGCAGGCGCATGCATCCTCATCCGTTATCGCCGCACCGGCTGCCGAAATCAAGAAGAAGATCAATGGCATCATTGGGAATGCCGCTGGAAAAGTTACTCTGAGCCAGCAGCAGATTGAAGAAATCGGTAGAGAACTTAAGACCGCTACGGGATGGAAATCACTCAAGACAAGCGGCCTTACGGGCCTAATGGGAGAACCACACAACTCCGCCATGCGCCTAGTGGAGTACTTCTCCCGAATCGGTCTTTTTCTTGTCCCTGTCGGAGAGCTGGAGTGTTGGGTACGGTCTGTTCCAGCGACGAACAAAAGCAATTGGCTATCCCGCGTGTTCAGCGAAGGTCACCACCGGCACCCAAGTGCCGAATTGCGTGACTTTGTGGCCCGCATCTCCGATTACCTCACCATCGGCAGTGCCGAGAGAACCA
>NZ_JAIOAB010000096.1 GCF_019890635.1 Streptomyces sennicomposti
GGGGGGGGGGGGGGGGGGGGGGGGGGGGGGGGGGGGGGGGGGGGGGGGGGGGGGGGGGGGGGGGGGGGGGGGGGGGGGGGGGGGGGGGGGGGGGAAGCGGTGCCCGGTGGTGCGGGTGAGCCGGTGCCCGGCGGGGCAGGAGAGGCGGTGCCTGGCGGCGCGGGAGAGGCGGGGCCCGGCGGGGCAGGTGAGCCGGGGCCCGGCGGTGCAGGGGAGCCGGTGTCCGGCGGGGCGGGAGAGGCGGTGCCGGGCGGGGCAGGTGAGCCGGTGCGGGTGAAGGGGTGTGCGGTGAGCGCGTACGACCCGCTACGATGCCTTGTGTGCCGCGGTCACCCGACCAGCGGCGCGCTGTGTGTGCGGGCGTAGCTCAATGGTAGAGCCCCAGTCTTCCAAACTGGCTACGCGGGTTCGATTCCCGTCGCCCGCTCTGCATGACTCAGGCCCAGGTGAGGGGGTGTTTCCCGCTCCCTGGGCCTGAGTCGTTCTATGGGCCGGATCAGTCGTCCGTGCCCGCCACGTGCCCGTTCCGCCCGGCGCCCCGCTTGAACGCCTTGACGATCATCTCGTCTACGGCGTCGGCGATCTCCCGTTCCCGGTCGTAGTTGGCGTGCTGGTAGATCAGCGCCGCGCGGGCCGTGCTGTGGCCGAGGCGAGCCATCAATTCCTTGGTGCTGGCGTTCGTGCGCGAGGCGAGGGTGTTGCCGGTGTGCCGAAGATCATGGAACCGCAGCCCCTTCACGCCGGCGTCGGCGCAGGCCTTGTGCCACAGCCGGTTGAAGTGGTTCCGGCGCGGCGTGGCCTTCTTCGCCCCGACGAACACGCGACCGTCAGCGCCGCTTTCCGCGAACACCTTCATGTGGGTGATGAGCAGCGGCAGCACCGAGGCCGGCACGGCGACCAACCGCTTACCGGCCGCGCTCTTGGGCGCCTTGTAGACCCGCTGGCCGCTGGTGAGTTCGGAGACAGCGCCGCGCACCCGGATCATGCCGTGCTCAAGGTCGATGTCGGACCGGTGCAGCGCGACCAGCTCACCCCAGCGCAGCCCGCAGAACGCGGCGAGCAGGACGAGCACCTTGTACCGGGGCTGAATCCTGTCCGCGATCGCGAAGACCTCGGGGATGCTCGCCGTGGGCCGCTCCGGGGTGACCACGGTGCCGCCGTTCTTGATCTGGCACGGGTTGCGGCGGATCAGGTCGTCTTGGACGGCGGTCCCCATGACCGTGCGGAGCAGGGCGTACGCCTTGGCGACCGTGGACGGGCCGACGCCGGCATCGAGGCGCGCCCGGCGCCAGGTCCGTACGGCGGCCGGGGTGATGTCGGCGAGCGCCATCGCTCCGAAGGTGGGCGCCAGGTGCAGGCGGAGCAGCGAGGCGTACAGCTCGGCCGTCCGGGGCGCGAGCGGTCGTTCCTTCACCCAGGCAGCCGCGTAGTCCCCGAAGGGCACGTTCCCGGCGTCGGGGTCACGCCAGTCCCTTTGTCGCAGCTCGGACTGCCGGTCGGCCAGCCAGTCATCCGCCTCGCGCTTGGTGCGGAACGTCTCCGGGGCCGGGCGGTCGACACCGTCCGGGCCACGGTAGCGAGCCTGGTACCGGCCGGACGGAAGCTTGCGGACCCGGCCGAACTGTCGGCGCTTGCCGGCCATCAGGCAGCCACCCCCCGAAGGCGAGCAGCCCGCCGGCGCGGCTCCACCGTGTTGGCGGAGATGAAGTCCCGTACGGCGCTCTCCGGGATGCGGACGTGCCGCCCGACCTTGACGTACGTGATCCGCCGTTCCTCGATCAGACGCCGCGGAAAGCGGACGGTGGTGCCGAGGATCTCGGCAACCTGATCAACGCTGAGGTACCGCTCATTCATGGTCGTCCCCTCCCTGGTGACGCGGGTCCGCGAGTTCTTCGCGGGCGGTTTCGCGGTTGAGTTGGATCTCTCTGCGGGTGTTGGCAGCGAGCCAGGATTCGCCGGGGGTGTGGCCGTGGCCGGCATAGACCCAGTGGGCGAGGGTGAGGGTGGTCGCTTCCTCGTCGTCCGGGTCGGGCAGGCCGAGGGCTTCGCGTTGCTGTGCGGCGCGGTAGTCGGCGCGGGTCTGGCGCAGGGCGCCGAGGGTGGTGGAGTAGCGGCGGGACTTGGTGGAGAAGTGGCCGCGGAAGCCGAGCATGTGCGCCCAGTCCCGTAACTTCCGGTCCGGGTAGAGCGGGTGCAGGTCGAGGCACGCGGCGATGAGCCGGGCCGGGTGGTCGGGCACCTCGAGCAGGGCCAAGGCCTCTTTGTTGCCGATGCGGCGGTCTACGGTGCCGGTGGTCTCGGCGGCTTTGGTGGCGTACTTGGCGACGTAGGAGGCCACAGCCTGTTCGGTGATCTCGGAGCTGTCGCCGAAGGCGCGGATCGGGCGTACGTCGAGCTGGGTGCCCCACCGCAGGTTGCGGGCTGGCTGGTCACCGGCCGGGGGCACGTCGACCGCGACGCGGGCGGCAGCGGCGTGGATCGAGTCGGTGAGCAGGTCGAGGGTGGCCCAGGCCGGCGGGGGGCTGACGGGTCCCTCGGGGCCGTCGAAGCGGATGACGGCGTGGAAGTGGACGGCTCCGCGTTTCTGGTACTCGGCGACCTTGCCGAAGGAGACCCGCGACTGTTCCCGGGCGGCCTTCTGGGTGAGGCCGGCGCGCTTGGCGATCTCGCGGCGCAGGTAGATCGTGAAGTAGCGCCACAGGTCGGAGGCGTGGTTGTTCCACAGCACCGCGCCCGCGTAGTCGTAGCTGTCGGGGTCGAGCGGAGTCCCCAGCTCGGGTGCGTCTTCGGGGTGGCGGGTGCCGCAGCGGCAGGGCCGGTTGCCGGGCCGGTTGTGGACCGGGCCGAACGACGGGGCGGTGAGGGTGGCGAAGACCCGCGGGTGGTCCCGGATGGTGCCGGGGGTGCCTTTGGCGGGGTCGCCGACGAGGCCGGCGCGGATGAGGTGGTAGGTGTCGCCGGCGTAGGTCCAGGCGCAGGCGGGGCAGCGGGAGGCCCGCCGGTTGCCGCACGCGAGTCGCAGAACGCCGCCGGGTTCGGTGTCGGTCGAGTAGGAGTGCAGGACGTGCCCGGTGATCGCGTCGCGGGTGACGGTGGAGCCCTGGAGGCGGATCGGGTCGGTGCATCCGCCCGTGCGGCGGATCTGGTCCTGGATACGGTCGAAGCCGGGGGACCCGGCCAGCCTCAGCAGATCGTTGAGGGTGGCCGGGTCCAGGCCCGCCGTGGTGGCGGTGTCGGTCACGCGGCGACCCCCAGCAGGGAGGCGTACAGGGCGTGGCCGATGTGTTCGGTGTAGGCGGGCGGGATGCACTCGCGGATGCCGTCGCGGTTCATCCACGGGACGCGCAGGTCGGTGCGGGCTTCCTGGACGCCGGAGAAGTTGCCGACGTAATGGGCGAAGGTTCCGGCGGCACGGGGGCGGCCCATCTTGGTCAGAGGCGCGGTGTGGCGGCGGTGGCGGGGCGGGGTGAAGGTGAAGCCGCCGCCGGTCTCGAAGAGGCGGTGCCGGTAGGTGCGCATCCCGAACACGGCCGCGCACAGGGTGACCGGGTTGCGCAGTTCGGGGGCGGCTTCTTCCACGTTCTCGATGGCCCAGGGCCGTCCGGTGGCTTGCAGTGCGGCCCGGACCGGGGCGATGAGGTCGGGGTGGTCGCGGTGCTGGATGCGCTGGGCGAGGGTGTAGCGCTGGCACGGCGGCGAGGCGTGGATGAAGTCGAACCCGGCGCCGTGCTCGCGCACGTACTCGATGGCGTCGGCCTGGATGAAGGCGAAGGGGTAGCGGGGCTGCGGGACGAGGTCGACGCCGGTCACGTCGAAGCCGGCGAGGTGGTAGCCCATGCTCGCACCGCCCTGGCAGCAGAACAGGTCGAGCACCCGCAGGCCGTTGGGGAGGGCGGTGTTCACCGGTCGTCCTCCTTGGCGGGGTGGGCGTCGGTCCACGCTTCGGCGCACACCTTGTGGACGGGCTTGCCGGTGTCGGAGCGCAGCGGGGTGGGCTTGGTGCACAGGACGCAGGGCTTGTCGCCGCTGTGGTCGAAGTGCTCGGGCGAGCGCCAGTCGAGGAGGGCCACGGCGGTCACCGCCCGGCGTGGGCGAGGCCGGCGGCGGGGACGCAGCCGGTGCCCTGGCAGGTCGGGCAGGTGACGCGGAGGGTGGCGCGGGTGCCGTCGCGGTGGTGGGTGCCGGTGGTGATGGCGACGGCGGCGAAGCCGTCGCAGTCGCGGCAGACGCGCGCGGTCTTGGCGTGCTGGGGCATGATGGGGCTTCCCTTTCGGGTCCGTTGGATCTGATGAGGGGTCCAGGCGCCCGGAGCGGCGGAAGTTTGGCGACCGAGGCCGCTCCGGGGGCCGTTCAGCGGTGCTTGTGCAGGTCCTTGGCGAGCGAGCGCAGGACGACCGCGCACACGGCGACCGAGACGCCGGTGATCGCGACCGCGAGGAGCAGGGAGACCAGGACCGCGCCGACGACCAAAACCACGGCGGTGCCGCCGCCGACGAGGGCGAGCGCGGTACCGGGGGTGAGCTGGACGGTGGGCCGGTTCGAGGCCGGGGCCACCGGGACCGGGGCAGAGGCGGGGACCGGGGCCGGGGCGTGGTCGGTCGTGGAGGCCGGGACCGGAACGGCGGGCGCGGTGTCCGGGGGCGGGTACTTCGGGGTGAACACGGGATCTTCTCCTTCTGTCAGGCGGTGCAGCGGTGGGTGCGGGCGGCCAGTTCGGCGGCGGAGCGGTCGCGGTGGTCGGTGGAGAAGCCGCAGCCGGGGGCGGTGCAGGCGGCGGTGTGCCGGGTCTGGCCACGGCCGTTGTTGTAGGTGCCGACCTTGACCGGGCCGATGCGGATCACGTTGTAGAAGCGGTTCGGACGCACGGCGGACTCCGTTTCTGATCAGGTGAGTTGGAGTTGAGCGGCGATGGCTTCGCAGGTGGGGGCGGGCAGGCCGAGCCGGGCGGTGAGCGCGTCGGCGGTGATCGGCTCGCCCGTGTCGCGGCGGTGCGCATCGGCGATCGAGCGGGCGTGGTCGAGCAGCGCCGGCGGAACGGCCGGGGTGTCGGCGGGCGGCTTGGGCGGTGCCGCAGTCAGTTCCGCCGCCGGGACGGGAGCCGGGGCCGCCGGTTCGAGGGTGTCGGTGCGGTGCATCTCGACTTCCGGCGCCGGTTCCTCGTCTGTCTCATCCTGCTCCGGCTCGGACGCGGCCGAGGCAGCCGGGGCGGGTCCGGGGGTGTGGACGAGGAGGGTTCCGCCGAGGAAGGCGAGGGCGGGCCACCCGGCGACCAGGATGCGCAGCCAGGCCGGCACGTCGTGCAGGTCGAGGAGACCGGCGGTGGCGACGTTCGCGCCGAGTGAGGCGGTGAGCGCGATGGTGAACCAGGTCCAGGAGGAGCGGTCCCGGCCGGCGCGGAGCCGACGCCAGGCGGCGACCAGCAGCAGGTCTACGGAGACCGGGTAGGCCCACGCCTTCCATCCGGATTGTCCGGCCGCCGCCGCGAGGTCGTGCAGGTGGGCGAAGGACAACGCCCCGGCGATCACGGCTTGGATCAGGACGGCATCAGGGCGGATCGAGCGGTTCACGGCGATCACGCCCCGTCCGCAGGTGCTTCGCCGGTGCCCAGGCAGGCCAGGCACAGGGCGGCTTGCCGATCATCGGTGACGCGGCCCTTCCGGGCGCCGACGCGGACGGTTTCGCTGGTCTCGCCCTTGCCGTCGCAGTCGGGGCAGGGCACCGGCTTCGGCTTGGCGTTCTTACGCGTGGCCATGACGTGTCCCCCCTTTCAGTCCGTGACCGGCAGCGGCTTGACCAGCGACGGACCGGCGACCGGTGCGTCCGCGGGCACGAGCGGGCGGAACGGGGCGAGCGCGGGAAGGTCGGGGACGAGGTGGGCGTACCGGCGGCAGAGCGCCGCTGCCTCCGCGCGGGAGGTGTGCGGGGTGCGGATCTTCGTCCAGCCCCCGGAGGAGTCGGCGGCGACCGCCGTTCCGGGACGCTCCGCCGGGATCAGGCCGGCGGCCATGACCGCGTCCGGGGCTATGTCGGCGAGCCCCATCTCGGCGGTCTGCTTGTCGTTGACCCGGTGCACAACGCGGCCGGTGAGCTGGGCGCGGAGCATGGTCGCGCCCCTGCCCAGCTCGGAGCCGAAGCGCTGCCCGCACACCTCCAGGTAGATCCCGACCGCGCGGGCCATCTGCGCGAGCCGGATCAACGCGGTGACGATCCGCTCCCGGCGTTCCTCGTCCTTCTTGGAGGAGATCAGGAACAGTTCCGCCACCTCGTCCACCAGGACGACCACTGGCACCGGCCGTAACCGTTCGGACAGGTCCCACATGTCCGAGACGCCGTGCGCACTCAGCAGGTCGAACCGCTCGCCCATCTCCCCGACCAGCACGTCCAGCAGGGCGGCGGCTTCGTCGGGGGTGGTGACCAGGGCCGACAGACGGGGCGCGTAGGCGGACTGCTCCACGCCGCGCTTGCAGTCGATCCCGACCAGCGCCACCGGCAGCGCGGCCAGACCCTTGATCAGGTTGCGTTGGTAGACGGACTTGCCCGAGTTGTTCGCGCCCAGCGTCAGTGCCATGGGCACCTTGCGGTAGTCGCGGACGAACGCGGTCCCGTCCTCGCGCAGCGCCACCGGAACGGCCAGACCCTCCGGGCGAGCCGTGCGGGGCATCCGGACGCGGCGCAGCACGTCATAGCCGGTCATGCGGAGCTGCACGTATCCCGGCTTGGTCTCGGCGATCGTGACGGAGTGGACGCCCCAGGCGTGCCGCAGCCGCTCCGAGGCGGCCACCAGGTCGGCCGGTTCCAGGCCGGCGGGAAGCCGCAGCGTCACCCGCATCCCCGTCGACGTGCCCTGCACCCGGCGGATCTTCGGCGGGACCGGCAGCACCTCACGCCGGGCCACGTTCCGTGTCAGGAACGCCCGCACGCGGGAGGGCTGCACGGTCAGCCCGCACACGTCCATCGTGGACCGGTAGGTGATCGTGAACCGGCCCCAGGTGACCGGCAGTCCGACCAGCGACCAGTACACGCGCGGCGCGCGGACCTTCGCATATCCGAGACCGCCGGCCCCCGCGAGGGCTCCCGTGGTCTCCAGCACCATGGCCAGGTCACTCATGGTCAGGCCGCCGCAGTGATCGCGACCGCGCGGAACGCGATGCCGTGCCGCTTCTGCCCGTTGAACTCATTCTCCCAGTCCCGCGCCTTGAGGCCCACGACCTTCACCGGCATGCCCGGCGCCAGACCCTCCGGGAAGCCCGTCTCCGGAATGGTGACCTGGTAGAGGTTGCCCTCCCCCTCGTCCGAGATCAGTAGGCCCACCGTCGACAGCGGCGCCCCGGTCTCCCGGTCCATCGCACGCTCACCCGTCTTCGCGTTGGCCAGCTTCGGCGTCGGCGCGGTCGCCACGAACACCACAGCGGTCGAAAGGTCGATCTTGAACGACGGCATAGCTGTCCCCTCATCCCTGAGGCCGCTCCCTTGTGAGCAACCTCTCTAGAGATGACTCCATGGAACAGCGCATCTCTAGAGATGTCAACACGTCTCTAGAGATGTTTCGGCTTGGCTACCGGGGCGAGCTGTGAGTTGTGTCGGCCGACATAATCGATAAAGGTGTCTAGAGAAGAGAGGAGGGATCACATGGCCACCCAGGGCAGCGGACGCCAGCCGAAGTACCAGCGGATCGCGGAGGAGCTGAGGGAAGCGATCCAGGCCGGCGAGTACGGCCCCGGTGATCGGCTACCAGGAGAGAACGACCTCATGGCCACGTACGAGGTGGCCCGCATGACTGCCCGGCAGGCGCTCGGTGTGCTCCAGAACGAGGGTCTTGCCGAGTCCCGCAAGGGCGCCGGCGTGTTCGTCCGCGCCTTCAAGCCGCTCAGGCGGCGAGGCATTCAGCGGTTGTCCCGCGATCAGTGGGGTTCGGGACGGTCCATCTGGTCGGCGGACATCGAGGACCGCACCTTGGTGGTCGACCAGGTGCAGGTCTACGAGGCGGCATCACCCGAACGGATCAGTCAGGTCCTCGACATCGAATCCGATGCCGCAGTGTGCGTACGCAGTCGCCGCTTCGTCTTGGACGACAAGCCCGTCCTGCTGTCCACGTCCTACCTGCCGGCGGATCTGGTAGCGGGTTCGGCAATCACCCAGGAGGACACCGGCCCCGGCGGGACGTACGCACGGCTGGCCGAGCTTGGCTACAAGCCTGTGCACTTCCGCGAGGAGATCCGGTCCCGGATGCCGTCGCAGGAGGAGGCAAGCCGCCTCCAGCTCTCCATGGGTACGCCCGTGATCCTGATTTGCCGCACGGCGTTCGCCGACGAGGGGCGCCCGGTCGAGGTGAACGAGATGACTCTCGACTCCGCCGCCTACGTGCTGGAGTATGACTTCGACGCCTGATCAGCCGATCCAGGTCCGGGCATCCCGCGCCACGCTGTAGATGTGCGCGACCTGGTCAGGCGGGAGCGTAGGCGACAGCCCCGACAGGACCCGGCCGAGGTGTTCGACCGCCAGAACGAGCACCGGCGGGTTCGCGCCCTTGACCGTGAGCTTTGCCGCGTGCACGACGGAGATCACGGGGCGGACGGGAACCTCGACCCCACAACGGGCGGACAAGGTCCGCGAGATCCGCCGGGCTTCGGAGTGACTGACCGCGATGTGGCGGGTCGGGGAGCCGTTCACCGTGACGGCAGTGTCGCCGTACCAGACAGTCTTCCCTCGGTGCCGCTTGGAGTTGATGGAGAAGACGCCGGCGGGGCCGATGGCAAGGTGATCGATGTCCGCGCCGCTCGGCCACTGGATGGCGTGGAGGGCGAACCAGCCACGGCGGCGAAGCTTGCTCAACTGCCGTCCAGTGAGACGTTCACCGACGAGCCCGTCCGTCCAATGACGGAGATCCGAACCGGGGCGCCGACAGTCGATCAGTCTCAGCACCGGGTTCGGCTGCAACTCCCGGATCTTGCGGCGCACCGCGTCGCCCGGCCTGTTCCGTGCCAAGTCATCCGGTAACGGCTGCACCCTGCCCCCTCGCGCGTGCCCTCTGATCCCAGACCACCACGGAGGCGTGAGCAGCGCCAAGGCCCGTATCGGCCATGAGCTGTTACAGGTTTCTCTACCTCATCAAGCCCCGGCTGCGCTCCGCTCCGCCGGGCGCGCTCCTGGCTCCGCTCCGCCGCCGCTCCTGCCTTCGGCCCGCTCCGGCGGGCTGCGCCAACGCGCGCCCACGTGAGAGGCCGGGGCGATGGGTGATCACCGTACGCATGCCACGGTCAGAACGATGCCTCCGGCGGGGGATCGGCCGGCACCGGGATGGAGGGGGCGCCGTCGCCGACTGCGGGTCCGTAGAGGGCGTGCGTGGGGTGCTTCCATCCCGACCACCGTCGACCCAGGCAGAGCCGAGCAGACGCGGCCCAGGGCGTCCAGGTCGTTCGTACAGTGGCGCGCTCCACCTGGACGCCCTGAACCACGCCCGCTCCACGGTGTGTGGGTCGACGGCGGACGGGATGGAAGCCGGGGTGAGTGGTGGGTCGGAGCTGGTGGCGAGCCGTCAGCTTTCACAGATGGTGGGGCACAGCACAACCCATGTGCGCTACGATTCCGCCTAGTTGTAACTAGGCAACGCCAACTAGCCGCATGCGCGAACCCGTCAAAGTTAGGCGCACTACGGCTAAGGCGTGGCCAACAGACGCCATGGAGGCAACATGAAGAAGGAACCCCAAGGTCAGCCCACCGGACCCTCTAACGCATGGCAATGCAATGCGTTAGTTGGTACGAGACATTACAGCGGCATCATGCACGCATGCAAGCCCGTCATGCACGCGTGCAAGCCCGTCGTGCACGCGTGCACGCTCGACATGCACGCCAACACGCTCGACATGCACGCATGCACGCCCGTCGAGCAAAGTTGCACGTACACCAAGACCGCGAAAGCGACGCAGATCCTGCAACTGATTTCGACGGTGGTAGCTCTGCTGCTGATGGTCGCCCCCCTGGTCAGCAGGTTGGGGTAGCAGCGGCAGACCGTGCCCTTGGCGTGCCCGCCAGACAAGGGGCGGGCGGGGAGCAACGGGGAGTCACAGGCCGAGACGCAGGAAACAGCAGATCAGCAATTCCCCAGCTCGGCGACAACCCGCGTACGCGGTCTTCCAAACTGGCTACGCGGGTTCGATTCCCGTCGCCCGCTCTGTGCGGCTCAGGGCCGGGTCGGAGGTTCGTTCCTCCGACCCGGCCCTGAGTGCTTTCCGGGGTCGGGTGGGGGCAAGGCTCAGGCGGTGGGCGGCGTCGTCGGGCGGACCGGCGAGGCGACGACTCCGTAGGCGCGGTCGCCGAGCGTGAACTCTCCGAGCGGCGTCATGCCGAAGCCGTCCACGTGGACGCGCCAGGACGCCTGGTTGGTCAGCTCGATGAAGGCGACCAGCACCTCGGCCCGGCCCGAGGCCGCCCGGAGTGCCGCGTCGAACAGTCCCCGGGCCACTCCCCTCCCCCGATAACCGGCGGCGACGACCACGGGCCCGTAGAGCAGGAAGGGGACGGAACTCAGGGGGCGTCCGCGCCACCGCAGGGAGTCCCGCGCGTCCAGCAGGGCCCGGACCGGCGGGGGGGCTGGAGATCTTCTCCGGGGCGGCCAGACCGAGCAGGCCCGCCACGCGCCCGTCGTCGTCCGCTACGAGCAGGCTTCCGTCCTCGGCCATCGAACGCACCGCGTCGACGTCGAGCCCGCCCTGCACGAAACCCTGTTCCGCGCGCTCCCGCGGCGTGAGCGCGTCGTGGTGGTTGGCCGCGAAGAGGTCGGCCACGGCCCGGGCGTCGGCGGCGACGGCATGTCGGTAGTCCATGGCGTCGATCCTGCCGGGCGGGACCCGCCCGGGCCACCGTGCACGCCCCGCCGGCCGGCAGGGGCCCCGGGACCGGACCGGAGGGCATCCGGTCCCCGGCGCCGCGCCGCCGTCCGCGTCGCTCCGCGGGCTCGGCTCGGCTCGCTCGTGGCCGGACGGCGCGGCCCGCTCGTGGCCGGACGGGCGGGCCGCGGCGGGAAGCTGCGGGGTCGGGGTGGGCGCGGGTGGGTCAGAACCTGATCTGGTTGATCGTGTCCGCTATCGAGTTCATGAAGCGGTTGATCGACGGGGCCATGCCGGTGGAGGCCAGGAAGAAGCCGAACAGGACGGCCACGATGGCCGGACCGGCCTTGATGGAGCCTCCTCGGAGCAACACCACCAGGATGATCGCCAACAGCAGCACCACGGACAGTGAAATGGCCACAACTGATCACACCCTCGGTCGGTACGCACTCCCGCCCGGGGGCCGGCCCCGCGCCCCCGCTGGAACCATGGTGCCACCAACCCGGCCCACTTATGCGGGCGCTGACGCATCATCGGCGCCGGTTCACGTCCCGGACCGCATCCGCCCCGGCCCGTCCGCGCCTCTGCGGGGGTGCGCCGTACGGGAATTCGGCGTACGTGCGCGCCACGCCCGGGCGGCGGTCCGGCGCTTTTCGTTTCGAGGTCCGCACAACACGTTCGCAGGGATTTCGAATAACGGGACGCGGGCGGTGCGGGACGGCGCAACTCGTCGTGATGAATCCGGACATCGAGGGCGTTGATGTTGTGCACGGACGCCGGTCGCGGTGTGTCCGTCCTCACGCGACGGTCACAATTCCCCTGCCGAATACCGGGTATGCGCGGTGCCGGGCGGGGATCGGCGGGCGGTGTTCCGGGCAGCCCCGCCAGGCGGCGCTAGGGTGCCTCAGATGTTCCACGCTGTCTCGTCCCCCGGCCAGAACAGAACACCCCTCCCCCCGGTGCGGCCACCGGCCTCCGGAATGCCCGCCCCGCACAGACCCCGCGAAAGCGGCGGCGGCCCCGGAAAACGGCGCGACCCGTTCTTCGACAATGCCAAGTACCTGGCGATCGTGCTCGTGGCCATCGGCCATTCCTGGGCGACGATCGCGAACGGCAACCGCGAGCTGTCGGCGGCGTACGACGTCGTCTACGTCTTTCACATGCCGGCGTTCATCATCATCTCCGGCTTCTTCTCCCGTGATGTCGACGCGCGTCCGGACCGGCTCAAGCGGCTGATCACCCAAGTCGCCGTGCCGTACGTCATCTTCGAGACCGCGTATTCACTCTTTCGTATTCATGTCGGTCACTCCGGCGACCACGCCATCAGTCTGCTCACGCCCTGGTACCTCACCTGGTTCCTGTGCGCCCTGTTCGTCTGGCGGCTGACCGCGCCCCTGTGGCGGCTGGTGCGGCATCCGCTGCCGGTCGCCCTCGGTCTCGCCGCGCTCGCCTCCCTCACCCCGGGGATGGGCGCCGTCCTGGAGCTGCAGCGCGTCCTGCAGTTCCTGCCGTGCTTCGTACTGGGGATGTGCCTGCGGCCCGAGCACTTCCGGCTGGTGCGCCGCCGCTCGGTGCGGATCGCGGCGGCGCCGGTGTTCGCGGCGGCCCTCGCGCTCGCGTGGTGGAGCGAGCCGCGGGTGACCTCGGCGTGGGTCTACCGCAACGGCGCCGCACAGGACCTGGGCGCGCCCTGGTGGGCCGGGCCGGTCATGGTGCTGGTGATGTTCGCCGGCGCGGTCGTGCTGACCGCCTGCTTCTTCGCCTGGGTGCCGGGCCGGCGTACCTGGTTCACCGCGCTCGGCACGGGCACGCTGTGCGGCTATCTGCTGCACGGCTTCCTGATCAAGGCCGCCCTGTACGCGGGCTGGCTCGACGCGGCCTGGTTGCACGGGACGCCCGGCGCGCTGCTCGTGACCGGCGTCGCGGCGGCCGGAATGACCCTGCTGTGCACCGGGCCCGTACGGCGGCTGTTCCGGGGCGTGATGGAGCCGCGGATGGAGTGGGCCTTCCGCCGCGAGGCCGTCGCCGCGGCGGCCGGGGAGCGCGGGCGCGGCGAGGGGCTCGGCAATGGTCACGGCGCCGAGACCGGGACGGCGGCTGTGCCGGTGGCGGCTTCGGTGCACTGAAGCGGCGACGCCCGCTGGGGGGGGGCAGCCCCGGCGGGCGCCCTCGCTCGGACGGGCCGGGCGCGGACGTCCCGGTCGCTGGGGCGCGGTGGCCCGTCGGGCCCGCGTGTCAGTGGGGCGCCGTGGCCGTCGGGCCCTCACGGCAGATCAGCAGCAGGGCCCGGTCGTCGTTGACGTCCTTGGCGACGGCCTCGATCAGATGCCAGGCCGCCCCGTGGAAGCCGCCGGCGACATAGCGGTCGGCCTCGCCGGTGAGGCG
This sequence comes from Streptomyces sennicomposti, assembly GCF_019890635.1. Lineage (GTDB taxonomy): Bacteria > Actinomycetota > Actinomycetes > Streptomycetales > Streptomycetaceae > Streptomyces > Streptomyces sennicomposti. The sequence goes on from NZ_JAIOAB010000096.1 coordinate 13,212, forward strand.
GTCGATGCCCTCGGCGATGTCCCGGTCGGACGTCTCCACCAGACCGTCGGTGAACAGCATCAGCACGTCGCCCGGCCGCAGCGAGCCCTTGACCGAGTCGAACTGCGCGCCGTCGTACACCCCGAGGAGCGGGCCCTCGGCGGCCTTCTCCTCCCAGCGGCCGGTGCCCGCGCTGAGCTGGAGGCCCGGCGGATGGCCCGCGGAGTACAGCTCGTAGTCGCCGGAGTCCAGGTCCAGGACCAGGTGGATGGAGGTCGCGAAGCCCTCCTCCCAGTCCTGGCGCAGCAGATAGCCGTTGGCGGCCGGCAGGAAGGCGTGCGGCGGCAGGCTGCCGAGCAGTCCGCCGAACGCCCCGGACAGCAGCAGCGCCCGCGAGCCGGCGTCCATGCCCTTGCCGGACACGTCGGTGAGGACGACTTCCAGGGTGCGGCCACCGTTGGTGCGGGCCGCGACCACGAAGTCGCCGGAGAAGGACTGGCCGCCGGCCGGGCGCAGCGCCATCTCGTGGTGCCAGCCGCTGGGCAGTTGCGGGAGCTTGCTCTGTACCCGGATGCGTTCGCGCAGGTCGAACAGCATGGTGCCGCCGCGCCGCCAGGGCACGCCGACGCGGCTGCGGAACTGGGCGATCAGCAGCCCGAAGAAGCCGCAGGCGGCGACCACCAGCACCACGCCGGGGGTGACCCGGGAGGGGCCCTCGGTGTACGGGCCGAGCCGCACCGACTCCACGATCAGCGCCGTGGCCGCCGCCGCGTACAGGCCGAGCAGGCTGGCCGGGCGCAGCAGCAGTCCGCCGGCGACGATGGGCAGCACCAGCGCGACCGGCGAGAACCACACGGAGTCGACGAGGGTCAGCGCCGCGATCAGCGGCACCGTCACCAGCAGTCCGGCGAACGCGATCCAGTCCGAGCCGTCGCCGCGGAAGTAGTCGACGGCGGATCTGCGCACGCCGACGCGGGCCCGGTGCCACTGCATCTTCAACCGGGCCGTGAACGTCTCGGCTTCCGCGCGCCGCTGTCGTCCTGCTGCCATTAGTTCGGGACCCTATCCAGCGGACCCGCCGCTTGGCACGGGAGGTCCGACTTATCCCCCGTCCGGGGCCGGACTTCACAGTGAACTCCATGGAACGGCGGGGCGCTGCGGGCGGGGCGAAATTCGTTCGCCCGCCCTGTGCGGCCCTGGTAGGCATGGGCGCATGGCGACTGAACCCGCGCCCGTGACGAGGGTGCTGCGACAGGACGAGTGGGACACCTGGCACGACCACCTGATCCGCGCGTTCGGCGGCACGGTGGCGCCGGAGGAGCGGGAGCTGGACCGCTCCCTCACCGAGTTCGACCGCTTCCTGGGCGTCTGGGACGGGGAGGCGTGCGTGGGGTCGGCGGGGGCGTTCGGCTTCCGGCTGACCGTGCCCGGCGGCTCCCTGGTGCCGGCGGCCGGCGTCACGATGGTCGGCGTGGCCGCCACGCACCGGCGGCGCGGGGTGCTGACCTCGCTGATGCGGCGGCAGTTGGACGACGTACGGTCCTGGGGCGAGCCGCTGGCCCTGCTGACCGCCTCCGAGCCCGCCATCTACGGCCGGTTCGGGTACGGCGCGGCGACCTTCCAGCTCGACGCCGAGATCGACACGACCCGGGCGGGGCTGTCCGTCCCGGCCGGCACGGACGGCGTACGTCTGCGGTACGCGGCGCCCGCCGAGGTGCTCGACGCGTGCGAGGCGGTGTACGCGCGCCTGGTGCCGGCCCGGCCGGGGATGCTGGCCCGGCAGCCGGGCTGGGAGCGGCAGGCGCTGACCGACCCGGAGAGCGAGCGGGACGGCGCGTCGCCGCTGCAGTGCGTGGTGGCCGAACGGGACGGCGAGGTCACCGGGTACGCCCGCTACCGGACCAAGCTCGGCTGGGGCCCCGGCGGGCACGACGGGACGGTGACGCTGGACGATCTGGCCGCGCTCGACCCGGCGACCGACGCGGCGCTGTGGCGGTTCCTGTTCGGCATCGACCTGATGTCCACGCTGACGGTGCGGGGGCGGCCGGTGGACGACGCCTGGCAGTACCTGGTCTCCGACATCCGGCGGTGCCGGCCCCGGGTGCGCGACGCGTTGTACGTGCGGCTGGTGGACGTCGGGGCGGCGCTGGCCGCGCGGACCTACCAGGCGCCGGTGGACGTGGTGCTGGAGGTCGAGGACGCCTTCTGCCCCTGGAACGCCGGGCGGTGGCGGCTGAGCGGGGACGTGAAGGGCGCGGTGTGCGAGCGGACGTCCGATCCCGCGGAGCTGGCGCTGTCGGTACGGGAGCTGGGGGCGGCGTATCTCGGCGGGGTGCCGCTGGCGGGGCTGGCGGCGGCCGGGCGGGTGCGGGAGGTGCGGCGCGGGGCGCTCGCGGAGGCGGCGGTGGGGTTCGGGTCCGCGGTGGCGCCGTGGCTGCCGCACGGGTTCTAGGGGGGCGGTCGGCCTGCGGGGGC
>NZ_JAIOAB010000097.1 GCF_019890635.1 Streptomyces sennicomposti
CGTAGGCGTGCCGGGTGAGCTGGTAGGCGAAGTCGGTCAAGGCCTGGCGCAGCGGTACACCCGATGCTTTGGCGCGGCCATAAACCCGGGCTTCACCGACGACCGCGTATGACTGGGAAGCATCGGCGGAGGGAACACCAGGCAGAGCGCAGGGTATGTATACCGATGATGTTCCGGCACTCGAATCCATTTGAGTCACGGCTTGAATGTCACCGGAAGTCACGCGGATTATTTCCCCGCTCCCCCTGGAACCGCGATAAAATTCGATCCATTTCTCTCTTGACGTCGACTGAACCTGCGCCCCTCCGGAGAGGCTCGAATGATTGCTCGTGGTGACATAGCACGAGAATGTGCGACCATGCTCGGCGCTTCGATCACTGGACCCAGTGTCAGCAGATCGCGCACGTGGCAGCACCTGCTTCACCGTGTCGCGCTCAAGCGTGCCGTCACACATTTTCGCAGGGAGTAGATAGAGACCTTTATTAAAATATGCCAATCCAGCCCCAGAGAAAGCCCCGAGAACCACCAGGATGAGCAAGATCACTCTTATGTCGCGCCGGGAAGGTGAAACTCTGCGCGACCCCTGCGCCCCCTCCATCAGGTCCGCTCCTTCACGTTACTCAAAAGTTCACTACTGGCATCCCAGCCTTCATTGACAGCGTCGCGCATGATCCCATCGGTTCCATCCTTCGGCAGATCCACATGGTGCCGAGCAATAGCATCTTCAGTCGACAACTGCGTCTGCAGGCTGACGGAATCTCGCATTGCATAGAGATCCCTGGCACTCACATACAGCCCCGTGTCTTTGGCCCCGTCCATCTGCTGGCCATCCATCAGGCGGTCAACAGCCGCAGCGGCGACGGCGCCGCCCAGCCCTCCGACAGCCGATCCCATGATTTTGCCGCCCAGATGCTCAGGAACCTCCAACCCCGAGAAGGCGATCTGGACCCAAATCTTGGCGAAGTCACCTTTTTGCTTCAATCCCTCATTGAAGTCTTTCTCGCCGTCAACGAAACCTTTTACTTCACCGTCGGCAACGGAATGAGCGACAATACCCTCGATAATGCCCGCATTTTTCCCGATATGCCCGAGAACCTGATCGCGAGTACCATCGAAGAAAGATGGGTCGGAAAGGTGCGCGTCAAGGAGGCCGCCAGTGTAGATGCTTTCACCATAGATAATCCCTGCCCTTCCCGCGGGGTCCGCAGAAGTCAAGGAAAGAAACCTCACCACATCACGGACACCGTCGCCTACGAAAGCACCAGGCGCTTCGCTGCCCGTCAGGAAAATAGATCCCGACTTACTCCCGGCCAAACCCTGGCTTATCTCCGGCATGTAGGCAGCCGCCATGTTACCGAAGCTTTCACCCAAGCCCTTATGTGGAATGTCCGCGTAACCGCCGGGCTCAGCCACCGCATGCATGATGTTTGCCATGATTGCGACCTGTGTCGTGCTGTGCGGCGGCGCGATCGAGGACATGTCGCCGACCGCGACTCCGGTGACCGCGCTCTCCAGAGCGCGCCCGAGGGATTCTCCTCTGTCCGTGTATCTGGTCGTGCCGAGCATGTGGGTCAGGTCCTCTTCGGACTTGAAGGCGTGCTCAGCCGCCTCTGGGTTGTGGGAGAGCCCGTCGAACAACCCCTTGAGCGGATCCCGGCCGTTGTCGTCACCGAAGTCGAGGTCCAGGGAGTCGTAGCCCTTGACCCATAGGTCATGGGTGCCGGAGTTTCCCGCCGCCTTGTCCGCTTTGAACAGCTTCTCCCGGTAGTCGTCGAGGAACTCGGTGTCGAACTGGCCTTGGTGCATGAGACTGCTGATCACCTGGGAGCCGAGAGCACCGATCGGGTTGGACGAGCCCGAGGAACGGAAGTTGGTGTTGCGCTCGGCGATCAGGTCCTTCTTCCAGTCCCGCATGCCGTCCGAATCCGAGAACGACGCCGTAGCCAGGGTCAGGCTCAAATTCTTCTGCAGGTCCTTCATCGTTTCCAATTCCGAGCCCTTGGCCCCCGCGTGGGTTTGGGTCATCTCGGTCCAGAACTGGAGCGTGCCCTTGGCTCCCAGACGCTTTGCGAACTGCTCTGCGAACAGGGGGTCGTCGTGGTACTCCGACATCGTGCGGTTGAACGCGGCGATGTCGTCCAGGGACATTGCGTCCGGCTTCTTTGCCATCTCCGCCAGCTTCTCGGCAGCAGCGACGGCCTTGGCGGCTTCGTCGCGGTCCGCGTACGAGGCATCGGAAAAGCCGTACTTGGCCTGGTCCACGATGAGCTTCAGGGCTTGCGCGGCAGTGTTGTCGCTCTGGGTGGCCTTGGTCAGAATGCCCTGGATCTCCTTGCAGAAGGCATCCACCACTTTCTGGTCGGTCACGCCAGTCTTGCCGCTGGGGTCGGACGCCCAGTCAGGTCGGGTGTTCCCAGCAACGGTGAACCCGCCATTACCTGTATCGACCACGGTCAGGTGTTGCTCAGCTGCCCGCCTGATGGCGTCGTTCAACTGGGTTCGGTAGCTGATGAGTTCGTCGCGTGTGTCACTGAGAATCTTAGCGATCGAGTCGGCTTGAGTATGCGCGTCCGCGAACTCGGCGGCCGTCTTCGCGATGAACTCGCGGCTGACGCCGGCGTTGACACCCGCCCATTTCGCCTTGTCAGCCTTCGCCTTGAGGTTTCCCTCGGCATCCTTTTTCAGGTCCGCGAGCTTCTTCGTCATCTGCTCCCAGTCGGTGACCGCTTCACCGAGCTTGGAGAAGTTGCCGTGGCGCAGTGCGTCGAGGTCCATCGCGTCAGTGGTCCTTTCGGTCGTCGAAACCCTTGTCAAGGGTCGCGATGCTGCTGACCGCACCTGCGATGTAGGACTCGTCGGCAGCGTGCTGGTTCTGGGTGAACCGAAGGTGGTTGGAGATGTGGGCGCAGGCATCGAGCAGCGTCTTCGTCTGCTCGCTCCAGCGCTGCGTCACGTGCTCCAGTGCACCTCCCAGAGCGAAGCCCTCACCTTTGAGTCCTCCTGCGGCCGCCTCCGAGGCCACACGCGCATGCCCGCTGTAGTCCGTGAAGTGGTTGAAGAGGTCATGGGCTGCCTTGCCGACCGCTTCAAGGTCCTTGTGGCCGGCTACGAGGTCTCCCTGGCCGACTCCCTCCCCCGGATCGTTCGGAATGTGGTTCAGTTGCATCCGCGTGGAATGACGCGAGGCTGCCTGCGCCTTCAGCTGTTCCCACTCGTCCCATGCCATGTATAGCCCCCGTGTTCGACACCGCACCGCCAGACAGAGCGACGCACCACATACATTATCGGCACTGCCCAAGTGGCCTGCTGAGCCTAGCTCGTTGACTACTGAGCGCTTTGGCACGTGAACCTGGGAAGTCCCCCTCCTGATCAGCGGATTTTGTAGCGGGGCAGTTCCTCGGGGAAGGCGCGGGGCGCCTTGCACTCGGCCGGTTCGTAGGCATGCCCGGTGAGTCGGTAGGCCATGTCGGTCAGGGCCTGGTGCAGCGCCGTGTCCGTGACCTCGACGTGCTGTCCGTCCCCGGTGTCACCGCTGCGCTCGTAGGTGTGCGCGTACACGTCGGTGACGATCGCGTAGTCCTCGGAGGCGTACTCGGGAGGGACACCGGGAGGCGCGCAGGGGACGTACACCCCCGATTCACCGCCCTCGGAGTCGACTTCGGTGACGGCTTCCACCCCGACGGCGGAGACCTGCGCGATCCGTCGGGTGCCGCGCTGGTGGTGACAGTGCAGTAGAACTCGAAGCCGTCACCAGCGCCGAGGGAGTCGCCCCGTTCATCCGCCGCCCGTGCCTCCGGCAGGACCCGGATCACCATGTCCCGGGGGACGGTGTCGTCGCAGACCGTGGCGGGGAGGCGTTCGAGTCCCTTGGTGAAGAGTTGGGCGTACCCGAACCAGGCGGCGAGGTGCCGGGCACGCACCTTACCCAGCGCTCACCAGGTGCCCGCAGGCACCGGCGCGTTGCCTCACCTGTGGACGGCAGGCCCTCAGAGCGCGTCGAGTGCCTCGGGGGTGATGTCGACGTCCATGTCGTACGGCACGTCGGCCTTGAGCCGGTCGCGGTGGGTGCCGGTAAGGCTGTACGCCTTGGTCAGCGGGTCGAGTTCGTAGGTGCGGACCACGGGGTGGTGGTCGGAGCCGCTCATCTCGACCAGCCAGAAGTGCGGGATGCCCGCGGCGGCGTACTTGTGCGGCTTGGTGTCGTGGTCGCGGGCCTCGGAATCCGGCGAGACGACCTCCACGGCCAGCAGCACATCGGCGACATCGAAGCGGGTCTGGTCCCGACCCGTGATCGCCTCTGCCCGGACCACGCTGATGTCGGGCTCCGGTCCGTTACGGCGGTCCAAGACGACTGTCATCTCCCGGACGACCTTCAGCTTCGGTGGAGCCGTACGTCGCAGACCGGCCACCAGCAGGTCGATGACGATGCTGTGGAAGTACCGCTGTGGGCTCGCGAAGGCCAGGCTCCCGTCGATCAGCTCGGTGTGCGGCGGGAGGTCGGGCACCGTGAACAGGTCGTCCACGGTGTATCCGTCCCGGGGCGGAACCGGCCGGCGGAAGCCGGGCTCGGCGGTCGGCTCGGCGGTCATGATTCCTCCCATGGGCGGTATCTTCGGCCTGCCTGTCCACGGTAGCCGCCGAGATCGGCGCACGTCATCACAATGGGTGACCGGTGGGCCAGTGGTGTGACACCGGACGCGGTGCGGAGTTCAGCAGGCCGGGAGGGCTGTGGTCACTGCTCTGTGGACGGCTCGGGCGAGGCGGGCGCCCCAGAGGGAGCGGGGGCCGGCGAAGGCGTGGAGGTCGGTGCCGGGGGCGGGGACGCGGGCGGCGACGCAGACGGCGTCCGTGGGGGTGCCGGAGCAGTCGTGGCCCGCGTCGAGCAGGGCCTGGACCTTGGCCTCCGTGGCGGTGGCGACCGCGTTGACCAGGGCGGCGTCCGTCAGCGCCACGGGCAGGGCGGCGACGATGTTGATCGTGCCGGGCTGTACGGGCACCACCGTGCCCTCGGTGTGCTCCGCCGGGGCGGCGGCCCAGCCTCGTACGCTGATGCCCGCCGTGGCCACCGCCTGCGCGCCGGCGTCCTCCGCCCGGCCGTGCCGGGTGACGTCGGCCGCCGTCATCAGCCCCACCCCCGGTCCCACCGCACCGGCCCCGGCGGCCAGTTCGGCGAGGTGCCGGTCGGGGTCGGTGCGCCGGTAGCCGTGGGCGACCTGGGCGTTGAGCACCCAGCGCCGCTCGCCGATCCCGCCGCCGAGCACCGCGCTGCTGATCATCCGCCATCCCGGCCCGGCCTCCCACAGCAGCGCGTGCAGTCGTTCGCCGTCCTCCGAGCGGGTCAGCAGCCGGGCGGAACGCGGGCCGGCGGTCGTGGCGGAGGCGGGGAGGGCGGCGGTCACCGGACGGGGCTCCTTCGGTGGGGGACCGGCTGATCGTATGCGAGCGGTCGCCGCGTTCCTCGTGCGCCGGGGCGCCCGGGCGGGGTTGCGCCCCCAACCCCCTTGCGGCGGCGGCGAGTCGGTGGTGGCCTGTCGGCAACGAAAGGGCGGTGAACACTGCGGGGTCCGGGCAGTGCACGTCGGCACCGCCCCCGGGCAGGATGAGCGCACCGGCGGGCCGCCCGTTCGGAACACCGCCGCGCGCGGTCCCGTCGTGCGCGGCCGGCCGGTGCGGACCGCGTCCGACGACTTCTCGACATCAAGGGGGACTTCCATGCCCATGAGACCGACCCGTACGGCGCTGACCGCGGCCGCGATCGCACTGGCTCCGGCGCTGCTCCTGACATCCCCGGCTCTCGCCGCCGCGGCCACGGCGCCGGCCGCCACCGCGTCGGCCACCTCGAACGCTGCGGCCGCTTCGAACGCGGCGGACGCGTCGGAGCCGTCCTCGCCGTACGACACGATGTCGGAGGAGGACCTCCGTATCGCGGTCCTGCGCATCCTGGCCGCCCCGGACTCCGGCAAGGGCGTCCGCCGCGAGGCGAACAAGGCACTGGACGGCACGGTCGAGGACCTGCGCACCTTCCTCAAGACGGGTTACCGCCTCGCCCAGGCCGAGGACGACCGCGTCGCGATCTTCACCATCCTCGCCAAACCCGAGAGCGGCAAGGCCGTCCACCGCGAGGCCGGGAAAGCCCTGGACGACGACACCCCCGAAGCCCTGCGCACCTTCCTCACCACCGGCTACCGCCTCGCCCAGGCCGAGGACGACCGCGTCGCCATCTTCACCATCCTCGCCAAACCCGGCATCAGCCCCGCCCTGCGCGCGGCGGCGTCGCAGGCCCTGGACGACGGCTCCCCGGAGGCGCTGCGCCACTTCCTGGAGGTCGGCCAGTACGAGGCGGACCGCTAGGCCGTGTCGTCAAATTCCCGCCTGCTCCGCGACGCCATGCACGCACTCTCGCCGCACCGGACCCAGACCCGAGTACGTCCAGTACGAGGGTCAGGATCCGGCACGCCGAGAGCACGCACCTGACGCCGCAGAGCGCGCCCTCCGGGCGGACGGCGGGAATTTGACGACACGGCCTAGGGCCGCTCGTTTTGGATCAGGCCGGGCGTCGCGGAGTCTGGCACCGCGCCCCGCCGCGTCCGTCCGAGGAGTGCGCGGCGTGGGGACGAGTAGCCGAAGACGTCCCGGCGCCGTGGGTCCTCACGGCGCCGGGACGTCCCAGGTCCCCGGAGGGCGTCTCACCCCACCCGCCGCGCCCCCGCCGACGGCACCGCCTCGAAGATGCGGGGCGGGGTGAAGGACGCGGTGGTGAAGGCCTCTTCGAGGGACTTCGTGAGCGACGGGACGTCCGGCTCCTCCGCGAGGACGATCGCCGAGCCGCCGAAGCCGCCGCCCGTCATGCGGGCGCCCAGGGCGCCGGCGGACAGCGCGGTGTCGACGGCCAGGTCCAGTTCCGGGCAGGAGATGCGGAAGTCGTCGCGCAGGGAGGCGTGGCCCTCGGTGAGGACCGGGCCGATCGCGCGGGTCCGGCCCGACTCCAGGAGGGACACGACCCGTTCGACCCGCTCGTTCTCCGTGACGATGTGGCGGACCAGGCGCCACACCTCCGGCTCGTCGCCGAGCCGTTCCAGCGCCGCGTCCAGCTCGGCGTGGGGCACGTCGCGCAGCGCGTCCACGCCCAGCAGCGCCGCGCCCTTCTCGCAGCCGGCGCGGCGCTTGCCGTACTCGCCGTCGCTGTGGGCGTGCTTGACGCGGGTGTCGACGACGAGGAGGCGCATGCCCTCGGCGGCCAGGTCGAAGGGGATCTGGCGCTGGGACAGGTCGCGGGTGTCCAGGAACAGCGCGTGGCCGGCGGTGCAGCAGGCCGAGGCGGTCTGGTCCATGATGCCGGTCGGCGCGCCGACGTAGACGTTCTCGGCGCGCTGGCACAGACGGGCCAGCTGCCAGCCCTTCAGGCCGAGGCCGTAGAGGTCGTTGAGGGCCAGGGCGACCACGACCTCCAGCGCGGCCGAGGAGGACAGGCCCGCCCCGGACGGCACCGTCGAGGTCAGGTGCACGTCCGCGCCCGTCACCTCGTGGCCCGCCTCGCGCAGCGCCCACACCACGCCCGCCGGGTACGCCGTCCACTCCCGGTCGGAGGCGGGGGCCAGGTCGGCCACCCGCAGTTCGACCGGGCCGCCCGGCACGTCCGCCGAGTGCAGCCGCAGTACGCCGTCGTCCCGGCGGGACACCGCCGCGACCGTGTGGTGCGGCAGCGCGAACGGCATCACGAAGCCGTCGTTGTAGTCGGTGTGCTCGCCGATGAGGTTGACGCGGCCCGGCGCCGCCCAGACGCCGTCGGGTCCGGCGCCGTAGAGCGCGGTGAAGCCGTTCCCGACCTCCCGGACCTCCTGGACCTCCTTGGCCTCTCCGCCCTCGTGACCCTCTGGGGCCTTGTGGCCCTCTTCGGGCTTCCGGACCTCTTCTGCCCCCACTACTGCTCCTTCGTGACGGTCTGCGCGAACTCCCAGGCGTCCGCGACGATGCCCGCGAGATCCGCGCGGGACGGGGTCCAGCCGAGCTTGTCGCGGGCGGCGGCCGCGGAGGCCACCAGGACCGCCGGGTCGCCGGCCCGGCGCGGGGCGGTGACCTCGGGGATCGGGTGGCCGGTGACCTGCCGCACGGTCTCGATCACCTCGCGCACCGAGAAGCCGCTGCCGTTGCCGAGGTTGCAGATCAGGTGCTCGCCCGGGGCGGCGGCCTTCAGCGCCAGCAGATGCGCCTCGGCCAGGTCGGCGACGTGGATGTAGTCGCGGACGCAGGTGCCGTCCGGGGTCGGGTAGTCGTCGCCGTAGACGGAGATCGCGTCCCGGCGGCCCTGCGCGACCTGGAGGACGAGCGGGATGAGGTGCGACTCGGGCTGGTGCCGCTCGCCGTACGCGCCGTACGCCCCGGCCACGTTGAAGTAGCGCAGCGAGACCGCGCCCAGGCCGTGCGCCGCCGCCTCGCCGGTGATCATGTGGTCGACGGCCAGCTTGGACGCGCCGTAGGGGGAGGTCGGGGCGGTCGGGTCGGTCTCGGTGATCGGGGTGCTGACCGGCTCGCCGTAGGTGGCCGCCGTGGAGGAGAAGACCAGCCTGCGCACGCCGGCCTCGCGCATCGCGGCGAGCAGCGCCATGGTGCCGCCGACGTTGTTGTCCCAGTACTTCTCCGGCTTCACCACCGACTCGCCGACCTGGGAGAACGCGGCGAAGTGCAGCACCGCGTCGTAGGAGGCGTCCAGCCACTTGGCGGCGTCGCGGATGTCGCCCTCGACGAAGGCGGCGCCGGCCGGCACGCCCTCGCTGAAGCCCGTCGAGAGGTTGTCGAGGACGGTGACCTCGTGACCCGCCTCCAGCAGATGCTGGGCGACCACGCTGCCGACATAGCCCGCGCCGCCCGTCACCAGGTACTTCCCGCTCATGAACTCGCTACCTCTCGCAATCGCTCGGCCGCGCGCTCCGGCGGCACGTCGTTGATGAAGACGTTCATGCCGGACTCGGAGCCCGCGAGGAACTTCAGCTTGCCGGAAGTGCGGCGGATGGTGAAAAGCTCGAGGTGGAGCGCGAAGTCCTCGCGGACCACACCCTCGAACTTGGCCAGCGCGCCGAACGGCGCCTGGTGCCAGGCGGCGATGTACGGGGTCGGCGGCTCGCCGTCGCCGAAGATCCGGTCGAAGCGCCTCAAGAGTTCCAGATACACCTGGGGGAATTCTGTGCGCGCCGCCTCGTCCAGCGCGAGCAGGTCGGGGACCCGGCGTTTGGGGTAGAGGTGCACCTCGTAGGGCCAGTGCGCGGCGTACGGCACGAAGGCCGCCCAGTGCTCGCTCTCCAGGACGACCCGCTCACCGGCGAGTTCCCGTTCCAGCACGGCGTCGAAAAGGTTCTCGCCGCCGGACGCCTCCTTGTGGGCGGCGAGCGAGGTCAGCATCCGCGCGGTGCGCGGGGTGGTGAAGGGGTAGGCGTAGATCTGGCCGTGGGGGTGACCCAGGGTCACGCCGATCTCGGCGCCGCGATTCTCGAAACAGAACACCTGCTCGACGGAGGGCAGATGCGACAGCTCCGACGTCCGGTCGGTCCACGCCTGGAGGACCAGCCGCGCCTGTTCCTCGGTCAGATCGGCGAAGGACGCGTCGTGGTCGGAGGTGAAGCAGACGACCTCGCAGCGGCCCGAGTCGCCGGCCAGCGACGGGAAGCGGTTCTCGAAGACCACCACGTCGTACGACTCGTCGGGGATCTCGGTCAGGCGCTCGCCGCGCGTCGGGCACAGGGGGCACTCGTCGGCCGGCGGGTGGTAGGTGCGGCCCTGGCGGTGCGAGGCCACGGCGACCGCGTCGCCGAGCAGCACGTCGGGGCGGATCTCGGAGGTGGTGACGGTCGGCTCCAGCGGGCGCCGGTCGACGGCGTCGCGCACGGTGTCGTCACCGAGGTCGTAGTAGATCAGCTCACGGCCGTCGGCCAGCCGGGTCGAGGTCTTCTTCACTGCCGGACTCCCTACTGGTCCACGCGGACGCCCGACCGGTCCGCGTCCGGGCCGCCGCACCCGCTCAACCCATCAACCGAATCACTCAACACAATCCAACATAACACATCACAACCAATCACCGAAGCCTTCGCGATGCCACAGCGCCCGAGTGACCGCTGGTGTGGCGAAAGGTCACTTCAGCGCTACATCACAATCAAACAAAGACAACCAACAAAAGTGTTCATTTTATGAACGCGGAGGCGTAGGTTCCACGCTGGATCAGTTCGCGCGACGAAGCGAGTTCTCATGCAAACCCCCACATACGCACCCGCGTACCTGGCAGCGGAGCTACGGCTGCCCACCAACGGCCTCGACTACGCGATCCTCGGCATCTACTTCGCCGTGGTCCTCGGTATCGGTTTCGCCGCCCGCCGCTCGGTCAAGACCAGCCTCGACTTCTTCCTCTCCGGGCGCTCGCTGCCCGCCTGGATCACCGGTCTGGCGTTCATCTCGGCCAACCTGGCCGCCACCGAGATCCTCGGCATGGCCGCCAACAGCGCCCAGTACGGCGCGTACACCGTGCACTGGTACTGGATCGGCGCCATCCCGGCCATGGTCTTCCTCGGCCTGGTGATGATGCCCTTCTACTACGGCTCCAAGGTGCGCTCGGTCCCCGAGTTCCTGCTGCTGCGCTTCGACAAGGGCGCGCATCTGCTCAGCTCGATCCTGTTCGCCTTCGCGGCGATCCTGATCGCGGGCGTCAACCTCTACGCCCTCGCGATCGTCGTCGAGGCGCTGCTGGGCTGGCCGCAGTGGGTGGCGATCGTGGTCGCGGGCTTCTTCGTCCTCGCCTACATCACCCTCGGCGGACTGTCGTCGGCGATCTACAACGAGGTGCTGCAGTTCTTCGTGATCCTCGCGGCGCTCATCCCGATCGTCGTGCTCAGCCTGAAGAAGGTCGGCGGCTGGGACGGCCTGACCCACAAGCTGACCGCGCAGCACGGCGAGAACTTCACCAGCGCCTGGGGCGGCACCGGCATCGGCCACGCCAACCCGCTCGGCGCGAACTGGCTGACCATCGTGCTCGGTCTCGGCTTCGTGCTGTCCTTCGGCTACTGGACGACCAACTTCGCCGAGGTGCAGCGGGCGCTGTCCGCGAAGAACCTGTCCGCCGCGCAGCGCACCCCGCTGATCGCCGCGTTCCCGAAGATCTTCATCGTCTTCCTGGTGATGATCCCGGGTCTGGTCGCCGCCGCGCTGGTGCCCGACATCGGCACCTCCGCCTCCGGGCTCCAGTACAACGACGCGATCCCCTACCTGATGCAGGAGCTGCTGCCCAACGGCGTGCTCGGCATCGCGGTGACCGGTCTGCTCGCCGCGTTCATGGCCGGCATGGCGGCCAACGTGTCCTCGTTCAACACCGTGTTCACCACCGACATCTGGGCGAAGTACATCGTCAAGGACCGCGAGGACACGTACTACGTGCGGTTCGGGCGGCTGATCACCGCGGTCGGCGTGCTGGCCTCGGTGGGGACGGCGTTCCTGGCGTCGTCGTTCTCGAACATCATGAGCTACCTCCAGACGCTGTTCTCCTTCTTCAACGTGCCGATGTTCGTCGTCTTCATCGTCGGCATGTTCTGGAAGCGGGCGTCGAAGAAATCCGGCTTCTGGGGGCTGCTCGCCGGCACGACCGCCGCGATGGTGAACTACTTCGTCCTCTACAAGAAGGGGATCGTGGACATCCCCAGCGACCAGGGCGCCAACTTCGTCTCCGCGATCGCCGGGTTCGTCGCGGGCGCGGTCGTCATGGTGGGGGTGTCGCTGTTCACCAAGCCGAAGGCGGCCGAGGAGCTGCGGGGGCTGGTGTACGGCACCACCTCGCCGGGCATGGCGGAGGCGCCGGCGCCCGGCGACGAGGCCTGGTACCGCCGGCCGGCGCTGCTCGGGTGGGGCGCCGTCGTCCTCGCCGCCGTCTGCTACATCCCGTTCTCGTTCTGACCGCAGGAGGATTGAGAGACCATGTCACAGGCTGAGAACTCCGGACGGTCCGAGCGTTCCGGTTACTCCGAGCAGGATGTCCAGCGGGAAGTCACCGAGCTGGAGGGGAAGTCGGCGACGGCCGCGCGGATCTTCGATCTGCGGCGCATCATCGGCGGGTTGTTCGTGCTGTACGGGGTCATCGTGACGATCACGGGGATCACCGACTCGCAGGCGGCGATCGACAAGGCGCAGGGGGTGAACATCAACCTGTGGACCGGGATCGGGATGCTGGTCCTCGGGGTGTTCTTCCTGGTGTGGCTGAAGCTGCGGCCGATCCAGACGCCGGAGGCACCGAAGTCCGAGTGAGGGCACGCTCCGCGGGGACGCGTGGTGGGACGGCACCCGGCGCCGCGGGGTGCCGTCCGGGCGCCGCAGGGTGCCGTCCGGGCGCCGCGGGGTGCCGTCCGGCGGGGCGCGGCCGGGCGCACCGGCGTCACCGGGGGCGTCTCAGGGGTGGGGGGCCTGGTCCAGGAGGCCGGTGCGGGCTGCCAGGGCCGCCGCTTCGAGGCGGGAGCCGACGCCCAGTTTCATCAGGACCCGTTGCACGTGGGTGCGGGCCGTGCTGGGGGCTATGCCCATGCCCGCGGCGATCACCCGGGTGTCCTCGCCCTCGGCGACCCTGACCAGCACCTCCACCTCGCGCGGGGTGAGCAGCCGCAGCAGTCTGCGGCCCTCGTCGTCCGGTTCGGCGGCCGGGTTGAGCAGCTCGGCGAAGGCCCCCTGAAGCAGACCGGGGGCGATCGCGGCCTCGCCCGCCCGGGCCTTCATGATCGCCCGCTCCACGCCCTCGATCCGCTCGTCGTGGCGTACATAGCCGCAGGCCCCCGCCGCGAAGGCGGCCGCGATGCCGCGCGGGGAGGGCACGGGGCCGAGGACCACCACGGCCACCTGCGGGCGTTCCCGTCTGATCCGCGCGACCGGGTCGAAGGCGCCCGGTTCGGCCGGCGCCGCGGTGCCCAGCAGGCACACCTCCGGCGCACGGCTGATCACCAGCTCCGCCGCGCCCGCGGCCGGCGCCGCCGCGGCCAGCACCCGGTGTCCCCGCAGCTTCAGCGCCGAGGCCAGCGCCTCGGCGAGCAGTCGGTGGTCGTCGACCACCATGAGCCGCACTCCCATCGAGCAACCCCCCAGTCCCCCAGCCGACACCCGCGCGGGCCCGTCCGTGCCGCACCGGCCCGAACGGGCGGGAGGCCCCCCGGCTCTCCCGCCCGTCGCACACCGATGCTCCGGGAAACTACACGCTCGTGTGACCCGGCGCTGCCCCTACCGGCGGAAAGTGCCCCGGATCGGCGCACTTTCCGGCGCGCCGGGCTCAGCCCGCGCCGTAGGCCGCCGCCAGGGCGCGCTCGGTAGCACCCTCGTCCTCGGAGAGGTAGCGCTGGGACAAGTACAGCCGACCGTTCTGGAAGAGCACCTCGCCGTACTGCACCGGGAAGCTGACCAGGAATTCGCGGGCCTCGTAACCCGACGCGGTCTGCAGCAGGACGGTGCTCTTGAAGGTCGTGCCGTCGATGCTGACGACCTGGCCGCTCTTGCGGATGGCGGGTTCGTTGTAAGCCACGATGTTCCCGCCGTCCATGCGCAGCGGATGGAGCGTGTAGCCCGCGCCCGCGTCGGCGCGCTGCCCGGTCGCCTTGCCGGTGGCCAGATCGAAGGCGACGACTTCGTTGGTCTTGGCGATGACGTCGCCGCCCACGTCGTGCTCCGGGGTGGCCACGTAGACCTTGCCGTTGCCGACGACGATGTCGGTGCACTCCTCCAGCCGTTCGACCCCTTCGCACCTGGCCGCGGACTGCTCCGGAGGCACGGGGATCCTGGCGCGCAGCGCCCCCGTCTTGTTGTCGATGCTGAACAGGTCCGAGATGCCCTGGCCCTCGTCGGAGTCGCCGGGACTCGCGCCGACCACGAGCGGGTTCGTGGAGATGACGCTCGCGTACTCGATGCCGGGGGCCATCTTGTACTCGGACGCCACCTTCCCGGACGTCGGGTCGAGGGTCTGGATGAGCAGTCGACCGCTGCCGTACTGACCGCACTCGCGCACCGCGACCAGCTTGTCGCCGCCGCCGTAGCCGATGTCGTAGCAGGTGTCGCCGGTCTTGGGGCTCCACAGGACCTTGCCGTCGGCGAGCGAGAGGGCCGCGCCGCCGTTGGTGCTGCCCACGGCGACGGTGTTCCCGCTGAGGGTGACGTTGTCGAAACTGATCAGTTCGTCACCGGACTTGACCGTCTGCGTCCACAGCTTCTTGCCAGCGTCGAGGTCGATCGCCGCGATCTGGCTGCAGCCGTGGAAGGGCTTCGCCTTGGTCGGCATGGCCGGCTCGTACAGGATCGCCGTCTTGTGG
>NZ_JAIOAB010000098.1 GCF_019890635.1 Streptomyces sennicomposti
GATCTTGTCATCGTCGGCGCCGATGTCGTGCGCCGCGTGCAGCGGCGGCGGCCGCTTTCCGTCGAACGAGAGGGGCAGGCCCACCACGCCCAGCTCGTCGTCGGACGGCTTGCCGATGATGCCGAGCGCACGGGTCTGCTCGTGCGCGACGACCTCCGCGGTGGTCTGGATCGGCGCCACCGGGATGCCGGCGGCCTGGAGCAGTTCCTGCCAGTACGCGCGTGTCTCCTTGGCCAGCCGCTCGCCGATGAGCCGGTCGATCTCGGCGCGGTTGCGCAGCCGCGCCCCGTTCGTGGCGAACCTGTCGTCCGCGGCCCATTCCGGCCGCCCGAGCGCCTCGCACAGCCGGGCGAACAGGGCGTCGTTGGCGCAGCTGACGACCAGGTCGCCGTCGGCGGCCGGGTAGGCGCGGTGCGGCACGATGAAGGCCACGCCCGAGCCGTGCCGTCCGCCGGGTTCGCCGTCGGCGTTGTAGCTCGCGATGCCGACGGACATCCAGGTGATGGCCGTCTCCAGCAGCGAGGCGTTCACGGTGGCGCCGGACTGCTTGGTGGTGCGCCGGTGGAGCGCCGCCAGGATGCCGATCACGGCCCACATCCCGGCGCCGAAGTCGACGATGGAGACGCCGGCCCGGACCGGGGCGCCGTCCTCCTCGCCGGTGATGCTCATGATCCCGGCGAACGCCTGCATCAGCGGGTCGTAGCCGGGCAGCGTGTTCAGCGGCCCCTCGTGGCCGAAGGCGCCGATCTCGCAGCAGATCAGCTCCGGCTTGGTGGCCCGCAGGTTGTCCGGGTCCAGCCCGTACTCGGCGGCGGCGCCCGGGCGGAGGTTGTGGACGAAGACATCGGCGCGTTCGCCGATCAGCCGGTGCAGCGTGGCCAGTTGCTCGCGGTCCTTGATGTCGATGCTGACGCACCGCTTGCCGCGGTTGAGGGCGTGGAAGGCGGCTCCGCTGCCCTTCCAGGTGCTGGGCCCCCAGCCGCGCGCGGAGTCGCCCGTGGGACGCTCCACCTTCCACACCTCGGCACCGAGTTCGGCGAGGACCTTCCCGGTGAAGGGAGCCGAGGCGCTGTCGCTCAGCTCCACCACCACAACCCCGGACAGGGGCAGATCGTGCGGCATTGTGTCCCTGCTTTCCCTGTTCCTCAGTCGCCGTGCCGCGTCCGGTGCGGCTCGGCCGCGTACACGGCGCCGGAACCCGTCAGGTCATCGATCTCTTTCTCGCTGAAACCGTATTCGGCAAGCAATTCGACCGAATGCTCACCGAGACGCGGCGCCGGATAGCGCAGTTCGGGAGTGCTTTCGCTCCATTGCTGCGCGATTCCCAGCGACCGGAGCGTTCCCTCGGAAGGATGCTCCTCCTCGACGAAGAATCCGACCTCTTTCATATGCGGATCCGCCAGCAGCGATTCCGGCGTGTTCATCTCGATGAACGGGATGTCGGCCTCGGTCATGAGCTTCGCCCACTGTGCGGTCGTCTTCGTCTCGAAGACCCGGCCGAGGAATTCGTAGAGGAGACCGATGTGCTGGGTGCGGCCGTGGATGTCGGCGAACCGCGGGTCCTCGGCCATCTCCGGGTGCCCGGACACCTCGAAGAACCGCCGCCAGTGCTTGTCGATGTAGACGTTGACGCCGATGTAGCCGTCGAGCGTGCGGTACGGGCGCCGGTCCGGGTTCATCATCCGCGCGTAGCCCCAGTCGCCCATCGCCGGCACGAAGGTGTGTCCGTAGAGGTGGTCGCCCATGACGAAGTGCGCGAAGGTCTCGAACATCGGCACCTGGACCTCCTGGCCCTCGCCGCTGCGCTCGCGCCGGAACAGCGCCATCGACACGGCCGAGGTCGCGGCCATCCCGACCACGCGGTCCGCTATCGCGGTGGCCACGTAGTCGGGCGGGCCCGCTTTGCGGCTCTGGAGCACCGGCATGCCCACGGCCGCCTGGATCAGGTCGTCGTAGGCCGGACGGTCCGCGTAGGGGCCGTTCTGGCCGAAGCCGTGCATGCCGCAGTAGATGATCCCCGGGTTGATCGTCCGGGCGTCCGCGTAGGACAGCCCCAGCCTGGCCATGGCCTTGGGCCGCAGGCTGTGCATCAGCACATCGGCGTCGCGGATCATCCGCTTCAGCGCCGCGTTGCCGCCGGCGCTCTTGAGGTCGAGGACGAGACTGCGCTTGTTGCGGTTCAGGTGCAGGAAGATCGGGCCCATCCCGCGGTTGCGGCAGGGGCCGATGCCCCGGGTCGTGTCGCCCGCCGGCGACTCGATCTTCGAGACGTCGGCGCCCATGTCCGCGAGCAGCAGTGACGCGTACGGCCCCATGAAGTTCGACGTCAGGTCCAGGACCCGCACGCCGTCGAGAGGTCCGGGCATGTCCGGCTCCTATCCGTTTCCGGTCATCGTGAAGACGGGGAGCTTCTGCTCGCCCCGCCGCACGTAGCGGACCGTGACTTCCTTGCCGATCTCGATGTCGTCGGGGTCGCCCTCGATCTGGGTGAACAGGAAGTATCCCTCGTCCATCTCCACGAAGCCCACGGTGTAGGGGGCGATCCCGGCCCAGACGGGGGTCGGGCCGCGCAGGATCGTGCTGTAGGAGTAGACGGTGCCGTGTCCGCCGGACCGTTCCCAGGACAGTCCCGCGGAACCGCAGTGCGTGCAGTAGGTGTGCGCCGGCCAGACCGCTCGTGCGCAGTCCGCGCAGCGCTGGAAGGTCAGTTGTTCCTCGGACAGCGCCTGCCAGTAGGGCTCAGCCGCCATCAGGCGATAGGGCTGGGGCCAGTCGTTCAGTGCTTTCGCTTCAGTCATGCCGTGCTCCCGATCAGGGCTCAGGTCGAGGAGGACAGCAGCAGCACGCTGCCGGCGGCCAGCATGCCGCCCGCCCCCTGCACCAGCACCGTCTCCGGCCGGCGCTGCGGCGCCAGCCCCAGGGCCTGTCCGCGCAACTGGCGGACGGCCTCGACCAAACTGTCCATGTTGCAGGAGATCCCGGGCTGGCCGAACGACAGCCAGCCGCCGTTCGTGTCGGTCGGGAGGTCTCCGTCGACGCCGGTGCGTCCCTCGCGGTAGACGTCGATCCCGCTGCCCTTCTTCGCGAACCCCAGGTCCTCCATGACGATGGGGCCCATGTGCGCGAAGTTGACCGAGATCTGCAGCATGTCGATGTCGGCGGGTGTGAGCCCGGACCTCGTGTACGCCTGCCGGGCGGCCTCCGCCGTCGCGGTGTGCGTGAGGTTGGGGAACTCGCCCAGCGCCGGGTAGCGGCACTGCCGCATGTTCATGCGGTCGCCCAGGTACTCGTGGGTGCTGGCCGACCCGTAGCCGAGGACGTACACCGGGTCGCGGGCCTCGCGCGCCCGCTCCGGCGACGTCACGACCAGCGCGCCGCCGGTGCCGCCGCCCCAGGTGGAGCACATCCACCGCCTGAGCGGCGTGGCGACGTAGGGCGAGGCGAGGACCTTGGCGCGGTCGATCTCACCGTGCTTCGCCTTCGCGGCGTGCGGATGGTGGGCGCCCCAGCGCTGGTTGGCGACGGCGACGTCCGCGAGGTCCGCCTCGGTGAGGCCGAACTCGTGGAAGTAGCGGCGCGCCGCCTGCGCGTACAGCGCCGGGATCGTGGGGCCGTACGGGACCTCGAACTGGGGGTCGGCGTCGGCTTCGGCACCCATCGCCACCGCGTCGACGAACAGCTGGGTCGCGTCGCTCTGCAGACAGAGGACGTACTCGGCGGCGCCGGCGGCGATCATCTGGGACGCGACGGCGATCGTCGCGGTCAGTCCGGCGCCGTGCATGGTGAGTTCGCTGTTCAGGGTCACCGGCATCTGCATGTGCGAGATGAAGATGTTGCTCCACTGCGAGCGCTTGTCGGCCCACGGCGAGCGTCCGGTGAACACGGCGTCGATCTGGTCCTTGCGGATCCCGGCGTCGGCGAGTGCCCCGAGGGTCGCCTCCTCGGCGAGCCGGAGCGGGTCCTTGCGGTTCTCCAGCGATGCGTAGGCGTCGCCCATGCCGATGACGGCGGCGACGGGTGCGTGGGACATCGGCGGACCTCAGGCCTTCTTGCGGCGCGGCTTCTCGGTGGGGAGGGACGCGGACACCAGGGCCTCCAGGTCCTCGCGCTTGCGGAGCATGAGCAGGCTCCACTCGGACTTCTGGCAGACGTCGCCGTCCTGGTTGAGCGCCTTCATCAGGAAGGTGACGACGCCGTACTTGTCGTCCTTCTCCTTCTTGCCGATGACCTCGCAGGTCACGTAGATGGTGTCGCCGATGTGCACGGGCGTGAGGTAACGCAGCCCGTCGATGCCGTAGTTGGCCTGGATGGAGGGGCCGAAGGTGATCAGGCCCGTCATGATCGAGTAGGTGAGCGAGCCCTGCACCAGACGCTCGCCGAACCGGGTCTGCGCGGCGTAGTGGACGTTGGAGTGGATCTCGATCCAGTTGCCGGTCAGCGCACAGTAGTTGACGACGTCGGTCTCGGTGATCGTCCGGCCGCCGGAGCGGAAGACGCGACCGACCTCGATCTCGTCGAGCGGCATGTCGATGCGGTTGTCGATCGTGGGCACGGGAGGTGTCCTCTCGGAGGCTCAGGCGCCGGCGGACAGGCGCATGGACTTGGCGATGATGGTGCGCTGGATCTGCGAGGTGCCGCCGCCGATGGTCGACTGCACGCTCTCGCGCAGGTAGCGCTCCATGTCGGCCTCGGGGAGGTTGGCGTAGCCGCCGAGGATCTGCATGCCGTCCAGGGCGCACTGCTTGAGCGTCTCCGAGCCGTACAGCTTGGCCATCGACGTCTCGCGCGCGGCGGGCAGGCCCTCGGCCTTCATCCGGGCGGCGCGGTAGCACAGCAGGCGGGCGGCGTCGACGCGGGTCTGGTTCTCGGCGAGCATGTGCTTGAGCACCTGGAACTCGTAGATCGGCTTGCCGAACTGGATGCGCTGCTGGGCGTAGCGGTTGGCGGCGTTCACGGCCTCCTGGGCGTTGCCGGTGTAGGCCGCGGCGACCGCGCAGCGCTCCAGCTCCAGGTGGTCGGTGATGATCTTCCAGCCCTGACCGACCTCGCCGAGGAGGTTCTCGCCCGGGACGCGGACGTCGTCGAGGAAGATCTCGGTGGTGCCGGTCGCGTGCCGCGACAGGGTCGACAGCTTGCGGATGTCGAGACCCGGAGTGTCGTTCGGGATCAGCAGGACCGACAGGCCGCCGTGCTTGTCGTCGTTGTCCGTGCGGACGAGCATCGCGATGACGGTGTCGTCGGCGGCGGCGCCGCTGCACCACAGCTTGGAGCCGTTGACGATCCAGTCGCCGTTCTCGTCGCGACGGGCGTGGGTCTTGGTGTTCGAGGCGTCCGAGCCGGCCTCCGGTTCGGAGATCGACACGGAGAAGCGGATCTCGCCGTCGATGAAGGGCTTGACGTACTTGGCCTTCTGCTCGGCGGTGCCGAACTTGATGATGTTCATCGCGGTGAAGGTGGGCACCAGCACCGAGCAGGCGAAGTCGAAGCCGAACTTGCCGAGGCCCTCGGCCATCAGCGAGTAGTCGAAGATGTCGCCGCCCGAGCCGCCCTCCTCCTCGGGGATCAGGATTCCGAGCCAGCCCTGCCGGGCGATCTTCGCGTAGGCCTCGTACGGGTACTGACGTTCCTGGTCGCACTTGCGCACGTATTCGACCGTGATCTCGTTGTCCATGAAATCGTTCACGGTCTTGAGCCAGTCGGCCTGGGATTCGCTGAGGAAATTCGAAGGCATTTCGCCATCTCTCCAAATCGCTGTGAGGACCCGGCGTCTGCGGTTACCCGAAGATTAAGGCCGGGTTACAGGCGATCCAAGTGATAAGTTTCGAATCCGCGATTCGACGGCGTCGAAGGGGAATCGCCGGCGCTTCCGGTCAGGTCGGCCGCGGGCCGCCCGCCGGACGGAGGGGACAACGCCGAAGCGGTGCCTGGCCGTTGGCCGGGCACCGCTCGCGCCGGACCCGTCAGGCCGGGTGCGGGTCAGACGCCCAGTCCGTCGTGGGACCTGAAGTCGATGCCGCCTTCGAGCAGTTCGCCCAGCTCCGCGACGACACCGGTCTCGGTCCGCCAGGCGAGATAGCGCTCGAAGTCCTGGCGGGCGTCCCACTTCTCCACGAAGACGATCCTGGTCGGGTCGTCCTGGTCGCGGACGACCTCCACACTGATGTTGCCCTCGAAGTCGCGGGTGCCGGGGAGCTTCTCGAGGAACCACTTGCGCAGGTCGTCGAAGCGTCCTGCCTTCACCGTCATCTCGAAGATCACGTGGCATGCCATGGGCGGAGTCTCCTTCTTCGGTGGCTGCTTCTTCTTCGGCGGCTGCCGCTTCTTCGGCGGCTGCTTCGGCCGGTGGCTACGTCGGCCGGTGGATGTGCGGGACGGGGTGCGGGACCCGCTGCCCGGCGGGGGTGGACTCGAGGGTGTTCGCGTCGCCGGAGATGATCTCGATGAGATAGCCGTCGGGGTCGACGGCCATGACGATGCTGACGGGGCCGAAGCCGAGCGGCTCCAGAGCCAGTTCGTGTCCCGCGGCCCTGATCTCGGCGGCCACGGCGTGCACGTCGTCCACCTGCACGACGACGGGCGCCCACCCGGGCACCGCCGACGGAACCGGCATCACGTCGCCGTGCAGGAGCACGAGAGCACGCGCCCCGCTCACGTCCTCCAGCACGATCTCGTCCACGTCGGGGTCGGCGAACTCGAGCCGGACCGCTTCCTTCAGGCCGAAGAGGCCCGTGTAGAAGGCGAGCGACCGGTCGAGATCGCTCACCACCAGCTTGAAGTTCATGAAACGTGCATCTGCCACGTATACCTCCGAATGGATTCGACGAGTGCGATGCGCGCATTCGTCGGCACCGGGGGGCCGGCTCCCGGGGTGAAGACGATCGGCCGGATCCGGACCGCTGCCGCACCCGTACTTTAGGAGGCGCTCCCACCGGAGAGTGTCCAAGAAGTTGGACACTCCCCGGCGCACGGAAAAGCAGCCCCGAACCAGGGACGGGAATGTCCCTGGACACAGGCGTCGGGGGATGCGGCTGTCCCATTGCGGGTGACGGGGAGCGTGCCACCATGGGTGACGTGACCGGCCGGGAAATCCCTCGTCGGACGACAGGACGCACCAGGACGTGTTTTCCGCGAAACCTTCGCGCGCCGTCCTCTCCTGCGGAAAGAAGCTCAGGAATATCATGAAGAAGAACGTCGCCTTCCCCAGCGCCGGCCTTTCCCTCGCCGGCATCCTCTACACCCCCGACAGCCACACCGGCGCACCCCTGCCGGCCGTGGTCGTCTCCCATCCGGCGGGCGGTGTGAAGGAGCAGACCGCGAGCATCTACGCCGAGCGCCTGGCCCGCGAGGGCTACGCCGCGCTCGTCTTCGACGCCGCCTACCAGGGCGAGAGCGAGGGCACCCCGCGCGGTCTGGAGAACCCCTTCCAGCGCGCCGAGGACGTCCGCGCCGCCGTCACCTACCTCACCACCCGCGACGACATCGACCCGGCCCGCATCGGCGCCCTCGGCATCTGCGCCTCCGGCGGCTACGTGCCCTTCGCCGCGCAGACCGACCACCGCATCAAGGCCGTCGCCACCGTCAGCGGCGCGGACGTCGGCGACCTCTTCCGGCGCGGGCTGGGCCGCACCCAGGGGCCCGAGGTCCTCCAGGGCCTGCTCGACCAGGCCGGCGCCCTGCGCACCGCCGAGGCCAAGGGCGAGGCCCCGACGATGCAGAACTGGGTGCCCGAGTCGCCCGAGGGCATGCCCGAAGGCAGCCTGTACCGAGAGGGCTCCGAGTACTACTACACCGAGCGGGGTTACCACTGCCGCTCGAACACGGGCTGGGTGCTGCGCAGCATCGACCAGATCGCCCAGTACGACTCCTATGCGATGGTCCGGCTCATCTCCCCCCGCCCGCTGCTGATGATCATCGGCTCCGAGGCGGACACCGGCTACTTCAGCCGCGAGGCCATCGAGCAGGCCGACGAGCCCAAGGAACTGTTCGTCATCGACGGAGCCACCCACGTGGACCTGTACGACAAGGACGAGTACGTCACCCCCGCTCTCGCCAAGCTCACCGCCTTCTTCGCCGACAACCTGGCCGCCTGATCCCTCTCCTTCCCCGCCCCGGCGGGGAAGGACAGCGGTCCGGCCCGACGCCGGCGCCCGCGCCGCGCCCCACCCGGGCAGCGCGCGCGCCCTCCCCACCCGGCGTCCTGAAATGGCCGCGCGGTCCGTCCGGGCCGCTCCCCCGGGGGCTCCCCGCCCCCGTTGTCGATCATCACCGCGGGCCTGCCGCGCCCGTCCGGGCTCGGCGCCGGCCGATCGACCCGCTCACGTTCAAGTCAGCCGAACCAGGCGTCGAACACGGCCTGGTCGATCGTGATGTCCCCCAGGAGGGAACGATGACGACAACCGAGTACGAAGAGATCACGCTGCTCGACGGCAGGATCACCGGCATACGCGTCCCGTCGGCCGACCACGGCGACGCGCCGCTCATCGTCTATCTGCACGGCGGCGGCGGAAGCGCGCTCGAACCGGTCATGGCGGGTTCGTCGCAGTTCGCGCGGGCGGCGCTCAACGGATTCACCGGGCTGTTCTCGCTCAACCGCCCCGACTACGGCGGCAGCGAGTCGCTGGGGTTCGCCGGGGACGTCGACGAAGGCTTCTTCGCCGCCAGCGCCGAACGCCTCGGGGACGCGATCGCCGAACTGTGGGACCGCTACCGCAAAGGGTCGCGCGGAGTGATCGTCCACGGCTCCTCGGTCGGCGGGGCCATCGCGCTGGTCCTCGCCGCGCAGTGGAGTGCCGCCAGGGCCCGGGGCGAGGAGCGGTGGCCGTTGCTCGGAGTGGCCGGCACCGACGTCGGGCACGCACCGCGGCCGCAGGTGTCCGCGTACTGGTACGGCACGGAGGTCGTCGACGTCGTCGAGAACGCCGTCACTCCCGGTATGGACTTCGGTCCGGCCTGGGCCCTGCCTGAGACCCCCATCACCGACCACGGTCCCTTCCGCATCCCCCGCGCGGAGATGCTCGAACTCGTCGGCGGCTGGCGCCGCAACGCACAGCGGGTGGCGGCGTCCATCGACGTGCCGGTGTTCTGGCGGGTCTCGGAGTTCGACCCCCTGTGGCAGACGGACGACCGGCGGGTCGCGGAGTTCGTCGAGGCGCTGCGCACGTCCTCGCCGTACGTAGACGGCGGTGTCCTGCGCGGTGCCACACACGGGGCGTTCCTCGGCCCGATGCGCGAGGCCTACGGCTTCCAGGTGCTGTCGTTCTTCGACTTCTGCCGCGTCGCGTCGCGCGTACCGGAGGTGCTGGCGAAGCGCGGCGGCTGAGGAACAGGTGTGACCGAAGGGCCTGTGCGCGACAACGCACAGGCCCTTCGCGCGGGTACGGGGCGACGGCGTCGGGCTGACGCGCCGGACGATCCCCGCGTGCGGCAGATCCTCGGGGAACCACCGGAACGGAGCCCGGAGTTCGCCGAACTGACTGACGGGCACACCGGCGGCCCCAGACGCCCGTCCCCCCGGACCGCGGTACGTCAGTGGCCTCCGCCGGCGAACGAGCGGCTGAACTGCTGTCCCGACCGGACCAGGTCGCGGGCGCCGTGCAGCCGAGTCTCCTCGTACCCGCGCAGGGCCGCCCGCACCTCGCTCGTGCCGGCGAGATGATCCGCCAGGGCCTCGGCGTCCTGCAGCGAGGCGTCGAAGCCCATGCCCGTCATCGGGGTCTGCACATGTGCGGCGTTCCCGACCAGGGCGAGGCGCCCGTTGACGAGCCGGTCCGGCACGTACTCGGCGATCGGGGTGCCGATGACCGCGCGCCGCTCGACGCGGTCGAGGATCGCGTCCTGCCAGGGCGCCGGCCACAGGTCACGGGCCGCCGCCGCCAGCTCGCGGTAGGTGTGGGCCGGGACGGCGTCGAAGCGCAGCGAGCGCCGCACCACGTCGCCGACCACGCAGCCCTTCTCCCGCAGGAGGTCGTTGCGGGTCGGATCGAACCAGGCCCAGCCCAGCCGGCGGGCGCCCGGCGCGAGCGAACCGTCCTCACCCGGCAGGGGGTAGCCGATGAGGCAGAAGTCCCCGGCGTCGAGGATGTCGGGCCGGTCGTGGCCCCGGGGCAGCCGGCGCGCGGCCGGGACGGCGGCCTCGTCGGCGATACCGAGCCACAGGACGTAGCCGGCGAAGGTCGCCTCGGGCTTGTCCGGTGCGACACCGCGCCGTACGACGCTGCGATGGCCGTCGGCCCCGACCACGACGTCGGCGCGCAGCGTCCGGCCGGTCGAAGTGGTCGCCCACGCCGCGTCGTCGTCCTGGCCGACGCCCGTCACGGCGGTGTCGTGGCGCAGTTCGATGCGGGGATCGGCCTCGGCGGCGGCGCGGAGTCTGGCGTGCACCGCCGACCACGCCTGTACCGGTGACGCGGACCCGCCGGAGGCGAGCGCCCACAAGGAAGGGGCGGCGCCGTCCGAGCCGGCCGGCAGTCGGGTGCCGCCGTACGCGTCACCGTTGATGCCGAGTGCGGCGCCGCTGCGCGGTGAGGGCCCGGACCGTTCGAGCATCGTGACGTCGTATCCGGCGCGCGACAGGCTCAGCCCGGTCAGCAGGCCGGCGAGGGAAGCGCCCACCACGACGGCGGTGCCGCGACGCTCGTGCCGGCCCGCGCCGGACGGCGTTCCGTCGGTGAGTGTGCTCATGAGGTCTGCTGTCTCCCGAAGCGTTAGCGCCGGAACCGGTACGCCTCGGCCCGGTGACGGGCGGCGGCGACGCGGTGAGGCCGCCGCGCGCGGGTGCGCGCCGGTCCCGGGGAAGGTCTCGAATGGAAGCGGCCCGTGGCGCCGCCCGTGCAGGGGAGGGGGGCGGCGCCACGGGCCCGGTGAGGGTGCTCTCAGCCGGCCAGGTGCTGACCGAAGAAGTCGGTGAGCTTGGCGACGGCGGGGGTGACGTGCTCGTCCTTGTCGTACAGGGAGACGTGGGTGGCCCCGTCGACCACGAACAGCTCCTTGGGCTCGTTCGCCTGCTCGATGGCCTCGCGGCTGAAGTAGGCGGTGTCCGAGTCCGAGCCGACGATCATCAGCAGCGGGCGCGGGGAGATCAGCTTGATCAGCGCGTACGGCTGGAACTGGGCGATGTGGTCGATGCTGCGCAGCGGCCACTCGTTGTTGGAGTTGCAGTGTCCGCCGCGCGGGGTGCGGTAGTAGTCCTGCGCCTCGCGGTAGAGGGTCGGCGCCTCCTCCAGGCCCTCGGGGCTCTCCGGGGCCCAGTTCAGCACGGCCGGGGTCTCGCCCTTGGCCTCGGCGGTGCGCAGGGCGCCGGCCTGGTCGAGCAGGCCCTGGAGGACCTCGGGACCCTGGGTGCGGCCGAGGCCGTCCACCAGGAGGCTGTTGATGTCGACGGCGCTGACGGTGGCGACGGCCTTGATGCGGTGGTCGGTCTGCGCGGCGAAGGGCACGTAGCCGCCGGAGGCGCAGATGCCGAGGGCGCCGATGCGGGCCGGGTCGATGTCGTCGCGGGTGGTCAGGTAGGTGACGGCGGCGCGGACGTCCTCGGCGCGCTGGAAGGGGTTCTCCAGACCGCGCGGGGTGCCCTCGCTCTCGCCCTGGTAGGCGGCGTCGAAGACCAGGGCGGCGTAGCCCTCGCGGGCCAGGCGCTCGGCGTAGATGCTCGCGGTCTGCTCCTTCACGCCGCCGCCGGGGTGGGAGACGACCACGGCCGGCAGGGGTGCGCCGGTGTGGCTGTCGGGGGTGTAGAGGATGCCGGCGAGGGAGAGGCCGGCGCTGGGGAAGGTGACGTTGGCCTTCATGTGCTGTGGCGTTCCTTGGTTCTGGGGTGGAATGGCCTGCGTGGCGTCGGGTCCGGCCTGGGCTCCGGGGAGGGAGAGAGTGTTTCCCGTGGCCGGACCCGACTGCCACGTGTTGAAGGTTTCCACGTGTGGCGACGGTGCGGAATGGGCGGTTCGCAGCCCCCGACAGGGGTGTCCTGGGACAGGACCGGCCCCCTCACAGGGCGGGTGTTTGCTGCCATGCTGGACGGTATGAGCAGCAACGCGCACCGCAACGAGCTGGGCGCCTTCCTCAAGGCCCGCCGGATGGAGCTGAGCCCCGCCATGGTGGGACTTCCGGACACGGGGGGCCGGCGGCGGGTCAAGGGCCTGCGCCGTGAGGAGGTGGCCCTGCTCGCCTCCATCAGCACCGACTACTACACCCGTCTGGAACAGGGCCGCCGCCAGGCCTCCCAGTCCGTGCTGGAGACCCTCGCCGAGGTCCTGCACCTGGACGACGACGAACGCGACTACGCCTTCGAACTCGCCGGCCGCGACGAGGCGCGCCCCCGCCGCCGCGCCGTGCAGAAGGTCCAGCCCCAGCTACGGCGGCTGCTGGACGACCTCACCACCACCCCGGCGATGGTCCTGGGCCGCCGCATGGACGTCCTGGCGTGGAACCCGATGGCCGCCGCCCTGATCACCGACTTCGGGAAGATCCCGGAGAAGCAGCGCAACATGGTCCGGCTGGTGTTCATGGACCCGGCCTTCCGGACGTTGTACCCCGAGTGGAAGACCGTCGCGCACACGTGTGTGGCGCAGCTGCGCATGGAGGCGGCCCGTGATCCGCACGACCCGCGGCTGAGTGCTCTCGTCGGTGAACTGTCCGTCCAGGACGCCGACTTCCGCCGGTGGTGGGGCGCCCACCATGTCGCCGTCCGGGGTATGGGCACCAAGGTCTACCACCATCCCGTGGCCGGCGATCTCACCCTCGAATGGGACACCCTCACCTGCGCCACCGATCCCGACCAGCAGCTCGTCACCTGGACCGCCGAACCCGGCACCCCCTCCCACGACGGTCTGCGCATCCTCGCCTCCTGGAGTGCCCACACCGACCGCCCCGCCGCGACGACGAAGTAGTCCGCCACGGCCGGCGAGAGCCGGCGGCCCGGGCCGCGGCCGGTGGGACCGGTGTGGTTCAGGAGCCGGGCTGGTCCTTCCACAGGCCGCGCTCTTCGAGGGTCTCGATGAGATGGTCCGCGCTCTGCAGGGTGTGCTGTTCCATCAGGGAGCGCGCCATCCGCGTGCTGCGACGGCGCAGTGCCTCGATGATGAGGGGGTGCTCCTCGCGGGCTGCGGCGGCGCGGCCCTCGATGGAGAGGTAGAAGCGGTTGGGCAGCTGCCGGACGGCGGAGCGCAGGAGCAGGGCGAGGCGGTGCGAGTCGGCGGCGAGGTTGATCTGACGGTGGAAGTCGTGGCCGTAGTCGACCATGCCTTCCTCGTCGCCGGCGTCGATGGCTTCCTGCTGCTGCTTGGCGAGGGTCTCCAGGTGATCGAGCTGGGCCTCGGTGATCTTGGTGGCGGCGCGGGCGGCGAGTTCGCCGCCGAGCTGGGCCTGGACCCAGAACAGGTCGCGGATGTCCTGCTGCGTGAAGGAGGTGACGCGGAAGCCGCGGCGCGGGACGAGTTCGATGAAGCCCTCGCTGCTGAGCGTGAGCAGTCCCTCACGGACGGGGGTGTTGCTGACGCCGACGGCTTCGGCGATGGGCTCCATGCGCAGGAACTCACCGGGCTTGACCTCGCCCGAGATGATCAGCTCGCGGACGTAGCCGGCCACTTCCTCGGAGAGTTGCTGCCGCTGGGAGTTGCGGTCGCGCGCCATGGGTTCCTCGTTCGCGGTCACTGTCCGGCCGGCCCGAACAAAAACATCATATGGCCTGATGGCTGCGGTCATGGGCCGCGGGCGGGGACTCGGCCTCACCTTCGGCCGGACTGCCCGCTCCGGACATATGGCACACAATGCCCAAGGGGGGCCGATTCTGTCCCAGGATAGTGGGCCCGGGCGGTGGAACTCGGTCATCGAACCCACCGACGAGGAGGTAGCGAGATGCAGGAAGTGCGGTTCAAGAACCGGACCTGGGACGTGGCGGCGCATCTTCGAGTACCCGAGGGCTTCGACGAGAACGAGAAGTACCCCGCGATCGTCTGCGCCCACCCCATCAGCAGCTGCAAGGAACAGACGTCCGGCAGTATCTACGCCGAACGGCTCACCGAACAGGGCTACGTCACCCTCGCCTTCGACGCCTCGCACCAGGGCGAGAGCGGCGGCGAACCCCGCTAC
>NZ_JAIOAB010000099.1 GCF_019890635.1 Streptomyces sennicomposti
GGGAGGTGGCGGGGGGCCCGGGGGGGGGGGGGCGGGGAGGACCACGGACGGGGGGGGGCGGGGGGGGGGGGCGCTCACCCCGCCACGGCCGCCCCTCGAGGACCGTTTCCGCTTTCCTCAGGCCCCGTCCGGTTCCCTCAGGCCCGGCCCCGTCCGGTCTCCTCAGGCCCCGTCCGGGTCCGTTTTTTCAGATCCCGTCCGGGTCCGCCCGGTTCAAGGCGGGCTTCGGGGTGGTCCCGGCCGTCATCAGGTAGTCGGCGGCCGAGGTGTCCGTGACCAGGCTGGTGACCAGCCCGGAGCGCAGCACCGCGTCGATCGCGGGCGCCTTGCGCTGCCCGCCCGCTATCGCGACGACCTCGGGGATACGGCGGAGCTGGTCCGCCTTGACGGTGATGCACCGCTCCCCCAGGTCCCGGCCGATCCGGCGCCCCTCGGCGTCGAACAGGTGCGCGGACATCTCGGCGGCGACGCCGAGCGAGGCGTAGTGGGCGCGCTCCTCGTCGCTGAGCATGTCGTGCACCGTGGAGATGCCCGGTTCCCAGGAGCCGATGGACACGCAGGCGACGGTGACCTTGTCGAAGTACTCGAAGGCCCGTGCGATCCCGGTCTGGTTGCGCAGCGCCGCGGCGGTGGCCGCGTCCGGCAGCAGCATCGGGGCGTAGATGGGGTGGGCGTCGCCGCCGGACACCTGTGCGGCCCGGCGGACGGCCTCCACCGAGCCGCGCTCGGCGGTCCCGGCGTCGTACACGCCGGTCAGCTGCACCACCGTGCACGGGGGCAGCCGGTCCAGGGCCGCCGCCATGTGGATGGTGGAGCGGCCCCAGGCCAGACCCAGTACGTCCCCCTCGTTGACGAGTTCGCCGAGCAGGTCGGCGGCGACTTCGCCGAGGTTCTCCGGGTCGGGGGTCTCCTCGGCGTCGGCCGGGGACTCGACGACGACGGCGTGCCTGAGGCCGTAGCGGGCGCGGAGCGCGTCGGAGCGCTCGGCGTCCAGCTCGGCCGGCACGCGGATCTCGATGCGCACGAGATCCCGTTCGAGAGCGGTCTCCAGGACCCGGGCCACCTTGAAGCGGCTGACGCCGAACTCCTCGGCGATCTGGATCTTCGACTTCCCCTCGAGGTAGAAACGGCGGGCCATGGCCGCCGCCTGCACCAGCTCAGCGGGTCCCATCCGCACTGCTGACCGGCCCGCCGACATACCCGACACGGCGATCTCCTCACTGCTGTTCACACTCTGGATTCGCCGTTCATCCTTGCAGATCCGGCGCGCAGGATCAGCCCTGATGAGAGCCGTTCACGTAGCTGACGCTCAGTGGTCGCACGCCCACGATGCGGTGGCGGTGGCCGCGTCCGCCTGTGCGCGCAGCGCGCGGACCGCTTCGGCGGGGTTCTCGGCGCCGTAGACCGCCGAGCCGGCGACGAAGACGTCGGCGCCGGCCTCGGCGCACCGCTCGATGGTGGAGGCCGAGACTCCGCCGTCCACCTGCAGCCAGAGCTGGAGGCCGTGCTTGGCGATCAGCTCCCTGGTCCGGCGGATCTTGGGCAGCATGATGTCGAGGAACGCCTGGCCGCCGAAGCCGGGTTCCACGGTCATGACCAGCAGCATGTCGAGTTCGGGGAGCAGGTCCTCGTAGGGCTCGACGGGCGTGGCGGGCTTGAGCGCCATGGAGGCGCGGGCGCCCTTCGCGCGGATCTCCCGGGCCAGGCGCACCGGCGCGGCGGCGGCCTCGACGTGGAAGGTGACCGAGGAGGCGCCGGCCTCGACGTACTGCGGGGCCCAGCGGTCGGGGTCCTCGATCATCAGATGGCAGTCCAGCGGGGTGTCCGTCGCCCGGGCCAGCGACTCCACCACGGGGACGCCGAGGGTGAGGTTCGGGACGAAGTGGTTGTCCATGACGTCGACGTGGAGCCAGTCGGCGCCCTCGACCGCCTTCGCCTCGTCGGCGAGTCGGGCGAAGTCTGCGGACAGGATGCTCGGGTTGATCTGCGCGGCCATGCCCCAAGCGTGCCATGCCGGAACGCGGTCCCTCGCGCCGGTCCCTCACGCCGGTCCCCGCCCGGCCGCATCGGCCGGCTGCCCGGGGCGGCCCGGGAGCCCGGGGGGCGCCGGCTTGCCGCCCCTCGGGGTACGGCTCGCAAGAGCACCGACTGGGGGCGAAGGGGCGGATGGCGGGGCTGCCGGCGACGGGCGGGGCGGCCAACGGGCGAGGGCGGCTGACGAGCCGGGGGCGAAGGGCGGCCAGGGGTGACTGAGGGGCCGGGGGGGCGAAGGGCGGCCGGGGGTGGCTGAGGGAGCGGTGGTGGCCAACAGGCCGGGTGGTGCTGACGGGCCGGGATGACTGACTCGCCGGGGTGACTGACGCGCACCGCCGCCGACGGGCGGTGGTGCGGCTGGCAGGGGGGCTTCGCCGACGGGTGGGGCGCGCCGTCGGCGGACGACGGGCCGGACAGGTCCGGCGCGGCCCCTTCCGGCCCAGGCCGCGAGGGGCTCCGGCCGACGGGCAGAGTGCGTCGTCGGCGGACGACGGATCAGGCGGGCCCGCGGCCCGTCCCGGCCCGGCCGGGCCCGGGCCGCGCGGGCGCGGTCGGGTGGGCGCGGTCGGGCCGGACGACAGACGGCCAGCGGCGGAGGCCGGTGCGGGGTCAGGCGGTGCGGCGGAGGAGGGCCAGGTACATCGCGTCGGTGCCGTGCAGGTGGGGCCAGAGCTGGACGTCGGGGCCGTCGCCGAGGGCCGGGACGCCGGGGAGCAGCGGCCGGGCGTCGATCGGCTCGGCGTCGGGGAACTGCTTGAGCAGGTCGGCGACGACCGCCCGGGTCTCGGCGAGGTGCGGCGAGCAGGTGGCGTAGCCGACGACGCCGCCGACGCGTACCGACTCCAGCGCGGTGCGCAGCAGGCCGCGCTGGAGCGGGGCGAAGCCGTCCAGGTCCTCCGGGCGTCGCCGCCACCGCGCCTCGGGGCGGCGGCGCAGGGCGCCGAGGCCGGTGCACGGCACGTCGACGAGGACCCGGTCGAAGCTGCCGGGCCGCCATGGCGGGCGGGTCCCGTCGGCGGCGATCACCTGGTACGGCCCGGGGTTGCCGTCGAGGGCGCGGGCCACCAGCCCGGCGCGGTGCGGCTGCTTCTCGGAGGCGAGCAGGACGGCGCCGCGCTCGGCGGCGAGCGCCGCGAGCAGGGCCGCCTTGCCGCCGGGTCCGGCGCAACCGTCGAGCCACTTCTCGTCAGGACCGTCGAGGGGGGCGTTGGCCAGGGCGAGGGCGACGAGTTGGCTGCCCTCGTCCTGGACGCCCGCCCGGCCCTCCCGTACGGCGGTCACGGCGCCCGGTTCGCCGCCCTCGGTCAGCCGTACCGCGTACGGCGACCAGCGGCCCGGCACCGCCGCCTCCTCGCCGAGGAGTTCGTCCGGGGTGGCGCGGCCGGGCCGGGCGACGAGGGTCACCTCGGGCCGCTCGTTGTCGGCCTCCAGCAGGTCCTCGATGCCGGCGCGGCCGCCGCCGAGGGAGTCCCACAGCGCGGAGACGACCCAGCGCGGATGCGAGTGGACGACGGCGAGGTGGTCCTCGGGGTCGTCGTCGTAGGGCGGGGCGACCTTCTCCAGCCAGCCGTCGAGGTCGTGCTGTGCGACCTTGCGCAGCACGGCGTTGACGAACTTGGCCCGTCCGTCGCCGAGCACGACCCGGGCCAGTTCCACGGTGGCGGAGACGGCGGCGTGGGTCGGGATGCGGGTGCCGAGCAACTGGTGGGCGCCGAGGCTGAGCACGTCCAGGACGGGCGGGTCGACCTCCCGGAGCGGCCGGTCCACGCAGGCGGCGATGATCGCGTCGTAGGTCCCCTGTCGGCGCAGCGTGCCGTAGACCAGCTCGGTGGCGAGCGCGGCGTCCCGTGCGTCGAAGTCGCCCTTCTCCCGGGCCTTGCGCAGCAGCGGCGGCAGCACGAGGTTGGCGTACGCGTCCCGTTCGTCCACCGCGCGCAGCGCGTCGAAGGCGAGGATGCGGACGGGGTCCTTCTGCGGCCGGCGGTAGGGCTTGGCGGGCCTGCGGGGCCGACGGGAGGTGTCGCTCACGAAAAAGGTGCTCCGGATGTGTGGGTTGCGGTGCGCTGCGCGGAGATGCGCGGTCCATCCAGCCTACGTCCCGCGGGGGACCGTCCGGCCCCTGGTCCGGCCCGTTCGGAACGACCGTTCCAAGTTGCCCTGACCAGACCCCGCACCCGCCCGGACCAGCCGCCCGCGTCCACGGAACCGGCCCGGGACCGCCCGACGCGCCGACACCCCCGGGACCGCACGGACCGCTGGACCGCACGGACCGCCCAGACTGCACGGACCGCACGACGCACCGACACACCGACGCACCGACGCACCGACGCACCGACGCACCGACGCACCGACGCCCACCGAACCGCTCGTCCCTCGGTTCCCCGAAGCCCTCGACGGCTGGACACTGGACAGCAGCCCCTGAGGCGTACCGGTGTCGGCCGGCCGGGAGCGCCACCGCAGGGATCACCGTCCGCGAGCCGCCACCGCTCCGCGGCGGACGGCCGCGGGGCGCTCCCCTCAGCCCCCCAGCACCTCGCCGTCCGCGATCCGCACGCCGCGCGCCCAGTCCGCCGCCCGCATCGGCTTCTTCCCCTGCGCCTGCACCCACAGCAGCTCGACGGCGTACGAGCCGGTGCCGACGTGGACGCTGTTCTTGCCGACGGCGAGCGCGCCCGGGGCGAGATCCGTGCGCGCGGGCACGGGGGCGACCTGGATCAGCTTGAGCCGCTCGCCGCGGAACGTGGTCCACGCCCCGGGCGCCGGGGTGCACCCGCGCACCACCCGGTCGACGCGCAGGGCGGGGGCCTTCCAGTCGACCCGCGCGTCCTCCACGGTGATCTTCGGTGCGAGGGTGACGCCCTCGGCGGGCTGCGGTACGGCCTTCAGGGTGCCGTCCTCGATGCCGTCCATCGTCGCGGCCAGCAGCCCCGCACCGGCCAGGGCGAGCCGGGTGAGCAGGTCGCCGCTGGTGTCGGTGGGCCGGATCTCCTCGGTGATCGTGCCGTAGACCGGGCCGGAGTCCAGGCCCTCCTCGATGAGGAAGGTGGAGGCGCCGGTGATCTCGTCGCCCGCCATGAGGCTGTGCTGCACGGGCGCGGCGCCGCGCCAGGCGGGCAGCAGGGAGAAGTGCAGGTTGACCCAGCCGTGCCGGGGGATGTCCAGGGCGGTGCGGGGCAGCAGGGCGCCGTAGGCGACGACGGGGCAGCAGTCCGGGGCGATCTGCCTCAGCCGCTCCTGGAACTCCGGGTCGCGCGGCTTGGCCGGCTTGAGCACCTCGATCCCGGCCTCCTCCGCCCGTTCGGCGACCGGGCTCGCGACCAGCCGGCGCCCGCGTCCGGCCGGTGCGTCGGGGCGGGTGACGACGGCGGCGACCTCGTGCCGGCCGGAGGCGATCAGGGCGTCCAGGGCGGGAACGGCGACCTCGGGGGTACCGGCGAAGACGAGCTTCATGGGCGGGTGCGGGCCTCTCGGTCGGGGCGGGAACGCGGGCAGCGCACCA
This sequence comes from Streptomyces sennicomposti, assembly GCF_019890635.1. Lineage (GTDB taxonomy): Bacteria > Actinomycetota > Actinomycetes > Streptomycetales > Streptomycetaceae > Streptomyces > Streptomyces sennicomposti. The sequence goes on from NZ_JAIOAB010000099.1 coordinate 5,534, forward strand.
GTCTATGACCATGGACGGGAAGCCGCCGAAGGCGAGCTACGGCGGCGTACGCCCCCTCGCCCGGGCGTGCGCCCCCACCGATGGGCGTGCGCCGGAAAAGGCGGGCGTGCGCCATGTCGCCCGGCATCCTTCGGGGGCGTACGCATATGCCCTTACGCCCCCACACCGTGACCAGCGGACCGAAAAGGCGTTGGTCAAGACAGAGTTGACCACAGCGGGCCGCTCGCGCGGCCCGGTTCCTTTCAACGCCGGTTCGAGAGGCTTGTTCATGGCCGACCACGCAACCCACGACGCCCAGGCCCGGGCCAGCCTGCACTTGCTGGTGCGGGACATCGAGCGGGTCCGCCGGCAGGTGGACGCACTGCGCACCCTCACCGCCCAGTTGGGCAACGTCTACCGCCCGCGCCGCTCCGGCCCCTCCACGGGCTTCGTCGTCTACGGACGCGCCCCCGCCCCGACCGTCCGCCTCGCGCAGGAACTGCGGGACAGCGTCGAGACCCTGGTCACGGCGGCCGTGGACTTCGACCGCTCGCTCGGCTTCTCGTGGGACGCCGTGGGCTCGGCCCTCGGCGTCACCAAGCAGGCGGTGCACCGCCGTTACGGCGCGCGCCGGGCCGCCGCGCAGACGGCGGAGGCCGAGCGGGCCGCGGAGCCCGCGGGCAGCCGCGCGGTCAACGTCGGCACCGCCCTGCCCGCCGTGCCGACGGTCCCCGCCGCCCGCTCCATGCCGACCCAGCCGACGGCCGGCAGCCCGTCCCTGCGCGAGGAGGTCAGGCCGACGGCCTTCCCGGGCCCCCGCAACGGCTGACCCCGCCGATTCCCCCACCACGCCGCCCTCCCCGCCGTACCCGGGAGGGCGCGGGTGTGTCCGGGCACCGCACTCCCCCGCCGCCCCGGACCGGCCACCCGGCTCAACCGCCCAGCTCGGCCGCCCGAACCGGCGACCCAGGGTCAGCGAGGCCGGCGGCAGGCGGCCTCCACGGTCACAGCCAGAGCCACAGCCACGGCCGAGGCCACATCCACGCCGCGGACCCGTCACCCGATGTCCGGCGGATCGATCCGCACCCACACCCCGTCCGCAGCCCCCCGCGCCGTCCGGGCCGCCTGTGCGGCCTTCAACGCGGCGGCCAGCGCGGCGCCGCTGCCCGGCGGCACCCGGACCAGCGCCCGGTCCCACTGCTCTCCGGGCGGCGGCGCACCCGTCCTACGGGGCCGGCCGGGCGGCGTGACCGGCAGCGGCACCGGCCCCAGCACCTCCGCCTCACCCGGCAGTGCGGCCGTTCGCAGGAACTCCGCGACCGCCTCCGGCGGACCGGTCACGGCCGCCATCCGGGACACCGGCGGGAACTCCAGCTCGGCGCGCTCGGCCAGTTCCCGCACCGCGTGCCCCACCGGGTCCCAGCGCACCAGGGCCTGTACGGGCCGCAGCGTCGGCTCGGCCACGACGACCACCGTGCCGCCCGCCTCCTGCGGCCGGACGAGCGCGGCGGCGGCGATCCAGCGGCGCAGCGCGTCCTCGGCCGCCCTGAGGTCGGGCCGGCCCAGCATGGCCCAGCCGTCCAGGAGCAGCGCCGCCGCGTACCCGCCTTCGGCGACCGGTTCGGCGCCCGGGGTGCTCACGACCAGCGCGGGGGCGCCCGGCACGGTGTCCAGCACGTGTTCGCGCCCCGAGGTGCGCACCGGCACGGCGGGAAAGGCGCGCCCCAGTTCCTCGGCGGTCCGCCGGGCGCCGACGACCTGCGCGCGCAGCCGGAAGGCGCCGCACTCCGGGCAGTGCCAGCCGCTCTCCTCGCGCCCGCACCACTCGCAGCGCAGCACTCCGCCGTCCTGACCCTGCAAGGGCCCCGAGCAGTGCCGGCAGCGGGCGGGCGCCCGGCACTGGGCGCAGGCCAGCCGGGGGGCGTAGCCGCGCCGGGGCACCTGCACCAGCACGGGGCCGTTCCGCAGCCCGTCCCTGGCCGTCTGCCAGGCGAGCGAGGGCAGCCGGGCGGCGCGAGCGGCCTCGTCGCGGGCGAGATCGCGGTCGCCGACGGTGCGCACCAGCGGCGCCGCCCGCCGGACCTGGTCGCGGGCCGCCACCAGGGGGCGCGCCCAGCCGGTCTCGACGAGCTGTGCGGCCTCCACGGTGCAGCTGCGGCTGCCGAGCAGGAAGCCGCACCTGTCCTGCGCGGCGCGCAGCAGCAGCACCTCGCGGGCGTGCGGCTGCGGTGCGTGCGGCTCGCTGTGGTTGTCGTCGCCGTCGTCCCAGAGGGCGACGAGTCCGAGGTCGCGCACCGGCGCGAACATGGCGGCGCGGGTCCCGACGACGGCGCGTACGGAGCCCCGGCTCACCGCGAGCCACTGCCGGTAGCGCTTCTCGGGGCCGGCGTCGGCGGTGAGCAGCGCGTGCCGGCCCTCGCCGAGGAGGGCGGTGAGCGCGGTGTCGACGCGGGCGGCGGTGCGGCCGTCCGGGACGACGACGAGGGCGCCCCGCCCGGAGGCGAGGGCGGCGGCGACGGCGCGGGCGAGTTCCTCGCTCCATCCGGGGCCGGGCAGCGCGTTCCACACGGCGCGGGGCGAGCCGCCCGCGGCGAGCGACTCGATGAAGGCGGCGCCCCGCTCGTAGCGCGTCCAGGAGCCCGCGGCGGGCGCCGGGGGCGGCGGAAGGGGGGCGGGCGAGGGGCGCTGTTCGGCGCGGGCGTTGCGCGGGGGCACGGCCAGTTGCAGTACGTCGGCGAGGCTGCCCGCGTACCGGTCGGCGACGGCCCGGGCCAGCCCGAGCAGCTCGGGGCCGAGCACCGGCTCGGGCGACACCACCTGGGCGAGCGCGGCGAGCGGTCCGGAGTAGTCGGACTCGGCCCGGCGCTCGATCAGGAACCCGTCGATCAGCCCGCCGCCCTCGCGGCGGCCCTCGCGGACCCGGTGCCGCCCTGCCCCGAACCGCACCCGCACCCGCACACCGGGCTGCGCGTCCGCGTCCAGTTCGGCGGGGACGGCGTAGTCGAAGTACCGGTCGAGGTGGAGCACGCCCTTGTCGACCAGGACCCGGGCCACCGGCAGCTGTCCGGCCAGCTCGGCCCCGCGCCAGGTCCGCGGCTTGGCGCGGGGCGTCTTCGCCTTGCGCACGCTCTCCCGGATGAGCGCGAGCTGCTCCGGCGGCGCCCCGCCGTCCCCCTGCCCGTTCTCGCTGCTCACGCTTGCATTCTTACCAAACCCCACTGACAACCGACGCCGGCCGGGACCTACCGGCATCCCCGGCTGAAGGCCGCCGGCCAGGACCACTGGCGCTTCGCGTCGCGGGCGGGGGAAGCCGCCGCCACAGGTCGTCGGCCGGACTTCGCGCTGGCCGAAACGGCTTTCTCGACAAGATCCCGGGGGTGAGCTTGTCTCCGCGGGAGGAAACGGGAAACGCCTGTTTCGCCTTGTTCGGCCCAGCCGCCTGCCGCACGCTGAATCGCGGCGCTCACCGGCTGCCGGCCGGGGAGTGACGGAGGTCGAAGTGCGGGAGAAGTGGCAGGAATTCGGGCCGGAACTGCGCAGGAGGCGAATGGCAGCCCGGCTCTCCCTGCAGCAGTTGGGGCAGCGGGTCCATTACAGCAAGAGCCAACTCAGCAAGGTGGAATGCGGGCACAAGCCCCCCACGCCCGAACTGGCACGCCTGTGCGACACCGCACTCGGGGCCGAGGGCGCGCTCGCCTCTCTGGTGTCCCCCCAGCACGCACGACCAGAACTGCCGGTCCCCGGACACAACGACGAGGTGTGGCTGATGCAACTCCGCAAGGACGGTTCGAGTTCGTTCCATCAGAGTTCGTCCCCGCCGGTGTCACGGCGGAGCATGATCGCCGCGGGTGCGGCATCCGTTGTGTCGATGCATGTCTCGGGTCCGCACCCGGCGCTATCCGCGGTGGAGGCGCCGGACACGCTGCTGGACGCTTCTTCGGCCGTGTTCGGGCAGCTCCGCAGGCTCGGGCAGGCATCCGGTCCGGCGAGTGTGCTGCCCACGCTCATCAGCCAGATCCACGCCCTGGAACAGATCGCCGCGCGCAGCGGCCCCCGGTCGAGGCGGCCTCTGCTGCTGCTCGCCTCCCGCTATGCGGAGTACGCGGGCTGGATGGCGCAGGAGTGCGGTGACGACCCCGGCGCCATCTGGTGGACGGACCACGCGGTCCAGCTGGCGGCTGCCGGCTCCGACCCCGCGCTCGCGGTGTACGCGCAGGTCAGGCGCTCTCTGATCAGCCTGTACCGGGGGGATGTGGGCGAGGCGCTGCAACTGGCCGCCCTGGCGCTGGAGAGCGAGGCCCCTGCCCGCGTCCGGGGACTCGCCGCTCAGCATCTGGCGCAGGGGAACGCGGTCGAGGGGGACTACGACGCGTGCATGCGCGACCTCGATCGCGCCCGTGAGCTGCTGGCCCTGGAACCGATGGATCCATCGCAACCGGTCCTGGGAGCGTCGCATGTCCCCGACGTGGTCGCGATGTTCACCGGCTGGTGCCTGCACGACTTGGGGCGGCCGCAGCGGGCCGCGGCACTCCTCGACGAGGAGACCGCGCGCATTCCGGTCCACGCGTTCCGCACCCGCGCGCGATACGGCGTCCGGCGAGCGCTCGCGCACGCCACGGCCGGCGAGATCGACCACGCGTGCAGCATCACCTCGGAAGTCCTGCCCTCCGTCCCGCTCGTCGCCTCCGCGACGGTCGCCGCGGATCTGCGGCGACTGCGGCACACACTCGGCCGGCACAGCCGGAAAGCCTCGGTGCGAGCGGTGATACCCGATCTGACCGCGGCCCTGGCCTGTGCCTCCACTTCCTGGAAAGGGAAATGACTTTGCACGAGATCTTCATCAACTATCGCACCGGTGACGGCAAGGAAACGGCCCATATGTGCCATCGGATCCTGACAGCCAGGTTCGGTGCCGACAGCGTCTTTCTCGCACGCAAGTCGATCGACGCCGGGGCCAACTACATCGACGTCCTCCTGCGGACCGCCCGGCAGTGCCGGGTCCTGCTCGCCCTCATCGGCACGAACTGGCTCGACGCCCCGGACCGCGAGCGTCCGGAACGGCGTGCCCTGGACAATCCGGCCGACTGGGTCCGGCGTGAGATAGAGGCGGCGCTGTCCTCTGGCGCACTGGTCGTACCCGTGTTCATCGAACGCCGTGTGGAACAACTGGATCCACGACGACTGCCCCGGTCGATCGCCGAACTCGCCGAATGCCAGTACACCCGCCTGGAACTGGCCGGCATCGACGCCGACCTGGCGCACCTCGGAGACCGTCTCGTCCGCCAGTTCCCCTCGCTCGCCGCCCTGGACACGTGCGCCGACGAGAGCGTCCCCGACACGCCCGACCGGGACGCCGGTGTGCGCACCGACCGTCAGAGCGGGGGCATCGGCCAGGTCGGCGGATCGGTGGGCACCTTCGTGAACGAGGCGCACGCCCCCTTCCACGCCGGCCGGGGCAACCTGTACGGGGGGCCGCACATCGAGGGCGACGGCACGAACTATGTCGTCGGCGACAACCACGGAGGGATCCGCCAGGGCTTCGGCGCACGTCCGCCGCGCGGAGGCGAGGGACGATGACGGGGAGCTTCAGCTCCTTCATCGGCGAGGCCCACGGCTCGGTGCACAGCGGCGACGGCCCTCAGTTCAACTTCTACATCTCGGCGGCACAACGTCTGCTGAACGACAGGGAGCGCAGACGACCGCGCTCCATCGCCGAGGAGGACCGGCGGCGCCTCCACGAGCGCTTCGTGCCACCGCCGGGGCTGCAGCAGGCACGCGACCGGCTTCGGACGGAGCGCACGGTCCTGGTCGACGGCTTACCGGGAAGTGGTCGGCGTACCGCGGCGCTGATGCTGTTGCACGAGTTGCCGGACGACCGGGGCAGTCTGCACGAACTGCCCGACACGACGGACGACGACAGGGCGCTCGCGCTCGATCCGCAGGACGTCAATCCCGGCGACCGTCTGCTGCTGGATCTGTCGGCGGCTGAGGAGGCCCGTTTCCTCGCCGTTCAGGAGGCGCTGTCGGACTTCCGCTCCAAAGTGATCGATCGTGGTGCGCACCTGGCGGTGGTCCTGCCGCACCATCTGGGCTATCTGCTCCGCAGTGGCGTGCGGCCTCTGATGGCCGAGATACGTCGCCCCGACGCCCGGCGTGTTCTCGCCGTCCATCTGCGGGCTCACGGGATCGTCCCGGCGGAGGAGGAAGTCGCCGGCCCGGAGCTGGCCGCGTTCCTGAACCGCGTGCCGATCGCGGACGTCGCAGCGCTCGCCGACGGGATCCGGCGCTGCCGGGATGCGTCGGCGGCCGATCACGGCTTCCCGAACTGGCTCACCGAGGCGCTGGCGGAACGGCACGATCAGGCGAACCGGGTGGCGGCGGACCTGTCGGCGGCGACGAGCGGCCGGCACCGGGCGCTGCTGCTGTCTTTGGCGATGTTCCACGGCGCGACCCCGGAGATCGTGCTGACAGGCGCGAACAACCTGCTCAGAATGCTCAGCCATCCTCCCGATCCCACTCCCCGGCTGGAACGTGCCGACCTGCACACGGAACTCCTCGCGATCCACGCCGAGAGCGGTTCGAACGATCGGATCCGCTTTCGTGCCGTCGGGTACGACCGCGCCGTACGGAACCACTTCTGGACCTATCTGCCGGACATCCGCCGTCAGCTCCGGGACTGGCTGGGAGAGCACGTCGCCGACCCGGCCATGCCGTCGGCGGTCCGTGAGCGAGCGATCGACCGATTTGCCGACCAGGCGTTGCGCACCGACCGCCCGGAGGACCTGACCTGGCTCGCGGACCGGTGGATGTCGTCACGGTCACCGGCGCACCTGGTGCCGCAGGCGGCTCAGACCCTCGCCCTCGGACTGCACGACGATCGTCACGGCCGGTTCTTCCGCCAGCGGATCTACGACTGGGCCGTCTCACGGGACACGAGTGATCAACTGCGCCAGGTGCTGGTCGTGGTCTGCTCGCAGACCATGGCGCGTTCCCACCCGGACCAGGCGCTGGTGAGGCTGCACCACCTGGCACGCCGCTCCCGCAGGAGGGGTGACGAGGCCGGACGGAGCGCCGTGGACCTGTCCAGGTCCGACGACCGCCTGTACCGGAAGATGCTGACCAGGCTCTCCGACGGAATCAGCTCGGGCCTCTGGCCGGCGGATCTCGGCCTTTTCCGGGATCTGGCCGATCCCATACGCCTGATCGGGGACCCTGCCGTGCGCGGCAGCCTGGCTGTCGGCTGGAGCGGTCTGCTGCGGCTGCCCGCCCCGGAGTGGGTCCGGGTGGTGGAATGCTGGCTCACCGCATGCGGGGACGCGCACTACCGCGAGCCGGTCGCCGAGGTGCTGGCCGCCGGCTGCGGTGAGGACTCGGCGGTCGCGGGCCGCTTGTATCGCACGGCGGAGGAGTGGCAACGCGCGGAACCCGGCGCACGTCGGGCGGACGTCCTCTCCTGCCTGCTGCGGAAACTCGACGCGGCACAGGGCATCGAACCCTACGGCCAGGCCGCCTGACATGCGAAGAACCAGAAGACGAAGGAGCTGTCCATGAGTTCCGGCCACAGGACGATGACCTTGTTCGTCACCGTCATTCTGGGACTGGTCGTCGTCATCGTCGGGCTCACCGCCGCGTGGCCCGTGTGGGTCTGGCCCGCCTCGGTGGTGCCCCTGGCGGTTGCCATCACCCTGATGCACAAACTGCTGAAACCACGGCCGATTCCGGTGGATTCGGCGCCACCGCACGAAGCCGGCGGCCAGGGGCGACGCATCGCTCACATCGCCCTGCCCAGTGCGGTCCCGGACTACGACTTCTCGTTCTCTGCCACGGTCCTTTGGTTGGTGCTGGACACGCCCGACGGCGCGCCTCCCATCAATCCGGCGGCGCTCGCCATCGACGCCGTGCTCCAGCGAGCACGCGCAGTGACGGCCCGGCAGCCTCCCGATCACTGCGCGCTC